>NZ_BAUC01000019.1 GCF_000474215.1 Edwardsiella hoshinae NBRC 105699 = ATCC 33379 | reverse complement strand
GCACCACTTCTCTGTTGTTCCCTCGATGCTTTCTCCTCTGTCTTATCTCTTAGTTATCTCTGTTATTTTTACTTGTTTCGTTGTCACGAACTCAGCGCTTATGGCTGACTTTCTCCGGCTCAAATGTCTCCTAGCCTCTTTCTGGCCCTTAACCGATCTGTAGCGACAACATGCTCAACGAGCCCATCACGATCCCCAGATCGAACACCTGTTGCCGCTCTCGCCCATCCCAACATCCCAGTACAGTTAATAGCGGCAAGAAATGCTCCACCGTCGGATGGGCCAGTGTCGCATCCGGGTGGCGTGCAAATTGCACCAGCGGCGACGTAGCGCTTTGCTGCGACAAGTTATCCCGCACGAAACGCTCGAAACGTAACGCCCAGGGATAGGGAGAGGCGACCGATTGCCAACGTAAGGTACGCAGGTTATGCACCACATTTCCGCTTCCCAACAACAGGATGCCGCGTCGCCGTAACTGTGCCAGCAGCTGCCCTAAGCGATAATGGTCGGCCGCTGAACGCGTCAGATCCAGGCTAAGCTGCACCACCGGAATGTTAGCCTGCGGATAGAGATGCAGTAACAGGCTCCAGGCGCCATGATCCAAGCCCCACGCCTGCTGCGCTAACGCCAATGGAAAATCCGCCGCCAGCAACGTCTGCAACTCACGCGCCAACGCCGGGCTCCCCGGTGCCGGGTAGTTCAGCGCAGAAAGCGGCGTCGGAAAGCCGGCAAAATCATGCAGGGTAGGCGGATGGGACATCGCCGTGACCCACAGCCCCTCGGTACACCAGTGAGCGGAGATCACCACGATGGCACGCGGGCGTGGCAACGCACTACCCAGACGTCGCCACAATGCATTAAAGGGCGTCTCAGCCAAGGCATTCATCGGACTACCATGCCCCAGAAACAGGGCGGGCATTGGGGCATCGTGCATCGCCATACTCCTCACAAACCGTCGTCGAAGCGGACCTGCGGCGAAACGGATGCGCATAGCGCGCTCTCCGACAAGAATAGAATAGGCACAGACAATCGGTGGGATTGCGTATAACACGATCACCAATATTTACTTTTGTTCACACATCATAAATAATGAAAATCATTATCATCTTTGATGAGGGTGTGCTCATGTCCCTTCCCCTGCTCTTGACGCTGCTCGCCGGCGCCGCGACGGCCGTCGGTGCCCTGCTCGCGATTATCGGCCGGAAGCCATCTAACCGGGTGCTGGCTTTCTCGCTTGGTTTCGCCGCCGGGATCATGCTGCTGATCTCTCTGATGGAGATGCTTCCGGCGGCATTAGCTACGCCGGGTATGCCGCCTCTGCTGGGATACGGTATGTTCGTTCTCGGTTTGGTGGGCTATTTTCTGTTGGATCGACTACTGCCACACAACCACGCGCATGACATGGTTCCACTCGGCCGGAGCGCACCGCGTAATCTGAAGCGTACCGCTCTGCTGCTCACCTTGGGGATCAGCCTGCATAACTTCCCCGAAGGGATCGCCACCTATGTTACCGCCAGCGCCGATCTGGAGTTAGGCATGGGCATCGCCTTAGCGGTTGCCATCCATAACATCCCTGAAGGACTGGCCGTCGCCGGGCCAGTGTATGCCGCCACCGGCTCACGCCTGCGCGCTTTCAGTTGGGCAAGCCTGTCTGGCGTCGCGGAAATCCTCGGTGGAGTATTGGCTTATGCTGTAATCGGTCCAGCCATCTCGCCCATCGGCATGGCGGCGATCATGACGCTAGTTGCCGGCATCATGGTGGCGCTGTCGGTCGATGAGTTGATGCCGCTGGCCAAGGAGATCGATCCCCAGAATAACCCCAGTCGTGGTGTACTGTGCGGAATCACGGTCATGGGACTCAGTCTGGCCCTGTTACAAACCACGTCGCTATGATTGCCATAT
The DNA here is from genome assembly GCF_000474215.1 of Edwardsiella hoshinae NBRC 105699 = ATCC 33379. Lineage (GTDB taxonomy): Bacteria > Pseudomonadota > Gammaproteobacteria > Enterobacterales > Enterobacteriaceae > Edwardsiella > Edwardsiella hoshinae. The sequence goes on along the minus strand of NZ_BAUC01000019.1, from coordinate 105,572 downwards.
CGCCCCTATTTCGGCGAGGCGAGCAACAAAAAAGGGATAGCCACTGGCTATCCCTTATTGATCACACGAAGCGGCGACGCTCAGCTCGCCTGCTCCTGGGACTCATGCGCTTGGCGATAGGCCACCAGATCGTCGATGGTCACTACCGGCATAGCATGCTGACGGGCAAACTCCACTACTTGCGGTGCGCGCGCCATCGTGCCGTCATCGTTAGTCAACTCGCACAGCACCCCTGCCGGGCGGAAACCGGCCAGCGATACCAGATCGATCGTCGCCTCGGTGTGACCACGACGAACCAAGACGCCACCAGGACGCGCGCGCAGCGGGAAGACATGGCCAGGCCGGTGCAGATCACTCGGTTTAGCGCCATCGGCAATCGCTGCGCGCACCGTGGTCAGACGATCCTGTGCAGAGACGCCAGTGGTAACCCCTTCGGCTGCCTCAATGGTCACGGTAAATGCCGTACCGTAGTGGCTGGTGTTATTACTCACCATCATCGGCAGATCCAACTGCTGACGACGCTCTTCTGTGATACACAGACAGACGATGCCGCTGCCGTGACGAATGGTCAAAGCCATCTGTTCGACAGTCATGGTTTCGGCGGCAAAGATCATATCGCCTTCATTTTCACGATTCTCATCATCCAGCACCATGACGCCACGGCCGGCGCGCAGTGCAGACAGCGCATGTTCCACGCGCTCCATCGGGGTACCGAAATCGGAAAGCAGAGTCTGATTCATGGTAAAAAAACCTCATCGATAGTTGTATGAATTACCAGAATCAGGGCAATTTGAGGAGCGGCTCATGCTTAAAGCATGGCCCAAATAACGCGAGCGGGTTCATCCCGGCAGATGTCGTTACTCTCTCCCATCCGGACTATAACCGTCGGCCCCGGAATCACACCGGATCTGCTGACCTTGCATCGCAATGCAAGCGCTCGCGGGCTTTCGGTGACGCCACTGCGTACCGATTTACCGCCGGTAGGGACTTTCACCCTGCCCTGAGAAGTAAGCGAAATGACTATAACGCCAAAGCACGTAGCGAGCAATGACCATCGTCGATTATTGGCGTTCGCTCACAAAGCCGTAGCTTATGACGGGCGAACGAACATTTATCATCCAAGACAAGCGATTGCGTACAATAATTGCCCCCTCTACTGGCATCTAAGATCACACTACGGTAACGTATCGACTCCCGCATGACTGCCGTAAAAACCAAGGAACGCACCATGATTGATCCCAAGAAAATTGAACAGATTGCCCGTCAGGTGCATCAATCCATGCCGAAGGGACTGCGCGAGTTCGGTGATGATATGGAGAAACGGATCCGCCAGATCCTACAGATGCAGCTTAACCGCCTGGATCTGATCAATCGCGAAGACTTCGATGTCCAAACGCAAGTATTACTGCGTACCCGGGAAAAGCTAGCGCAACTGGAACAGCGTGTCAGCGCACTGGAGAGCCGCTTGAAACGGGATGACGAAGAACAGGCCTAACCACGCCCGCCCTCATACGCCGCGCCGCCGCCCGCGGTGCGGCAGCACCAACGTCAGCAACACCAGCATCCCTAAGGCATATAGACTCTTCATCCCGACCATCAACAGTAATAACAGGCACAGCCCCGCGCCAACCGCGGCCATCAGACGCGCCTTCCCGCGCAACAGGCGGCATCCGGCCAGCATACATAACAGATAGATCATGATGAAAACACCGTTCGCGTAAACAATCAGGGCATCCAGCGCCAAATCGCTCAGATAGACGGTCAGCGAACACACGAGGCAGCAGATGACCACCGCCGTCAGCGCATTGAGTGGTGTCTGCCGGGGCGAAAGGCGTGCCAAGCGGCTAGCGGGCCGCGTCTGAGCCTGAGTCCATACCAGGCGAGCGAAACTCTGGATATAGATATTCAGGCTGGCAAAGCACGCCAAATAGCCGATCACACAGGCGATCCACAGCGCCTGTCGACCAAACAATTGCACCACGATGCCCGGTAATGACGCCGCCGCCTCGCGTCCACTTCCATAGGCATGAAAGTAGAGCACTGCCACGCTACAAGCCCAATAGACCAGTCCGGCCAGCAGCAACCCCAGCAGTAATGCCCGAGGGAAGTCACGCTCGGGATGACGGAACTCCGACGCTAAGTGAGCGAATGCCTCGAGACCGACGAAACACCAAAACATCACGGCCAGCGCGGCAGCAAGGGGAGGAAGCGAAAGCGACTGCGCCACAGGCCAAGGAATCGTCGCCGGGGTAATGCCGCCACGCCACCAAATAGCGGCGATTAGCAGCACAACCAACACGGCGATCAGCGTCTGTAAATTCGCGCTGGAGCCGGCGCTTCGTGTCCCCAGCAACCATACCGCCACCAGCGTCGTCAACTCCACCGCCAGCAGAGCGCTCCCCTGCCACCCGAACATCGCCTGCCAAAAACCCGCGGCGATCTGTAATGACGCGGGCAACCCGACCGGGATCACCGACAAGAACAACCAACCGGTCACCCGCGCCATATGGGGGCCAAACGCCTTACCGACAAAGTGCGCCGCACCGCCTGCGCTGGGGAAATGACGCCCCAATCCGGCAAAGCCGATGGCGATGGGAAAGACCAAGACAATCAATAACGGCCAGGCCCAGAGGCTGTCTGCGCCGGCGACTTGGGCGGCGAGCGCCGGAACTGCGAAGATCCCAGTTCCCAACAAGGAGGTGGAGAGTAAACCGACCCCCTGCACCACCCCCAACTCCTGCTTTAATGTTGCCACGATGCTATCCTGCTAAGCTGCCTATGACACCTTAGCTATGCGAGGTCTGACGGATGGTATTGATAATATTGGTCGTCGAGCAGCCATCCTCAAAGTTCAAGACGCGCACCTCGCCGCCGGCGGCGATCACCTCGCGTCCACCGGCGATCTCCTCCGGCTTATAGTCGCCACCTTTCACCAGTAGATCGGGCAAAATCTCGGCGATGATACGCTGCGGGGTATCCTCCTCGAACGGGATCACCCAGTCAACGGACTCCAAGGCGGCCAGAACCAGCATGCGCTGGGCCAATGGATTGACCGGGCGCTCCGGCCCCTTCAAACGGCTAGTCGACGCGTCGCTGTTGACGGCGACGATCAGTCGGTCGCCTAACTTACGTGCATTCGCCAAGTAAGACACGTGACCGGCATGCAGAATGTCGAACACCCCGTTGGTCATCACCACCTTTTCGCCACGTTGGCGCGCCTTAAATACCGCCGCTTTCAACTCGTCCTGCGACATCACGCCAAAGCCCGTATCGGCACGGCCACGGATGGCATTCTCCAACTCGATAGGCGAAACGGTGGAAGTACCCAGCTTGCCCACCACCACTCCCGCAGCGGCATTCGCCAAGAAACAGGCTTCCTCCAGCGAGGTACCGGCGGCGATAGCCGTCGCCAACATGCCGATCACCGTGTCACCGGCGCCGGTAACGTCATACACCTCTTGCGCTTGCGTCGGCATATGCAGCGGAGGGACATCGCGCTGAAGCAAGGTCATCCCCTGTTCGGAGCGCGTCACCAGCAGGGCGGTCAGTTCGAAACGCTCCATCAACGCCAACCCTCGCTCGACAATCTCCTGCTCGCTATGGCAGCGACCAACGACAGCCTCGAATTCCGAGAGGTTCGGCGTCAACAGGGTTGCCCCACGATAACGTTCAAAATCGGTACCTTTCGGGTCGATCAGCACCGGCACGCCGGCATCGCGCGCCAAGCGGATCATCGGTTGTACCGCAGCCAAGGCGCCCTTCGCGTAATCGGACAGGATCAGCGCACCCAACTGCGGCAGCGCCTGACGGATACGCGCAAAAATCGGTTCTGGGTCGACGCCACCGAATCCCTCTTCAAAGTCCAGACGGATCAATTGCTGATTGCGTGACAGCACGCGCAGTTTGGTAATGGTCGGCTGATTCGGCACCGCAACGAAGTCACAAGCGACATGAACCTCCGCCAAGCGCTCCGCCAAGGCGCGGGCAGCGTCATCGACACCGGTCAACCCTACCAGACGCGCGCAAGCCCCCAGCGAGGCGATGTTCATTGCCACGTTGGCCGCCCCACCGGGGCGCTCTTCGATGGTCTCGACTTTGACCACGGGCACCGGTGCTTCCGGCGAGATCCGGCTGGTTGGCCCATACCAGTAACGATCCAACATCACATCGCCCACAACCATCACTTGGGCGCGGCGAAAATCAGGCAGGGTTACTTTCATCCCCAGGCTCCTACGTATCAAGATGGGCGCAATATTATCACAATCCCTCCAATATCAATTACACTAGCCCCTAAATCTATCTTTGAGGCCCCTTGAACGAGCGTTATGGCAGACAATCACGTTTATCCGCAGTTTCAGCGCAGTATGTTGCATCCCCGCTATTGGTTTACCTGGCTGGGGATCGGGATCTTCTATCTGATCATGCTACTGCCCTATCCCTGGCTTTCCCGCCTGGGTAAGAGACTGGGAAAGCTGTCGATGCACTTCTTAAAGAAACGCGTCCAGGTCGCCCGACGCAATCTCGAGTTGTGTTTCCCGCAGATGGCGGAGCACGAGCGCGAACGCTGGTTAGAGCAGAATTTCGAATCGGTGGGCATGGCGCTGGTCGAAACGGGAATGGCCTGGTTCTGGCCGGATTGGCGCATCCGCCGCTGGTGTAAGATCGAGGGCGACGACAACATGCAACAAGCACTCGACACGAAGAAAGGTATCCTATTGATTGGAATGCACTTTCTTACCCTGGAGTTGGGTGCGCGCATCTTCGGCATGCAGAATCCGGGCGTCGGGGTCTATCGTCCCAACGACAACCCGGTACTCGACTGGCTGCAAACCTGGGGGCGGCTACGCTCTAACAAGTACATGATCGATAGGCGTGATGTGAAAGGAATGATCCGCGCATTGAAAGAGGGGGAGATCGTCTGGTACGCGCCGGATCACGACTACGGCCCCAAGAGCAGCGTCTTCGTGCCACTATTCGCCGTCGAGCAGGCAGCCACCACCACCGGCAGCTACATCCTGGCGCGCATGAGTAAACCGACGATCCTGCCCTTCACGCCAGTACGTCACGCGGATGACAGCGGCTACACCCTGTATATCCAGCCGATGATCCAGGATTTTCCGCTCGACGATCAGTACGCGGCAGCCGCCTACATGAACCGTATCGTAGAACGCGAGATCATGTTGGCACCGACTCAGTACATGTGGCTCCATCGCCGTTTTAAGACCTGTCCACCAGGCGTACCCTCACGTTACTGATCCACTGGTCGCCGCCGGTTTTGGCCGGCGTGTTTCAGGAAGCGTCATCCTCGCCGAGCCAACGCCGCCAACTCGCTGCCACCCGCGCCCGCTCGGCGCTAAAACGGGTCGCCTCCACTACGCCCGGTAACGCTTGTAGCGCCAAGTGATGCAGGGTATTGCGCAAGGTAACATAAGCTTGCGTCAACCCAGCCGCCTCCTCCTCCGCCATAATGCCATAGCGTGCCATCAGCGCGAAGATGCGCACATTGTCCGACCAGTGCGTCAGGCGTGGCTGCTCTGCGGCATAGCGCAATACCAGATATTGGGCGATAAACTCGATGTCCACGATGCCGCCGCGATCGCTTTTTATCGCGAACTGCTCAGCATGGCGGCTAGCCAGATGGGCGCACATCTTGGCGCGCATCTCACGCACCTCGCGTTGCAATGTCTCTCCCTCTCTGACACGGCACAAGATCTCCTGACGAATGGCGGAGAAACGCTGGTGCATCGCTTCGTCACCGTAGACTGGTCGGGCTCGTACCAGAGCCTGGTGCTCCCAAGTCCACGCCTCGTTACGTTGATAGTCTGCGAAAGCTTCCAGGGTACTGACCAGCATTCCGGCACTCCCTGAAGGACGCAACCGCGCGTCAACCTCATACAGGATCCCTGAGGTGGTGCGAGTGCTAAACAGATGCATGATGCGTTGCGCCAGTCGGAGATAAAACTGGCGAGCGTCGATAATGCGCGGCCCTTCGGTCATCACCTCCGCCGGGCAATCCAGGAGAAACACCAGATCCAAATCGGAGCCATAACCCAGCTCCCAACCGCCCAACTTGCCATAACCGATGACGGCAAAGCCGCGCGTACGCTGGCCGACCAGATGCATCGGCTGACCATAGCGCGCCACCATCTGTTCCCAGGCCTGCTGCACCACCGCATCGATCATCGCTTCCGCCAGATAAGTCAGATGGTCGCTGACCTTCATCACCGGCAACACACCGGCGATATCGCTAGCGGCGATGCGTAACTGCTGCGCATGCTTGAACTGACGCAACGCCTCCAAACGCTGCTCTTCATCGTCCGGGATACGCAGCAGATATTGACGCAGTTCATCACGATACGCCTCTTGGGCGACGGGCCGGTAGAGAGTGGAGGGATCGAGCAACTCATCGAGTAACAACGGGTAGCGCGCCAACTGGTCAGCCAACATCGGCGAGGCGGCGCATAGACGGATCAACTGATTCAACGCCGCCGGATACTCCACCAATAGCTCCAAATAAGTAGTACGCGTCACAATGTTGAGCAGCAGAGGTATCAGGCGTTGCAGCAGCGCCAGCGCCTCGTTGCGTACACACACCTGCGCCAATAGCGTCGGCATCAGGGTCGACAACACCTCGCGTCCACGCGGACCGATGGTGCGCTTATCCACATCGTGACGAAAATCGGCCAGCGCGCGTTGAAGTCGCATCCGCGCTTCCTCGGTCAACTGCGGCATCAGGTGCGCCACTTCGCTCGCCTCCAGACTCTCCTGCCACAGCGGGGCGAAATGCAAGGCATCGTCGGAGGGAGGCTCCTCTTCGCCATCGTCCTCGCCGATCAGGGCGTTGAAAATGGCCCGTACCGCCGCCATCCGGATCTGTAGCGCCTGCTGTAATTGCGCCCAATCCGCAACCCCCATGCCATAGGCGAGACGAGCGCGGTTGAGTTCATCCGCCGGGAGCGTCTGGGTTTGCTCATCGTTGATCGCTTGCAACAGGTTCTCCAGACGCCGTAAAAAGAGATAGGCATCGCGTAGCGTCGCCACCTGCTCCTGGGTCAATAGCCCCAGTTGGCCGATCGCGGCCAAAGCGGGCAACAGCGCGCGCTGTTGCAGTGCCCGTTCGCGGCCACCGCGGATCAACTGAAAGACCTGGGTGATAAATTCGATTTCGCGGATACCGCCGGCACCCAGTTTGATATTGTCGGTTAACCCGCGACGCCTCACCTCGCGCGCGATCATTCCTTTCATATTGCGCAGCGACTGAATAACGCTGAAATCGATATAGCGGCGGAATACGAAGGGGCGTAGCAAACTGTACAGCTCCTGGCTGTAGCGATCCTGGACATCGCCCAGCAGGCGAGCCTTGACCATGGCGTAACGCTCCCAGTCGCGCCCCTGCTCCTGATAGTAATCCTCCAAGGCAGAAAAACTCAGCACCAGTGGGCCACTGTCGCCGAAAGGACGCAGACGCATATCCACCCGGTAAACAAATCCCTCCACCGTCGGTTGATCCAGCGCCTTGATCAACCGCTGCCCTAGGCGGGTGAAGAACTGGGCATTATCCAGTTCGCGCCGACCGCCACGGGTACGTCCCCCCTGGGGATAAACGAAGATGAGATCGATGTCAGAAGAGAAGTTCAGCTCACCGCCCCCCAACTTCCCCATTCCGAGGATCAGCAAGGGTTGTGCCTCGCCGGCCTCGTTACACGGTACGCCCCACTCTTGACAACAGCGGGCATAAAGCCAATCGCGTGCCCCGATGATCAAGGTCTCGGCCAAGACGCTGAGCTGGGCCAGCGTCTGCTGACAGTCTGCCTGATGGCTGGCTTGCATCCAGGCGATGCGCGCCAGCATCTGGCGGCGGAATAGGCGTAACGCACTCATCAACGCTGCCTCATTCTGAACCGCAGCGAGCGTCTGCGCCAACCAATCAGCATACTGCTGCCACTCCATCGCCTGCGGTGCCTGGCTTTGCAAGCGCTGCCACCACTCAGGATGGGCGCTGAAGGCATCGGCAACGAAGTCACTCAGCGCCAGTACTGGCAGCGCCGACGGCGCCACCGCTGATAAGCGCGCAGCTTGACGCTCCCCCTGAGCGCGCAGTAACGCTGGCATCATCTGAAACTCGGACATCCTCACTCCTTTGCGTATCGCATGACGCAATGCACGAGCGCACGGAACCGCGACGCGTCGCGCCGACTCAATGAGCGCCGTTAAGCCAAAAGGCTGGTTGATGCAAGGCCTGACGGCAAACGCCTGTCGACAGCGCCTCTGGTGCATGGGCAATGGCCTGCTCCAGAGCCAGCCAAGGCGCCAGATAGGCCTCCACTTGCTCGCTCTCGTAGGCACCGCCCAGCAGACGTACGGCCAGCATCTGGTGCTGTAAACGCAACCGCTTATCCTGATACTCCTGAGGGTGATGGATATGGGCAAACAATGCTTTCAGCTCCGCGCCGCAACGCCCCAGCATGATGTCGGCGAAACGCTTGAATGAGCCGGCCAGCTTGTCTCGCCCCGCCGCATCAACGAAGGGACGCCAACCCGACTCAGCCAACCAGCGAGTAAGCGCTAACTGGGTCGCCAACGCATCGTGGCTATAACAGAATGTCTGCGCCGAACACTCAGCTTGGGCAAGGCGTGACTCCAGTGCCCCGATCCCGGCACGCAACGCCGCACTCGCCTTACGCGGTACCATACCGCCAAACAGGGTCAGGCACTGGCGTAATGCCGCCAACGCCTCCTGCACGCCGGATCGCGCGGCGGCATCGCCACGCAACCAGGCCTCTTCATGATACTGCCAATGCGCCAGGCAATGGCGCAGCGCCGCGGAGAATCCCTGTTCAACGCAAGCACTCGCCGGCAAACGAAGTAAGGCGAATGCCTGCGTCCGCATCGCCGGGGCCCCTGCCGCTAGACGATAGCCACGTGCAGCCTTGCTCAAACTGCCCAGGCGTACACCATCGAAGGTCAGTAACTGCTCGGCAAAAGCGAACAGATCGGCGCGCTCGCCGCTCAACAGCTCCAGCTCGATCTCATGTAACGCCTCACACATCTCGGCGGCGCGGATCTCGCCTTGATCCAGTGCGACTTCGATTTGACTCGCTCCGTAAGTGACTACCCACTTTTCGCGCCGAAAATCGGTACTGAACAGCGGTTGCAGCGCCGCCTGCAACGCGGCGAGATCGCATGCCGGCGGCCAAACCTGTACGGGCAACAGTGTTAAGCGTGGCTCTGGCTGATCTAGCGGAATATTATACTCCGGGCGCTGATGTAGACCGCCAAACTCGCTGCCGGCGGTCTTCAGCGTCATTTCATAGTTTCCATCGCAGCCGCGAATGCGTAACCCCATATCATAGCTACGCAAAGTCTGCTGTTCCGTCTCATAATAGATATTGCTCAACGCCTGAGCCGGCGTATGCTGAAGCGGCCATTGCGCTAGGCTGGCAGGTAATGCCTGTGCGGCGCTGGGAAGTGCGATGAATTTCAGTTCAATTTCCACGGTCATTTTTTCTGTCATATTAAGGTTTTACCGAGGTGTGAGATATTGCTCGGGAAAAAATGTAAAAACGGTGTCCAATGTAGGGCACATCAGTTACCATGCGCACCTTTCTGACGAACTATGCGCAGAAAACCATCAATTTAAGGTGCATGAGTGATGCCAGTAAATACTATTTTAGGCTTGTTTGCCAAGTCTCCACTGAAACCCCTGCAAGAGCACGCCAGCCGTGTGCACGAATGTTGTAGCCTGCTCATCCCTTTCTTTGCCGCCACCGCGCAGCAACAGTGGGATCAGGCGCAAACCGTGCGCGAACAGATCTCCAATCTGGAAAAACAGGCTGACACGCTGAAGCGTGAAATCCGGCTGAAATTACCACGCGGTTTGTTTCTGCCGGTCGATCGTGGCGACATGCTGGAGTTGGTAACGCAGCAAGATCGCTTAGCTAACCGTGCCAAGGATATTGCCGGCCGCGTTATTGGCCGTCAGTTGCAGATCCCGCAGGTGATGCAGGCGGATTTTATGAATTACTTACAACGTTGTCTGGATGCCACGGCGCTGTCCAATAAGGTCATCCATGAGATGGATGAGCTGTTGGAAACCGGGTTCCGCGGCCGTGAGGCCGATCTGGTCGAACAGATGGTAATGGAGTTGGATCATATCGAAGACGATACCGATCACTTACAGATCCTATTGCGCCAGGCATTGCTTGCGCTTGAGGGCGAGTTGAACCCCGTCGACATTATGTTTCTCTACCAAATCATCGAGTGGGTCGGCGGGCTGGCCGACAAAGCGTTGCGCGTTGGTTCCCGCTTGGAACTGATGCTGGCCCGAAGTTAATTACCACACACGGACACAATAGATGGAAATCATTGCCAACCACGGCACATTATTAATTATGGTGGCGGCCTTCTTTGGCCTGCTGATGGCTATCGGCATCGGCGCCAACGACGTCGCCAACGCCATGGGGACCTCCGTCGGCGCCCGCGCCGTTACCATCCGTCAGGCGATCATCATCGCGATGATCTTCGAATTCGCCGGGGCCTATCTGGCTGGTGGCGAAGTGACACAAACTATCCGTAGCGGCATCATTGATACCAGCGCTTTCGCCGGCCATCCGCAGACCTTAGTCTTCGGCATGATGGCCTCGTTACTGGCCGCCGGTATCTGGCTGATCGTCGCCTCCCTAATGGGCTGGCCGGTCTCGACTACCCACTCGATTATCGGCGCCATCATCGGTTTCGCTTGCGTCTCCATCGGCCCGGAGGCGGTCGAATGGGGCGGCGTGAAAGGCATCGTCGGCAGTTGGATCATCACGCCGCTGATCTCTGGCGTCGTCGCTTACGGCATCTTCCTTAGCGCCCAACGGCTGATCTTCAACACCGACAATCCGTTCGCTAACGCCCGCCGCTTTGGCCCGGTCTACATGTTCCTGACTGCATTGGTGATCGCTCTGGTGACCATCAAAAAGGGGCTGAAACACGTAGGTCTGCATCTGACGGATGGCGAAACGTGGCTAATCTCGGTACTGGTATCGCTGCTGGTCATGTTGGGTGGCTATCTGTACCTATCGCGCAAGTCCTTTACCGATGATGCCGACGAGCAGGATCACTTCCGTGGTGTCGAACGCGTATTCAGTCTGCTGATGGTGATCACCGCCTGTGCCATGGCCTTCGCCCACGGCTCCAACGATGTGGCCAACGCCATTGGGCCGTTGTCGGCCATCGTCGCCATCGTGCGTGATCCGAATGTCCTGGCCAGCACCTCGCCCATCGTCTGGTGGATCCTACCGCTGGGCGGTATCGGTATCGTCGTCGGTCTGGCGCTGATGGGACGCCGCGTGATGGAGACCGTCGGGACCGGCATCACCGATCTGACGCCCAGCCGTGGCTTCGCCGCTCAATTTGCCACCGCGTCAACGGTGGTGATCGCCTCCGGGACCGGCTTGCCCATCTCGACCACCCAGACGCTGGTAGGCGCGGTGTTGGGAGTGGGTTTCGCCCGAGGCATCGCGGCGCTCAACCTGAACGTGGTGCGTAATATTGTCGCCTCATGGATCGTCACCCTACCGGCTGGGGCGGCGCTCTCCATCGTCCTGTTTTATCTGTTACAGGCTATCTTCGGCTGATCGACCCGCCATCCGGCGATAAAACGCAACAAACCGGCCAGGGCACAACGCGCTCTGGCCGTTTTTTTTGTGCCCGTTCTCGCTGGCAATGGCCGTGCCACGCCGCAAGCGCTCAGAGAGTTCCCATTTTCCGTTTTTTCATTGCCTCACCGTACGCTTCCCCTTACTATCAGGCCAATTTATTCACTAAATAAACTGATTCTCGCCATGCATAAATTTCGCCGCCTTCTCCTTCCTTTGCTCGGGCTCTGCCTGGCCTTCCAGAGCCATGCCGACGAACAGCGCTTCATTTCCGATGCGCTCAGCACCTACGTCCATAGCGGCCCCGGCAACCAGTATCGCATCGTCGGTACTATCAATGCCGGCGATCCAGTAACGCTGCTAGGTGTTAATCAGCAAACGCAGTTCGCGCAGATCCGCGACGCCAAAGGGCGCAACGTCTGGCTCCCTCTCAATCAACTCAGCAATCAGCCTAGCCTGCGTACCCGTGTGCCCCAGCTAGAATCACAACTCAGCGCCCTGACCGTCAAGCTCAGCCATATCGATGGCGAATGGCAGCAGAAGACCGCCGAGATGCAACGCAAGGTTGCTGGCAGCGACGACGCCATCGCCCGCCTTCAGGCGGAAAACCAGCAACTGCGCCAACAGTTGAGCAACGCACAAAAGAGCCTCGGGGCCCTCAATTCGCAACTGGATGACAAAAAACGTGCCATCATCCTACAATGGTTCCTATATGGTGGGGGCGTCGCTGGCGCAGGCCTGCTGCTGGGCTTGCTGCTCCCGCGCCTGCTGCCAAACCGTAAGAAAACGCGCTGGATGAATTAAATCTCGCCCCGCCGCCCCCTGCGGGGCGATCCCGTCCGGCAGCGATTGCCGTTGCCGGATGCTTGCAGTAACATTGCATTAACAACTAACCGGCTGTATACCGAGGATGGCACGTGAAGATTTATCTGGTCGGGGGCGCCGTGCGCGACAAATACCTGCATCTCACCACACACGATCGTGACTGGGTGGTGGTTGGGGCGACGCCACAATGTCTACTCGCCCAGGGCTATCAACAGGTTGGTAAAGACTTTCCCGTTTTTCTCCATCCGCGTAGCAAGGAGGAGTACGCCTTGGCGCGCACCGAGCGCAAAGCTGGCCAAGGCTATACCGGTTTTACCACCCATTTCGCGCCAGACGTGACCCTAGAGCAGGATCTGCTGCGGCGCGATCTGACCATCAACGCCATGGCCGAGGACGACGCAGGACAGCTCATCGATCCCTACGGCGGGCTATCGGATCTGCAACAGCGTCTGTTGCGTCATGTCTCTCCAGCCTTCGTCGAGGATCCGTTGCGGGTATTACGCGTCGCCCGTTTCGCCGCCCGCTTCTCTCCCCTCGGTTTTCGAATCGCCGCGCCGACCTTGACTCTGATGCAGCAGATGACGCAACAAGGCGAGCTGAACCACCTCACCGCCGAGCGTGTCTGGCTGGAAACAGAGAAGGCGCTGGCTGGCCCCGCGCCACAGGTCTACTTTCAGGTACTGCGCGACTGCGGCGCATTAGCCATTTTGTTCCCCGAAATCGACCGACTGTTTGGCGTACCAGCACCGGCCAAGTGGCACCCAGAGATCGACACGGGTGTCCATACCCTACTGACCTTGGCGATGGCGACACGTTTAAGCGAAGATCTCGCCGTACGTTTCGCCGCGCTCACTCATGACGTCGGGAAGGGACTGACCAACCCCAATTTCTGGCCCCATCACCATGGCCACGGCCCGGCAGGCGTACGCCTAGTGCGTGAGCTATGCCAACGCCTGCGCATCCCCAATCCGTTGCGTGATCTGGCGTTGCTGGTCGCCGAGTATCACGATTTGATCCATACGGTTGATCGTCTCCGCCCCAACACCCTGCTCAAGCTGTTAGATAGTATCGATGTCTGGCGCCGTCCCCAGCGCTTGCAGCAGATGATTTTATGCAGCGAGGCTGATGCCCGGGGCCGTACTGGCCTAGAGGAAGCCCCTTACCCGCAAGGTGACTACCTGCGGGCCGCCTATCAGGCGGTAGCGCAGGTGGCGGTACGCGAAGTGGTGGCCGATGGCTTCCAGGGAGCGGCAATCAGCGCAGAGCTGCAACAGCGCCGACTACAGGCGCTGAAGGCATGGAAAGCCGCTCAAGAGGAGAGCGGGACGGGCGCGGCCTAAGCGCCTCCATCCCGTGTTGCCCACAAACGCCAGCTCAACAGAACAGCATGTAGACCGCGGCCGCCACCACGAAACGGTAAATAGCGAAAGGGACAAACGAGATACGCTTTATCACGTTAAGGAAGGTCTTGATAGCGATCAACGCGACCACAAAAGCGGTGATGAAGCCTACGCTGAACATCGGCAGATCGCCCCATGACAGGTAAGGTAGACTCTTATACAGCTCCAACGCGCTGGCTCCCAGCATCATCGGTACTGCCAAGATAAAAGAGAACTCCGAGGCTGCGTAGCGGCTGACGCCCAGCAGCATGCCACCGGAGATGGTCGCCCCGGAGCGGGAGAAGCCCGGCCACAACGCCAGACACTGGAAGCAGCCAATGATAAACGCCTGGCGATAGGTGATGTCATCGAGCCCCTGCGCACGCGGCTGCGCCGGTTTGAGCCATTCCGCTGCCAACAGCAAAAGACCGCCCACAACCAGGGCATAGGTCACCGTCAGTGGGGTAAACAGTGTCTTGATAAAATCATGAAACAACAATCCCAACAATACAGCCGGTATCATCGCCAGCAGGATATGGCCCAGCTTTAACCGCCCCTGGCTACGCCCCTCATGCAGCGGCGGTCGGCCAAAATGAATACCGATCAAACCGAACAGACGGCGCCAGAACATCACCACCACCGCGAGGATCGAACCCAACTGAATGATCACTTCGAACGTCTTAGCCTTGTCGCCTTCAAAGCCTAACCAGTGGCCGACGATAATCATGTGTCCGGTAGACGATACCGGCAGAAACTCGGTTAACCCCTCGACGATACCCAGGATAAACGCATTAAACAGCGTATACAGCTCCATATATCTTTATTTCCTGCTGTGATTGATAATGACAGTTTACACGACCGCCGGACGATAACCGCGCTCGATCAACACACCCACACTGCGCGCCTGGGCGACTGCGCCCGGCTTACTCACTCGTAACCGCACCCACGGACTATTAAAACGAGCCAATAGCAATGCGGCGACCTCCTCGGCTACGCGTTCGACTAAGGCGAAACGGTTCGGCTCCACATGTTGCAAGATAGCCTCGCTCACCTCGGCGTAGCTCAGGCAGTGCGTAACATCGTCGCTCTGCGCGGCGTGGCGATTATCCCAGCCAAGCTCAACGTCAAACACCAACTTCTGGCGGATCGTCTGTTCCCAGTCATAGACTCCGATGGTTGTGACCACCGTCAACCCTTCGATAAATACGATGTCCATCACGCGATTCCCGTTTTTTTACCCTGCGGCGGATACCACTTCTTGTAGAATGTGCGTATTATCCACAGATATCCGACGCTGTCGCGCACTAATCCCTCTGCGGAGTAGCGGGGTGGCACAGGGCGTAGGTGGTTCAACACCCTGAATTTTCCTATCAATAAGACGGAGCTGAATCAATGAGTGCGACTGCGTTAGGCATGATTATTTTCGCCTACCTGTGCGGCTCCATCTCCAGCGCCATTCTGGTTTGCAAAGCGGCCGGTCTCCCCGACCCGCGGGAAAATGGTTCTGGTAATCCCGGAGCAACCAACGTATTACGCATCGGCGGTAAGTTAGCCGCCAGCGCGGTACTGATCTTCGATATTTTGAAGGGGATGATCCCGGTTTGGTTGGCCTATAAGCTGGAGATATCCCCCTTTTATCTCGGCTTGACCGCCATCGCCGCCTGTCTAGGCCATATCTACCCAGTCTTCTTTCGTTTTCGTGGCGGCAAGGGGGTGGCGACCGCTTTCGGGGCTATCGCGCCTATCGGCTGGGATCTGACCGGATTGATGGTCGGCACTTGGTTACTGACGGTGCTCTTAAGCGGCTACTCCTCCCTCGGCGCCATCGTCAGCGCGCTTATCGCTCCGTTTTATGTCTGGTGGTTCAAGCCGCAGTTCACTTTTCCCGTGGCGATGCTCTCCTGCCTGATCCTGATGCGGCATCACGACAACATCCAGCGTCTATGGCGAGGGAAAGAGGGGAAGATTTGGCGCCGCGGTTCTCAAGGGAAGCGCGACGAATTGACGCCACCGTTGCAGGAACAGACTCCGCCGCAGGATAACGACGGCAAGCCGCCCGCGGCGCGTTGAGGCGACGGCGCGGGCAGGAGATTAACCGAGCGCATTCACTGGCGGTAACTCAGCCAGAGGCCAACGCGGACGCACGGTGATCGACAAGTCGGCATCGACCCCGCTCTTCAATCGTACCATACCTGCGTAGGCGATCATCGCGCCATTGTCGGTGCAAAACTCAGGCCGGGCGTAGAACACTGCGCCACCACGCTGTTGCATCATCTGCGCTAGGCGCGCGCGCAACGCGCGGTTAGCACTCACACCACCGGCCATCACCAGGCGCTGAAAGCCCGTCAACTCCAATGCCCGGCGGCATTTGATCGCCAACGTCTCTACCACCGCATCCTCGAAGGCGCGCGCAATATCGGCACGCGTCTGCGCATCATCGCCATTGGCATGAATGGTATTGGCGGCAAAGGTTTTTAGACCCGAAAAACTTAAATCTAACCCCGGACGATCGGTCATTGGACGCGGGAAAACGAAACGGCCAGGTACACCCTGCTGAGCCATCTGTGACAGCACCGGCCCACCGGGATAATCCAATCCCAACAGTTTGGCAGTCTTGTCAAAGGCTTCGCCGGCGGCATCATCGATCGACTCGCCCAAGAGGCGATACTCACCAATGCCAGTAACACTGATAAGCTGAGTGTGACCGCCAGAGACCAACAGCGCAACAAACGGGAATGCTGGCGGCGTATCCTCCAACATCGGCGCTAACAGATGCCCTTCCATATGATGCACCGGCACCGCAGGCAACCCCCAGGCAAAGGCCAACGCACGCCCGACGGTAGCGCCAACTAATAGCGCCCCCACCAGTCCTGGTCCAGCGGTATAGGCTACGCCATCCAGATCGGCCGAGGTCAGCCCCGCCTCACGCAGCGCCGCCTGGATCAGCGGTACGGTCTTACGCACATGGTCGCGCGACGCCAGTTCCGGCACCACGCCACCATAGTCGGCATGCAGTTTAATCTGGCTATATAGCTGATTGGCCAGGATCCCTTTTTCATCGTCGTAAATGGCGATACCGGTTTCATCACAGGAGGTTTCGATCCCCAGAATACGCATGACGGCTCCAACAACTCGTTCTGAACAACTCAAAGTGGCGCATAATAGCACAATTCTGCTATACTACTTCGCTTTCTTACTGCGGCCCAACGCCGTTGAAGGATGAGACAGCGCTTTACAATCGGGTGCTGTTCGGATTAAAATTCCGCACCATTTTTGAACAGCTGGCAGATGGCCAGCGAAAAGACCGATTTTTATCGAGGTGAGAGGCACATGCCGGTAATTAAAGTACGTGAAAACGAGCCGTTCGACGTAGCTCTGCGTCGCTTCAAACGTTCCTGCGAGAAAGCAGGTATCCTGGCTGAAGTTCGTCGTCGTGAATTCTATGAAAAACCGACCACCGAACGTAAGCGCGCTAAAGCGTCCGCAGTTAAACGTCACGCCAAGAAACTGGCTCGCGAAAACGCACGCCGTACTCGTCTGTACTAATATCGGCGGGGTTTTCCCCGCTCGTTAGTAGCTCACAGATCATGTCGTTGTTGGTAGTATTCGGACAATGACATATGAAGGCCGTGCCTTCCGAAAGGAATGCGCGGCTTGTTCTCGTTTAGAGGCTGTAAAACTGTTTGCCCTCTTCCCTGCGGGGACGCCCGGCAGACAACCACTGTAAAGGGCTTATGGCTGGACGAATCCCACGCGTATTTATCAACGATCTGCTGGCTCGAACCGATATCGTCGAGCTGATCGATGCGCGGGTGAAACTCAAGAAGCAAGGCAAGAACTATCATGCCTGCTGTCCATTCCATAACGAGAAGACTCCCTCGTTCACCGTTAACGCGGACAAACAGTTTTACCATTGCTTTGGCTGCGGTGCCCACGGCAACGCCATCGATTTTTTGATGAACTATGACCGGCTTGAATTTGTCGAAAGCATTGAAGAGTTGGCCACTATGGCGGGACTGGAAGTGCCCTATGAGTCTGGCACTGGACCGAGCCAAATGGAGCGCCATCAGCGCCAAAATCTCTACCAGTTAATGGAAGGGTTATGTCGCTACTACCAGCAGGCGTTACGCCAGCCTGACGCGACACAGGCGCAGCACTACCTCGCCGAGCGCGGTATGAGTCAGAGCATCATGGATCGCTTTGCCATCGGTTATGCACCGCCGGGTTGGGATAATGCGCTCAAGCGTTTTGGCCGTGAGCCCGCGGGACGTAGTGCGCTTAACGATGCCGGGATGCTGGTCAATAACGACAACGGTCGCAGTTATGACCGCTTCCGTGACCGCATCATGATCCCCATCCGCGACAAACGCGGGCGGGTAATCGCCTTTGGCGGGCGCGTATTAGGTAACGGTACGCCTAAGTACCTTAACTCGCCCGAGACAGAGATTTTCCATAAAGGCCGCCAGCTATTCGGCCTGTATGAGGCATTACAACACGCAGCGCAACCGGAGCGTTTGCTGGTGGTCGAAGGGTATATGGATGTCATCGCCCTGGCGCAGTATGGCATCAATTACGCCGTTGCGTCGTTAGGCACCTCTACCACCGCCGAACATATACAATTACTGTTCCGCCATACTGACAGCGTAGTGTGCTGTTACGATGGCGATAACGCTGGCCGTGAAGCGGCTTGGCGTGCGCTGGAGACCGCGCTGCCCTATCTGAGCGATGGCCGCCAACTGAAATTTATGTTTCTCCCCGAGGGCGAGGATCCGGATACATTGGTGCGCCAAGAGGGGACGGACACTTTCGAGCAAAGGATGAACGCGGCGCATCCTTTGTCGACTTTTCTGTTCGACAGCCTGCTGCCCCAGGTCGACTTGAGCACCCCGGATGGTCGGGCCAAACTCAGCGCCCTTGCGTTACCGCTCATCGGCCAGGTACCCGGTGAGACCTTGCGCCTCTACCTGCGCCAGGCGCTCGGACAGAAGTTAGGCATACTCGACGATAGTCAGTTGGAAAAGCTGCTGCCACAGCGTAATTCGGCGGTAAAGAATTATCAGCCGCCCAGGTTAAAACCGACGACTATGCGTATACTAATAGCATTGCTGGTGCAAAATCCGGCGCTAGCCGCCGAAGTGCCAACACTAGAAGGATTGCGCCAACACTCGCTGCCGGGTCTGCCGCTGTTTATCGAGCTGGTGGAGACCTGCCTGGCACAACCGGGGCTAAGCACCGGACAGTTGCTAGAGTTGTATCGCGATAATAAATATGCGCCACAGCTTGAAACATTAGCAACATGGAACCACATGATCATAGAGCCAATGGTGCTCGAAACGTTCGTCGACACCCTTGGCAGCCTATATGATGCCGTGCTGGAGCAACGGCTGGAACATCTTATCGCCCGCGCCAGAACCGAGGGTCTGACGCCCGCGGAGCGCGAAGAGGTGCGTTCACTGAACGAGGCGTTAGCCAAAAAGCATTAATGCATAATAGACACCGCGTCCTGAATGGAGGCGGTGATTAGACATCATCATAAATTTAGCGGCTTGATTGCCGATACCACGCAGGATGTAACACCTGCATGCCGCAATACCGGGGAGCGGCGACGAATGAAAGTAACCCGCGTACGGTCCTGATGATTCGGGCCTTAAGCATCGTTGGCTGGCATAGATAATCCGACCAACACCAATTAAAACTCTGAAGTGTGGATACCGTCTTATGGAGCAAAACCCGCAGTCACAGCTCAAACTTCTTGTTACCAAGGGCAAGGAGCAAGGCTACCTGACCTATGCTGAGGTCAATGACCATCTGCCGGAAGATATCGTCGACTCCGATCAGATCGAAGACATCATCCAAATGATTAATGACATGGGCATCCAAGTGATGGAAGAAGCACCGGATGCCGATGACCTGATGCTGGCGGAAAACATTGCCGACGAAGACGCCGCCGAAGCGGCGGTACAGGTTCTGTCTAGCGTCGAATCCGAAATTGGCCGTACCACCGACCCGGTGCGCATGTACATGCGTGAAATGGGTACCGTCGAACTGCTGACCCGTGAAGGGGAGATCGATATCGCCAAGCGAATCGAAGACGGTATCAACCAGGTGCAGTGCTCCGTCGCCGAGTATCCGGAGGCCATCACCTACCTGCTGGAGCAGTACGATCGCGTCGAAGCGGGCGAAGCCCGTCTCTCCGATCTGATCACCGGCTTCGTCGATCCTAACGCCGAAGAAGAGATGGCACCGACTGCAACTCACGTGGGCTCCGAGTTGCCGGAAGAAGAGCTGAACGACGACGATGAAGACGAAGATGAAGATGGCGACAGTGATGACAGCGACGATGACAACAGCATCGATCCCGAGCTCGCACGGCAAAAATTCATCGAACTGCGCGAGCAGCATGAGAAGACGCGTCTGGCCATCAAAGCCGAAGGACGCAGCAGCGCCAAAGCGCAAGAAGAGATCTTAAACCTGTCGGAAATCTTCAAGCAATTCCGCCTGGTACCGAAGCAGTTCGACTACCTGGTCAATAACATGCGTGAGATGATGGATCGCGTGCGTGGCCAAGAGCGACTGATCATGAAGCTGTGCGTCGAGCAGAGCAAGATGCCGAAGAAAAACTTCATCACCTTGTTCACTGGCAACGAAACCAGTATCACTTGGTTCGAGGCCGCGTTAGCGATGGGCAAGCCTTGGGGTGAGAAACTCAAGGATATGCGTGAAGAGGTCGAGCGCAGCCTGCAAAAACTGCATCAGATCGAAGAAGAGACCGGTCTGACCATCGAACAGGTCAAAGACATCAACCGCCGTATGTCTATCGGCGAAGCGAAAGCGCGCCGCGCCAAGAAAGAGATGGTCGAGGCCAACCTGCGTCTGGTTATCTCCATCGCCAAGAAGTACACCAACCGCGGCTTACAATTCCTGGATCTGATCCAAGAGGGTAACATCGGTCTGATGAAGGCGGTTGATAAGTTCGAATACCGTCGTGGTTATAAGTTCTCAACCTACGCCACTTGGTGGATTCGCCAGGCGATTACCCGCTCCATCGCCGATCAGGCGCGTACTATCCGCATCCCGGTACATATGATTGAGACCATTAACAAGCTCAACCGTATCTCACGCCAGATGCTGCAAGAAATGGGACGCGAGCCGACGCCGGAAGAGTTGGCCGAACGCATGATGATGCCGGAGGATAAGATCCGCAAGGTGCTGAAGATCGCCAAAGAGCCGATCTCGATGGAAACCCCGATCGGTGACGATGAAGATTCGCATCTGGGTGATTTTATCGAAGACACCACGCTGGAGCTGCCGCTGGATTCCGCCACCTCCGAGAGCCTGCGCTCCGCAACCCGTGACGTGTTGGCCGGACTGACCGCACGCGAAGCCAAGGTACTGCGTATGCGTTTCGGCATCGACATGAACACCGACCATACCTTGGAAGAGGTCGGTAAACAGTTCGACGTTACCCGTGAGCGTATCCGCCAGATCGAGGCCAAGGCGCTGCGCAAGCTGCGCCATCCCAGCCGTTCCGAAGTCCTGCGCAGCTTCCTGGACGACTAATCGCGTCCTCTGCTGTTGTCTTTCCCCCCGGCCATCATCGCCGGGGGTTTTCTTTTAGGGCCGAACCACACGCAACCGTGGCACGCTCACCTAACGCAATGCCTGGTATAACGCCTGATAGTGAGCGACTAATTCAGCCAACGTTGCCCGATTCAGGCCGCTCGGATTGGGTAACAGCCAGACCTCACTCTCGCCGATGCGTTGTGCCTGTCGTCCCCAACTAGGGCGTCGCACGCCGAACGCCTGGGTGAAAGCCTGTTTGCCTAGTATCGCTAACGCCTGCGGCTGATACTGTTGTATCTTCGCCCGCAACGCCTCGCCTCCAGCATACAGCTCGGCTGCCGTCAGCTCCGCCGCCGTCACCGTCGGACGTTGCACCAACGCCGTGATTCCGCAGCCAGTCTCCAACAGATGACGCTCCTCCGACGGCGCCAGTTGGCGCGCGGTGAAGCCCGCCAGATGGATTACCTGCCAGAAGCGATTATGCGGAT
Source organism: Edwardsiella hoshinae NBRC 105699 = ATCC 33379 (assembly GCF_000474215.1). Lineage (GTDB taxonomy): Bacteria > Pseudomonadota > Gammaproteobacteria > Enterobacterales > Enterobacteriaceae > Edwardsiella > Edwardsiella hoshinae. The sequence continues at coordinate 83,675 of NZ_BAUC01000019.1, read as the reverse complement.
TGGCGAAATGGTATCCCGTATGGGCCGAGCTTAGACCCGGGTTAATGCCACAAAACACCACCCGCAGCCCAGGAGCTAGAATATCTACACTCATCACTGCACCTTACAATTATCCGAATGACACAAATCTTATCGTAATTACAAGGGGCTAGCCATGTTCAAAAAAACGGCTAGCGCGGTCTAGGCACTGGATCTCGCCCCGTGATTTACTCTATAATCCCCGCCACTCGGCCCCTTAGCTCAGTGGTTAGAGCAGGCGACTCATAATCGCTTGGTCGTTGGTTCAAACCCAACAGGGGCCACCAAATTTTAGCTTTAAAATCATATAATTAAGCCACTCGAAAGAGTGGCTTTTTTGTTATCTCGTTTTTAAGTGGCGATAAAATGGCGGTGGATTTTTCACAGCCATATTTATGGCGATAAAAAACTGCTTTCGCGGGCTCTTCTCACATCCACAAAGGTTGCTGTCCACTCCGCTCCGGGTGCGGCACCGCCGGATTCACTTTACCCGGCAAAACAATGGAAGCCTGAAATGTCTCCATTGTCTTAAATGTATGCGAGCAATTGACATTCTGGCACTGGTGATAGCGCTCTTTGGTATTCTCACTTAAATAGCGACTTGATCTAGCATGTGCCGCATAACCACAGATTGGACAGTGAAACATATTCCCCCCAGACCATGTATCTATGAGAAATATTACTCCATTATTCACATAATGTGAAAACAATTCACCAAAAGCTAATCATCTTCAACGTACTCTACATCAGATAATTTAACCTCCAGCTCTAGCGATGTTGTATAGCCAGCATCGCTGATGCTGTTCACCACTTTTGTGATTGTCCATCCTTGCTCATCGATAACTGACTTAAACCCCGATACGCGAGCCGGTGCATCTGGGTAAAGGTCCGGCCTTCCCATTGCTAGGGTTATAGAGAACTCGGCCACGCCGCGCTGTAGTTTGTCCCACTTTGCCTGAGCTGCTCGCTGGGCTTGAGCCTTGGTTGAGTAAACCGTCGTCAGCGCCAAGACGTTATCAGGATCACCGGCCATATACTCCCCCTCGCGAGCCTCCTTTTCTTTCTTCTTTTTCTTGGCCGCTGGCTTCGCTTTTGGGTGCTCTAACGCGCGCAGATGCTTCTCTTTTGGTTTACGTTTGAGCTTCACCTTCTTCTCTTGCTCTTTAGGGTCACTCGTATGTAGCCACCGCGCCGTTACACCCGTGTATGCCGCTCTATCAGCAATCGCAAACTGATGCCTGTCACCATCAGTTCGCTCAATAACCACGGAGGGGATCGGTTTTCCACTGGCCGTCATATTGGATCCCGCTTTCAAAAATAAAAGCTTGCCCGCCTTAACTGATACCTCGGCGCCATTTCTCTCCGCTAGGCGTGCCAGAAAGCAGGCATCCGACTCCTGTGACTGGTCTATATGAGGTATTTTTATCCCCCGTAACCCTTCCGCCACTGCGGCTTGCAGCTTGTTACGCTGTGCGACAGTCGTGACAATATCGCCGAGCGTCGTATCGTGATACGACATCTCGCGCCGACTGTTCAACGAGCCCCTGAAATCAGCACTACGCGCCCGAATAGTGAGCGTATCCGGCGCCCCTCTATGCTCGATTTCATCGACAGTAAAATCCCCCTTGCCGATCAACCCGTGCCCACTCCAGCCGATAAACAGTGTCAGTACCGCACCGCGCAGCGGTAGCTCGATTAGCCCATCACTATCATCCAGCTCGATGTCTACCCTGTCAGCCTCAAACCCTCGATTATCCGTATGCACCAGGCTGATCAGGCGATCGGCAATATTGCGGGTGATGTCCTTTCCTCCCAACGTCAACATGATTGCCGGTGCCAAGCTGGCCCCCGCATCAAGCGTTAATCCGGTAAGCATCAAAAAAGCCCCTCAATGTTTGCCACCATCTTATTGGCCGCCGCTGCCGCATTCCCAATCATGCCCTCTGCCTGTTTTTTCAAATCGCCAAACATCGTCACGAATGACTCATCCACTCGAGTCAGCGTCAGAGAAAACTCAATACGCCGCGGAGCGCCATCGGCAAAAAAAACGGTTCTGGTTTCATGGATCGAGGAGGCAACAAACATCCCAAAAATCGTGCCATCACCACCGATAAGTGGCCACGCCTTACCCTCTGCCGCCATGGCATCTAACGCCAGCATGGAAAGGCGTCCGCCGGTTATCTCCGGCAACAAGACGCCCGATAATGTGATCCGCTCTTCATTGACTCCAAGAAACTGTATCGCCGGCCGCTTACCGACGCGGCTATTACTTGGATAACGGTAATCAACATCACGCTGTAGACTTTGATATGGCGTGGTCTGGAGTTGAAACACAAACATCCCCAACGTCAGCATCATCGCGTGCTCTCCTAATAATCGATATTCATATTGGAGCGCAGTCGCGCCCGGCGTTCCCGCTGCTCTGCCTGCAATCCCTCTCTAATCTGGCGTTGCACATCGATCGGGTTGCTGGCACCGTTAACCGGAATCTCGTAGTGGTGTTGGCTCTGGTCAATATAACTGCTACCCGTTGGAGCACTTACTGGTTGATATCCACCGGTTAAAATGCCACCTGTCGGTGAGTAGCCTCGACCGTTCGCACCGTTGGCATAGACATTGGTCTTTTCCGCAGCCTTATCCAGATCACTGGATTTGCTATCGATAACCCCCAATTTTTCCAGCACCCAATCGATCCCACTTCGTAGCTTATCGATAGCATGAATCGGCGCCAGGATGGCATCTGCCAGCGATTGCCCGAATAACTGCCCCGCACTCCGACATGTGTCTAGCGCTTCTTGACTAGCTTTCACTGGAGCGATTAGGTCACCAAACCATGTCCATACGGCTTTAAGCTTCTCTCCCAACATGTCGAACATTGGAGTTAGCGGTGAGAAAATTTCCGCTACTGGTGCGAATGCTTCTCGCATCCCGTCAATTACACCGCCGAAAAAGGCGCTAATCGGCTCCCAGTATTTACGTACCAGTAGCGCGCCAGCTACGATAGCCGCACCCAGCGCCACCATCGGTAATGATATGGCGGCCAGCGCTGTTCCAATGGCTCCGCCCGCAACGCTAAAGGCTACACTCAGCGCCCCCGCAGCGGCGATGATGGCGTTAATACCAGCAATCACCGGCCAGGCCACCAACCCAATCGCGCCCACCAGTGCGATAACGCCTAATGCCGCGCCACCAATAGCGAGAATTGAGCGTGCCATCCCTTGGTTTTTCTGGATCCACGCGTCGAGGCGCAACACATATTTTGTGGTTGTTTGGAGCAGTTTTCGCAACGAGCTTTCCTGCTGGTCAAACAGGTCCGTCCCTACTGCCTCATAGGCTGACTGAAACTCCTTAAAGTCCCCACCAAGGTTATCCTGCATAACTGCGACTAGCTGCGCCGTCTTCCCATCCGAGGCTTTCAGAGTTGTCGCTAGTTGATCAAGCTTTCCGCTGGTAGCATCTGTAAGCAATACGTTTGCCGCAGAGCTGGCCTCCTCGCCGAATATCACCTTCATGTATTCGGCCCGCTGTCCTGACCCAAGTTTATGGCGCGTAAAGCTAGCCTGAATTTCCCTAAGAATGGTAAAAATCGGACGAGTATTCCCTTTACTGTCCATCGTCTTAACGCCCAGTTCTTTTAAGGCGGCAAACGCTTGTCCCACCGGCGCCTGCAAGCGACTCAGCACTGCGCGGCTCCCGGTACCTGCCATTGACCCGGTTATCTTGGCATCGTGCAGCGCACCCACCATAGCGGCAGTCTCCTCGATACTGACCCCCGCGTTTTTAGCCACAGGTGCGACATAGGTCAAAGCATCGCTAAGCTCTTCAAAATTTACCGCCGTTTTGTTCATAACGGTCGATAGCACATCACCAATATGTGCAACCTTATCGTTGGCGAGCTGAAACGCAGACCGCATTCCCATCAACAGCGCGGCGTTTTCCTCCATGGTGCGCCGGTTTGCTAGCGCCATCTCCAGCGTTACCGGCGTCGCAGCCTGAATAGCGGCAGCATCCCCACCCGCTTTAGCGATGATGATTTGTGCCCCGGCGGCATCGTCAGCGGATGCGGCAGTGTTATCTCCTAACTGGCGCGCCTGTTTGCGTAGTGCCTGCATCTCTGGCGATTGTTTGCCAACCCCGAGCACAGCCTGTAGCTCTGAGTTTTTCTGCGCAAAGTCATACCCCGGTTTCAAAATGGCGACGCCCGCCATGGTGCCGGACGTAGCAATACCAACCCCGGCGGCGCCGACTGCACCAGCCGTTCCGGCAATTTCCTTCCCTGCCTGATACCGTCGCTTTACCGCATTCAGACGCGCCTGCTGCGCACTGACGCGCGCCAGTGCATCACGCTGACGGTTAAGCTGTAGAGTTGTCTCGCTGATGGAGTTTTTCAGCCGGCGCTCATCAGCAGCGAGGGTGCGAGTATTGATCCCCGTCTTAGCCAACTCTTGCCCCTGGCGCTGTACCGCCATACGCAGACTATTCTCCTTGGCCTGGAGATCGGCGGCCGCTCGCTTGGCCGCCTCCAATACCTTGGCATGCGCGCGTGTAGGCCGCTCTGTGGCCTTGAATTGCTCCTCCAACGCATTGGCTTCATCCTTGGCCTTTTTCAGCGCCTGGCTGGTTACAGCGAGCTGGGCACTGGTTTTACGAAATCCCTCAATTTTCCCCGCCTGATTATTCAGCTCGCGGAGTGTTTGCTGCGTGCCGCGCAGATCCGCCGACAGCGATTTCCCCGCGCCCTGAATGTGCTTAAACGGGCGCGTGGCCTGGTCAATGGCTTTGAGCAACACCTCAATCTTTACGTTATTACTCATCGGTGGTTTGTCCGCTTCGGGTGAGCGCCTTACCGCGCCAGGAGATAAGCTCGGCCAGGCTCATGGGATACAGTTCTGATGGCGGCCAGTGAAAAATCACCGCGATATCCGCCATCAGATCATCGACCGACATGTCGTGCGGAATGTCCAGTGTCCCCAGCTCTAGCCGAAAAAATTAATCACCTTTGCCGTGATGGCGGTCATATCAGGCAGCGACAGGGAGGCCACCTCCTGTTCTGTCAGGCTTGGCATGGTCATGCGAGGTAGCAACTTGATCAGCGCATCAACCTCAGCAGAGGCGACCGCAGCCAGCGACAGCCCGCGCAGGTGTCCTGTATTCGGGGTGATGAGGGTGACCTGTTCGATGGTCTGCCCGGCACGTTTCACCGGGTGTTTCAGGGTAATGGTGTTCGGTGCTTCTTGCGCCAGCTCGGTCACGGTTTTCTCTTTTGCCATGGTGATTCTCTCTTATTCGTCACGGATAAAACGGCGGCCGGTTATCCCGACCGCGGAGGATTACAAGCCGATATTGCGGCGGTGCTGCTCCAGACGGTCAACGCCGCCGACCTTTTCCACCATGTTGATGGTGTCGATCTCGATCATGTCCTTGCCGTCGATGGTCAGCTTGTAATAGGTGCATTGGGTGCTGATTTTTACCTCGGTATCTTCACCCTGTTTGGCGTCGCCGGCGTCGATCTCCTTATGGCGACCGCGCATGACCACCTCGACCGCTACAATGTCGCCGGTGTCGTCACGCTGATAAGAGCCAGCAAAGCGCAGCGGGACCGCGCTGGCACTCGGGGCGGCATACTGTGACCATAGGGTTTCATCCGGTAAGCCGCCCATTGTCCATTCGACAACCAGCGCATCATCGTCCAACCCCAAATCGACCGGCGCCGCGCCATTCATACCGCCGCCGCGGTAGTTCTCCAGCTTGCGGGTCAGTTTCGGCAGCGTGACCGACTTCGCCACCCCCATATAACTCAGGCCGTCATTGAACAGGTTCAGGTATTTCAGTTTGCGGGGTAATGCCATGGTGCAGGCTCCTTAGCTGTTGACCGACTGCGCCAGATTCACCAGGTATTTATCGGTGATGCGTTGGCGTAGGGTCAGATTTTCCAGCGGCGGCACCGGCGTATAGTCGTAATCGATATACAGCTTGCCAGCCTTGAGTGTTTCTTTGCTGTTGGCCGCCTCATCGAACCAGGCGTCGCCGTCGATGATGTAGCCATTAGATTTCAGCTCGCGGAACTTCGCGCGGATCCCCTCAACGATGTCTTTAATCAGCGTCGGGGTAACCGGTTTATCTACCGCCCACATATGCGCCTCTGCCATAGTATCGGCCAGTACCTGGGCGGTGCGGGTGTAGTTCTCAAACTGGAACAGCGGATCATCCGAGCAGCAACGGTTACCCCAGAAGCGAAAACCATCCTTGCGCACCAGCGTGGTAACGCCAGCCTCATTCAGCAGATCAGCATCCGTTCCCGGCGCCTGCAAATCCCAATACACCGATGCGCTGATGCCGGTGACGCCATTTACCCCGACGTTGGACAGCGTTTTATGCCAGCCGATCGTTTGGTCGATATGCGCACGCAGCCCCAGAGCCCGCGCCGTCGCCCAGGCGGTGGTCGCCGCATTGGTCTTGGTGTCCCAGGCGAGAAAATCGGGCCAGATAACCATCAGTTCGCGCTGGCTGAAGTTTTTGCGGTAGGCGATCGCCTCGGAAATACTCTTGCAACCCCAGGCACTGACATAACCAAAGGCGCGTAGCTTTTGGCAGATGGCACCCAACGCCGTGGCGACAGCCTGCGTATCAATCCCCGGTACGCCGAGAATACGCGGCTTAACCCCGGTCACAACCGCCGCATCCAACAGCGCTTTCATGCCGGTGTATTTCCCGTTTTCGTCCGTCGTACCGATGACATTGCTGACGGTGGCTGCCAGCTTCTCCTCTTCGGTGCTGCCCTCACCGTCAGCGACACGCACCACCACCGTGACCGGCTTGGACTGGTCGGCGATAGCCTGCAACGCCGCGGCGAGAGTCCCCTTTGTCCCCGCCTTGCCGATGGCGCCCTGCACATCGGTGATCAGCGCCGGCACATTAAGTGGAAATGCGGTGGCGTCCGCATCACTGGCCGTACAGACCATGCCAATAATGGCCGTCGAGACCGTTGAAATGACGCGGGTGCCGTCGTTAATTTCGAGCACCTGCGCGCCATGGTGAAAATCACTCATCGGATTTACTCCATCGTGGATAGGTGCGGTTATTTTCTGATGCGATTAGGTAATGGGCGAGCGATTACTGATGGGTGGCTGTTGGCACAACGATTGATGAACATGTTATAAATAGCTCTTACCTCCCGCTAAACTAGTAGTACAGATTTATTTTCTTGATACCTCCGCAAGTTGATCGCAGTGGTCAATGGGAAATTTACAACTACGTGATGTGGCTAATTCTTAAATCTTATAATGTCAGAGTGCTATTGATTTTGTGATGGTGGCTATAACGTGAACTACAGCATTATTTGAGCATGAAAAATATAAGGTGTTGCTGATACTAGTTGATACAGCAACACCCCACCCCCTACAACTCTGTATTAATTGGCAACGTAAAATCATTGCCATCATATAAATACCCTGGCTGTACATAGTCAGGACATTCCACCCATACTAATGATGGGTGGAATCTTCCCGCCGGATCAATATCCGTTACTTCAATAACTTTATTGTTTAAGACGAAAGCCCACATATATCACCACTCCACAATTACAATACCGTCAAACCCCGCACCCGGAACGCAGTTTTTCTGAGTTGCCCCCCAGGCTGCCCCACTACCACCTCCTCCTGGGCCTTTCGCATTTCTCCCATCAGCACTATTACCCGAGTTTGTCCCCGGCCCACCAGGTCCGCCACCTGGGCCACTGTTTGATGTGTTCCCGCCAGCCAGCGTACCTGGACCACCCGGACCTAAAGATGTATTGAAATCCCCCCCAACCCCAACACCTCCATCCTGACCCGACTGTGTTCCTCCTGAAATTCCACCCGTTGCGGAACACATCGACCCGAATGACGATGTTCCTCCATTTTTACCATTGGTAGCAGTATCACCAGAGGGTATCGCCTCACCTCCGACGCCTACTGTAATCCGAACAGAAGATACGCCGCTTAAATCTACCACTTTTGTGGCTAATCCCCCTCCACCGCCACCTCCTCCAGCGGGACCTCGGCCACCAGATGCGCCCCCGCCAATAACAGTAACCTTTGCTTTTCTACCATTTTTTAATTCATCGGGAACTGTCCACGTTGTTACGCCGGGCTTGGTGAAAACAGCAACGTTCTTAATACCAAATGCACCCGCCCCCAAACCAAGGTATTCAATAAGTCCGGCAACACTTTTACCGCTGATGGCTGTCAATGTACTATCTAGCGGTTGCTTTCCTTCCAACTTTCTATCGACATACTCCCGTGTCGCCAACACGACAGCCGGATCAATTTTTAATGTCACTGCGGCAGTACTGGAGACAATCAACACCATTCGAATGGTCTGGGTACGACCACTCCCCTCCTGTAGCAGCGGCTTGTAGGTTTCCGGGCAATTGGCGATGGCAATCAGGACGCCATCACTGTCATAGAGGCCAATCTCTCGAATCCACCATCCCCCCTCATTCTCAGGGATGACTTGCTCGGCGATAATTTGGCTGGCATTGTTAGGGTCAACGCTCAACATATTCAGCGCGGCGCGGCGGCGCTCGCCCCGCAGCGCGGTTTGTCCCGGATCGGGGGTTTGCATCGATCCGCCACCATCCCCGACGGCCATGTGGGTCACGTTAAGCTTCGTCCCGAGCGCCGTCGCGTTAGCCATTTTCGCGGCGCCCAGATTAGTCAGAATGGCAAAATATTTTGCGCTCATGCGGTTACTCTCAGATTATCAATCAGGTGAATGGCTGATGCCGGATAGTAATGACCGCCCACTGCGATCACCTCCGGGGTGTAGGGGTACACGGTTAACGCATCCCCGTCGTAGCAGTTGGCACCCAGATAGGCCCGCCCACTACTCGTTAGGCTGATAGCCAAGCCGGTTAGATGCCGACTGGCTGGCTTAGCATCGGCGACCAAGCGCTCAAGCTCTTGGTGCATCTCCTCAGTGATCCCGGTATCCAGCACACAGACCACTAAACGAAACGTGCCTGGCGTCTCGTTAAGCTGGAACCATTCACGGACCTCAATCAGATAGCCTAATGGCTCGACTACACGCCGGATGGCACCGATCGTCCCCTTGTGGCGATGAACAAAGTGCGCCACTGCCACTACGTTGCGCTTGGTTTCCTCCGGCCAGCGCTCATCCCATCGATCAACCGAGAACGCCCAAGCCAAATAGGGCAGCAAATTAACGGGGCAGGTGCGCCAGTTCCACAGGGTACGCAATGGCACCGGCACGCGCGCCAGCTCGGCACAGGCTTTGGCTGCGGCCAACTCCATCACCGATGACCCCGTCGGCAACAGGCGATCGTTATTCATCTGTCCCCCCAATGGTCAGCTGATAGGCGCTGCAATAGGAGGCCTGGCTCTTATCCAGCACGATATCAGCCGTTGGACTGGCCAACGCCACACGCTGTACCCCCTCCACATGTAGCGCGGCGTAAATCGCCGACAGGCGAATATCCCGACCGAGGCGGTGCTGGGCGTTAATGTAGGCTTTGAGCTTGTCCTCTGCTGCCTGGCGGATGGGCTCTGCTTCCGGCCCCGGATAGAGGTATAGGGTGGCGTTAATCTGGTAGGGCACGATCACGGCAGACTTCACGGTGACGCGATCGGCGATGGGGCGCACGTCCTCATCGTTTAGTGCCTTGGCAACGATAGCGAGTAGCTCCTCGCTCGCCGTACCATTTCCCTCGCGTGACAGCACCGCAATCGTGACGCAGGCCGGCGCCGGGCTATCGACCGAAACATCGGCGACCCGGCCGTCGGCGCTGCGGCCATGATATTCATAGGCGCCAACCGGTCCCGCCACACTTAACCCCTCAAATGCCTGCTGCGCCCGCAGGCGCAAATCATCGTCAGACTCCATCACCGCCGGTGTCGGCGGTAGGGTCGTCTCGTCGGCAGGCACAATCGTCAGGCGCTCAGTGTTTAAATTTGCCGTCAACATATCCAGATCGCTACCGGAGGAATAGGCCAACATCACCGCCCGCGCCGCTTCGTTTACCCGCTGGCGCAGCAGCAATTCACGGTAGGCATTTTCCTCCAGCAGCTTGACGATCGGCTCTGACTCCAGCGTCAAGGTATGTGCGATGGCATCACGTTGCTCTTCGGGATACAACGAAATCAGCGTCGTCTTGCGCTCTGCCAGCAGGCTTTCATAGTCCAGCTCCTCGATAACATCGGGCGCAGGCAGTTGGCTCAGGTCAATGATCGGCATCGTATCAACTCAATGGCACGGTTAATGAGAAAGCGCCGCCCCCGGTCAGGGCGCTGACGCCAGTGATATCGACAAACAACCCGCCGGGGGTCGATTGTTCAAAACGGATAGCCGTCAGGCGTACACGCGGCTCCCAACGCAAGATGGCCATGTAGCAGGCGGCCATAATTTGCAGGCGTAATGCCGGGCTTTGCGGTTGGTCAATTAGCGCCGACAACACGGAGCCATACTCCCGGCGCATGATGCGTGAGCCGATCGGCGTGATGAGGATGTCGCGCACACTCTGTCTGATATGCGCGGCATCCTCCAGTGAAAGCCCCGACGCCTGGCTCATGCCGACATAACGCGCAGTCATTGTGTCCCCTCCGTCCAACTTCCCCCCGGTTGCACACCGCCATGACGGTGTTTATCCACCTGCACCCCGTTGGAGGTAAATGCGCCATCGCCATGTTCAATATCGCCGCGCATCGTCCCGCCTTTTTGCACCTCCAGCGTTCCGGTTGTCAGTTTGTTGGTACACACCACCTCGGGCGTATCCAGCAAAATGCGGGTCTCCGCTTTCACGGTGACCAGCGGCACGGTGGCCGTAATCGATGTGGATGCCGTGATGTCGGCGGTATGGATCCCGCTGGCCGTTAGCGCACCGGTTTTGGGCTCGTACTCGATGACCGCACCATCGGGAAAATCAACACGCCATGCCTGTGCAGAGTCCGATGGCGCCGGGTGTTCATCAGAGTAAATGGCCGGCAGCACAAAGGCGGTATCCAGTTCACCCCCTACGGCCAGCAGGATCACCTGCTCGCCGACGGAGGGCGCCCACCAGGTGCGCGCGCTCCCTGCGCGCAGCGTCAACCACTGCAACCAGTCTGTTTTGACGCCCCCGGTTTGTACCCGGCAACGCCCCGACCGGGTGTTGACCTCGACGATCACCCCGGTGCGGATCAGGTTGCGCAGTAAGCGCAGTATCTCTGTGATGTTGGCTTGTAGTTTCATGATGAAAGAATGCCGCTGGCAGGGCGTCAGCGGCAATTTGTTGGTGATGGGTGAGCGGTGGGACAACAGCTAGTTTTTCAGATGGGAGAGGAGTACCTCTTCAACGATTTTTTTGTCCTCGTCGGTAAAGCCCAGTAATGGGCGAGCCTCATACTGCACTTCCGCACTGTGGCGGTTTGGCTTGTCTTTCAGACCGTACTGATGAACCTGCGCAATGCGCTGGACCCGTCCGGTAAACGTCACCGTGGCCGCATCAGGATCCGCCTTTGCCAGCATGTAGCGATTGGTGCGCAGCTTGGCGAACATTGCCCGGCGCACCCGCCCGCGCTTTTCCCTGACCTGTTGGGGTTTGCGCGCCGTGTAGGGCGTTCCGTCTGGCGCCTGCTGCGTCCTGATGCGACGCTGTTGGCTGGCTCGCAGTCGGCGGGCAATCTCCGCCGCCATCTTGCGCCGCTCAGTGGCGGTCAGGGTGGCGATCAACCCCGCGAGGGTATCGTTAAAGGGTGAGAACTCACTCATGCCACTGACTCACTAACTCGCCGTTGATGTAGAGCTCCTTCGGCCGCTCGACGGGTTCCGGTTCGGGTGGCTCGCCCACATTACGCACATACAAACGGGCGCCCTCCTGTTGCACCAGGGTGCGCTCGGTCAGCTTTAGACTGATACTTAAATCCTGGCTGTCGCCGGTATTGATGTCGCTGATATAGGTGAATCCCTTCCCGTCGCCTGTCGTGAAGATATCGGGCTGATTCTCTCGCAGCCATGCCGCCAGCGGTACCAGAATCAGATTTATGTCGCCGCGATAGTCCAGGATCAGCACATTCAATGTGTACCGGTTCTCAAAGGAGAGCGATGGCGCCAGCGTGGCGGCGATCACCCCCTCATCGATAAAGATCCGCATCATATCCGGGTTTTCGGCCAGTACCGGCAACGCCTTATAGAGCGCCTGTTTCAGACTGTTCGGCTTTAGCACGCAATTCCTCCTGACAGTGTTTGACGGTCTCCACTTGTAGTGCGCACCGCACCAGCGCGGCCTCTAACTGTCGATTATCGTCACTCAGATCGCCGTTGCTGGTCGGGTGGCTCCCCGGTATCCGGCAACTGCTCACGGCGGGACAGCCACTGTAAATAATCGTCGGGGTTATCGAATGCGGGGCGGGTGTGCAGCCGGACAACCACATCAGGCAGAGCAGTCCGCCACCACGAACGCAGGGTCTCATTTTCATTGAGTAGCCTCGTGATGGTTTTATTTCGGTGGGTGGCGAGGGCGTTGGCGGCATCGAGCTGCTGACGCAGGATAACCTGATCCCGCTCTTGCCTGCGGCTCACGGCGGAGGCCGTACTTAGCTGATTTTTCAGCATGGTAATCTGCGTTTTTTGCGCTGACGCCACTTGATTGGCCGTATCAAATCCCCGTCGTAGGTTGCTGTTTTCATGGCGCAGCCACAGCGCAGCCCCGAGCGCTAGCGACATGACAATCAGAAGCAGGGTTAGGCGCCACGTCATGCCACCACCCCGCCAGCCTGGTGGTATACGCTAACCAGCGTGTCGAGTGCGTGCTCTCGCTGACCGTAGCCCGCCCCCGGCAACGATGCCCAAATGCCCCGACACTTGGAGATGGCGCGCTCGATATCGCCGCGCTTGATATCCTCCAGCGCTCGACGCTCGCAGATCAGCTGTATCGCCAACTTATCCTGCGATGCCGGGCTGAAATCGGGCAGGGCGAGCTGCTTTTTATAGTGCGGCCAATACAGGTAAAGCTGCTGATAGCGTCCAGAGGCCGTCGACCGCTCCCCACGACGGTTAAACACCTTGGCGCGGCGACCATGCGCAAACGGGTGATCGCTGTAGTCGGTAAACACCTCCGGCACCCCATCCATGCCCGTAACAATCACGTCGTACCCTCGGTTACGCGTCAGCGGATGGGTCGCCGTTCCCTCAGCAAAGGCGATCATATCGAGGAACGCCGCCACGTTTGGATGCAGATTAATGGCGCTCATCGCTGCCCCCTTTGGCCGCATTGCCCCCTTTGCCAATCCGACGCTGAATCAGGATCTCCACTACCTGATAGCCAGCGATGCCCAACATGGAGCCGAGACCATTCACCGCCGTCGGCGACAGGTCGGGGAACTGCACCAGCGCCACCCCGGCGACCATGGAGACAAAGCCCCCCAAAAGACAGCGACCGATGAACAGCCGCGGGGATACCGGCTCGCCGCCGACCAGTACCTTACCGATGACGATCATCACGCCGATCACAAACAGCGAGAGCACACTCTTATCGGTTTCGTTCATTCGTTAATCCCATAAGTTAATGGTTTCAGATATTGGCGCCGCCTCAATTTCGGGTAACTCGACGACGGTACCGTGTGGCAGGATGGCGCCGAGCGAGGCCAGTCCCGGATTCGCCTCCAGCACCGCCTCGACGACCCCTTGCGTGCGGCCGTAATAGGTGGCGCACAGGGCATCAAGCGTCTCCCCCTGTTGTGCAATCACTTTCATAGCTGGCTCACAATACAGCGGGGGCGCCCCTGCAACCGAGACACGGACCAGCGCATATCCCGCCACAGCTCATCGATCACCGCCTCGACACTCTCGGCCTTTTTCTCCCCCTTACCGCTGGCGTCATACCCGCGATAGCGCTCATACAGTGAGGCCGCTGTCATGGCACTGACGGCGCGTAGGTAGTGGAAACAGCACACACTCTCGCCATCGATGGTCTCTGCCGGCACGGCGTCCAGGGTCTTGAACCCCAGCAACATCTGCCGCTCGCGGAACTCGACCAACTCGGCGTTAACCTCAGCGATACCGGCACAAATGGCATCGCGCATACGGGCAGTGGTGACCGTGTATTCCAACCGCATCAGATCACGGATACGGCGCGGCTCAACGTCAGGAAAAAAGAAGGTGTTTTTAATTACCGGTTCACGCTGCGAGTCCGGTGGAATGATCACCGCATCACCGGCAGGCATCCCGCTTTGGTCAATAATCACTGTCGTCATGACAACCTCGAATGGGTGGGCGGTGGACGCAGGCCGACCGCGAGGTCATGCCTGCATTGGCCTGCGTGCCGCCCTGGCGCGTGGCGCATTCTGTTAACTGGCGGCTTTCACCTTGGGCGGGCGCCCGCGTCTGGCCGGTGTCCCGGTTACGCTGCGCGGACGCGCCGCCGTCTTTTTCTTGGCTGGCTTAGCTGGTTGTTTCACCGGCTTTGGCCGGATCGCGCGCTCCAGCGCCTGAATCTCCTTTTTCACCCCGGCGTTGTCGTCCAACTGCATTGCGCGCTGGAGCTGTGCCAAGGCGGCAGCGTTATCCCCCTGGTCTCGCAACAACAGGCCGACGGTTTTATGCAGGCGGGCGCGCACGTTGTCGGGCATATCCTGATCTACCGTCAGCGCGATGGCTCGCTCCAGCGTATCGATCGACAAAGCGGCACCGGCGGCGCGTAGACGTGCGGCGGCAGCGGCGGTTTCTTCCACCACGACGCACCCGGTCGTGCGGCTATGCTTTTCCGGCATTCTCAGGTTATGGCGTAAGGCATACTCGGCGATATCCAAGGCGCCGGTGATGTCATCCACATCAAACCGCCACAGCATGACGGTCATCACGATGTCATCCTGCGCACCACGGCCAGCGGCCAACACACCGCTGATCCACGGCCCATAAAACGGCAGCATGTCGCGCTTATGCAGCGCCTTGGTCTCAACGGATTGGATACCTTTTAGCTTGCGGCGATCAGCGGCCAGTTTGACGAGCATCTGCTCATACTCGCTGGCATGGCGCAGCGGGGTGTTTTCCCGCTGCGCGGCCAACGTGGCCGAGACCCGCATTACATGACACTCTGCGGGACTCAACATGGCTTAGCCCCCTGCGTTCTCAACGGGTGCGCCTTGTTCCGCACTCAGTGATGCCGCCGCAGGCTTGGCGGGGAAGGTGCCAAACTGGATGTTTTCGATCATCGCGGCACAGCCGTAATCCTCGACCACATAGTCGATTTTCAGTGACTCGTAGTTTTCGACCCGATCGAACTTGGCGTTCTCTTCGATGTGGCGGCGGTGGCTGCTGTCCATCACGTAGATGGAGAGGTTATCCAGTCGGGTGACCATCAGCGCGTTGTCCGGGAAATAGGGGACACGGACCGCTGGCAGGTTACCGATGCGCTTCTGGCTGACGATAACGTCTGCCGCCATCGCCTCGCTGTTATCCTGCTTCTTATTCACCAGCGGGAAATACTTGTCGGCCAGTAGCTTGCGACCGCAAATCACGACTAGCTCCGGGTCTTCGCTATGCCACGGATCCAGCAGGGTATCGGTGGCATTCATGACGGCGGCATCGAGGTTCTCATAGTCGCCATTGGCACCGATGCGCACCACGGCTGAGACCACCTCCCCCGAGGTGTTGGTGATTTTGTCCAGGACACGTTTCGGCGCCTCATTGCGCATCTTCTGCAACCAGCCGACAGCCACATCCTGCAGCAGTGGGTTGGTCTTGCGGTTGGAGGTGGCGGCGCGCGACGTTCCGTTAAACCCGGCCATGATGTAATCCAACCCCATGCGCTTGGCGATGGCGTCACGCAAACGCAGCTGGAAATCCTGATAACGGGCCCACAGGTCGAGGGTGTTATAACGGATATGGAAATCGAAGTTGACCTGCTCACAACGGTATTTACGGGAGGCCAGCGCCATAAAGTCCGCGGTCTCACGACCTGTGCCACCGTCCGTATCGGCGGTACTGGCGATAGAGCCGGTCACGCCCAAGCCGATTTTTTCCCCCTCCTGCTCATCGACCGGCACCATGTTGATGCGGGTCAGAAACTCGGAGGTGTCCTGCACCGAGGTGATCAGCGTCTGCGTGACGGAGGGCTCAACGGCGAATTTATTTTTCAAATCGTCGACGGCCACGCCATTCAGCTCGGCGACACGGGTCAGGTACTGATTAAACTTGAAACGGGTATTCTTGCGCATAGTGTCTCTCTTGTTGTTTTACCCCAATACAACCCACGACTAGGCGGGCGGCGGCATAGCCCCGATCAGCAGTTGGTTAACAGGGTGTCTTCACCATTGCCACCGGTGGCCGGTTGGCGACGTGACTGGGTTGGGTTTTCGGTGTTGTCCAGGGCGGCGCGCAGCGCAGTAACCTGTTGGCGTTCCTCGGCCAACTCACCGCGCAGGGTTTCGGCAACTTCCTCCAACGCCTGAAAACGTTGCTCGGTGCTATCGCTGTTGCTTTGCACCTGTTCGGCAATGGTGGTGACGGCTTCATGTACATCGGCAAAGCGATCGTCATCATGCCGGGCTTTACGCGAGAACAGGCCGCGCACCTTGTCAGCCAAGGAATCGAGGACATGGCTCTGCTCGATAAACTCCAGCTCGGCGAGGGAAGCCACGGAGAACAGGTCGCCCGGCTCCTCCTTGCGATTGGCCAGCGGGTTGGCGGTGGCATTGGCGCAAAATTCCAGGTATTCCGTACCGAGGCTGGCCGGGTCATCCGTCACCGCCAGGCCGACCAGGTAGGCTTTGCCGGAGTTGGCAAAATTGGGGCGGATCTCCATGGAGGTGTAGACCTTCTGCCCATCACGCACCCACTCGACCAGCGTATCGGTCGGGGCAATCTTGCCGTAGAGCGCCCACTTGCCATTCAGCGCGCTGTCATCGTCGATTTTCTCGGCCTTGAGCTCCACCACATCCCCCAGGCGCTTAAAGTCACCGGTCGGCAGCAGGCCGCGGATGTGCTCCAGATTGATGCGGCAGCCATAGACACGCGGATCAAAGGTCTCGGCCATCTGTTGGATGTCATTGGCATCGATAACGCGGCCATCGCAGGTGTCACCCTCGACACCGATGCGGAACCACTTAGAAATTTTTTTTGCCATCGTCAGTCCTGCGTTGGTAGTTGAATGTCGGGGGTTAGTTTCCCGACTCACCCCCGCCGCCGCCAGCGGTGACGGATGGGTTAGCGCTGGCACAACAGGCACTTAAGGCAGATGCAGCGGCGCTTCCGTAGCCTTTCCCTCGTAGAATGAGCGAGGGATGACATGACCATCACCACAGACACATCACTATTGCGCGATCCGCGCCGACAGGCGGCGCTGCTGTATTGGCAGGGGTTTTCTATCGCGCAGATCGCCGAAATGCTGCAACAGAAACGCCCGACCGTGCAGAGCTGGAAGCAGCGCGACGCCTGGGAGGACACGGCGCCGATCACCCGTATCGAAAACAGCATCGAGGCACGCTTGGTGCAACTGGTTCTCAAGGACAAAAAAGAGGGGGCGGACTACAAGGAAATTGACCTGCTCGGGCGCCAGATCGAACGCCTGGCGCGGGTGAACCGCTACAGCCAGACCGGCAACGAGTCCGACCTCAATCCCAACGTGGCCAATCGCAACAAGGGGGAGCGCAAGAAGCCGAAAAAGAACTTTTTCAGCGACGAGGCGATCGAAAAACTGGAGGAAGTATTTTTCGACCAGTCTTTCGAATACCAGTTGCAGTGGTATCGCGCCGGGCTGGCTCACCGTATCCGCGATATTCTCAAATCGCGCCAGATCGGTGCGACGTTCTACTTCTCCCGTGAGGCGTTACTGCGCGCCCTAAAAACCGGCCATAACCAGATTTTTTTGTCGGCCAGTAAAACGCAGGCGTATGTATTCCGTGAATACATCATTCAGTTCGCCCGGTTGGTCGATGTCGACCTGACCGGTGACCCGATTGTCATCGGCAACAACGGGGCAAAGCTGATTTTCCTTGGCACCAACTCCAACACGGCGCAGAGCCATAACGGCGACCTGTATGTCGATGAAATTTTCTGGATCCCCAACTTCCAGAAGCTACGCAAGGTTGCCTCCGGCATGGCCTCACAGAAGCACCTGCGATCGACCTACTTTTCGACGCCCTCCACGTTGGCACACGGGGCGTACCCGTTCTGGTCTGGCGACCTGTTCAACAAGGGACGCGCCAGCGCTGCCGATCGTATTGAAATCGACATCAGCCACAGCGCCCTGGCCGGTGGCCTGCTGTGCGCAGATGGGCAGTGGCGGCAAATCGTCACCATCGAGGACGCCTTGGCCGGTGGCTGCACCTTGTTCGACCTCGATCAGCTCAAGCGTGAAAACAGCGCCGACGACTTTAAAAACCTGTTCATGTGCGAGTTCGTCGACGACAAGGCCAGCGTGTTCCCGTTCGAGGAGTTACAGCGCTGTATGGTCGACGCCCTGGAGGCATGGACGGACGTGAACCCCTATGCCGACCATCCCTTTGATCGCCCGGTCTGGATTGGGTACGACCCCTCACATACGGGCGACAGTGCGGGCTGCGTGGTACTGGCGCCGCCTGCGGTGCCGGGCGGTAAATTCCGCATGCTGGAGCGCCACCAGTGGAAAGGCATGGATTTTTCTACCCAGGCCGAGGCCATCCGGGCGCTGACGGAAAAATACCGCGTCGATTACATCGGCATCGATGCCACGGGGATCGGGCAGGGGGTTTTCCAGTTGGTGCGCGAGTTCTACCCGGCGGCGCGCGAGCTGCGCTACAACCCGGAGGTAAAAACCGCCATGGTGCTGAAAGCCAAGGACACCATCGCTAACGGACGTCTGGAATATGACGTCAGCTACACCGATGTGACCGCTTCGTTTATGGCCATCCGCAAAACCATGACCGCCAGCGGTCGCAGCACCACCTATGACGCCAGCCGCAGTGATGAAGCCAGCCACGCCGATCTGGCCTGGGCGACCATGCACGCGCTGCTAAACGAACCCCTGACCGCTGGCAACGGCCGCCCCTCATCGTCAATTTTGGATATCAACTGATGAAAAAACGCAAAAATCGTCCGACTAAAAAAATGGTTGCTGAATCCGCCGCGGCGGGCAACGGCGCAATGGCGTTTACCTTCGGTGAACCTACCGCCGTGCTCGATAAGCGCGACATCCTCGACTACGTGGAGTGCATCAGCAACGGCAAATGGTATGAACCGCCGGTCAGCTTCTCAGGGCTTGCCAAAAGCCTGCGCGCAGCGGTACATCACAGCTCGCCGATTTACGTAAAGCGCAATATTCTGACCAGTACCTACATCCCGCATCCGATGCTATCGCAGCAGGATTTCTCGCGCTTCGTTCTGGATTATCTGGTGTTTGGCAACGCCTTTTTTGAACTGCGCCAAAGCGTCACCGGTAAAGCGCTACGCCTAGAGACGTCGCCGGCCAAATACACCCGGCGCGGGGTTGAAGAGGATGTTTACTGGTACGTGCAGTCGTTCACTCATCCGCACCGCTTTGACCCCGGTGCGGTTTTCCACCTGATGGAGCCGGATATCAACCAAGAGCTTTACGGCATGCCGGAATACTTGTCCGCGCTTAACTCCGCCTGGCTGAATGAGTCGGCCACGCTGTTCCGCCGGAAGTATTATCAAAACGGGGCACATGCCGGGTACATCATGTACGTTACCGATCCGGCGCAAAATGCTACTGATGTGGAAGCGCTGCGCGATGCAATGCGCAGCTCGCGTGGCATTGGCAACTTTAAGAACCTGTTTTTTTATGCCCCGAACGGAAAAAGCGACGGGATAAAAATCATCCCGCTCAGTGAGGTGGCCACCAAGGATGATTTCTTTAACATCAAGAAAGTTAGCGCCGCCGATCTGCTCGACGCCCACCGTATCCCCTACCAACTGATGGGCGGAAAACCCGAAAACGTCGGCTCCGTTGGGGATGTCGAGAAAGTTGCCCGGGTGTTTGTCCGCAACGAGCTAACCCCGCTACAGGCGCGGATCGCCGAGATTAACCAGTGGCTGGGTGAGGAGGTGATCCGGTTCAAGAAGTACAGCCTAGACGATAGCGAGGAGTAATACCGATGCCGCCTGCGGGCGGCTTTTTTACATCACCACACAGAATCCCCTCAGACGCGCCACACGCAGCGCGACACCTATAACACCCAACGACACCAACAAAATCAACCAAGCGCACAGCGCCGCGCTGGCGCACTCCTGCGCGGCATATTTTACCGCGTTGCGCGCAATGCTATCCCCGCCTCGCCTGCCCGCTTTATGGGTCGGTTTTAATGCAGGTGCAACATTCTACGCAAAGCACATCATATCTGGCAGTCCATCAGTTTTTCATCTTAAAAAACGCGTTCAAATTCATGCACACAAATGCATGCAAGAAGCTTTCTTTTTGAGATGACAATCAAACTTCGTGAGAACTGGCTGTGGAGTATGTGTGCCGAAACTTGTATATTTTTCTCTTAATGCGAGAATCTTGGGTTTAAGAGAATTACTCCCTGTAAAAGGTAGGAGCAAAAAATGTCAGATGTAAAAATGATTCCAATAGAGCAGTTGGAACTAGACGATGCAAACCCGCGCCTTCCTAATGGTGTAGCACGCACGCAAGAAGCCATGATTAACTATATTGCAACATCTACTTCTCTAGAAGATTTAATGAGTGCAATATCTCAAAATGGATTTTTTAGTGGTGAACCGCTCATCGCAATTCCGGATGGCAATGGAAAATATAAGGTTGTCGAAGGAAACAGACGACTCACTTCTGTAAAACTTATACTTAATCCATACCTATGTGAAAAGCCAAGCTTAAGGGTTATTAATATACATAAAGAAAACACCAGTATATTTGACGAATTACCCGTTATTGTTAAACCACGGCGAGAAGATGTATTACCATATTTGGGCTTCCGCCATATTACAGGAATCAAGCAATGGGATCCTCTTGCGAAAGCAAGGTATATCGAGCAAATTTTCGATGGCACTGACTCAACGAAATCACCTTCGGATCGCTATTACGAAGTCGCAAAAATAATCGGAAGTAGAAGAGATCACATTAAGAGAAACTTAGATGCTCTTGCTGTTTACAGAAAAATAGAATCAGAAGATTTTTACGAAATAGATGATTTAAATGAGCAAAGCATAAAGTTCTCCATATTATCAACAGCATTAGCCGATGAACGAATTGGTCATTTCGTAGGCGTTGACATTACTAAAGATGGAGAAGTAATTCCTTCAGATCCAATTATTAACCCTTCATCACTTAAAAATGAATCAATTAAAGAGTTGACACAATGGCTTTACCTTAGGGACAAAGATGGTAACACCAAAGTTGGTGAGTCACGTAATCTAAGACATCTTGCTGCCATTGTTAGCAACCCAAGGGCTTTACAGCAGTTCAGAGATGGCGCACCACTAAACGTTGCATATCAACTTACATCCGATATAAGCGAAGACTTTTTAGAAATTCTTTATCAGATTGAAACATTAATGATTGAAGCTGCTGGTATGGTTGCGAATGTTGAATTCAATAGCAGCGCATACGAGGTAGCCAAACGCATTAACAAAAATATTAAAATGATTGGTAAAGAGTTAGCGGAGAAGGAAAAGGACGATGACGACTTTTGATGTAGGAGACATGCATCCAAATACGCCTCATCTTCTGGCTGACTTAGTAGAGTTGCTATGCATCATCAACTATACCGGCAGAAATGCATTCCATCAGACAGACTTAGCAAGTTTGCTGAATGTATCAAACACTAGTGTAGATGAATTAGATCATGAAAGGCGTGAAGTAAATAGAATCGATTCAGATGCCGTTTTAGGTGACAGAACTGAAGCTCAAATTGAAAATGTCTGGATTCAACTAAGCTATAGATTCGCAAGCATGAACGATATGTATCCTTTCATTGTCGAAGGAGATGAAATTCGCATGCAAAACGTACAGACAAATAAACATAGAGTATACATATTTACACTATGCTGTTCACGCCTACGCTCTTTCATTCGTATTCGTGGTGCAGCGCAACGCTGGGCTAAAGGGTTTGCTATTTTATGTAAATATGCAACACAATCCCTTTTACCCACACATGGTGAAGTCAAAATATTTGATGCAAACTCAGAGGATCGCCGTTCTTATTACGGTACAGATTTACGTCAAGCTTTACGTGTTATGGGTAGTGATTTAGGTGTTAAACGAATTGATGAAGAGGAATGCGATCGGGTTAGTAGTACTGGCGATGCAGGATTTGACATTATTGCGACTGTTAAGTTCAATGATAATCTTAACTGTAACTTTGGCATTTTAGGTCAATGTGGAGCCCAAGAAGAAGGTTGGCCCAAAAAAACCCTTGAGGCACACTCAATAAATCTAACCCCTTATTTCCATACAACATTTTCTTATCCTTCTGTAATGTTTACTCCTGTTTTTTATAGAGACTCCAACGGTCAATGGGTTACTTCTCGTCCCACATCTGGAGTTATTTTACTGGATAGGTTACGAACTTTATTTTTACTCGACAAAGCAAACCACTGGGAATTACTGACAGAGTTTCCGTGGTTTGCTGCATTTGAATCGGAACTTCAAAGCGTAGTACCGGAACCTTAATTAAACCATAATTCTTGCGGTAATGCTTTAGCCACCGCCTCAAAAAGTGGAGGCGGTACTGCATTACCCACTACAGTATACTTCATATTCATCGAGGCCCGCTCTGTTTCGGGAAAAATTAAATCGCCAAATCCTTGAAGATGTGCAGCTTCACGGAAGCTAAAACGACGAGCTGGCGCATCAGATGTAAATTTCCATTTGTCTGGACCGAGTTTTACCAACGTTGGACTTATTGGATGCAACGGCATATGGCGAGGATTCGCGACAATCGTTTTAGAAATCTGTTCCCAATCTTGCCTACGATTTCTAGATAAGTAATACCAATGGAAATCTGAATCATAAAACTCCCCCACAGGCCATTCAGGCAAATGCCCAATAGCATCGCGAATTGTGGTATATGGTTTTAAATTATCACCATGAGTTGCTAATGGGAACTCGTAATCAAAATCAAAGTTGCTACGTATACCGACAATAAAAATACGCTTACGGTCCTGCGCCACTCCATAATGAGAGGCATTTAAAATCTGAGACTTAACTCTGTAGCCGGCCTCTTCGAAAACCTTAAACTGATCTTTCAGTAAATGCTCAAAATTCCTTCGCACCATACCTGAAACATTCTCTACGATGAATGCCTTTGGTTTAACGATTCTAAGAGCCCTAGCAAATTCTAAGTATAGTGTGTTGATTTTTCTATCAGCTTTGCGAACCCCACCTTGACTAAAGCCTTGGCAGGGATAGCACCCGACCAGCAGCTCAGCGGAAGGGAACGATTCGATAGCAGAAACATCCCCTAAAACGTAATCAGTTTCTGGATGATTAGCCAAGTAGACATCACGGGCGTAGGGTAGAATGTCATTTGCCATGAGCACATCAAACCCCGCTCTTAAGACCCCAGCATCAGAACCACCACACCCAGAAAAAAGCGACACTACAGTTGGCATTGACCCCTCCTAAAAACCGACCGCGTATTATAGCGAAACATCCCTCGGAAAAAAGCAAGATTTCACTAAGGCTTGATATTCTCACGTTTTGGTAACTGTGGCCATATTCAAAGTGAAAAATATCGAATTCATTTTGTTATTATTTTTCAATGGGTTTAGCTGAAAAGGCTATAGAAGACAAGCTATTTTTCATCAAGTTCCCTTTAGCAAGTTCAGCTATCAGTCCAAGTGCGATTTCACGGTCTCTTTCCTGGCAGGTTCCTTCAGTCATCAAACGCGCGATCATTTCTACCCGCTCAATCATAACGAGCTCGCTCAGCTCTCTATCCACATCCCCCCATTAAATACTGTATAAATACACAGTATAAATTTGAACCCATAACCACAAAGAGTCAAGTAATCAACAAAAAAATCTTTATTATCATGTTGTTTTCATCACCTTCACACTACGCCTTAGCTTGTCAAAACAACGTAATATCTGCACAGAGTCATGTAGATTGCTTTTGGACCTCGCACCAAAAACCTCACCAGAGGCTGATCCGCGGCACCAATGCCCCGCAATCGACATCTTTGAGCCAGCCATTAGGTGTAGTGCTTCCCCTTTACTGATGTCTTGGCCGGTCAGTACCTTGATTTCATCCAGTGTTCTGTCGATCGCCGCGGCATTCTTCTTCGTTCTAGGGTCAAAGACAGGCTTCCTATGGCGCCGTTCCGACCTCAGTAGATCCATAAGCTGTCGTTTTTGACTCCGGTTTAAGGGCTGACTAAAGTCAAAATCATTCAGCCATGCCAGATCCCCCTCCGGCTCCCCCGTACAGTTATTGACAGAACTCCGAGAGGGCGCAGGAGCGCCCTTAACGTCAACGGCCAAATTAACGGCACGCTTCGGCACAATTTTCCACTGCGTGAGCCGGGTTAAAATAGGGGTGCCGGCACCGACAGCAGAATCGTACACTCCACGGATGCAGATGGTTTCCTCACCATACTGGTTAAACTCGGGGCGCGGTTCATACAGCGTACGCACCTGCAAATCATCGCGACGGACAAACGGGCCACCCTGAGCATTAACGTAACCAGCCCAGTCACCAGCGTCAGCGGCATCATGGACGGCGGCAAACTCAACGCTCAGACCGTGCGCGGTCTCGGTATCAGCGAGACGACGCAATTCACGGTAGACCGTCACTGGCGCACCGCCGATAAACTGAAACTGACGGATGTGCCAGCGCGCCGCCCATGCTGATACGGCGGAGGCTGTCTCTTTCAGCAGCTCACCGCTTTCGTCATCGGTTTCACCATCGAGAGCATAGCCGTCGATATTTTTCGAAATGTATTTAGCAACATAGCCGGTAGCGCTACCCTTTTCCGGGTCAATAGCTTCGGCATGGAAGCGTGCCTTTTTGGCTTTATCGCTTTTCAGTTCGTGGCGGTCTTCCTCCCACGCATAATCACGGATGATGAGGCGCACGCGCTCGACGTCTTCTGGCAACATGAACATAAGCATGTGCCAATGCGGCGTTCCGTCGTGATGAGGCTCGGCAACACGTATGCCGAAAATGCGAATTTCTTCCCGATGTAGCTTGGCACGAATGCGTGCCCAAAGGCCGGTTAGGTAGCTCTGCGTGTCCGAGGGGCTGGCTCCGTTCCATTTGCTGTTACGGTATCCCGCTTTAGTCGTAGCGTGATATTTAGACGGTGCGGTCAGGGTGTAAAACTCCCCGACGTATCCGAGTTCATTGCAGATATTTTCAAACCCACGGATGCGGGTCATCAGCTCGCAGCGGCGTATCGCAGGGTTAGCGACCGAACCGTCGTATTTTTCGATAAGACTGATGCGGTTGCCGTCTTCGTCTTCGAGAGCCAGCCCCTTGAGAAATTCACGCGTGCGACGCTTCTGCTCGCGCCAGTCGGTCACGCAGTTTTTACTCGCATAGGCGTACTTTTTCTTACTGACGTTGCCAGCAGCGATTTGCAGATGTTCGCGCCATGCAGCCGCAATGCGACGCAGACGACCACGCCACCACACATCGTTAAACATGCGAGCGATAGCCGGCGCGATTTCATCTTCTCCGACATATTTTTTAGTCACCCGCTCCCAATGCGGAGGGGGGACATTGAATTGCAGAGAAATAATACCGGCGCGCATGTACCAGGTGTACAGCGTTTTTAGCTCGCTAAATCCGGTGCCATCAATGTCAGCCAGTTCAGCACGAATGAAATTAGCGATATCAGCAGCCAGTAGGTCAATATCGGCGCGCGACATATCCGGGAGGCGGTTATATCTGGCTACCATATTGACCATGCGTGATGCCAGATATTGCATAAGCTTGGTATCAAAATGACCACCGAAAACAGCGGTTGATACATTGCTGTTGATGCCAACGCACTCGTATTTTTTTGCTACCAGTTCAAGACGTGGCAATGCCTTTTTGCAGAAGCTGATTAAAAAGGCATTGGCTCGTTGACTGCCCTGATTTTGTTCCAGCACTGCAGCGGTGCGATAAACATCAAAACGCACGCACTCAGGCTGGAGAGAAAGTACCTTTCTCGCATGCAGCAAAGCCGCGAACATACGGTCGCGGTGATACTGTTGGTCATAGGTAAGATATGGGCTGGCGATTGCCGACCGTGGAGCGTTCCACGGGTAAGCATAAGAAATAGAGCTCATTCGCACAGGCCGTAGCGCGAGGAGCAAGTAGCAGTATCAAGACTGGCTTTAACGAGGTCATAAACCTTTCCGCCGCGGCCAGTTTTAGCCCATTCAACAACATCGCCAACGCCAGGTGAATTAAGCCCCCCGCGCGGGCCATAGAATCCCGACCAATCGATGTTCTGGACTTCTGGTGTAATACCTAACATCTGAACATTGCGGCCAAGAGGTAAATCAAACTGCTTCATCCAGCGCTGGCTAACTTCTCCAACACTCATCCAGTGTACCCAGCGGCTGGTCAGGCGAACTTTTAGTTCCCATTGTTTGTGCTTCTCGATGTGTTCCGGCCAGCGCGCTGCCGTCTCGGCAATTTCTTCTTTGTTGCTAAGAACACAGTTCATGCAGCCAACACGCGAAGCTCCCTGCATGTATAGTTGGTTTGGCTTAATACCAAAATATTTATGCAGCGCAAAAACATCGGCTGCTGTCCACTGATGGATAGGTAGAAAGTTATATAAAAATTCTGGGTCTCGTCGGTCGGGAGCGAAACGCTCATAACCAGCTCGCTTTGATGACTCATCGGCTCGTACACCAGACCATTGAACAACAACATCACCATCGTCCAGCATTGGCAGCATTGCTTTTTCATAAGCGATTTGAATTTTCAGTTCATCAGTGCAGAAACGGTCGCGCAGCATTGGAAACTTGCCGTGAAGCAATGCACAGTCCAAGAAGCTGTTTCCTGATGGATGTAAAACTGAAAGTGCCGCGTCGAGAGGTGTTTCAAATTCAATTCCCCACCGTTCAGCGGTACGTAACCACGCCTGACCGAATTTAGTGTCCGCGCGAGCAAGGGACGGCATTACAATTCCACGATACACTCCCATACGGATTGCCTGACGCTTTCGCCAGTTTTTCTCCAGATATGCACGGCGTTTAGCAAAGTCAGCCTCTGTGTAAACCCGCTTAACTACCTGCACTGGGTTGCAGCCAATTTGCTGATGGACGTTGCGAGCAAATTCAACAGTCAACTCATGCTCGTTATCAGTGTCCGCCATTACAGCTTGTACACGGTTTCCGAACACTGCATGGGCGACAGCAAGAGTCGCAGTGCTGTCTTTACCGGCAGAATAATTCACGACTATTTTATGGTCATCGGGTATACGGAATAAATTCAAATAGCGGTGGTATGCTATTTCGATTTCCCTGACCTTCTCCGAAATATCAGAAACAGAAATTACAGTAGCTGACTGGCTCATTTTTCCCCCTTAAATTCCGCAGAGCAGATAGCGCCAACTCTCTCTATTTCCGCCGCCATTTCAGAAAGAGTATTAAACGTTGCAGTTTGAATATGGTGATGAACTAGACCGGAAATAAGCTGGTTAATCTTTGGGTAATAGCCGATGGTATTGAGCCATTCCTCGCCAGCTTTATTACCTGACTTAACGACTTTCTTTTCATTCAGGATGAATTGATACTGGTCGCTGGTAATTACCCATTTATCGCCGACTTCGATACGAATACCCATTTATACGCCCCTGTAATGTTTTGACTTGAGTTCAGCGATTTGCTGACAGGTCACGCAAAAGGCCACACCCGGAATCGCAATGCGGCGAGCTTCCGGGATTGGTGCGTCACATTCCTCGCAAAGGAAACGGGAAGGTGCAGCGATACGGCTGCGCGCGTTGCTGATATGGCGTTCGCGGTCTTCCTGCTCGCGCAGTTGTGCTAAATCCATTGCGTCGGCCATTAGTGCAGCTCCTGTGATTCATTCTCAAAGCGGGTTGCTTCACGGCGCAGCAGTTCGGCAGCTTCAGTGCCGCTCATGCCCTCTTTGGTGATATGGATAGCCAGCGCCTCAAGACGGATTGAAACAGCGAGCGCGCGGTCTTTACGCTCTTCTTTTTTGGCTTCTTTAAACAATTCATCCAGCGTGTTTTTTCCTGCATTTCTCGGTGTTGAAAAATAAACAACTCGACTCATAAATCCTCCTGAATTTAGGCAAAAGAATACCCGGCGGGTTTACGCCATTAATTTCTGCCGTTGGTTAATTCGGCATGGTTAGCCGTTTTGGAAATAAGCTCACTACTGCACGAAAATGATTCATCGCTGTAATAAGCGCTTTTTTCTCGTCAGTAGTCAGCTCACTTAATTCGAGCTCATGACGAGCCGCCGGTAATTTTGCAAGAAAGAAAATAGCGGCCAGCGCCCGATTATTTTCTTCATATTGTGGGTCACGTTTATCGCGCATATCATCAACAAAACGCTCAACCTCTTTCCAGCTATCGCCCCAATATTTCGCGCGCAATTCAGCCACATGATTGAGACCGGCCAGACGTTCACCCGCCTTCAGCGGAACAGTCGCGGAAACAGATTCGATAGCCATGATTCCCCCTGCTTTTGAGTAGAGAGGCCAGCCAGTAAATCAGCCTGTGAGCGGCTCGGGTGCCAGCGCTTGCCGTCCTTACCTGCGATCCAGCCGTGGCCGTAGTGCATGCCTGGACTTTGCTTGACTAGCAGAGACGCGAATGACGGTTCACTTTTCAGCATACGCACCTCAAATCAGACCGAATGATGCACCGATACCGCTCATGGTATCGACCACGCTCGACATAGCGGGATTAGTCTGCAGACGCGCATGCAGCGCCAACGCCGATAATGACAACATGCGAATGCCAGCATTAACGCTTTCAATCATGTTGTGCTTACGGGCAGAGGTCAGACGTTTATCAGATACCGCGCCGCTCGCCAGTTCGCCGAGTTCACGCATTGCGCGCATGACGTAAGACTGCAATTTGTCTTTAGCCAGCTCATTAACCGGTACGCATGGCAGGCAGTGAATCTGCGCCAGAAAACCATCAACGAGGGTTGAATCTTCGGTCAGGTCAGTCAGTAGCCACAATTCAGGCGGCGTAAACTGGTGAGGTTGTTCCTGGTTGAGCTTGTTGCGTAACGTTTGAACGTTCATACCCGCACGCTCGGCCAGCTTCGCCATGTTGTGACGCTGCGCAAAAGCCCGGCACGCTTCGTCATAGTGGGGATGTTTGGAAACCTGAAAATCAAACATGTTGCATCCTTCCAATTCACATAAAGTGAATTAAGCGCCAATGACGAGTTGAAAACGGGAATGACCCAGCGCCTTACGCAACTGCTCTTCTTTCCAGCGTGCGTAATAAATACGAATCGGGCCACCTGCTTTCTTGCAGCCTTTACGGATAGTGCGGGGTTCGATTGGTACACAAGGGTTGTCGCCGGTTGTCCAGCGGTAAGCGGTGCGTTCAGAAACACCCTCAAGCTCTGCGAATTGCTGCAGAGTAACGATAGGTGCAGGCACTTTGATGATTGCGATTTCAGAAGCCATGTTGCATGATTCTCCTTTTGCTAAAGATTGCAATTAATAGCTATCTGTTTGCCAACGCTCGCCATTAATTGCCTAGGTTTAGGCTTAACATAACTCCCAAAATGGAGTTTGTAAATAGGTTAAAACTACATGAGAATTGAAGGTCTTGGATTAAACAACGAAGAAGTGTTGGATAGGATTTGCGAGGCTTACGGTTTTTCTCAGAAAATTCAATTAGCTAGACACTTCGAAATTGCATCAAGCTCTCTTGCTAACAGGTACAGCCGCGATTCTATTTCTTATGACTTTATTGTGCATTGCGCTCTTGAAACTGGCGCCAATCTCGCCTGGTTACTCACTGGTAAGGGGGCACCAGCAACCGGAAACACGAAAACCGATACCCAAAGCGTGGAAAGATTCACTTTAAGTGAAGAATCTTTGGTTAGCGATGGGGATTTGAGCATTGCTGGTAAGTTCTTTAGCAAACCGCTTATAAACCCGATTGCCGTCTACGCTGACGGAAAACTCTATTTCATTGAGCGCGACACCTCTCTTGCAGATGGTGAATGGCTTGTCGATATTGAAGGTGCTATTAGCATTCGAGAATTGACGAAGTTGCCCGGCAAAAAACTTCACGTTGCAGGGGGTAAGGTTCCCTTCGAGTGTGGATTTGACGACATTAAAGCATTAGGTCGAGTGGTGGGTGTCTACAACGAGGTTAACTGATGGCCGTCCGTAAAAATCCGGCTGGAGGATGGATTTGCGAAATCTATCCTAATGGGGCGAAAGGCAAACGCATCAGAAGGAAGTTTGCCACCAAAGGCGAGGCGCTGGCTTTTGAACAGCACAAGATACAGCACCCTTGGCAAGAAGAAAAAGAAGACCGCCGTTCTCTAAAAGAACTTGTCAATTCCTGGTATAGCGCGCATGGAATCACTCTAAAGGACGGCGAAAAGCGGAAGCTGGCTATGCATCATGCGTTTGATTGCATGGGAGAGCCGCTGGCTCGCGATTTTGATGCGCAGATGTTTTCCCGGTATCGAGAAAAGCGGTTAAAAGGTGATTACGCCCGTTCGAACAGGGTAAAAGAAGTATCACCTCGCACGCTTAATCTTGAGCTGGCTTATTTCCGGGCGGTGTTCAATGAGCTAAACCGGCTCGGAGAATGGAAAGGTGAAAATCCACTGAAAAATATGCGCCCATTCCGCACAGAAGAAATGGAAATGGCCTGGCTCACGAAGGAACAGATTGCAGCGCTTCTTGACGAGTGCAAACGACACGAACACCCTGATTTAGTATCCGTTGTAAAAATATGCCTTGCAACTGGTGCTCGCTGGTCTGAAGCCGAAGGCCTCAAGAAATCACAGCTATCAAAATATAAAATTACCTATAACTACACTAAAGGTAAGAAGAATCGCACTGTACCAATCAGCAAAGAACTTTATGAAGAATTACCAGCTAAAAACAAAGAGCATGGTAGCTTATTCCAGAATTGCTATGGTGCTTTTCGTTCGGCGCTACAACGCACTAACATTGAGTTGCCAGCCGGACAACTTACCCATGTATTGCGCCACACCTTCGCCAGCCACTTTATGATGAATGGTGGTAATATTCTTATCTTGCAACGTGTGCTCGGCCATACCGACATCAAGATGACAATGCGTTACGCACATTTTGCTCCAGACCACTTAGAAGATGCAGTAAAGCTCAATCCACTTAGTACTCACAAGGAACACCAATGAAAAAGTGTCCTATCTGTAACAAGCTAAGCAAGCTCGATAATCATCTTTATGAATTATCTATAGCTTGCGAATATTTTAAATCCGACAGATATGATAATTTTTCAAATATTGCTGAATGGCTTAAGCTTTCAGCATACCTCGATGAAGTTCAAATTGCCCCAGAAAAATACGCAGGCTCTGACCTGATATGGTGCAGACCTGCTGCCGAAGCATATGAAGCTGAACGGCTCCATTACAGCCGCTACTCAACTGCACTGACCCGTTTTCTATATACCTCTAACGCATTAGAGGAAACATACCGTTTCGCCAGTACATATTACACTCTTTCGTCAAAGGAGATTAAAAGTAATAGAGAGTACAATGACAGTAAGAAAAGTGTTCTTTTGTTCGAAAAAACCGACGAACAAAATTTGCCTGTAGGCTTCTATCATTATTGTGACAACTTGTTTTCGAGATTCGAGAAGTATAAAAAAGAATACGACCCTCAAATAAGCATTATTAAAAACTACCCAAAGGGTCACAAGTGTCACGGGCTTCATATAGTTCGCAACCTAAGAAATTTTATTGCGCATGGTACAATTCCAATAAATCTTGTGCCTGAATATTACGGTTCAGCCGAGATGTGGCATGTATTGCATGGCTTACTAATTTCTGCGACTCGGGTCACAGCGCTCTATATACAATCATTTCTCCTTGAATTTGGTGACAAGTTTGACATGCATGCTTACCTCCAAAGGATGGATTATAACTACTATCTTGAGCGGCAAGATGACATGTTTGAAGATAATCCCGAGCATGTAGCAATGCCAGTACCTTCAGACGCTCAACAGCTGATGACTAATCTTCACCTGAAGGATGGCTTTGGCTATTTGAAAATTGCGATGTATTGATAGTAAATGTGGCGATAAAGTGGCGGTGGAAATGGCGAATAATGGGTAATCATTGGCAAACAATGGCAATCTATGTCAATGATAAATAACGCAAACTATTGATTTTCGGTTGTTCCGGTAGGAACTCATAATCGCTTGGTCGTTGGTTCAAACCCAACAGGGGCCACCAAATTTTAGCTTTAGATTCAGTCATTTAAGCCACCTTTAACCGGGTGGCTTTTTTGTTGCTTGGAAATGATTGCCCCTATTTTGTCCCTCAGTCCTCAAAGAGGCGCCATGAACGCTTACCGCGTCACGGTGAGCATAAACCGCCAGGTGCTCCCGCTCACACTGCGCTAACGTCACCGTCCCGGCTAGCGCGCCGATGAACGGTTCGGCAACCTCCGGCACCAGCCTGATAGCTTAGCCCCCTCGGTGGCAAGGTATGGTTAGGCGTCGCATGCGCACGCAATCGGTGCTGTCGAGATAGTCCTCCATGCTGGTGTCCTTAATCACGCTGGGGTAAGGCTGATTTTTGTCCTACTCAGCGATGAAAAGATCAGCAATGATTGATTAGTATCAACTTTACTTTCATTCGGAAGCTATTTAATCTTCATAAGAAGAACGTTGGAGTCTTAATGATGATATTTAATATTCAGCGTTACTCCACACACGATGGTCCCGGGATCCGCACGGTGATCTTTTTTAAAGGGTGTTCGCTCGCCTGCCGCTGGTGCCAGAACCCGGAGAGTTTAGCGCGCGCTCCAGAATTGCTCTATGACGCCCGCAGCTGTTTGGCGGCGTGTACGCAGTGCCAGACAGCTGCGCCCAACGTCGCGGTACGCGAAGGACGGGGGATAAGACTGCTACGCGCACACGCAGATGCGCGCGCCATTGCAGCGCTACGTGACTGCTGCCCCAGCCAGGCGTTGACGGTCTGTGGCGAAGAGATGTCCGTCGCGGCGATCCTCCAGCAGATCGAACGCGATCGTCCTTTTTATCAACGCAGCGGCGGCGGCATTACCCTCTCCGGTGGGGAACCCTTCATGCAGCCACACTTAGCCGAAACGCTGCTGCGTCGCTGCCAGCAAGCCGGGATCCACACCGCTGTCGAAACCTGCCTGCATGTCCCTTGGCGCTATGTGGCCCCGGCGCTGCCGTGGACAGATCTGTTTCTGGCCGATCTCAAACAGGTGGATAGGGAGCGCTTCCGTACCTGGACCGGCGGTAGCGTAGGACGCGTCATGGATAACCTGCGTCGCCTGTCCGCCCGCGGTAAAGCCCTGATCCTGCGTGTCCCATTGATCCCTGGCTTCAACACCGATCTCAACGACATTCAACGCATCATCGATTTCGCCGCCAGTGAGCTGGCGACCAGCACGATCCACTTTCTGCCCTACCACACCTTGGGGCGCAACAAGTACCGCCTGCTCGATCGCCCCTATCTGGCCCCGGAACAGGCATTCAACGATCCCGCCTTGCTGGATGCCGCTTGCGCCTATGCAAGTCAATGCGGCTTGAGCGCGACACTGGGAGGATAGCATCATGACCACTCTGCACCTGACTACTCTGAGCGCACGCATCCGGGCGCATAAAGCCGCCCTGATCCACATCGCCACGCCGTCCATCTGTACCGAGCGAGCCCAACACTATACCGAGGCCTACCAGCGTCATCTGGACAAACCGCTCCCAGTGCGACGCGCCTTGGCGCTGGCGGAGCACCTGGCCCGCCGAACTATCTGGATCGATCACGACGAACTGATCGTCGGCAATCAAGCCAGCCGCGTGCGCGCCGCACCGATCTTCCCGGAATACACTGTCAGTTGGATCGAACAAGAGATTGATGAGCTGGCCGATCGTCCCGGGGCCAGGTTCAACGTCAGCGAGCAGGATAAAGCCGTGTTACACCGTCTCTGTCCCTGGTGGCGCGGGCAAACTGTGCAGGATCGCTGCTACGGCATGTTCACCGACGAGCAGAAGGCGCTACTCGCCAGCGGGATCATCAAGGCGGAAGGCAACATGACCTCCGGCGACGCGCATTTGGCCGTCAACTATCCCTTACTGTTGACGCTGGGGATTGCGGGGTTGCGCGCGCGGGTCGCCGCACGCCGACGCCGTATCAACCTGACGCAGCTCGACGATCTGCACGGTGAGCAGTTCCTCAAGGCGATCGACATCACCCTGGTGGCGGTCAGTGAACACTGCCTACGTTTCGCTGCCCTAGCGCGGCGCATGGCCGCCGACGAGCAACGGCAGAGCCGGCGCGCCGAACTGCATACTATCGCCACCAACTGTGAACACATCGCCCAGCAGCCACCGCAAACTTTCTGGCAAGCGCTACAACTATGCTATTTCATTCAATTACTGTTGCAGATCGAGTCCAACGGCCACTCCGTCTCCTTTGGCCGAATGGATCAGTACCTCTATCCCTGGTATCGCCGCGAGGTCGAGCTGGAGCATAGCCTCGATCGCGAACAGGCCATCGAGCTTCTACAAAGCTGCTGGCTGAAGCTGCTGGAGGTTAACAAAATACGCTCCGGTAGCCACTCCAAGGCCTCCGCCGGCAGCCCGCTGTACCAGAACGTCACCATCGGTGGACAAAATTTGGTCGACGGCGTCCCCCAGGACGCGGTTAACCCGCTCTCCTATGCCATTCTGGAGTCCTGCGGACGCCTACGCTCCACCCAGCCTAACTTGAGCGTGCGCTACCATGCCGGGATCAGCGACGACTTCCTCGATGCCTGCACCCAGGTGATCCGCTGCGGCTTCGGTATGCCGGCCTTCAATAACGATGAGATCGTCATCCCCGCCTTTATCGATCTGGGCGTCGCGCCACAGGATGCCTACCAGTATGCTGCCATCGGCTGCATCGAAACCGCCGTTGCTGGGAAGTGGGGCTACCGCTGTACCGGAATGAGTTTTATCAACTTCGCCCGCGTCCTGCTGGCGGCACTCGACAACGGCAAAGACGCCACCAGCGGTCAAGTTTTCCTGGCGCAGCCGCAGGCGCTGTCACAAGGGAACTTCGCCGACTTCGCCCAAGTCATGGCCGCCTGGGAGCGCCAGATCCGCTACTACACACGCAAGTCCATCGAGATCGAATACGTGGTAGATACGGTACTGGAAGAGAATGCGCACGACATCTTATGCAGCGCTTTGGTGGATGACTGCATTGAGCGCGCCAAAAGCATCAAACAAGGCGGGGCCCACTATGATTGGGTCTCAGGCCTTCAGGTCGGTATCGCTAATCTGGGTAACAGCCTGGCAGCGGTGAAGACGCTGGTGTTTGAACAGGGACGCGTCAGCCAACAAGCGCTGGCACGGGCGCTGGCTGAAGACTTTAACGGCTCGCAGCATGAACAGCTACGCCAGCGCTTACTCAACGGTGCGCCGAAATATGGCAACGATGACGATCGCGTAGACGCCTTACTGGCACAGGCCTATGGCTACTACATCGACGAGTTGTCTCATTACCATAACCCTCGCCACGGTCGGGGACCGATCGGCGGGGGCTACTACGCGGGCACCTCCTCCATCTCGGCCAACGTCCCTTTCGGAGCGGCCACCCTGGCTACCCCGGATGGCCGCAAGGCGCACACGCCACTGGCCGAAGGCGCCAGCCCGGCCTCCGGCAGCGACCGTCTCGGGCCGACAGCGGTGATGGGATCGGTCGCTAAACTACCAACCGCCGCCATCCTCGGAGGGGTACTGCTTAATCAGAAACTGAACCCCGCCACGCTGGAGAGTGAGCGCGACCGCCAAAAACTGATACAACTGCTGCGCACTTTCTTCGAGGTACACCAAGGCTGGCATGTGCAATACAACATCGTCTCACGCGAGACGCTGCTGGATGCCAAGGCTCACCCGGAGCGCCACCGTGATCTGGTGGTACGTGTCGCCGGCTATTCGGCCTTCTTCACCGCACTGTCGCCGGATACCCAGGACGACATCATCGCTCGTACTGAACACCAACTGTAATGAAAAACGGCACTGTCCGTTGGACAGTGCCGTAAGCAGTCGGGCTGAGCGAATCGATCAATTCATCTTATGCAGACGTTTCACATCGATCTTAGTGGTGCTCCAGTCTTTATCGACTTCACCTTGGATCTCGACTTTATCTTGCGGAGTGATGGTCTGACCATTCCAGTACTTGTGGTCGATCTCGACTTCGATCGTGCCACTCGCATCGCGGAAGGTGTAATGATCGCCGCGTACACGCTGTTCGATATGCCCCTGGAGGGTTACCCAGCTATTGTCGCTCATCTCTTTCGCCTTAGCGATAGTGGTGACCGCCTGCTGGCCGCCAACAAAACCGCCTTGCTGCGTAGTCTGGACCTGTTGCGCCGCGCCCGGACCGGAGAATCCCCCCGTCTGAGTCTGAGCCAGAACCGGTGCGCTGCACAGGGCCAGAACAGCAAAAATCACTGCGCTTTTTTTCATTCGTGATACTCCCGTGATGGAATTCAGAAAGCAGCCTCGCCGACTGCCGATGTGTGCATTACACCAAACAGTCCTTAACAAGATCTTAAGTGTTAATTTTAACGCTCGATTACGCCAATAACGGCCACTATGCTGCATATCACCCATCGTAACGCTGTACAAAAGGCTTGCCACACGGTTAAATCGGGCGCAATAACCCAAACGAAGATAGCATGATGCGCGTATTGTTAATCGAAGATGATCGTTTAATCGGCGATGGCATCAAAGCCGGCCTCAGCAAAATGGGCTTTACCCTGGATTGGTTCAGTGACGGTCACCAAGGATTGGCGGCATTAGATGCCGCGCCCTACGATGCCGTGATCCTGGATCTCAGCCTACCTGGGATCGATGGATTGGAAATCCTACGCCGCTGGCGCGAAGCGGGACACGCCGAACCCGTACTGATCCTCACCGCCCGCGACGCGCTAGAGCAACGGGTTACCGGGCTACAGCAAGGTGCGGATGACTATCTGTGCAAACCCTTTGCGCTGATCGAAGTCGCCGCCCGGCTACAGGCGTTGATACGACGCAACCATGGACAAACCCAGACTCAACTCAGCCACGGCGCGGTTACCCTCGATCCGCTGAGCCTTACTGCCACCCTGGATGGCGCCCCATTACTCTTGAAGCCGAAAGAGTTTGCCTTGCTGGAGCTGCTGCTACGTAACGCCGGACGCGTGTTGCCGCGCAGCCTGATCGAGGAGAAGCTCTACAACTGGGAAGGCGATGTCTCCAGTAACGCGGTTGAGGTGCACATCCACCACCTGCGGCGTAAGCTGGGCAGCGCGTTCATTCGCACCGTACACGGTGTTGGTTATACTCTGGGAGACGCCTGATGCCGCATCTGCCGCATCGTCTGGCGCATAGTCTGCGCGCCCGCCTCACTGGCGGTTTTCTCATTCTGGTACTACTGGTATGGAGTAGCGCCAGCGGCTTGGCTTGGTATCAGACGCGCTCAGCCTTGAATGAGTTGTTCGACACCCAGCAGATGCTGTTTGCCAAACGCCTGTTGGCCTTCGATCTCAGCCAGTTAAAGTCACCGCTCCAACTACCGCAAAGCCATGATCTCCTGCGTAAACACCGGGGTGAGCAAGATAACGACGCACTGGCTTTCGCCATCTTCAGCGCCGATGGACATATGCTGCTCAACGATGGCGATAACGGCGATAATCTGATCTATAGCTACCGGCGCGATGGTTTCACCGACGGTTATCTCAACAACGACGATGACAGCTGGCGCTTGCTGTGGCTGACCACCCCGGACGGCCGCTACCGCATCCTGGTCGGCCAAGAGTGGGACTACCGCGACGATATGGCGCTGAGCATCGTCGCGGCCCAAATGGTACCCTGGATGGTGGCGCTACCGATCATGGTGATCCTATTGCTGATCATCATCAGCCGTGGGCTGGCGCCGCTGCACCGTCTGGCGGCAACCCTTAGCCGCCGCCGCCCCGACGACGCCGCCCCCTTGGCGCGAGGTGCCATTCCCAGTGAAGTGTGGCCGGTCGTCGAATCGCTCAATACCCTCTTCTCGCGTACTACCGCCCAGATGGTACGCGAACGCCGCTTTACTTCCGACGCAGCCCATGAGCTACGCACGCCGCTGGCGGCGTTACGGGTTCAAGCCGAGGTAGTACAGTTGGCACAGGATGACACCGCGTTACGCCAACGCGCGCTCAGCCAGTTAGAACAGGGGATCGATCGCGCGACGCGTTTGGTGGACCAACTGCTAACCCTGTCACGTCTGGATTCACTGGCGCAACTCGAAGATGTGCAGTCGCGCCCCTTGGTCGAAATGCTGCAAGAGGCGGTCATCGAGATGGATACCAAAGCGCATACCGCGGGCGTCACCTTGGCTCTCAACGTCGAGGACCCCAACGTCAGCCGCCAAATCCAACCGCTATTATTCTCCCTGCTGCTGCGTAATCTGCTGGATAACGCGATCCGCTACAGCCCGGCGGGTAGCCAGGTCACCTTGCGCTTGGATGGCCGCAGCCTCCAGGTGACCGACAACGGTAGCGGTGTCGACGACGAAGTGTTACAACGCCTAGGCGAGCGCTTCTACCGCCCTCCCGGTCAGGAAAAAACCGGTAGCGGGCTGGGGCTGTCCATCGTGCGCCAGATCGCGACCCTGCATGGTATGCGAGTCCAATTTGCCCACGCCCCGGGAGGCGGCTTCCAGGTCATACTCCACTGGTAGACGATAACGCTTAGACCCAACCTTGGCGACGGAAGGCATGCAGTTGCGTGACAAACAACTGCATCTCCTGCGGCGTCCCCAAGGTCAGGCGATTCCAGTTCGTTAACGGTGGGAAAGGACGGCCGACCAGGATGTGATGCTGCTTCATGCGAGCCTGGTAATCCGCGACGTCTCCCGTCACCCGATGAAAAACAAAGTTTGCCTGCGACGGCAGATATGCCAGTTGTAACTCATCCAACGCCGTGCAGACGATCTGGCGGGCAAGATCGGTATTCTTACGGCTCTGCTCCACAAAGTCCCGATCCTGTAGTGAGGCCAACGCGGCGACAGCCCCGGCGGTGTTGGTGTTATCCAGCGACATCAGCGCTTCGCTCTGTGCCGCTACCCCCGGCTGCGCTACGCCATAGCCAACCCGTAGCCCCGCTAGGGCATACAACTTGGAGAAAGTGCGCGTCACCAATAGATTCTCATGCCCCGCCTGCACCAATTCGATGGCGCTGCGAAATGCCGGATCGCTCACGAATTCGGCATAGGCCTCATCGATGACGAAGAACGTATCTGGTGGCGCTTGGCTGATCCAGGCCGCCAACTGATCGGCTGGCGTGATGGTCGCCGTGGGGTTATTCGGATTACACAGATACACCAACGACACCCCCTTAAAGGCCCGCGTACGGCGTTGCATCTCCACCAACGGGAAAGCCAGCTGTGCATCCAAGGGAACCTTGACCACCTCGACGCCTAACGGGCGCAGATACAGTTCGGCGTAATTAAAGGTGGGATCAGGCACCACCAATTGCACCGCTTTCCCCTGGCGCTGCGCCGCGATCGCCTGAGACTGCAAGACGGCCTGAATGCACTCAGAAGAACCATTTCCTAGGGAAATATGTTCCGGTGTCAGCGTCCACCTCTCGGCCAACGCGGCGATCAACGCCTCGCGTGCCGCATCGGGGTAACGAAAGGCAGCAGGCAAGGCCGCCACGATAGCCTGCTGCGCCAGTGGTGACATGCCCAACGCATTCTCATTGAAGTTCAATGCCAATGGGTGGGCGGCATCCGGCGCCACGCGCGGATGAACGGGCTCCGCCTGCGCCCGGGCGAGACCGAGCGGGCCGGATAACGACAGGGCCCCGAACAGGGCGGCGGAAGACTTGAGTAGCGTTCTACGATCCATGAAAAAGTCCTTTTCGTGTCCTCCCCACGCCGAACGGCTAACGCGCCAGCGTAAAGGAGGAAAATGAATGGCTACGATAGGCCAATAGCGCCGCTACGCAGCATAGCGTAAAAATACGCCATAACCAATAATCATGCTCGAAAAACGACTATATATTCAATCTAGCGTGGCGAGTTAGCCGTCTTCACAGCCTTGAGTACCACGAACTTACGGTTCATACCCAGCGTGATACAGTTGCCAAACAACCGGCGCAGTTTCTGATAATAATCCAAATGACGATTACCGACGATGTACAGTACCCCATTGCGTTTCAGGCAACGTCGAGCCGCGACGAACATGTCCCAAGCCACCTGGTCGGTGATGGAGTGTTGCTGATGGAACGGCGGATTACATAGCACCGCGTCCAGCGAACCGCCCTCACGTCCAGCTAAACCATTGCCGACCCAAAATTCGCTACGCGCCAGATCCTGTGGCCGGTTGTGTTGCACATTGAGCCGGGCTGAGGCCACCGCCATATAAGATTCATCGGCAAACAGCACCCGCGTCTGCGGACAAACCTGCAATACCCTCAATCCCAGTACTCCATTACCACACCCCAGATCGGCCACCTCGCCCACGAGATCATCCGGCAGATGTTGCAGGAAAAAACGCGCGCCGATATCTAACCCAGTGCGGGAGAACACACCTGCATAGTTATGCATCACATAGTCGGTCTCATCCAGCGGCCAGACGGTGGTCGCCGCTGCCGGTGCCGGGTTACGCGGCGCCACCTGGCAATGGATCAGACGCGCTTTCTTCCAGGCCAATGAGGTATGGGTATCCCCGAGGATCGACTCAAACAGCTGTAGCGTCGAGGTATGGATATCACGCGCTTTAGCCGCGGCGATGATCTGGGTATCTGCGCGCACTACCGCGCGTAACGCGTGCAGTTGCTGCTCCAACAACGCCAGCATCTTGGGCAGCTTGATCACGACCAGTCCCGGCGCCTCGGGCAAAGCGCTCAAGCTGTCCAACAGAGTCACCGCCGTCTCGTCCAACCCATTAAGCTGTAAGTTATGACGCGTCGCCAATTGGCTAACATAGGAGTCACTCACGGAATAGGGACGCCAGGCATGCAAAGCGCAAGCTAATGCGCCGAAGGCATCGTTGAAAATGATCACCGGACGCCCCTGCACCTTGGTCAGCTCGACTTGTTGCAGTAGATACTCGTCCGCGGCCTCCCAAGCCTGTAGGGACGGATCGTCTGACTGACGGGGAAAACGCTCCAGCGTCAGGTCGGTGATGGCCGGACAACCGGCGCTGGATTCGAGTTGGCTCATCGCCCCTCCGCAAAATCGCCCGCCGACGGCGGGCATCAAGTACAATAGTCCACTATTGTACCTGAAGGAGGGCCAAATGACGTCCCTGAGTTACCTTGCCGGTTATCCGGAATCCCTGTTGGCACAGGTGCGAACCCTGATCGAGCAACGCCGCCTGGCACAGACACTGCGGCGACGTTACCCCCAGTGTCACGACATCACCACCGATCGTGCCCTGTATGCCTATGTCATGACACTCAAGAACCGTTATTTGCGTAATGCCTCGCCCCTCAGCCGGGTGCAGTACGATAGCCGCATTCAGGTGATCCAGCAGGCGCTGGGACTGCATAGCGCCGTCTCTCGCGTGCAAGGCAGTCGCCTGAAGGCCAAGGCGGAGATCCGCATCGCTAGCCTGTTCCGCCAAGCGCCCGAACCCTTGTTGCGCATGATCGTGATACATGAGTTGGCCCATCTGCGCGAGAAAAACCATGATAAGGCGTTCTACAGTCTCTGTTGCCATATGGAGCCGGACTACCACCAGTTAGAGTTCGACGCACGCCTCTATCTCACCTGCCTCGATGTTGAGGGCGACGTATATTGATCGCGTAATGAATATGCTAGCCTGATGGATAATTTTTATCCTTAGGGAGACTGCCATGATCCGCCTCGCCATCATCGGAACCAACTGGATTACCCGACGCTTTGTCGATGCCGCGCTGTCTTGCGGCCAGTACCGTCTCAGCGCCGTCTATTCACGCAGCCTAGAGCAGGCCAGCGCCTTCGCCGCCGACTACGGGACGATGCACTGCTTCGATAGCTTAGAAGCGTTGGCGCGTAGCGCCGACGTCGACGCCGTTTACATCGCCAGCCCCAACGCCCTACACAGCCCGCAGACCTTACTGATGCTGAGCCATGGTAAGCATGTCATCTGCGAGAAACCCCTCGCGTCGAACTATGCCGAGGCACAACGAGCCTTCGACTGCGCGCGCGCTCACGGCGTGGTACTGTTCGAGGCTTTCAAAACCGCCTATCTCCCCAATTTTGAGGTGGTACGCCGCACGTTGCCGCGCCTGGGACGCCTGCGCAAAGCATTTCTCAACTACTGTCAGTACTCCTCGCGCTACCCGCGCTATCTGAAGGGCGAGAATCCCAATACCTTTAACCCGGCGTTCTCCAATGGCTCCATCATGGATATTGGCTTCTACTGCCTGGCCAGCGGCGTAGCGCTCTTTGGCGAGCCGCAGCGGGTCAGTGCCGGAGCGACGCTGTTGGCATCAGGTGTCGATGCGCACGGTCACGTCGTCATGAGCTATCCCGATATCGAGGTCTTGCTATTCCACTCCAAAGTCAGCGATTCGGCACTCCCCAGCGAAATCCAAGGAGAAGAGGGCAGCCTGGTGATCGAGCATCTCTCACAATGCCAGCGGGTAACGCTGATACCGCGCGGCGGTGTCGCGCAAGAGATCGGGGTGTCGCAGTGTGAAAATACCATGGTGTATGAGGCACAGCACTTCGCCCGCCTGATCCGCGAAGGACGGATCGCCCATGCCGGCGTCGCGCGAGCGCTCTGCACCGCCCGCCTGTTGGATGAGATCCGCCGCCAGACCGGCGTGATCTTCCCCGCCGATAACGCCTAACGGCGCAGGGCCACTAGCGGCGGCTACGGGTACGCTGCGCTTGTGGCCCCGACGTCTTGATACTGATCGCGGCGAGCGCCAGCACGATTAAGACAATCCCGCTGCCCTCGACCGCGCCGGGATTCTCCCCCAGCAACCACCATGAGAACAACACGCCACAGACCGGCACCGCCAAGGTGCTCAGACTGGCAATCCCGGCCGGTAAGCTCTTCAACACAAACAGCCACAGACTCCAAGCCAACGCCGTCGCCAGGATAGCGCTGTAGGCCAATGCCCAAAATACATAGGGTTGCCAATCCACGCTCCGCTGCGGAACCAGCCAAGCCACCACACTCATCACCACGGCGGCGTACAGCATCTGCCAGGTGGTCAAGGCCAACAAATCAATACCGGGATAACG
Source organism: Edwardsiella hoshinae NBRC 105699 = ATCC 33379 (assembly GCF_000474215.1). Taxonomy (GTDB): domain Bacteria; phylum Pseudomonadota; class Gammaproteobacteria; order Enterobacterales; family Enterobacteriaceae; genus Edwardsiella; species Edwardsiella hoshinae. Next base: position 40,336 of record NZ_BAUC01000019.1, on the reverse strand, counting down.
GGCGTACATGCGTTTCGCCACGATGGCGCTCGCCCCCCAACTGATCCCGGAGAGCACCGCCAGCAGCGCGCTCTGCAACGAAGAAAAGTCCAACAACCAGGGCTGTAACACCAACAATAATCCGATGGCGGCGACCACGATCGCGCCGTACTGTAGTCGGCGCATCCGCTCCCCCAAGAACAACGCCGCCATGATCACTACCCAGAATGGCATGGTATAGCTCAGGATGGCGACCTTACCGGCGCCGCCACTCATCAACGCCCACTGCGCCAGACCGACCATGCCGCAAGTCTGTAGCAACGCGATGGCCAGGGTGTAGCCAAACGGGGTCGGCCGCATGCCGCGCCCTCGCAGGCGTAGCACCAGCAATAACAGCAACGCGCCGCAAATACAGCGCAACGCAGTAAAGTCGAATGCGCCGATATACAGCGTCACCTGCTTCATCGCAATCCAGCTATAGCTCCAAATTAGCGTCAGGACGATCAGGCCGCCGATCGCGAGGGGATGGGTTTTCCTTGCAACTGCCATGACATTGCCACCGTTATGCTTATCTCTTCAATTAACAGGTCACTATAACGGCTTCAGCCCCGAGTTGCATGGCTGCAACAGGCATTGCTTATGCAATATTGACCTGAATAACGCCGTTCTGATAGCTAACTATCGTGACTGACTCGGACAGGGATTGACCGCTGACACATTTTGCATTATTTTCTGCGCAGCAAAGGGGAGTAACTTCTAATTTGCCGGCTAATCGTCATTACGGTGCGCACCCGCACCCGGTTACCGGGCAACCTCGCCGGCTCTCGCCGGCAACTGCGTTGTAAGTGAGACCTTGCCGGAAGGCGAGGTGTCTGCGATGCATGGTTAATAAACATACTGCCGCGGTCCGCCCTCCGACACCATCGGCCGATTAACCATTAAAGGATCCTTCCATGCTCAACTCCGTCGGCACTCCCTGGTTGTGGGGGAGCTTCGCCCTGATCATCGTCATCATGCTGGCCATCGACCTGCTATTGCAGGGGCGCCGAGGCGCTCAGGCCATGACCATGCGTCAAGCCGCCGTCTGGTCGCTGGTCTGGGTCAGCTTGGCCCTGCTGTTTAACGCCGGTCTGTGGCTCTACTTGAGTGAAACGCTAGGGCGTGAGATCGCCGACCAACAGGCGTTGGCCTTCCTCACCGGTTACCTGATCGAAAAAGCGCTAGCGGTCGATAACGTCTTCGTCTGGCTGATGCTGTTCAGTTACTTCGCCGTACCGGCCAATATGCAACGCCGTGTATTGGTCTATGGCGTGCTAGGTGCCATCATCTTGCGTACGGTGATGATCTTCGCCGGTAGCTGGCTGGTGACTCAGTTCCAGTGGATCCTGTATCTGTTCGGCGCTTTCCTGTTGTTCACCGGCATCAAGATGGCGATAGCCAGCGACAACGAAGGTGACCTCGGCGATCGTCCGCTAGTGCGTTGGTTGCGTCGCCATCTGCGTATGACCGACCGTATCGAGAGTGAGCACTTCTTCACCCGCCGTAACGGGGTGTTGTTTGCGACACCACTACTGCTAGCGCTGATCTTGGTCGAACTGAGCGACGTGATCTTCGCCGTCGATAGCATCCCTGCGATCTTCGCCGTGACGACCGATCCGTTCCTGGTACTGACCTCTAACCTGTTCGCCATCCTCGGGCTGCGTGCCATGTACTTCCTGCTGGCCGGTGTCGCCGAACGCTTCTCACTGTTAAAGTATGGCTTGGCAGCGATCCTGACCTTCATCGGTATCAAGATGCTGATCATCGACATCTACCACATTCCGATCGCTATCTCGTTGGCAACCGTTGCCGGGATCCTGGCGTTGACCCTGCTGATTAATGCCTGGGTTAATCACCGGCGCGCGATGCGCACTCCCCACTGATCATCAACGCTCCGGTGTGCTACGCCGGAGCCTTTCCTCCCGTCAAACCCACTACCTTTTGCCGCAATAAAATAGAGTAATAGTTGGTTATTGCTATTTTTTTAGTGGCTTATTCTGACACCCGTTTAGGTCGATGTGAGCGCGGTTGGCTTTTCCGCGAACTTTGATGTGAATTGGTTAAAAAAACACGTTAAATATATTTTTTATGTTAAAACATAAGCACCGCGACAGAATTTTATAAATTGGTCGTTCCCTATTGAGCCGATTTCCCTATACTGGGGTAGCAAACACATTTAGTTACAGGTTGTCTGCTAGACAGACAGGCTAAAAATATAACAAGTAGGTAATCGATTATGGAAAGACAATCTGGGTTGGTGCGCTTTATCCTGCGCGGTAGCCTCGTCGGGCAAATCATGGTGGGGCTTATTCTGGGTATCGCGCTGGCTTCGTTCTCGCCCTCCGCGGCCGTCGCCGCCGGTCTGTTGGGTTCGCTGTTCGTCAGCGCGCTGAAAGCCGTCGCACCGGTACTGGTCTTCATCCTCGTCGCCGCGTCCATCGCCAATCACCGTAAAGGGCAAAAGACCAATATGCGTCCCATCGTGCTGCTGTATCTGCTCGGGACGTTTGCCGCCGCGTTAGTGGCGGTAGTTATGAGTTTCCTCTTCCCTTCTGAACTGGCGTTGGTCGGACACAACAACGATATTACCCCGCCAGGCGGTATCGTCGAGGTGATCCAGACGCTGCTGCTGAACGTGGTGGATAACCCCTTCCGCGCGCTGGCTAACGGTAACTTCATTGGTATCCTGGCCTGGGCTATCGGCCTAGGAGTGGCATTACGCCATGCTTCCGATACCACCAAACGCGTGGTCGGTGATCTCTCCTATGGCGTGACCTTTATCGTTCGAGTGGTGATCCGCTTCGCCCCGTTGGGCATCTTTGGCCTGGTCGCCTCGACCCTGGCCGAGACCGGTTTCGATGCGCTGTGGGGCTACGCCCATTTGCTGGTGGTGCTGATTGGCGCCATGCTGATGGTGGCGTTGGTGCTTAACCCGCTAATCGTTTTCTGGAAAATCCGTCGCAATCCTTATCCGCTGGTCTTCACCTGCCTACGTGAGAGCGGCCTAACCGCCTTCTTTACTCGCAGCTCGGCCGCCAATATTCCGGTGAACATGGAGTTGTGTAAGAAGCTGAAGCTGAACGAAGATACCTATTCCGTCTCCATTCCGCTAGGTGCCACCATCAACATGGCTGGCGCGGCGATCACCATCACCGTGCTGACGCTGGCCGCGGCACACACCCTAGGCATCACCGTCGATCTGCCGACCGCGCTGCTACTGAGCCTGGTCGCCGCGATCTGCGCCTGCGGAGCCTCCGGTGTGGCCGGCGGTTCGTTGCTGCTGATCCCGCTAGCGTGTAGCCTGTTCGGCATCAGTAACGATGTCGCCATGCAGGTGGTCGCCGTCGGCTTCATCATCGGTGTACTCCAGGACTCCTGTGAGACCGCCCTTAACTCCTCTACCGACGTGCTATTTACCGCTGCCGCCTGCCAGGCGGTGGAGGCATCGAGCAGCCAGACCACGGCTGAACTGAGTTAATCACTAACCACACCGAATGGGTGCCGAAAGCGGCACCCATTTTTTTACATGGCGCGGAAAGGATCGATACCACGCCGTTGCATGCGGTAGAAGCGCACAATGTTATAGCCATTGATCAGCAGAAAGCTCCCCTCGATCAGTGAGCCGCCTAGCGACCCCAACCACAGGTTATGGATCACCCAGCACCCGGTCGAGCACCACATCACACAACGCGTTGTCAGGCCACGGCAACGAAACAGCGCCCAGGTACTGGCGAGGGTGCCGGCGATCGGCAACACTTCGAGCGGATGCTGCAACTCTCCGCCCCCCAGCACCAGAGTTAGTACGATAAACACGGCCATCACCCACAGGTTGCGCGTCCGCGTGGCGATGACCGAGCGGATCGCATTCAACTCGGCACTCATTCCAGCGGCACTGGCTCCCATCAGGAAGAAATGTGCACCAATAATGGCACTGTACAGCGCCAATTGCAGACGAAAACGTCGTTCATCGCGGTTAAAGAAGGTCGTGATGCCGACCAGAAAGGCGACGATCCCCACCCCCTGGGCAACCAGATACGCGCTGTTCATGTCCCTGATCCCTTCAGGATAAGAGGCCCCTCATGGCACCTCCGACGGCAGATGATAGCCGGTTACAACGTGACACCACTCTTAAAGATCGCCAACTCGCGGAAATCGTTCTTTTCATTACAGGTCGCTTCACCTTCGGCGATCTTGGCGATCAGATCGATAAACGCCTCCAACAGTTGATCCAAAGAGTGACCATGCAGTAACTGCCCGGCATCAAAGTCGATCCAGTGTGGTTTCCTCTGTGCCAACGAACTATTGGTCGCCAGTTTGACCGTTGGCACAAAACCGCCGTATGGCGTGCCGCGTCCGGTGCTGAACAACACCATATGGCAACCGGCGGCAGCCAGAGCGCTGGTGGCAACCGCATCGTTGCCCGGTGCGCTGAGTAAATTCAGCCCCGGCGTACGCAGGCGCTCACCGTAACGCAGTACATCCATCACCGGACTCTGCCCGGCCTTTTGGGTACATCCCAGCGATTTCTCTTCTAACGTAGTGATGCCGCCAGCCTTGTTGCCCGGTGAGGGGTTTTCATAGATCGGCTGATGATGGTCGATGAAGTAGCGTTTAAAGTCGTTCACCATGGTCACCGTCTTATCGAAAGTAGTCTGGTCATGGCAACGACTCATCAAGATACGCTCGGCACCAAACATCTCCGGTACCTCGGTCAGCACACTGGTGCCGCCGTGGGCGATGACATAGTCGGAGAAGCGCCCCAACAGTGGGTTGGCGCTGATCCCCGAGAAACCATCGGAGCCACCGCACTCCAGGCCGAAACGCAACTCGCTCAACCGTCCCGGCTGACGCTGGTCGCGGCACATCCGCGCATACAGCTGCTGCAATTGCGCCACACCAGCTTCCACCTCATCCTCCTCCTGCTGACAGATCAGGAAGCGAACCCGTGCCGGATCATAGTCGCCCAACGTCTCACGAAAGGCGGCGATCTGGTTGTTTTCACAGCCCAACCCCACCACCAGCACGCCGCCGGCATTAGGATGGTGCGCCATATTCTGCAACAGCGTGCGGGTATTCAGGTGATCGTCGCCCAACTGTGAGCAACCGAAAGTGTGACTAAACAGATGTGCGCCATCGATCCCCGGCGCACCATCGCTATCTCGCAGGAAACGTTGCAACATCTGACGCGCGATGCCGTTGACACAACCGACGGTCGGCAGGATCCACAATTCGTTGCGGATCGCGACCTCTCCGTTAGCACGCCGATACAGCGCGACCGCCCGATCTGCCGGTTGCGCCGTTGGCGCGACGAAGTCGGGCTGATAGTGATAATCGTCCAGATCGTTGAGATTGGTACGCAGATTATGGGCATGCACATGATCGCCAGCAGCGATCGGTGCCAGGGCGTGGCCGATCGGTAGACCGTACTTGATGATCAACGCCTGCGGCGCCAGATCACACAACGCCAGTTTATGCCCGCAGGCAACCGCCGCACGTAGCGTCAACGCCATGCCATCGCAGCAAATCGTCTCGCCGCAGGCCAAGTCACGCAGGGCAACCGCCACGTTATCCTGAGGATGGATCTTAATAATGCTTTGCATAGAAGTTGGCTCGTTCCCTTAACCACAAGAAACTGACAAGGCGCTCAGCGCCGCACGCATACCCTGCTGCTCGATGGCCTGTAGCGCCGTGCTCACCTGTTGCGCTAAGCCCGGCACCTGATTGAGGTCGTGCCCCCAGTGCCCCTCATCGCGCAGCACTGCGGCGACCAGCTCATCCAGACGCAATTGTCCCGCACGCACCGCCTGCCAGCCATCAGCATAGAATGTCAGCCAGTGGGCATCGTCCTGCAACGCGTAACGTTGCCCATCACGCTCACCGCGATAAAAGGCGATCAGCGCCGCCAAGGCAAAGCTCAGACGCACCGGCGGTTGCCCCTGTTCGTCGCAATAGGCCAACAACTGCGGCAGGAGGCGGGTACGGAACTTGGTCATACCGTTAAGAGCGATAGACAACAGTTGATGCTGGATATAAGGGTTACGGAAACGACTAAGTACCGCTGCCGCGAAGGCATTCAGCTCCTCGCTAGGTAGGTCAAGCTGCGGGACGATCTCCTGGAAGATTGTCTGCTCTACGAAGGCCGCTACCTGGTCATCATCCATGCTCTGCCCTACGGTATCCAGGCCAGCCAAGTAGGCCACTGGCACCAACGCGGTGTGGGCACCGTTCAAAATCGCCACCTTACGCTCCTTATAGGGGCGAATATCGTCCACGATACGGATATTTAACGCGGACTGCGTGGCGGCGTAAGCATCCAGCCGTAGCGCCTGCGCCAGCCATTGCGGCCCTTGGATGACAAACAGATAGAAGTACTCTGCGCTGTCGAGGAAATCATCCTGGTACCCCAGATCGTCGCACAGCGCCGCTGCTTCCTCCCGCGGATAACCAGTGACGATGCGATCGACCAAGGTCGAGCAAAAGGTATTGTGCTGGCACAGCCAGTGACGGAAGTCGGCCGGTAAAGCCCACTGCTCGGCATAGCGCAACACCAACTCACGCAATGCCTCACCGTTGTAGTCGATCAGCTCGCAAGGCAGCAATAGCCAACCTTTGTCCGCCGCACCGGCGAAGTGGCAGAAGCGTTCATACAGCAGACGGGTCAGCTTAGCCGGGAAGCTAGACGGCGGAGCGTCCGTGAGGCTATCTCGCTCGGCATAGCTGATGCCGGCCTCGGTGGTATTGGAGAAGACAAAGCGGATATTGGGATCGCGCGCCAGCGCCAGAAACTGATCGAACTCTCGGTAGACATTCAACTCGCGATTGACACTACGGATCACACGCTGCGTGGCGACCGCTTGCCCCTGCTCATCCAGGCCGCGCACCAGCGTGGTATACAGGCCATCCTGACGATTCAGCGAGGGCGGGAAGTCACTGTCGATCGGCCGCACGACAACAATGCCAGCATCGAGATCGGTATGTTCATTCAGCAAGTCTAACTGCCAGTCAACGAAGGCGCGCAAAAAGTTGCCCTCGCCAAACTGGATCACTTTGTCGGGGTGTTGGCGACCGGGAAAGTTGCGACGATTCAGGGTTTGCATCAGGCACGACCTCAATAGCAGGCCTTCCGCCCTGCGGCGGCCCGCGACAATCAATGGGAATCGGCCACGACGACGTCGTAGCCGAAATCTTAGCGGCGATTACACCTCAATGGCGAAGTAACGCTTGGCGTTGTCGAAGCTGATGTTTTTCACCATCTCCCCCAACAGCGCGATGTCTGCTGGCGCCTCCCCCTGAGCCACCCAACGGCCAATCATCTGACACAGGATGCGGCGGAAATATTCGTGACGGGTATAGGAGAGGAAGCTACGGCTATCCGTCAGCATTCCGACGAAGCGGCTCAACAGACCCAACTGGGCCAGTTGGGTCATCTGACGCTGCATACCATCTTTCTGATCGTTGAACCACCAGCCGGAACCAAACTGCATCTTGCCCGGCATACCTTCGCCCTGGAAGTTACCGATCATGGTACCCAGCACCTCGTTGTCGCGCGGGTTCAGGCAATACAAAATGGTCTTCGCCAGACCACCGTTACGGCTTTGGGCATCCAACAGACGGGAAAGCGGCTGGGCGACCGGTGCATCGTTGATCGAATCGAAACCGATGTCCGGCCCTAGGCGCTCAAACATCGGCGTATTGTTGTTACGTAACGCGCCGATGTGATACTGCTGCACCCAGCCGCGTTGCCGATATTCCGCGCCGAGGAACACCAGAACTGCCGTCTTGAACTGGGCGATCTCCGTTGCGCTGGGCACGCCGCCGCTCAGACGCCGCACCAAGATCGCATCCAGCGTCGCCTCATCCGCCTCGCCATACAGCACCACGTCCAGGGCATGGTCGGAAACCTTACAGCCGTGTGCGGCGAAGTAATCCAGGCGCACCTTCAGCGCCTGACACAGATCGGCGAAACGCGTGATGTCGACATCCGCTACCGCGCTCAGTTGGCTAATGTAGTCAGGGAAAATAGCAGCATCGATATTGAATGCTTTATCGGGGCGCCAGCTAGGCAATACTTGAGTAGTGAAACTGCTATCGGCGGCGATCGCCCGGTGGTGACGCAGATCGTCAATCGGGTCGTCGGTAGTGCCGACCATCTTCACATTCATCTGACGCATGATACCGCGTGCCGTAAACGCCTCATCGGCCAGTAGGTGGTTACAGCGTGTCCAAATAGCTTCCGCCGTCGTACCGGATAACAAGGTGTCACAGATGCCAAACGGACGACGCAGTTCCAAATGAGTCCAGTGGTACAACGGGTTGCCAATAGTATGCGGCACAGTCTCCGCCCATGCCTGAAACTTCTCACGATCGCTGGCATCGCCGGTACAGAAACGTTCGGCCACACCATTGGTACGCATCGCTCGCCACTTATAGTGGTCACCCTTCAACCAGATGTCATACAGGTTTTCAAAACGATAATCTTCGGCGATCTGCTCCGGAGGAAGGTGGCAGTGATAATCGAAAATAGGCTGTTCAGCCGCGTAATCATGGTACAAGCGGCGGGCAAATTCGGTATCAAGCAAAAAATCTTCGGTCAAAAACTGAGACATGATCGGGTTCCTCAGATGCGGTGGATGCACTCGCTCGGGGGTGCGCTGGCGAAAGTTATCACACCAATTTAAAAGTTAGTCCAGAACTTTATCCAGCTTTGCGGACTGTATGACAAAAAACGTCTTATCATGGCGACAAAAGCGTCAGCGCGGTCACACATAGACGCAATAAATTATGATGATCATTATTCCGTAATCCAATTATGGTTTTTGTGATAGCTCTCAATCTTTGAATCTGTATGACAAGTTATCTTGGCCGTCGCAGTAACTCGGCTGAGTGTCAACCAATTTAGCCCATTGTGGTTTGACCAATATTCAGCAAGTACACCGTAGCGGGTTATCCGTCCATTCACTACATCACTGTCAGGACGTAGTGGTTTACCGGTGTGCGTCATCATTATTCCTTGCATAAGGACACACTAACCATCGCCCCTAACTGTCAAGAGGGGTATAGGCCGTCTTATGTCAATAACGGTGGGCGATACGGTTAAATCATGAAACAGGGGAGAGAGTTTAAATGCGTAAAATCAAAGGATTACGCTGGTATATGATCGGCCTGGTGACCATTGGTACGGTACTTGGCTATCTAACGCGCAACGCCATCGCCGTCGCGGCACCCGCGCTAGAAGATACGTTACACATCACGACCCAGCAGTACTCCTATATCATCGCCGCCTATTCTGCCTGCTATACCATCATGCAACCGGTGGCCGGTTATGTGCTGGATCTATTGGGTACCAAAGTCGGTTACGCGGTATTCGCCCTGCTGTGGGCGCTATTTTGTATAGGCACCGCATTGGCTAATAGTTGGGGAGGTCTAGCCATTGCACGCGGCGCGGTAGGCATGGCCGAAGCGGCGATGATCCCTGCCGGCCTCAAAGCCTCCTCGGAATGGTTTCCGGCCAAAGAGCGCTCGATCGCCGTCGGTTACTTTAACGTCGGCTCCTCTATCGGCGGGATGATTGCACCACCGTTAGTAGTATGGGCGATCATGGTGCACAGCTGGGAAATGGCCTTCATCATCACCGGCGTGCTGAGCCTCGCCTGGGCGATTGGCTGGCTTATCTTCTACAAACAACCCAAAGATCAGAAGCGACTGAGCGAAACCGAGCGCCAGTACATCCTCAGCGGTCAAGAGGCGCAACATCAGAGCGACAACGCCCAACGCATGTCAGCCTGGCAGATCCTGCGCAATCGCCAATTTTGGGGCATCGCCCTACCGCGTTTTCTTGCCGAACCGGCCTGGGGTACCTTTAACGCCTGGATCCCGTTGTTCATGTTTAAAGCCTACGGCTTCAACTTGAAAGAGATCGCCATGTTCGCCTGGATGCCGATGCTGTTCGCCGATTTAGGCTGCATCGTCGGCGGTTATCTGCCGCCACTGTTCCAAAAGTACCTCAAGGTTAACCTCATCGTCTCACGTAAGCTGGTAGTGACCCTGGGCGCAGTGCTCATGATCGGCCCCGGAATGATCGGCCTGTTCAGCAGTCCCTACATCGCCATCGCCTTGCTATGTGTCGGGGGATTCGCCCATCAGGCGCTCTCCGGATCACTGATCACGCTTTCCTCCGATGTGTTTGGCCGTAATGAGGTGGCAACGGCCAACGGATTGACGGGCATGGCGGCCTGGACCGCCAGCACCCTGTTCGCCCTGGTGGTTGGTGCGCTGGCCGATAGCATCGGGTTCAGTCCGCTATTCGCCACCTTGGCCGTCTTCGATCTGCTTGGTGCTCTGCTCATCTGGACGGTGCTACAGAATCGTAACGCGAATACCCCATTACCATGTACGCTGCCCGCTAACGTGAATGCCTAGTCCATTCTGCGCTAATCATCCGCCATGAAGCGGGTGATTAACGCCCCTTATTTTGTGCGAGGGGGTCACACTCCGCATGCGTGCGGCTGGTGACAACAGCGTGAAAAGTGGTATAACAACTCGCATCATGACTTCGAGTCATCCGATATCTGCCTCTTCACCCCCTAACCGAGCACGAATATGGAATGCACGAGACTCTATCAACAGCTGGCCGCCGAACTGAAACAACGCATTGAAGGCGGTGTCTACCCTGTCGGCGATAAACTACCCGCCGAGCGCTTCATCGCCGAGGAGATGGATGTCAGTCGTACCGTGGTGCGCGAAGCCATCATCATGCTAGAGGTCGAAGGGTATGTTGAGGTGCGTAAAGGCTCCGGTATCCACGTGATCAACAACCAACCCAAGTCACTGATTCAGCCTGATACGACCATCGAGTTTGCCAGCGCCGGGCCATTCGAACTGTTGCAGGCTCGCCAGTTGATCGAAAGCAATATCGCCGAGTTCGCTGCAACGCAAGTCACCAAGCAAGACATCGTCAACCTAATGGCAATCCAGGAGCGAGCACGCCAGGAGGATCGCTTCCGCGACTCGGAGTGGGATCTCAAGTTCCATGTTCAGGTCGCCCTGGCAACGCAAAACAGTGCGATGGCAACCATCGTCGAGAAGATGTGGAGCCAGCGTATTCACAACCCCTACTGGCAAAAATTGCACGAACATATTGATGATAAATCGATCGAAAGCTGGTGCGAAGATCACGACAAGATCCTCAAAGCGCTGATCCGCAAAGATCCGTATGGCGCCAAGATCGCCATGTGGCAACATCTGGAGAATACCAAGCAGATGCTGTTCCACGCCACCACCGATGATTTCGAGTTCAACGTCGATCGCTACCTCTTTGCCGAGAATCCGGTGGTACATCTGGATGCCGTCGCCAACGGCAATAAATAACTGCCCATTGTATCCGGCACAAAGAGGCTCCTATAATATCTTCAGGTGATGGTGCTCCACCTTTAATTCATGAGATGGATTAAAAACCGCCGGGGATAGTCGAGAGCAAACCAAGATAGGACATCACGTCCGCTTCCGCTGCTCCCTGCCCCGCGCTGATGACGCCTGGCAAAACGACGCGTTTCTCCGTCATCGGCGGGGCGTGCGCTTGCCCGGCGTTGTACGTTTTCCGCGGCCTGCGTATTCCCCCATAACCAAGGTTTGTAAAGGAGTCCGCCATGAATTATGGCCTCACACTATTGGTCGTCGCCTGCGGCGGCGCGCTCGGCGCCATCAGCCGCTTCCAAATCACCAACTGGTTCGCTGCCTGGTTTGGTAATGCTTTCCCCTATGCCACCCTTACTGTCAACGTCATCGGCTGCTTCATCATGGGCGCTCTGGTCTCCATGCTAAATAGCGGCGCGCTGATCGCGCCACACTGGCGTCCGCTGATCGGCGTGGGCTTCCTCGGCGCACTCACCACCTTCTCGACCTTCTCCTTCGATACCTTCGCTCTCTTTAGCGAAGGATTCTGGCTGAAAGCAATGATGAATGTGCTGTTAAATCTGATCTTGTGCATGGCGGCCGTCAGCGCCGGTTACTATCTGCTCATGTCCCGTAGCGCCTGATATTGACGAATCGGGAGAAAGTCCGTTATATCAGTCTGTTCCGCTGATTTTGTCCTACAATACCGGCGGACAGACAGTGTATAATTTGCACGAATTTACCCGATAAATCCCTCTTTTGGGCTGTTTCAGCGCCAACGATTTTGCTAAAGTGAGCGCCTGTTTTTCTGTCTGTATCCGGAAACGACAAAATATTGAAGCGTGTAACCTCTGCCTCCTTATTGCTATTGCTCTTCTGCTGGGCCGCCACGGCCATCGGCAAGATGGGGGTATGGCATTATCAGGCCGCGGCCTCGCTTCCCCTCAGCCAGTTTCCATGTAATACAGCGGGCTACCACGCCGATTATCGCGAACCGACTGACAACCTCTACCTGCGTCGCCTTCAGCACAACCGCAAGATCAGCGCGTTGATCCGTTCGTATCAATGCGGCGGTAGCGAAGTCGAGCGCAATGGCATCATCCCGCCCAACATGGCACCGCCGGAAACGCGTCGTCCCTACACGCCTCAGGCGCCGGGTTACGACGGCGATGATGCTCGTCTATCACGCATTCTGTTGCGCACCCTCCAACTTCCGCCGCATCATCATCGGCTAGGAGGCTGGAAAGAAAGCAACATCCTGTATCGCGGCCAAGTGACCTATCATCCCGCGTTTGCCTAAACTCATGGTGTTATATGAGACGAACGTTGGCTACGGGCCCCGCTGCTATCAGCGGCTAAAACGGTAAACGTTCTCTCCGCAATCTCTGCTAGGAATTCGTGATGGAAATTATTCAACAACTCATTACCGCCCTGTGGCATCAGGATTATGAAACGCTAGCGAATCCCGCGCTGGTCTGGACGATCTACGGCATTCTTTTCGTGATCCTATTTCTGGAAAACGGTCTGCTACCGGCTGCCTTCCTCCCAGGCGATAGCCTACTGATCTTGGTTGGGGTCTTGATCGCCCGCGATACGATGGACTTCCCCCTGACACTCCTGGTGCTGACCTCGGCCGCCAGCCTAGGATGTTGGCTCGGCTACTTGCAGGGACGATGGCTGGGGAATACCCATCTGGTGCAAAAATGGTTATCTCATCTTCCCTCGCACTACCACCAGCGTGCCCATCAATTGTTCCATCGCCATGGTCTCGCCGCCCTGCTGATCGGCCGTTTTTTGGCGTTTGTTCGTACCCTGTTGCCGCTGATCGCCGGACTATCGGGATTGAACGCCGCACGCTTCCAGTTCTTCAACTGGGCCAGTGGGTTGCTGTGGGTCCTGATCCTAACCACCTTGGGCTACATTTTGGGCAAGACACCACTGTTCTTGCGCTATGAAGATCAACTGATGAACCTATTGATGCTGCTGCCGCTGGCCCTGTTGTGCTTCGGCTTGGGCGGATCACTGCTGGTTCTGTGGCGGAAGAAACATCGCCAGCCCAGCGGCAAAAGCCCGAGGGAATAACGTGAGCCAGGCATATCAACCGCCATGCATACCTCGCTGGGGCTGGAAGCGTCTATTCGGTCTACTGCTCTTCATCGTCGCGGCACTGGCGGCGGTGATCCTGCCGCAGCTGAGCCATAAAGAGGTTTCACTACACATCCGCGCGACCCATAGCGGCCTGGCGATACCCGACGGCTTCTTTGTCTATCAGAAACTGGATGAGAATGGCATCGACATCGCCAGCATTACCCCGGATCGAGACGGTCTCGTCGTGCAACTGGCTCGGCCAGAGCAACACACCTTAGCGTTACAGGTTCTACTGCGTGAGCTGCCTCCCGGCTATAGCATCGCTGATAAGATCCTACATCGTTCGCTACTCCATAAGAGCGAACGCCCTGGCGCGGCGCTCTCTTACAGTGGCGGCAACGGCCAGTGATCCCGTGGCGGGTGCCTGGTGCCCCGCCGCCTCTTCGCTCGTTAGCGACGCACGAATGAGCGCGCCCATTGGCATATGACATCCCGTTCAATCGAGCCTCTCGCTGGACACCGACGCATTTCCCGCCAGAGATGGCGAGCGGGCAAGCAAACTGTCTGCAATATTTTACGATAAAGCCAATTTATTACAGACTGTTGACGCGCCATACCCTTTGCACTCTCCCGAAAAGCCAGCTATGTTGAAGGTCCATGTCAGTAACGTGAAGGAGCGTAACAATGGCTAACGATTCCACCGCTGAACATCTGCGTGCCGAGCTAAAATCTCTGGCCGATGCATTGGAAGATGTCCTCAACTCATCCACCGATAAACCCAAAGCCGAACTTGAAAAACTGCGTGCCCGTGCCCACGATGCGCTGCACAACAGCCGTGAGCGCCTGAGCCAGGCCGGCGAGAACGTCGCCACCCAGACCCGTGAAATGGCTGGGCGTGCCGATGACTACGTGCGCGATAACCCGTGGACCGGTGTGGGTATCGGTGCCGCCGTGGGCGTGGTGCTCGGCGTATTGTTGGCGCGTCGCTAATGGTCGGCGAGTCATCCTCTGCCCAGGGTTCCACTCCCGGGATCTTGGGTAGTGTCCGGCGTGTTGTCACCTTGCTGGCTGGCATGGCGGAAACCCGTGTGCGTCTGGCAGTAGTCGAGCTGGAAGAAGAGAAGGCAAATCTGATCCAGCTGTTGCTGATGGCAGGCATCACTTTGTTGTTCGCTGCTTTCGCTCTGATGAGCCTGCTGGTGCTTCTGTTCTGGGCAGTCGATCCCAGCTACCGACTGTTCGCCTTGGGGCTCGCCACGGCATTGCTCTTCCTATTGGCGATCATCGGCGCGCTATGGACACTCAGTAAGGCCCGCCGCTCAACCCTGCTCTCGGCCACGCGCCAACAACTGGCGATCGATCGTCAACTGCTTGAGCGCAAGGAGAAACCATGAGTCGTCATCGTCAGGCGTTAGCCGGCGAAAAGGCGCTGCTGTTGCAGCAAATCGCCCTACAACGTCTGGATCTCCATCGTGAGGTCATGCATGTAGAGCAATTATGCCAACGTCTTGAACGCGGCTTAGGCGTGCTCTGGCGTCTACGTCGCCCTCTCGCCCTCGCCGGCGGTGTGATTGCCGTCTATGCGGCACGTCGTCCCTCGCGTCTGTTACGTGGTGCGAAACGCATCGTCGCCCTGTGGAGCGCACTACGCCTCGCTCGGCGCAGCCTCTACCCTTGAATCCCTCTTTCCGTTCTCTGCATTGATGTGTCGGCAACGAGCGGCCTGCCGCAACAGAATCGGCTACAGATCTCCCCCCACCGCTCAGCCCGGCCTCACCTGCCAAACAGGGTAATACTGGCTGTATGGTTAGTGCGTTTTTTCTACCCAGGCTTACTATTCTCCAGCGAAAAAAGGCGCGAAATCACCGTCTGTATAGCGATTCTACCGAAGCTAAAAATCCTTGATTTAGGTCAATCAAATTTGCTTTATAAAATCAGCGTTCCCATATATAGTGTCTGAAATTAAAGTGAACAACTACATATAGTAGTTATCCACAGAGCATCCACATGTGCCGCGTGAAGCCTTATCGCACGCGGCTTCGTGTTGTGGATAACCGGTAGATGGTTAACGGATGCCATACATACCACAATCACAGGAGCAAAAAACGGTGAAACCTATAGTGATTAAACGGGACGGTTGTCAGGTGCCCTTCAACGAACAGCGTATCAAGGAAGCGGTGCTGCGCGCATCGCAGGCTGCTGGCGTAGATGATGCGGATTACTGCGCAACCGTTGCCCGCGTAGTCGCTATGCAGATGGCCGATCGCGAACGTGTCGATATCAACGAAATTCAGAACGCCGTAGAGAACCAGCTGATGGCGGGCGACTACAAGCAGCTTGCACGCGCCTACATTGAGTACCGTCATGACCGCGACGTCGCTCGCGAACAACGCGGCCGCCTTAACCAAGATATCCGTGGCCTGATCGAACAGAGCAACCCGGCGCTGCTCAACGAAAATGCCAACAAAGATAGCAAAGTGATCCCGACCCAGCGCGACCTGCTGGCCGGCATCGTCGCCAAACACTACGCCAAGCAACACCTGCTGCCACGCGATGTAGTGCAGGCGCATGAGCGTGGCGAGATCCACTATCACGACCTCGACTACTCGCCTTTCTTCCCGATGTTCAACTGCATGTTGATCGATCTGAAAGGAATGTTGACCAACGGCTTCAAGATGGGGAACGCGGAGATCGAGCCGCCCAAGTCCATCTCTACTGCGACCGCCGTTACCGCCCAGATCATCGCGCAAGTGGCCAGCCATATCTACGGTGGTACTACCATTAATCGCATCGATGAAGTGCTGGCACCGTTCGTCACCGCTAGTTTCGAGAAACACCGCAAAATTGCCGAGCAGTGGAATATCCCGGATGTCGAAGGCTACGCTCACGCTCGCACCGAAAAGGAGTGTTATGACGCATTCCAGTCGCTGGAGTATGAAGTAAATACGCTACATACCGCCAACGGTCAAACTCCGTTCGTCACCTTTGGCTTCGGCTTGGGCACTAGCTGGGAGTCGCGCATGATCCAGCAGTCGATCCTGAAGAACCGTATCGCCGGTTTGGGCAAAAACCGCAAGACCGCGGTCTTCCCCAAGCTGGTGTTCGCTATCCGCGACGGGCTCAACCACAAACTGGGCGATCCGAACTATGACATCAAGCAACTGGCCCTGGAATGCGCCAGCAAGCGAATGTACCCGGACATCCTCAATTATGATCAAGTCGTAAAAGTCACTGGCTCGTTCAAGACGCCGATGGGTTGCCGCAGCTTCCTCGGGGTTTACCAGGAAAATGGCGAGATGATCCACGACGGGCGTAACAACCTGGGTATCATCAGCCTAAACCTGCCACGTATCGCGCTGGAGGCCAAGGGTGACGAAGCCGCCTTCTGGACACTACTCGACCGCCGGCTGGAGCTAGCTCGCAAAGCATTGATGACGCGTATCGCTCGTCTAGAAGGGGTCAAGGCGCGTGTAGCGCCGATCCTATACATGGAAGGTGCCTGTGGTGTGCGTCTGAAAGCCGACGACAATATCGCCGATATCTTTAAAAATGGCCGGGCCTCTATCTCGCTGGGTTATATCGGCATCCATGAGACCATCAATGCTCTGTTTGGCACCGAGAAACATCTGTTCGATGACGAGACGCTGCGCGCCAAGGCCATCGCTATCGTCGAACGTCTGCGTCAGGCGACCGATACCTGGAAACAAGAAACCGGTTATGGTTTCAGCCTGTATAGCACGCCGAGCGAAAACCTGTGTGATCGCTTCTGCCGTCTCGATACCGCCGAATTCGGCGTGATCGAGGGCGTGACAGACAAGGGGTACTACACCAATAGCTTCCACTTGGACGTGGAGAAGCAAGTCAACCCGTACGACAAACTGGACTTTGAGGCGCCCTATCCGCCATTAGCCAACGGTGGCTTCATCTGCTATGGCGAATACCCCAATCTCCAGCACAATCTGAAGGCGCTGGAGGATGTCTGGGACTATAGCTATCAACGCGTACCCTATTACGGAACCAACACGCCGATCGATGAATGCTATGAGTGTGGCTATACTGGCGAGTTCGCCTGCACCAGCAAAGGCTTTAGCTGCCCGAAATGCGGCAATCACGACTCCGCCAAGGCATCGGTGATCCGCCGGGTGTGCGGCTACCTCGGTAGCCCGGATGCTCGTCCGTTCAACGCAGGCAAGCAAGAAGAAGTGAAACGCCGCATCAAGCACCTGAATAACGGTCAAATCGGTTAATCGCGTCGTGCGACGCCGGCCGCTCGCCGGCGTCCATGCAGGACAAAACGCCATGAATTATCATCAGTACTACCCGGTCGATGTGGTCAACGGCCCCGGAACACGCTGCGTGCTGTTCGTCGCCGGTTGCGTCCACCAGTGCCCGGGGTGTTATAACAAGTGTACCTGGCGTCCAGACTCAGGCATCCCCTTCGGGGCGGAAATGGAAGATCGCATCATCGCCGACCTCAAGGATCAACGTATCAAGCGCCAAGGCCTATCACTGTCGGGAGGCGATCCGCTCCATCCCAACAATACGGCGGCGATCCTCCAGTTGGTGCAGCGAGTACGTGCCGAATGCCCCGGTAAGGATATCTGGCTCTGGACCGGATACCGTCTGGAAGAGTTGAACGCCGAGCAACAGGCTATCGTGGATCAGATCAACGTCCTGGTCGATGGCAAGTTTGTCCAGGCGCTAAAAGACCCGATGCTGATCTGGCGAGGCAGCAGCAACCAAGTTATCCACTATCTGCGTTGAGGCGTGCTTAAACGTCGCAACGCTCGGTGAGGCGTACCAGCTGTTCCGACTCCAGGATCTGTAAGCGATAGGGCGCGGGATGTAACGCACAATGCAACATGGCCCGCGCTACGCTATCGGCCTCCACCGCGCGCCACTTTTCCGGTAATAAGCGGAAGAAAGGTTCGGAAAGTTGTTCCAATAGGCGCGGCTTAGCTCGTTCCCCTTGAAGCAGTGACGGCCGTAACAGCGTCAAACGATGCCACGCCTGCAACTCCAGTGCCTTCTCCATCTCGCCCTTAGTCCGACTATAAAGGAAAGGAGACTGAGGATTGGCGCCAAGCGCGCTGACGACCACATAATGCTGACACCCATGCTGTAACGCCACCTCGCCGCATTCCACAACCAACGAATAGTCGACATAGCGAAAGGCGCTATCGCTGCCTGCCGTCTTACGGGTCGTTCCCAAGCAGCAAAAAGCCAGGTCGCAAGGGCCCTGCCAGGCCAACATGGCGCGACAGATATCCGTTTCCACGGGATTAATCAATTTCGCGGATGGTGCTAGCGCCGTACGGGTCGGCGCATAAATCTGTGAGACGCGGGGCTCTTGTTCCAATAACGCCAATAATGTCTGCCCGATCAGACCCGTAGCGCCAAGCAGTAATACGTTCATCGGTTATTCCTCCCTCTTCTCAGTATACGCCCTCTTCATTCTGGCGCTGCCAATGACGCTTGTGCGCGAAACCACAGCGATTATCGGTCATCTTGACGCGCATCAGACGCAGTGCCCAGATGGGGGCGGATCTCAAACGTGCCAACGGAAAGCGGCGATAGTAGCAGCGCCGCGCCCAAGCCTCGTCATCCCCTGCCAAGCAGGCGATATGCGCAGTGAATTGTATTCCCTGAATCTGTGCTACATTGCGCGTCTGGCGTGCCACCGTCCCAGCAACACGCGGATTGGCCGACATCAATTGACCATGCTGCGACTGGGGGGAGGTTAACAGATACAAAGTCATTGACGCCGCATCTAAGGCGTAAAAACAACTGGCGCACCACAGCGCCTCACCCTGACCGGTCGCCAGCGTCACCACATGTTGCCGCGCCAAGAAACGCCGCACCACCGCCAGATCCTCCTCCAGCCCCTCGCCACCGCGGGACTCGTCCCCGGCGCCGTCGTCGCGTAAACTGGAACTCATCACACTCTCTCGCAGGACATTGCCATGACTGACACTGTAGCGCATAACCGCTGGTATCTGTATATATTGCGTACCGCTACGGGCGCGTTGTATACCGGCATCACCACCGATATCCCGCGCCGTCTTGCACAGCACCAGGCCGGACGTGGGGCCAAGGCGCTGCGTGGTAAGGGGCCGCTAACACTGGCGTTTCATGCCCCCATCGCAGCGCATGCCGAGGCACTCAGCCTGGAGTACCAAATCAAACGACTGAATAAAAAACAAAAAGAGAGGCTGGTCATCGACCAACCTCTCTCTCCGTGGCAATGGCTAACCGAAAACGGCCAACTTACTTCGTCAGGTAAATACGATTCGCCTGAGCAAAACGCGCTCGCATCTGCGGCGACGCCCCCTTACCCAGTAGGCTGACCACAATAATGGCTAGCGAAGCCAACACGAAGCCAGGGATGATCTCATACAGGTGGAACCAGGCATACTGCTTCCAGACCACCACCGTCACGGCTCCGACCAACATACCGGCCAAGGCGCCATTGCGCGTCATGCCCGGCCACAATAGGGAGATGATGATCACCGGACCAAAGGCGGCGCCGAAGCCGGCCCAGGCATAGCTGACCAGATCGAGCACATAGTTATCAGGATTAGCCGCCAGGGCAATAGCGATCAGGGCGATCACCATCACCATGCTACGGCTGACGATCACCAGCTCACGCTGATTGGCGTGTTTGCGCAGAAACGCTTTATACAGATCCTCGGTCACCGCGCTGGCGCTCACCAACAGTTGACAACTCAGGGTACTCATTACTGCGGCCAGAATAGCCGACAACAGAATGCCAGCGATCCAAGGATTAAACAGTAACTTGGACAGTGAGATAAACACCCGCTCCTTGTTTTCCTGTACCTCCAACGCCAACTGAGGATGCGTCGAGAAGAAGGCGATGCCGAAGAAGCCGACCGCTACCGCACCGCCCAGGCAGAAGATCATCCAGATGATACTGATACGACGCGCCTTGCGAATGGTGTGATGCGAATCCGCCGCCATGAAGCGCGCGAGAATATGAGGCTGACCGAAATAACCAAGCCCCCAGCCCATCAGCGAGACGATCGCCACCCAATCCAGACCACGGAATAGATCCAAGTAGGCTGGACTCTGCTGAGCAATAGCACTCATCGCGTCATCGAAGCCTCCAACGCTGACGATCACCATCAGTGGGGTGAGGATCAGAGCGAAGATCATCAACGTCGCCTGTACAGTATCCGTCCAACTGATCGCCAGAAAACCACCGATGAAAGTATAGGCGATGGTCGCTGCTGCACCCGCCCATAACGCGCTCTGATAACTCATGCCGAAGGTGCTCTCGAACAGGCGAGCACCCGCGACAACACCGGAGGCACAGTAGACGGTAAAGAACACCAAGATAATCAACGCGGAGATCAAGCGCAGAAGACGCTGTTCATCGTCGAAACGTTGGGTGAAATAATCCGGCAGCGTTAGGGCATTATTGTTCAGCTCGGTGTGTACCCGCAAACGCCCCGCCACGATGCGCCAGTTTAGGTAGGCGCCGAGCACCAACCCAATGGCTATCCAGCTCTCCGATAGCCCGGCCACCAGCACGGCTCCCGGCAACCCCATCAGCAGCCAGCCGCTCATGTCCGAGGCTCCCGCGGACAACGCGGTGACCACGCTGCCCAAGCGCCGCCCGCCGAGGATATAGTCAGAGAAGTTATGGGTGGCACGATAGGCCAACAGGCCGATCAGAATCATACCGAAGATATAAATCAGAAAAGTGATTAGTGTCGGTGTATTAACACTCATCCTGTACCCCTGTCATCACGGTGTCATGCACCGCTTTTTTTGTTGTCAAAAGAGGCGCTGTCCACGGCATCAGACGACCGACGCGGCACGCCTGGTACGTGCCCGCCAGGGCGCTAACCCAGCATGCATAGTGCGATGCGACAGTGAAACGCCTAATACGCGATCAGGCGCGGAGAAAAGCGCAGAAGATGGCGATAAATGCGTGGAGCAGGCAAAGCTACTCGTCCGCACGCCAGTCAGCGCGCGGGGGGATGCATGATAGACCCAGCGGGGAAGAACGACAAGCGTTCAGAAGATAGGCGGTGGAAGAGCCCCCACCGCCACGGTTCAAAAGCGTGCGAAAGGCGCGGCGTACTCAATGCGTCCACGAGCCTGAGCCAACGCCTGTGGCGCCAACGCATAGACCTGGAAGCTTGCCTCACAGCCCGGCCAACGGCAACTCAGTCCGTGTTCAGCCGCATTGACGAAACCAAAACGACGATAGTAGTGCGCATCGCCCAGCACCACGACTCCGGCATAGCCAAACTCATTCAGCGTATCCAGCCCTTCATAGACCAGTTGTTCACCGATCCCCTGACGGCGATAGGCCTCATCCACCGCCAACGGTGCCAAGCCAACCCACTGGCACTCCTCACCAGCGACGGTCACCGGACTGAACGCGGCATAGCCTATCACCCCGCCCTCGTCATCCGTCGCTACGACGCCTAGCGTCAGCAGACCATCCTCACGCAAGTGCGCCACGAGTTCAGCCTCGGCGTTACTCGGGAAGCTCGCCCGTAGCAAGCGATCGATGCCCGGGGCATCGACGGGGATCTCCGTCCGGATCAACATGTCGGCATGACACGCGCGTGTGCCGGCGTGCCCTCCTGTAATCCCGCCGCGACGAAGTCGGCTAACTGCATTAGCGCCATACGCAATGGCGCCGGCATCGACTCCGCGTCGATGGCATCCATTAAATTCTTCACATAAAGCCCCAATTCAGTGTCACCCTCGATACGCAACCGACGCTGGAAGAACAAGGTGTCGGGATCTTCTTTGCCGGCGGCGATCAGAATCAGATCGTTGGCATCCGCGCTGAAAGTGACATCTGCCGGTTGCTGGCGGCTGACACGCAACCCGCCCGGCGTGGCCGTGACACACCAACACAGCCCAAGATCACGCACCTCTACCTGTAGCCAACGCTCCTCGAGAAACGCCAACTCCCCTTCCGCCAGTGCCTGGCGGAACTGCCAAGTTAGCAGTTGCTGCAACACCTGCCGTTGCAGCGCAAACGGCGTAATTTTTAACGGCAGGCTCAACAATGCCGGCCCCTGACGCACGATCTGTGCTCGCAATTGTTCCAACACCGCGGTGACTCCTTCTGATCAGACTGCGTCTATTCTGCCATATACGGCCAGGTAGACTGCGTCTTATATCAACAAAAAGCCCCCTCGTTGTCACGGAATAATACGTTAGAGGGGCGCCATTTGGTAACAGACTGTCAACACGTCAGAAACTGCCTCAAGTCAAAACAACTACATAACGTCTTATCTAGAATGAGCGACAATCATGCTGACGCCGGCAGGGCGGCGTCGAGGGCCCTTACTACGCGCCTGGGAGCGCATCCCGAGGCCAATTTCAGGAAATCGCATATGGAACTGCTGTGCCCCGCCGGTAATCTCCCCGCACTCAAAGCGGCCATAGATAACGGTGCCGACGCCGTCTACATTGGATTGAAAGACGATACCAATGCCCGCCACTTCGCTGGTCTCAACTTTAATGAGAAAAGGTTACAGGAGGCGCACGACTACGTGCGACGTCATGGCCGTAAGCTGCACATCGCCATCAACACCTTCGCCCACCCCGATGGCTACGCACGCTGGCAGCGGGCAGTGGATATGGCCGCACAACAGGGCGCTGACGCGCTGATCCTGGCCGACCTGGCGATGCTAGAGTATGCCGCCGAGCGCTATCCTCATCTCGAGCGCCACGTATCGGTACAAGCTTCTGCAACCAATGAAGAGGCCATCCGCTTCTACCAGCGCCACTTCGCCGTAGCACGCGTCGTCTTACCACGCGTACTCTCCCTGCATCAGGTTAAACAGCTGGCGCGGACCAGTCCGGTACCGCTGGAGGTGTTTGCCTTCGGCAGCCTATGCATTATGTCCGAGGGGCGCTGCTATCTCTCCTCTTACCTGACTGGCGAGTCGCCGAATACCGTCGGCGCGTGTTCCCCGGCCCGCTTTGTACGCTGGCAACAGACGGCACAAGGCATGGAGTCGCGACTTAACGATGTGTTAATCGATCGCTATGCGCACGGTGAGAACGCCGGTTACCCCACCCTGTGCAAGGGACGCTATCTGGTGGATGGCGTGCGCTACCATACCCTGGAGGAGCCGACCAGCCTGAATACCCTCGCCCTGTTGCCAGCATTGATGGCCGCCAATATCGCCTCGATCAAGATCGAGGGGCGGCAACGCAGCCCGGCTTACGTCAGCCAGGTGACTCGCGTGTGGCGTCAGGCGATCGATCGTTGCCGCCAGGCCCCCGAAAGCTTTACCCCCGAGCGCGCCTGGATGGATGCGCTCGACGCCGTTTCCGAGGGCGTGCAAACCACCCTCGGCGCCTATCACCGTCGATGGCAGTAAGGAGTCCTACCATGCAATATGCGCTCGGCGCGGTACTTTACGGCTGGCCGGCGGCCAGCCTGGATACATTCTATCAGGCCGCCGCCGACAGCGAGGCTGATATCATCTACCTGGGCGAAACGGTATGCAGTAAGCGACGGGCGCTGAAAGTCGGTGACTGGCTGGCGTTGGCCAAAACACTGGCCGCAAGCGGCAAGCAGGTGGTGCTCTCCACCCTGGCGCTGATCCAGGCCCCCTCCGAGCTTAGCGAGCTACGACGCTATGTGGAGAATGGCGAGTTCCTCATCGAGGCCAATGATCTGGCGGCCGTCAACCTGGCCGCCGAGCGCCGCCTTCCCTTCGTCGCAGGGCCGGCGCTCAACTGCTATAACGCCGTCGCCTTGCGTCTATTGCTACGTCAAGGAATGGTACGCTGGTGTATGCCGGTGGAGTTATCGCGCGACTGGCTGCGCAACATTCGCCAGCAGTGCGAACAGCTCGGGATAGCGGAACGTTTTGAGATCGAGGTCTTCGCTTACGGCCATTTACCGCTCGCCTACTCTGCACGCTGTTTTAGCGCTCGCGCCGAAAACCGCCCTAAGGATGACTGTGACACTTGTTGCCAACGCTATCCACTGGGGCGCCGCGTGCTGTCACAGGAGCAACAGCAGGTCTTCGTGCTTAACGGCATCCAAACCCTGAGTGGCCGCTGCTATAACTTGGGTAATCATCTGCGCGAAATGCAGGGATGGGTCGATGTGGTCCGCCTCTCGCCACAAGGCGTCGAGACGCTGGACCTGTTGCGCCGCTTCCGTGCCAACGAGGAAGGTGATGCCCCACTGACCTTAGACACGCAGACGGAGTGCAATGGCTACTGGCTCCAACTCGCCGGACTCACCCTGCAAGCCTAAAACAGCTAACGTTGCGGGCGCACTCGGCGTCCGCAATGTCATGATCCCCACGTCGTCAGGACGCCTTACTGGCCATGATCTCAATAATTTGGGTATCCGTCTGGCGCATGGCACCGCTAGCCAACGCGCACAGGTTGGCGATCGACTGATCCACATCGTGTGCCACAATCCCCTCGTTACCGCTCACTGCGCTGTTGTCCAGCGCCATCAGTACCGCCTTAAAGGCAGCACTGGCACTGGTGGAAACCTTCATCGCACAACTATTGGAGGCACCATCGCAAATCATGCCACTGACATCGCCAATCATGCTGCCGATAGCCATCGCCACCGCCTCGTAACGCCCATCGATTAACCAGGCGATACCGGCCGCCGCGCCCATCGCCGCCGTGGTGGCTGCGCACAATGCTGACAACGCCGGTAGCTTACTATGGATGTAAATCGCCGTCAGATGCGACAACATCAGCGCCCGCGCCAATTGTTCCTGCGATGCCTGGAGATACTCAGCCACCACTACTACCGGCATGGTTGCCGTAATCCCCTGATTACCGGAGCCGGAGTTGCTCATCGCCGGCAGTACGGCACCGCCCATACGCGCATCGGAGGCTGCCGAGGTGCGGATCATGATCTCACTCAGCAGATCGTGTGCCAACAACCCGCGTTCGCGCTGCTGGGCCAGGGTCGCACCGATATGCAGGCCGTAACGACTACGCAATCCCTCTCGCGACAACGCGCCATTCAACTCGGCCGCGTCCAAGATAAACGCAATGCGGGCCAACGGCACGTCGCAGGCAAAGCGATAGACCTGCTCCAACGATGCGCGAGCCAGACAGTACCCCGCCTCATTCGCCTCACCGCACTCATCGGCGGCGAAAATCAGTCGCCCATTATGCTCCACCCGGATCACCCGGGTATGATCGCCTGCAATGGTAACCTCGGCCCAAGCATCGCCAGCATAAACGCGGGCGCAGGAAAGCAAGACCTGTTCACAAGGCTGCTCCATGCCCACACTCACCTGCCCGGCGGCGAGTAACGCCTTGGCCGCTGCGATCGCCTCGGCGGAGGCGTGCTTGATCACCTCCAGTCCAGCGTCCGCATCACCGCCCAACGCACCCAGCGCCGCCGCGATCGGCAGGCCAACCATCCCCGTCCCCGGCACCGTGACTCCCATACCGTTCTTCATGAGGTTCGGCGACACACGGCAGACGATACGCTCGACCGGCGCAGCCAGCTGGCGAGCAGCCAATGCCGCGGCCAGAGCCAGTGAGATCGGCTCGGTACAGCCCACCGCCGGTTTAACTTCCTGGCGGACTGCGCGGATAAACTCATCCCACAGCAGTGTGTTATCGCAGGGATTGGATGTGTTGTTCATAGTTCAGCCCTTTATCGAGAAACGAGTCGCACGTCATCCCTTAGGAAAAGGCCAGTAGCGGTGAGATGCACAGCAACAGCCCGGTGACGATGATCACCCATAGAGAGACGCCCTTATACTTATGCAGCGCCGGCACTCGGTACACCAAGTAAGCGGGGATCAGACACCCTACCAAGCCGAAGATCGGGCTGCATACCGAGGTAAAGCTCAGTACCGGCGCGTTGAGGATGATCGCCCCCCACGCCAGCAGCACGGCAAACACCATGATGCCGTTCTGAACCCAACGCTCTTTAATCCGCTCTGGCGGCAGCAGACGCCGCAACAGATTCATTACAATGCCCTGAGTCGCCTCCCGGAAGCCCAAGTAGACGCCAAAGAAGGCGGTCATCACGGCAAAAATGTTGAGAATGACACTCACCACCGTGACCCAATTTTCTGCCCCACCATCAATAAACTGTGCGGCGATGGCCAGCGCAGAAATATTCTGCTGATAGGCCTTCACCGCCTCGTCATGCCCCATCGCCAACGTGAAAGAGACGGCGTAGAAGAAGACCGTGACAAAGAGAATGCCGAAAGCGATATTCATCGCCCGCAACGCCTTATAACGTGCGACCTCGCGAGACTTCGCCTTCGCTCGGTAAGAAATCACCATCGGGCTGAGCGTCTGAATAAACAGAATCGAGGTCAGGGTAAACGGCAGCGTGATCACCGCGTTCTTGATCAATAAAGCCAACGGCGGTAGCGCACCGACGTTATACAGATGCCACATACCCACCATAGCTACGCCCAACGCCGCCACCACCAGCAGCTTGGTCAACACCATAAAACTGGAGAGTTTGAACAGCAGCCGCTCACCACGCGACGAGATGGCGACCAGCACACAGATCAGCGCCAAACCATAGAACGGGTTCTCCGACAGCAACCCCTCGGTCACACCAAAGGTGTGCAGGTACGAGGCGCTATCGTTTGTGATGGCCGTCGAATAGACGAACATCCAGATCACCAGCATCACAAAATAGAGCGCCCCAAGCAGCATGCCCCAGTTCTTTCCCAGATAGCCGCTGATCACGCTCGGATAGTCACGACACTCTGGCGCCTCGGCCAGAGTGTTGATAAATAAGCGCTGAAATAGATACATCGCCGGATAACCCACCACCGAGGAGAGCAGAAAGACCCACAACCCCATCAGGCCGACCTGAACCGGCAGGAAGACGATCCCGGCCCCGATCGCCATCCCGATACTCATGATCACCCACCCCACATCGGTGCTGTCGAAACGCGTTGCCTCACGCCATTCACGCTCGCTCATGCCGTCACGCACCGAGCCGGGCATATCGGTCATTACTACACTGCTTGCTTGTGTCGTTTCCATCGTCGCTCTCACTTGCCAGTACGCGGCGGGATCCACGGCAAATCATAGTCTGCCTCTGCCGTCTCGGAGCCGCCTGTAGAGAATTATCATCGTTATCATTTACAGAGTCGGATGCCGCGCAGCAGGGCGATGGCGCAATAGCATCATCGGGTGCAGGATCTATTATTGTGACGAGATCATAGCGCTGTTGCGGGAGAAAAAATTTTCAACTCATCGCTCTGCTATCGCGGTCTACATAAAAATTTTTCTCTAGAAAGGGAATTATTTTGAATATTTACCTACACAAACGGCAAAAGGTAAAATTATTTTTTATACAAATGGACAATATGCAAATAATGCATTGATATATCGCATCTTTCAGCGAGAGGGGGAAAGCGGAGAGGAAAATTAACGTTAACAAGATGACGCGCTAGCGCCAAGAAAAACGTATCACTGATCGCAATTTTAGAGTGAGCAAGCGCACAGTTTAGTCAAAAATTCTGTTTTTACGTATAAAAACAATAATAATTAGAATAATAAACTAGCCATCTGGCAAGCGTAGCGCGTAAAAAGGCCAGCCCGCAGGCTGGCCTTATCATCTAACGCGAGGCGTGCTTATGCATCGTTAAAACGACGGCGGCTGTGGCCGTTATCGTCGGAACGAGCATTACGTCCGTCACGGTTAAAACCGCGCTCGCCGCGACGGTCGTCAGCGAAACGACGCTGGCCACCGAAACCGCCACGACGCTCGCCGTCACGACCACCGAAGCTGCGGCGTTCACCGCGCTCACCACCACGCTCACGACGCTGTTCGCGCGCCGGCGCATCCCCGATCAACTGCATATTCATCGGCTTATTCAGGATACGAGTACGGGTGAAGTGTGTTAGCAGATCGCCCGGCATACCTTTCGGTAACTCGATGGTAGAGTGAGAACCGAACAGACGGATATTACCGATGTAACGGCTGCTGATATCGCCTTCGTTGGCGATGGCGCCAACAATATGACGAACTTCGACGCCATCGTCACGCCCCACTTCGATGCGATACAGCTCCATCTCACCGACATCGCGACGCTCGCGACGCGGACGATCGCCGCCATCGCGCTCGCGGCGAGCAAACCGATCGCCTCCACGATCATCACGATCGCGGAACTCACGACGCGGACGACGCTCGATAACCGGATCCGGTGGCAGGATCAGCGGACGCTCACCCTGCGCCATCTTCAATAACGCGGCGGCCAGCGTTTCCATATCCTGCTCTTCTTCCGGTTGCAGTTTAGCCAGCAATGCACGGTATTGATCCAGATCGCTGCTCTCCAGTTGCTGCTGGACGCGCGCGGCGAACTTAGCCAGACGGCGCGTGCCAAGCAGTTCAGCATTCGGCAGCTCCACTTCCGGAATGGTCAGCTTCATGGTGCGCTCGATGTTACGCAACAGACGACGCTCGCGGTTATCGACGAACAACAGCGCACGACCGGCGCGACCAGCGCGACCGGTACGACCGATACGGTGAACGTAAGACTCGGCATCCATCGGGATATCATAGTTAACCACTAGGCTGATACGCTCGACATCCAGGCCACGCGCCGCCACGTCGGTCGCGATAAGGATATCCAGACGACCGTCCTTCAGGCGCTCCAGCGTCTGCTCACGCAACGCCTGGTTCATATCGCCGTTCAGTGCCGCACTACTGTAGCCATTGCGCTCCAGTGCCTCGGCGACTTCCAGGGTGGCATTCTTGGTGCGCACGAAGATGATAGCAGCATCGAAGTCTTCGGCTTCCAGGAAGCGCACCAACGCCTCATTTTTACGCATCCCATACACTGTCCAGTAGCTCTGGCTGATATCTGGGCGGGTGGTGACGCTAGATTGAATGCGCACTTCCTGCGGCTCATTCATAAAGCGACGAGTAATACGACGGATCGCCTCCGGCATAGTGGCAGAGAACAGGGCGGTCTGATGCTCCGCCGGGATCTGCGCCATGATAGTTTCCACGTCTTCGATAAAGCCCATACGCAGCATCTCGTCGGCTTCATCCAGCACCAGGCCGCGCAGGCTGGCCAGGCTCAGCGTGCCACGCTTGAGGTGATCCAGCAGACGGCCCGGCGTACCGACCACGATCTGCGGCCCCTGACGCAAGGCACGCAACTGAACGTCATAACGCTGGCCGCCATACAGGGCCACCACGTTGATGCCGTGCAGATGCTTGGAAAAATCGGTCATCGCTTCGGCAACCTGTACCGCCAACTCGCGAGTCGGAGCCAGTACCAGCACCTGCGGTGCTTTCTGCGCAGGATCGATGTTGTTCAACAACGGCAGTGAGAATGCCGCGGTCTTACCACTGCCGGTCTGCGCCATGCCCAGCACGTCGCGCCCGTTCAGCAGGTGAGGAATACAGGCCGCCTGAATCGGTGACGGCTTCTCATAGCCCAAATCATTCAGGGCTTCAATAATAGGTGCAGCTAACCCCAGGTCAGCAAAGGTGGTTTCGAACTCAGCCATGTAAACGTGCCTCACGATGTGCAATGGCGGCCAGTCTGCATAACTCGTCTAGAAAACGAACAACATTTTTCATTGAAAAGTGTGAACCGGCTCAAATTAGAAGAAATGACGAACAAAAAAACCTCGCCCGGGAAGGACGATTAAATCAATGATTTAAAAATAAAAATGCTCGTCAGCTTATTGCTGGTCCGATTCTGGTATGTCGTCTTGCTCTTGACCCAAGCGGGCCAATTCCAACAGTGCGTAACGGTTCTCAACAAAGTTATGAACGTTGTTGGCGACCGTCAGTTTGAACAGTGCAGAAGCACTGCTCTTCTCCCCCAGACTCAGGTAATGTTTACCTAAATAGAAGTCAGTTTCACTGAGATGCTCAGCGAGCGAAGTGTTATCCGTTGCATCCGCCTGTAAGCGTTCCATCAGCGTCTTTTCGCTGATTTTGCCCAGGTAGAATTCGACAATATTCCATCCCCATTGACTCCGGTTCGCCTTATTGTAGCGCTGGCTCAACGCCTCAAGCGCCTGCTCCTGGTTTAGCTCACGCTCAGCCAGGTAAAGCCATAACGACCGGAACGGATCGTTGGGATCGTCTTGATAAAACGCCTGCAGATCATCTTGCGCTAGCGAATACCGCCCACCGTAATACAGGGCAATACCGCGATTTAAACGCGCATAGCTGTAAGTTGGATCAAGCTCTAGTACAGAATCAAACGCTTCATAGGCGGCATCAAAGTTGCCAGCCTGCGTCAAATAAATCCCCAGATAGTTAAAAACCTCTGGCATATCAGGACGAATGGCTAACGCTTGCGAGAAATCGTTACGCGCTAGCGCCCTCAGTCCGAGACTATCATACAGTACTCCGCGCTCATAGAGAAGCTGAGCGCGTTCATCATCCGTTAATGCTCGACTGGCAAGGATTTGTTCCATGCGCGCCAGCATTACCTCCTGCTGCAACGAGGGCTGCAACGGGATGGCCAGTACTTCGTTTTTACGCCAATCAGCGTTGCTGCATCCTGCCAGCAAAATTGCTGTCGCAACGTAACACCAGCGCAAGATAGGCTTCATTTCCCAACTCCCGAAGACCAACACGGATAAACGTCCTATCATCCATCAAGGTACTACCACATCCTGCGGTAGTGTGACAAACGGCTTCCCACGGAGGGGAAGCCGTAATGCTGCACGCGCGTTATTCTGCGTCAGCGGGTGCATCCTGACTTACTGCGGCAGTGGTGTTAGCTTCTTTGATGCTCAAACGTACGCGGCCCTGACGGTCCACTTCCAGCACCTTAACAGCCACCTCCTGACCCAGTTGCAGGTAGTCGGTCACCTTCTCCACACGCTTGTCGGCGATCTGAGAGATATGAACCAGCCCTTCTTTACCGCCACCGATGGCGACAAAGGCGCCAAAGTCAACGATACGGGTCACTTTACCCTGATAGATACGGCCCACTTCGATCTCGGCAGTGATCTCTTCGATACGACGAATGGCGTGTTTAGCCTTCTCACCGTCGGTCGCCGCGATCTTCACAGTGCCATCATCGTCGATCTCGATGGTGGTGCCGGTCTCTTCAGTCAACGCACGGATCACAGAGCCACCCTTACCGATCACATCCTTGATCTTCTCCGGATTGATCTTGATGGTATGGATACGCGGTGCAAACTCAGAGATGTCGCCGCGCGGTGCATTGATCGCTTGCTCCATGACACTCAGAATGTGCAGACGCGCACCCTTAGCCTGGTTCAGTGCCACCTGCATGATTTCGCGGGTGATGCCTTCGATCTTGATGTCCATCTGCAACGCGGTGACGCCATCACGGCTACCGGCCACTTTGAAGTCCATATCGCCCAGGTGATCTTCATCGCCCAGGATGTCAGACAGCACGACAAAATTGTCCTGCTCTTTCACCAGTCCCATGGCGATACCCGCCACGGCGGCTTTGATCGGTACACCGGCATCCATCAGTGCCAGAGAGGCACCGCAGACTGACGCCATAGAAGAAGAACCGTTAGATTCGGTGATCTCGGAGACCACACGCACCGTGTACGGGAACGCTTCCTGGGACGGCATTACTGCCAGCACACCGCGCTTAGCCAAACGGCCATGACCGATTTCACGGCGTTTCGGCGATCCCATCATTCCGGTTTCACCGACAGAGTACGGCGGGAAGTTATAGTGTAGCAGGAAACGGTCGGTACGCTCGCCAGTCAGCTCATCGATATTCTGTGCGTCACGCTCGGTGCCCAGGGTCGCCGTCACCAGAGCCTGCGTTTCGCCACGGGTAAACAGTGCAGAGCCATGGGTACGCGGCAGTACGCCGGTACGCACGTCTAGCGCACGGATCATGTCTTTCTCACGACCATCAATACGCGGCTCACCACGCAGTACGCGGCCACGCACTACGGATTTCTCCAGCGCGCCCAGGATATCGCTGATTTCACCCGCGTCCAGCGACGCATCTTCAGCCAGCAGATCGGCGATGACGGACTCTTTGATCTCATCAACTTTAGCGTAGCGCGCTTGCTTCTCGGTGATGTGGTAAGCTTCGCCCAGACGCGCTTCGGCCATTTCGCTCACACGCTGTTGCAGCGCGGTATTAACCTCCGGCGCGCTCCACTCCCAACGCGGTTTGCCGACTTCGGCAGCCAACGCTTTGATATTTTCGATGACGATCTGCTGCTGTTCATGACCGAAGACCACCGCACCCAGCATCTGATCTTCGCTGAGCAGGTCGGCTTCTGATTCCACCATCAGCACGGCGCTATCAGTACCGGCAACCACCAGATCCAGACGGCTCAGTTTGAGTTCATCCTGCGTCGGGTTCAGCACATACTGATCGTTGATATAACCCACACGAGCAGCACCGATCGGGCCGTTGAACGGGATACCAGAAAGTGTCAGCGCCGCAGAGGCGCCGATCATCGCAACGATATCCGGGCTCACCTGCGGGTTCACGGAAACCACGGTCGCCACAACCTGCACCTCATTGAGGAAACCTTCTGGGAACAGCGGACGGATCGGGCGATCGATCAGACGCGCGATCAGAGTTTCACCCTCACCAGGGCGCCCTTCACGACGGAAGAAGCCGCCAGGGAAACGACCGGCAGCGTAAGCACGCTCCTGGTAGTTAACGGTCAGCGGGAAGAAGTCCTGACCTTCACGGGCTTTCTTCGCCCCGACCACGGTAACGAATACCGCGGTGTCATCCATGGTGACCATCACGGCAGCGGTAGCCTGACGTGCCATCATGCCGGTTTCCAGCGTAACGGTATGCTGGCCATATTGGAATTTGCGAACGGTTGGCGTCAACAAAGTCATTTTCCTTTTCGTTAAGCAACGCGCCATCCCGAAGAACGGCGCCCTTCTATAACCGGAGGCTTTGCTACATTCTCGCGACTAAGGCAAGCTGCCGCCTCAAACGGCGGCTTGCATTAGCCGCGCGAACCTCTGTAACAAGCAGGCCGGCTACACCTTTTTGTCTGCAACGGCAATACATTAACCTGATTTTCCGTTGCTTCCTAGAAGAAAGGGGCCAACGTAGGCCCCTTTACTTCAGAAAATCGCTAGATTAGCGACGCAGACCCAGACGCTCGATCAGGCTGGAGTAACGTGCTACATCTTTACGCTTCAGGTAGTCCAGCAGCTTACGACGCTGAGAAACCATGCGCAGCAGACCACGACGGCTGTGGTGATCTTTTTTATGTTCGGCGAAGTGGCCCTGCAGATGGTTAATCTGCGCGGTCAGCAGAGCGACCTGCACTTCGGTAGAACCGCTGTCGTTAGCATCACGACCGAACTCAGCAACGATTTTAGCTTTCGCTTCAACGCTTAGAGACATTATAGAACTCCAAATTTGAAAAGTTTAAAAAACGGGCGCCAATCTCTAATTCAGCAACCCAATGTATTAGCCGCGTCATTCTACTCTGCACCCTGACCCTTGGCAAGAAATCAGCCGATTCCTAACGCACTTGGCACGGGGCGATGATCAACGCGGATCATCCTCGGAGAGTCGCGACGCCACCACCATCCGACGCGGAGCCAAGCGCCCCTGATCGTCTACCTCGCCGACACCGATAAAACGCCGCGACTCACCGACGGTGATACGTACCATCCCCTGCGACGGCAGACCCGGCGTCTGAACGGCTTGGCCCAGTTGTACATAGCCTGCGACCAGCTCGGACAGGTTCACCTCTGGCAGATGCGCGGCGGCAGTATCCATCGGCAGCAACAACGGATCGAGTAAGACGCGTGGCGCGATCCCCTGCTGCTCGGCCTGCACCAGCAACGCTTGCAACTGTGCCAACGTTACCATGCGCTCGCTCGGATAGCCGGAGACTTGGAGGCGACGCAGCACGATGACGTGCGCGCCGCAGCCCAGCACTTCACCCAAATCATCAATGATGGTGCGAATGTAGGTCCCCTTAGAGCAGTGGATCTCCAGCTCCAACTCATCCCCTTCCCAGCGGATGAAACGCAACGCATACACGGTGATGTCGCGCGCCTCACGTGGCACGGCGATCCCTTGACGGGCGTATTCATACAACGGGCGTCCCTGGTACTTGAGGGCCGAGTACATCGAAGGCACCTGGCGACCCGCACCACGGAACCCTTCCAGCGCCTGCGCCAACTGCGCCTCGCTAAAAGTCACAGGACGCTCGCTCACCACCTGACCATCAGCGTCAGAGGTATCGGTACGCTGCCCCAAGCGGGCAACCACCCGGTAACGCTTGTCTGCATCCAGCAGGAACTGGGAAAATTTGGTCGCCTCTCCCAGGCAGATCGGCAGCATGCCGGTAGCCAACGGATCCAACGCTCCGGTATGCCCGGCCTTATTAGCGTTGTAGATGCGCTTCACCTTTTGCAGCACATCGTTGGACGACATCCCCGGCCCTTTATCCAACAGCAGGACGGCATTGATATCACGGCCGCGACGACGGGGTCGAGACATTACGCCTCCTCACCCCGATCGGCCGCCGTCCGGCGTGCCTCATCGTCTTTGACCACGTTACTCACCAGGTTAGACATACGCATCCCCTCGACCAGAGAGGCATCGTAGGCAAAGGTCAACTCTGGCACAACACGCAGGCGCATCGCTTTACCCAGCAACATACGAATGAAACCCGAGGCATCCTGCAACGCCTTCAGACCGGCTTTCACCGCCTCCGGCTCCCCATCATTCAAAAAGGTGACAAAGACTTTGGCATAGGCCAGATCGCGTGAAACTTCGACGCCGGAAACCGTCGCCATGCCAATTCGCGGATCTTTGACCTCACGTTGCAGGATGATAGCAATCTCTTTCTGCATTTCCTGCGCGACGCGCTGAGTACGGCTAAATTCTCTCACCATGATCGTTTCTCCAGACAAACAGGGGGGCCAGAGCCCCCCGATTAGCTTTATGCTGTGCTAACGCTTACTCGCCACCCAACAAAGGGCGGCGCGACAGAAATCAGTCGATAGAGCGTTTCACTTCGATGGTCTCGAACACTTCGATCACATCGCCCGGACGGACGTCGTTGTAGTTCTTCACACCGATACCACATTCCATGCCGTTACGTACTTCGTTGACGTCATCTTTGAAGCGACGCAGCGACTCCAGCTCGCCTTCGTAGATCACCACGTTGTCGCGCAGGACACGGATCGGGTTGTGGCGCTTGACCACACCTTCGGTAACCATACAACCGGCGATGGCGCCAAACTTCGGTGACTTGAACACATCACGCACTTCGGCCAGGCCGATGATTTCCTGCTTGTATTCCGGCGCCAGCATGCCGCTCATCGCCTGCTTAACTTCGTCGATCAGATCATAGATGACGGAGTAGTAGCGCAGATCCAGGTTTTCCGCTTCCACCACGCGACGCGCAGAGGCATCGGCACGGACGTTGAAACCCAACAGGATAGCGTTGGATGCCGCCGCTAGGGTCGCATCGGTCTCGGTGATACCGCCCACACCAGAGCCAACAATCTTCACCTTCACTTCGTCGGTAGAGAGCTTGCGCAGAGAGTCGGCGATCGCTTCGACAGAGCCCTGAACGTCGGCTTTCAGAACGATGTTCAGTTCGGAGACTTCGCCCTCGACCATGTTGGAGAACATGTTTTCCAGCTTGGCTTTCTGCTGACGCGCCAGTTTGACTTCGCGGAACTTACCCTGACGATACAGCGCCACTTCACGCGCCTTCTTCTCGTCACGTACCACAGTCGCTTCATCACCCGCAGCCGGCACACCGGACATGCCGAGGATCTCAACCGGGATGGACGGGCCGGCTTCCGTGATTTCACGCCCCAGCTCGTCACGCATGGCACGCACGCGGCCATATTCGAAACCACACAGTACGATGTCGCCCTTGTGCAGAGTGCCTTCACGCACCAACACCGTCGCCACCGGGCCACGGCCCTTATCCAGGAAGGATTCGATCACCACGCCACTGGCCATACCATTACGCACGGCCTTCAGCTCCAGCACTTCGGCCTGTAACAGGATAGCATCCAGCAGATCGTCGATACCGGTACCCGCCTTGGCGGAGACATGGACGAACTGAGCCTCGCCGCCCCACTCTTCCGGCATGACGCCGTATTGGGACAGTTCGTTCTTCACACGATCCGGATCGGCTTCCGGCTTATCTATCTTGTTCACCGCGACAACCAACGGAACACCGGCGGCTTTGGCGTGCTGAATCGCCTCAATCGTCTGCGGCATCACACCGTCATCGGCAGCCACGACCAGCACCACGATATCGGTCGCCTGGGCACCACGCGCACGCATGGCGGTAAACGCGGCGTGCCCCGGCGTATCCAGGAAGGTGATCATGCCATTATCGGTCTGCACATGATAAGCACCGATATGCTGGGTGATCCCACCGGCTTCGCCCGCCGCCACCTTGGTGGAGCGGATGTAGTCCAGCAGTGACGTCTTACCGTGGTCGACGTGGCCCATGATGGTCACTACCGGCGCACGCGGTTCAGCAGCAGCACCGGTATCACGATCGTTCAGTACCGCCTCTTCCAGCTCATTCTCACGACGCAGGATCACCTTATGACCCATCTCTTCCGCGACCAGTTGGGCCGTTTCTTGATCGATCACCTGGTTAATGGTCGCCATGGCGCCCATCTTCATCATCGCTTTGATGACCTGAGAGCCCTTCACCGCCATTTTGTTGGCCAATTCAGCCACGGTGATGGTTTCGCCGATCACCACGTCACGGTTGACCGCCTGGGCCGGCTTGGTAAAGCCCTGCTGCAATGCACTCGGTTTACGCTGCTTACTGCCCTTACCGCCGCGATTAACGGCGCGCGCTTCTTCGCGATCGGCCTTAGATTCAGACAGCTTGCTGCCTTTCTTCTGCTTAGCGGCCTTGCCGCCACGACCACGGCCACGGCGATCGCCTTCCACCTGACGATCGTTCTCATCCTCCGCCTCACGGGCATGATGAGAGGTCGTAACGTGATAGTCGCTGCTATCTTCGTCGGTGTTGTTCTCGGTCCACTTACCCTCGTTGGCTTCCGCCATACGACGCGCCTCTTCGGCGACCTTACGGGCTTCCTCTTCCAGCTTACGGCGCGCTTCTTCTTCTGCCTTGCGTTTCAGTTCAGCGGCTTCAGCTTCGCGCTTGGCCTTTTCCGCCTGCGCAGCTTTAGTTTTTTCGTCGGTATGTTGGTTGGTCACTTTTTCTTTTTCCGCTGCTTCACGCTTAGCTTTCTCAGCGGCCTCACGTTTGGCTTGTTCTTCTTGTTGACGCTTGGCCTGCTCTGCCGCTTCGCGCTTGGCCTGTTCTGCCATCTCGCGCTGAGTCTGCTCTTCAGCCTCGCGTTTCGCCTGTTCTTCCGCTTCGCGCTTCGCCTGAGCCTCGGCTTCTGCCTGGAGGGCTGCTGCGTCGCTCTTCACATAAGTGCGCTTTTTGCGGACTTCAATCTGCACTGACTTGCTCTTACCGCCGGTGCCAGGGACACTCAGCGTGCTACGTGTCTTACGTTGTAGCGTCAGTTTACCGGAAGATCCACCGTGCTCACGGTTTAAATGAGCCAGCAGCGCTTCACGTTCCTGGGGGCTCACAGAGTCGTCGGGTGATTTGTTAATACCTGCATCAGCCAGTTGCTGTACCAGGCGCTCAACCGAAGTTTGGATCTCTGCTGCCAGTGATTTTACCGTTACTTCTGCCATGCTGTTCCTTCCTGCTACAGTTCATTATTCACTATCGCCAAACCAACAGATATTACGCGCCGCCATGATCAGCTCACCCGCCGATTCATGATTGAGGCCTTCAATATCGGTCAGGTCATCGACGCCCTGCTCGGCAAGATCTTCCAGCGTACATACTCCACGCGCGGCCAGTTTAAAGGCTACGCTGCGCTCCATACCCGGCAGATTGAGCAAATCGTCAGCCGGTTTGTTGTCGCCCAGGCTCTCTTCCTGCGCCAGCGCCAGCGTCGTCAGTGCATTCTTCGCACGGGTACGCAGCGCTTCAACGGTCTCTTCATCCAGACCCTCGATGGCCAGCAGCTCATGCTCGGGTACATAGGCCAGCTCTTCCAGCGTGGAGAAGCCTTCTTCGACCAGCAAGGTAGCGAACTCTTCGTCGATATCCAGATGCTTAGTGAAGGTATCAATGGCGGCGTGCGCTTCGGCCTGGTGTTTAGCCTGTAGATCGTCAACCGTCATGACATTCAGCTCCCACCCGCTCAGCTGTGACGCCAGACGCACATTCTGACCGTTGCGGCCGATGGCCTGAGCCAGGTTAGAGGCTTCCACGGCGATATCCATGGTGTGCTTGTCTTCATCGACCACGATGGAGGCAACGTCAGCCGGCGCCATCGCGTTGATGACGAACTGTGCCGGATTATCATCCCACAGCACGATATCGATGCGCTCGCCGCCCAGCTCGCTGGAGACAGCCTGCACGCGTGCGCCACGCATGCCGACGCAGGCACCGACTGGATCGATACGCTTATCGTTGGTCTTCACCGCAATCTTAGCTCGCGAGCCCGGATCACGCGCTGCGCCCTTGATTTCGATCACTTCTTCGCCGATCTCCGGCACTTCGATGCGGAACAGCTCGATCAGCATCTCTGGACGGGAACGGGTGACGAACAGCTGGGCACCTCGCGCCTCTGGACGCACGGCGTACAATACACCGCGGATACGATCGCCCGGCCGAAAGTTTTCACGCGGTAGCATGTCTTCACGGCCAATCACCGCTTCAGCGTTGTTGCCCAGATCCAGCGAAATGCTGTCACGGTTAACTTTCTTCACCACACCGGTGACGATTTCGCCTTCGTGTTCGCGGAAAGCATCCACCACCATCGCCCGCTCAGCTTCCCGGACTTTCTGTACGATAACCTGCTTGGCGGTCTGGGTGGTAATACGGTCGAAAGTGACAGATTCGATCTGATCTTCGACATAATCACCCAAATTAAGCGCCGGATCTTCGAAGCGTGCCGCTTCCAGCGTAATTTCGCGGGTCGGCTGGGTCACTTCTTCGACGATCAGCCAACGGCGGAAGGTATCGAAGTCACCGGATTTACGATCGATGGCAACACGCACATCGATTTCTTGCTCATATTTCTTCTTGGTGGCCGTAGCCAGCGCGGTTTCCAGCGCCTCAAAAATCTTCTCGCGCGGCAGCGCCTTTTCGTTGGAAACGGCCTCCACAACAGCCAGAATCTCTTTATTCATCCTAGTTGCCTCATCCGAACGTTAAAAGTGGGGTACCAGGTTCGCTTTCTGGACATTGCTCAGCGCGAACACTTCATCTTTGCCATCAACCGTGACCGTAATCATCTCGCCGTCTACCGCCTTGATGACCCCCTGCCACTTACGACGATTCTGCATCGCCATCCGTAATACCAGCGTCACTTCCTCATTCAGAAAACGGGTGTAATGTTCGGCGGTAAACAACGGACGATCCATCCCCGGCGAGGAGACTTCCAGGTTATAGGCGACTGAAATCGGATCCTCTACGTCAAGAACGGCGCTGACCTGGTGGCTAACATCAGCACAATCATCAACAGTGATACCTTCTTCACTATCGATATAGATTCGCAGCGTTGAATGGCGGCCACGGATGAACTCAATCCCGACCAGCTCGAAGCCCAAGGCTTCGACTGGCGCCGTAATCATCTCTGTTAATTTTTGCTCTAATGTGGACAAGCCCACCCCCAAGACATAAAAAAAGGGCCTTATAGCCCAGTGATTCTGTTGTCAGATAACAAAAAACCCCGAATAATCGGGGCTTTATGCAACTGGACCCTATATACCGCCAAGCGGGATTCGAAGCCAGTCTCGCAAGTATATTTTTCAAATAATACTTCGCGGCCCAAGGCTGTGCGTTAACAGTATATTTGAAAATAGATACTGAAGGA
>NZ_BAUC01000020.1 GCF_000474215.1 Edwardsiella hoshinae NBRC 105699 = ATCC 33379 | reverse complement strand
TGTCGAGCGAGGCGAGGTTAGCCACATCCGACGCGTACGCGGTATTTCCACGCATCTGACGCCGCCTCACACCGTCAGGCTTGCCATCCGGCGCCACATTCGTTATATCTCACCACTTGTCGGTAAATTAAGGTAGTAAGTGGATGCGTAATGCGATTTGTGTCTTTTGCGGCGCCAGCGACGGCGTGGCTGAGCGGTATGTCGCCAGCGCCCGCCAATTAGGGCAAACCTTGGCCCGGGAGGGACGAACGCTGGTCTACGGCGGTGGCCGTAAGGGGTTAATGGGCGTCGTGGCAGACGCCGCGCTGGCGGCCGGCGGCGAGGTTCATGGCGTGATCCCGCAGCGGCTGGTTGAAGCCGAGACCGCGCACCACGGTCTGACCTCACTGGAGATCGTCCCGGATATGCACGCGCGCAAGGCGCGCATGGCGGCACGCGCCGACGGCTTCATCGCGCTGCCGGGCGGTATCGGAACCCTGGAGGAGTTGTTTGAAATCTGGACCTGGGGACAGATAGGCTGCCATGACAAGCCAGTCGGCCTGCTGGATGTCGGCGATTACTATAGCCGTCTACGCGATTTCTTGCGCTATAGCGCCGACGAAGGCTTTATTCGTCCCCCCTATCTCGCCACGCTGTTGCACGATGACGACGCAGCCAGCCTACTGCGCGCCTTCGATGTCTACCAGCCACATCATCTAAACCGCTGGGCGTAACGGGGGCAATACCCCCACACAGCACAAGGTTCAGCTGACGCCCGCCATCTGCTACCATGCGGGCACCCTTATTCAACGGCCAAGACCCATGAAGTTTATCTCTTTCAACATCAACGGACTGCGCGCCCGTCCCCATCAGTTAGCGGCGATCGTGGAGAAACATAATCCGGACGTGATCGGTCTTCAGGAGACCAAGGTACATGACGATATGTTTCCGCTCCAGGAGCTGGCCCCGCTCGGCTACCATCTGCACTACCATGGCCAGAAAGGGCATTATGGCGTCGCCCTACTGACCCGCATGGCCCCCTTGGCGGTACGCAAAGGCTTCCCGGGCGACGATGACGACGCGCAGCGGCGCATCATCATGGCCGATATTCCGACGGAACAGGGCATACTCACGGTCATCAACGGCTATTTCCCGCAGGGAGAAAGCCGTGACCATCCGCTGAAGTTCCCGGCCAAGAGCAAGTTCTACGCCGATCTACAGGATTATCTGCAACAATGCCTGACCCCGCAGGATCAGGTGCTGATCATGGGCGACATGAACATCAGCCCGGCCGACATCGACATCGGTATCGGCGACGAGAACCGCCGGCGTTGGCTGCGTAGCGGCAAATGCTCCTTCTTGCCGGAAGAGCACGCCTGGATGGAGCGCCTGCTGAACTGGGGACTGGTCGATACTTACCGTCAAGCCAATCCCGAGCGCGCCGATCGTTTCTCCTGGTTCGACTACCGCTCTAAGGGCTTCGACGATAACCGTGGACTGCGCATCGATCTGCTGCTCGCCAGCCAACCGCTGGCACAGCGCTGCGTTGATACCGGCATCGACTATCAGATCCGGGCAATGGAGAAACCCTCCGACCATGCCCCGATCTGGGCCGAGTTCGCGTTATCATGATGGCGCAGGGAGAGGAGAAGATCCTGCATGTCGTCGCGGCGATTATCGAACGGCAGGGACGTATCCTGCTGGCGCAACGTGGTGCCCGCCAGGATCAGTCTGGCTTGTGGGAGTTTCCCGGCGGAAAGGTCGAGGTGGGGGAGAGCCAGCCTCAGGCGTTGCAGCGTGAACTGGAGGAGGAGTTGGGACTAACCTGCCAGGTGAGCGACTATGTCGCCAGCAGCACCCTACTCCAGCCAGGCCGGCGCATCCATCTGCATGCCTGGCGGGTACAACCCGATGCGGGCGAGCCCCAGGCGCGAGAGCACGCCGCGTTGCATTGGGTCAGTCCACAACAGGCGCTGGACTATCCGTTGGCGCCGGCGGACGTACCGCTGCTGCACGCTTATCTGGCGCTGTTGGCGCGCTTTGCGCGCGACGCTTAACGCCAAATCACGGGGTAGGCTCCTCCCCGGGAGTTACCCCTTCTTCAACACCACCCAACGGAGATTATTGGTGCTCAGCAGCTGCGGATTCGCCTGGCATTGCAACAACAGGCCATCGACAGCGACCACCGCGCCCTCCGAATAGTAACGATCCTGGTACAGGCAACAGCGGCTACAGGTTATGCTCGCCCCCCCGTTGTTATCGC
Source organism: Edwardsiella hoshinae NBRC 105699 = ATCC 33379 (assembly GCF_000474215.1). GTDB lineage: Bacteria > Pseudomonadota > Gammaproteobacteria > Enterobacterales > Enterobacteriaceae > Edwardsiella > Edwardsiella hoshinae. The sequence goes on along the minus strand of NZ_BAUC01000020.1, from coordinate 160,701 downwards.
CGTTAGCGGGCATCGGCACCACCACATCAACGCCACCGGCGGCCACGGCGGCCGTCCCCGCCTGAACGGTGTTAGCGGCCCCCCCATTGGTCGAGAGCGTTACCTCTGCTTGAAGCGCGGCGCTCCACAACAGCGCGCCTAGCGCCACGATTACGGCCTGTTTCATGTTTCTTTCTTCCTCTTTTTAGCTGCGGTTGCTCGCCCCGGCGCGCGGCGCGCTGTCCCTGCTTTAACGGGCGGCAGATGGCGAAATGCACGGGGATCCACCGCGGTACGCGCCTGATGGATCAACTGTTGTAGCGTCTCCACCAGCGGGTGCATAAAGTCCTGATAGCGGCATCCCTTCTCACTGATCTTGGTCAGCGTCGACTCCCAATGGGCCGTCATATCTGGACGTCCCGCCATCTCCGGCAGGCAGTGGATCAACGCCTTGCCCGCCTCACTGGCGTGGATGTTACGCCCCTTCTTCTCCAAGAATCCCCGGCGGAACAACAGCTCGATGATCCCGGCACGCGTGGCCTCGGTCCCTAAACCATCGGTCGCTCGCAGGATTTTCTTTAGCGATTTATCCTGCACGAAGCGGGCGATCCCGGTCATCGCCGACAATAAGGTCGCATCGGTGAAAGGACGCGGCGGCTGGGTCTGGCGTGCCATCAACTCGCCGTGCTCGCAATGCAGCACGTCGTCGCGCGCCACCACCGGCAGCGGCATCCCCTCGTCCTCATCGTCGCGCTCCTTAGCACCGAGCAGGGCGCGCCAGCCGGGCGCCGCCAGGAAGCGCGCCTTGGCGCAGAACTTTCCTCCGGCGATCGCCAGATCGATGACACACTTGCGGTATTGCGCGTCGGGACAAAATTGCATCAGATACTGGCGCGCCACCAGTTGGTAGATGTTGCGCTCGTCCGCCGACAGTGAAACGTTGCCGCCGCGCGCGGTGGGAATGATGGCATGGTGAGCGTCCACCTTGCTGTCATCCCAGCAACGATTGTGCCGTTCGGCATCGACCGCCGCCAGATCGGCCAACTCCGGCGCATGGCTGGCGATGGCGGCCATAACCGCATGACGACCGGCGAAGTGCTCCTCCGGCAGATGGCGACTGTCGGAGCGTGGGTAGGTGAGCAACTTGTGAGTCTCATACAGGCGCTGACAGATATCGAGTACCTGCTGGGCGCTCAGGGCGAAACGTTTAGCGGCCTCGATCTGCAAGGCCGAAAGGGAGAACGGCAACGGCGCCACCTCCGACTCGCGCTTATCCTGGTAACCGGTTACCCGCGCCGGTTGATCGGCGATGCGTGCGATGACGTGCTCGGCCAGCGCCCGGTTGAGCAGGCGTCCCTCCTCGTCCTGGTAGGGCTCACAGGCCTCGCTCGGCTGCCACTGCGCCCAGAAGCGTTCGCCCGCCGGGGTCACGATGTGCGCCCGTACTTCGTAGTAATCCTTCGCCACGAAGTGTGCGATCTCCTCATCGCGCCGTACCACCAGTCCCAGCACCGGCGTCTGCACCCGCCCGACGGAAAGCACACCGTTATACCCGGCATTGCGCCCCAATAGGGTATAGGCGCGTGTCATGTTGATGCCATACAGCCAGTCGGCGCGCGCGCGCGCCAGCGCCGAGACGCACAACGGCATGAACTCATGGTTGTCGCGCAGCCGTTCCAGCGCCCGCGCCACAGCCTGGGGATTGAGATCATTGATCAGACAGCGCTGCACCTGACGGCGCCGCTCCGGTGCCAGAGCCAGGAAGTCGAGCACCTCATCCACCAGCAACTGCCCCTCGCGATCCGGGTCACCGGCATGTACCACCTGTTGCGCGTCGCGCAGCAGGCGTTCGATCACTTTCAGTTGCTTGGCGCTTGATGCCTTAGGGCGTAGCTGCCACTTCTGCGGCACGATGGGAAGATCGGCCAGATTCCAACGGGCATAACGGGCGTCATAGGCGTCCGGCTCAGCCTGCTCCAACAAGTGGCCGACACACCAGGTGACGACATCATCATGACCGCATTGGATGTAGCCATCCGCTCGCCGGTGGGGCTTCGGCAGTACATCGGCGATGGCACGCCCCAGACTCGGTTTTTCCGCAATAAACAGCCGCATCGGTCACCTTAATTCTGGCCGAGGGAAAGGAGATAGTCCCGTACGGCGGCATAATCGCCGCGAAAGACGATACGCGCCGCCTTCTTCTCCAACTGATAGCCGTACATCGGATCGTAATAGTCCTGCAACAGCGGTACCAACCAGGCCAGGTGTGCTTCGCTGCCGTCACCGTCCCGTTGCCGTTGCAACGCCCGCGTCAAATGACCATCCAGCTCAGCATAGCGCTCCAGCCCCAGACGGCGGCGGATGGCGAACAGCCCATGGTGCAGATATTCGGCGTAGGCCTGCCAGCCCGCCTCGCGCCCGTAGGTGCGCTCATACTCCACGCGCATCAGATCGATATACTCCTCTTGCAGACGCGCCAGGCGTGCCTCGAAGGGCTCTTCAACTACCGCCACCGGCGCCTGCTGCATCGCATTGTACAAGCACAGTGGAATATGGTTGGAGCCGATCACCCGCCCTTCATCCTCCAGTATCCAACGCCGAATGCCGGCGCGCTGCTGTTTTAGCAGCGCGATACCCAGCTGGTTCTCGAAGTCGACCTGGCTGCCCTGCGCCACCACGACACGCCCGAAGGAGGAGCCGCGATGACGCGCCGCCCCCTCCAGATCGATGCCGCCCGGCAGCTCGCGCAGCATCCGTGTCTTGCCACAGCCAGTGTTACCGCCGATCAGTACCATCGGCAGCGTGGCAGCCTGCTCAGTGTGCTGCATCACCGCCTGGCGCAATGCCTTATAACCGCCTTCGATCAGCGGATAATCCACCCCCGCCTCGCGCAACCACTGCTGCACGATATGCGAACGCAGGCCACCGCGGAAGCAATAGAGGTAGCCACTTGGCTGGCGCCGACACTGCGCCAGCCAAGCGTCGATACGCGCGGCGCGTACCTCGCCATATACCAGACGATTACCCAAGGCGATGGCCGCTTCCTGGCCCTGTTGCTTGTAACAGATGCCCACCGCCTCACGTTCGCTGTCCAACATCAACGGCAAATTACAGGCGCTGGGGAAAGCTCCAGCCTGGAACTCGACTGGAGCGCGCACGTCGATCAGCGGCGTGTCGGCGGCCAGGATGGCGAGATAGTCCGTGCCATCCGGACGGGTTACTGCCGCATCGATCATCCGTGAACCTCGATCAACGGCTCGCCGGCGCGCGGCGCATGTAGCTCGCCGATGGCGCTCAGGGTCAGGCCATGACGCGCCGCAATCTCACGCACCGCCGCTTCAGCGTCCGGCGCCACCGCCAACAACAGGCCGCCGGAGGTTTGCGGATCGCACAACAATTGACGCTGAAGATCGCTCATCGGGCCGACCAGGTGGCCATAACTGTCAAAGTTACGTCCGGTACCGCCCGGTACACAACCCTGCGCGATGTAGGCTTCGACACCCGGCAGACGCGGGATCTGATCGAACCACAACGTCGCCTGGAGATCAGAGCCCTGGCAAATTTCGCTCAAGTGGCCTAACAGACCAAAGCCGGTGACATCGGTCATAGCGGTAACCCCGGCGATGTCGGCGAAATCGGCGCCAGGACGGTTCAACTGACACATGGTGTCGCGCGCCAACCCTTGGTGCTCCGGCAGCAGGCAACTGCGCTTCTCGGCGGTGGTCAAGACCCCAATGCCCAGCGGCTTGGTCAGGTAGAGGCGGCAACCGGCCTGCGCCGCGCTGTTTTTCTTCACGCGCTCGGTGCTGACCGTCCCGGTAACCGCCAGGCCGAAGATCGGCTCCGGCGCGTCGATGGAATGACCGCCAGCCAGCGAAATCCCCGCTTCCCGGCAGACTTGACGCCCGCCTTCGATCACCTGACGGGCGATCTCCGGCGCCAGCTTATCCAGCGGCCAACCGAGGATGGCGATCGCCATGATCGGTTTCCCGCCCATAGCATAGATATCGCTGATGGCATTGGTAGCCGCGATACGGCCAAAATCATACGGATCATCCACGATCGGCATGAAGAAGTCGGTGGTGCTGATGATGCCAACCCCGTTGCCGATGTCGTAAACCGCCGCGTCGTCGCGCGTCTCATTGCCCACCAGCAGGTGGGGATCGACAAACTTAGCCTGCTCGCTGTGCAGGATGGACTCCAATACTTTCGGCGAGATCTTGCAGCCACATCCCGCCCCATGGCTGTACTGTGTCAAACGAATGGCCGGCGCAGTCATACCCTACTCCTCTCCATCAAGAAAAATAAAATCGCGCTATGGTAACGCCAGCGCAGGAAATTGATAAGCAACGGGATCAATAACCCCGCCGAGTATAGTTAGGCAAACGGTTACGCGCGCAGTAAATGGTCGCCGTCGCCCGCCCCGGCCGCCCCCGGCACCGCGAACGACGAGGCGCAGAGAACAGCAGGCGTCAGAATGCACGCACGAAGGCGCGGCTATCCAGCGGTTGTAAACGGGCGGCCTTCAGTTGCGGCGTGCCCAGGTAGAGAAAGCCAACGATGGTATCCTGAGGACGGCAACCGAACGCCGCACGCACCCGCGGATGCGTGACCCAGTGACCGCTACGCCAGATACCGTTAAAGCCTTGCGCCTGGGCGGCCATCTGCATCGCCATCACCGCGCAACTGGCCGAGGCCACCTGCTCCCACTGCGGCACCCGACTCTCGACATCGCAATGGGCGATCACCGTGATGATCAGCGGCGCGCGGAATGGCGCCTTACGCGCCTTCTCGATCCCCTTGTCATCGAATCCCTCCTCGACGGCAATAGCGTGCAACAACGCGCTGAGTCGTTCCTGCCCTTCCCCCTGTACGGTGACGAAACGCCAGGGCTGCAATCCCTTGTGGTCCGGTGCTCGCAGCCCGGCTTGAAAGATATTTTCCAGTACCGGCCCCGCCGGAGCCGGCTCGCTCAGGCGCGAGGCGGAACGGCGTTGCAACAGTAACGTTAAGGCGTCCATAACACTCTCCTGTGGACAAAACGGATAACAAGCAACGAGGTTAAATCGAGGTTGCGGCGATTATCCGCCGCAGCGTGCCAAGATGCCAGTCCCACGCGGCGCAATGCGTACGCATAACGGCACAGCCTCGCGCCGCGCACCATCTCAACGCTGACATTTTTCTCCTCCCCCGTTAGGATAGCGTGACTACAACTCGTTATCTGGAGCTTACATGCGCGTGCTATGGCGCTACATCGCCGGAACGTTTCGCGGGTGTTGGCGGATACTGAACTTTATCCGCGAATTCATCCTGAACCTGTTCCTTCTACTGCTGATCCTAATTGGCGTCGGCATTTACCTGCAACTACAAGACAAACCGGCCGCCCCGATGAGCAAGGGCGCGTTACTGGTCGATCTCAACGGTGTGGTGGTCGACAACCCCACCTTGAGCAACAAGTTCGGCCAGCTAGGGCGTGAATTGTTGGGCATGCGTGGCAATACCCTACAAGAAAACTCGCTGTTCGACCTGGTGGCGACCCTGCGTCAGGCCAAGGATGATGCCAACATCACCGGGCTGGTGTTGTCCCTGAATAACTTCGCCGGGGCCGATCAACCATCGCTGCGTTACATCGGCAAGGCCTTACGTGAGTTCCGCGCCAGCGGCAAGCCGATCATTGCGATAGGCGAAAGCTACACCCAGGCGCAATACTTCCTGGCCAGCTACGCCGACAAGATCTACCTCTCGCCGCAAGGTAGCGTCGCCCTCCAAGGGATGGCGACGAATAACCTCTACTATAAGAGCCTGCTGGACAAGTTGGACGTCAGCACCCACATCTTCCGCGTAGGCACCTATAAGTCGGCGGTCGAACCGCTGATGCGCGACCAGATGTCGCCGCAGGCGCGCAGCGCCGACAGCCAGTGGTTGCATGGCATGTGGAATAACTACCTGACCACCGTCGCCGCCAATCGCCACCTCTCGGTGCAGCAACTGTTCCCCGGTGCTGAGCAGTTACTCAAAGGGCTACAGGCCACCGGCGGTGACCTGGCGCAGTACGCCGTGCTGCATCGTTGGGTCGATGGATTAGCGTCACGCACCGAGGCGGAAGGGCTCCTGGCGAAACAGTTCGGTTGGGACGCCCAGGCGCGCAACTATCGCCACATCAGTCTGTATGACTACTCACTGAGGACGCCGCAATCCGGCAAGGGACAGATCGCGGTGATCTTCGCCAGCGGACCGATCATCGACGGCGAAGCAACGCCGGGCAGTGTCGGCGGCGACACTACCGCCGACCAGATCCGCCAGGCGCGCCTCGACCCGGCAATACGGGCGATCATCCTGCGTGTCAACAGCCCCGGCGGCAGCGTGACCGCCTCCGAAGAGATCCGCAGCGAACTGGCCGCCGCCCGTAGCGCCGGCAAGCCCGTCGTCGTCTCCATGGGGGGACTGGCTGCCTCCGGTGGCTACTGGATCTCGACCCCGGCCAACTACATCGTCGCCAGTCCGACCACGCTCACCGGCTCGATCGGCATCTTCGGGGTGATCAATACCTTCGAGAAGCCGCTGAACAAGCTAGGGATCTACACCGATGGCGTTGCCACCTCGTCGCTGGCCGACACCGCGCTGACCAAGGCGTTGCCGCAAAGCGTCAGCGATCTGATGCAGCTAACCATCGCCAATGGCTATCAGCGCTTCATCAACCTGGTGGCCGACGCCCGCCATAAGACGGCGGAACAGGTCGATCAGATCGCCCAAGGCCGGGTCTGGCTCGGTGTCGATGCCAAGGCTAATGGCTTAGTCGATCAGTTAGGCGACTTCGACGACGCCGTCAGCAAGGCCGCGCAACTGGCAGGGATCAAGCAGCCGCGTCTGCAATGGTACGTCGACACACCAAGCTTCGGCGAGATGCTACTTAGCCAGCTAACCGGTTCGGTGCAGGCATCCTTGCCGCAAGCGTTGCAAGGCGTGGTGCCCGCTTCACTGCTTCAGCTGTCGCGCCAAATCGCGGCGCAGAGCGACTGGGTCGCCTCGCTTAACGATCCGCAGCAACGTTATGCGCTCTGCCTGACCTGTAGCGAAATCCGCTAATCCCGCCCCTGACGGGGAGCCCTCTGCGCAACGCGATGGGTTCCCCACAGGATGCGCCTTGCCCATGTCCCTTAATCTGGCCAAGTAGCACGCCATGAGCGATACGCGCATGCACCGACGTCCGCGTTCAAATCTTGGTTAAATCACTCCCCTTGGTGGTAACACAGCTTTTTTTCTGCCGTATTATCCCTATAATCCACGCATAGTTGCGCATCTGCGCCCAGCAACGGCGAATTTTCTGTCATGCAAAAAAAATCTATCTATGTGGCCTACACTGGCGGCACCATTGGCATGCAACGTTCCGCACACGGCTATATTCCGGTCTCTGGCCACCTTCAGCGCCAACTGGCGCAGATGCCGGAGTTCCACCGCCCAGAGATGCCGGATTTCACCATCCACGAATACCAGCCACTGATCGACTCGTCAGACACCACCCCCGCCGACTGGCAGCATATCGCCGACGACATTCAGGCCAATTACGCGCACTACGACGGCTTCGTCATTCTGCATGGCACCGACACCATGGCGTTTACCGCCTCGGCGTTGTCGTTCATGTTTGAACACCTTGCTAAGCCGGTGATCGTCACCGGTTCGCAGATCCCGCTGGCCGAGTTGCGCTCCGACGGGCAGACCAACCTACTGAACGCCCTGTACCTGGCGGCCAACTACCCGATCAATGAGGTGTCGCTGTTCTTCAACAACAAACTGTTTCGCGGCAACCGTACTACCAAGGCGCACGCCGACGGCTTCGATGCTTTCGCCTCGCCCAATTACCCAATGCTGCTAGAGGCCGGGATCAACATTCGCCGTGTCGCTCCCCTGGTCACCCCGCTGCATCAGGCTCCGTTCCAGGTTCATCCCATCACGCCGCAGCCTATCGGGGTAGTCACCCTCTACCCCGGTATCTCCGCCGATGTGGTACGCAACTTCCTGCGTCAACCGGTGCGGGCGCTGATCTTGCGCTCCTACGGCGTAGGTAACGCACCGCAAAACCCGGAGCTGCTAGACGAACTGAAGCAAGCCGCCCAGCGTGGCATCGTCGTGGTCAACCTGACGCAATGCTTCTCCGGACGCGTAAACATGGAGGGTTACGCCACCGGCAATGCGTTGGCACATGCCGGTGTGATCAGCGGTTTCGACATGACGGTTGAGGCGGCACTGACTAAACTGCATTATCTGTTAAGCCAATCACTCGCCACCGATGCAATCCGCCATCTGATGCAACAGGATCTGCGCGGCGAGCTGAGCGAGAATTCCTAGGACGGCCCCATTACGAAATAGGCCGGCTCTAGTCACACAACCATGGGAGAAAGACCGATGTCCGCCGCACTTTTGCTGATCGATCTACAGAATGATTTTTGTCCCCAGGGCGCCCTGGCGGTGCCACGGGGCGATGAGGTCATCCCCGTGGCCCTACAGGCAGTCGAGATGGCCCGCCGAGACGGAATCCCAGTGATCGCCACCCAGGACTGGCACCCCGCCGATCACGGCAGCTTCGCCACGCAAAGCGGCGGCCAGGTAGGTGCCCAGGGAGAATTGAACGGTCTACCCCAGGTATGGTGGCCGGATCACTGTGTACAGAATACCATCGGCGCCGCCTTCCACCCGGCGTTGCGTGATACCGCCTTCGACTTCGTGGTGCACAAGGGCAGTGAGGCGGCGGTAGACAGCTATAGCGCTTTCTTCGACAACGGCCAACGCGCCGCCACGGCATTACACGCCTGGCTGCAACAGCACGGCATCACTCATCTGTGGTTACTGGGACTGGCAACTGACTACTGCGTAAAGTTTTCGGTTTTAGACGCACTGCGTCTGGGGTATCGCGTCACGGTGATCCAAGACGGATGCCGTGGGGTTGACCTGACGGAGGGCGACAGCGATCGCGCTCTGACGGAGATGCAGGCTGCCGGGGCCACCCTGACGACCCTGGACGCTATCCCCAGCCTGGCATGATCCCTAGCCGCCTGGTGTCGGAACCGGACACTCAACGACAAGGCGGCGTCTTTCCTTCTCGCCTGCTATTCCTCGACGCGGCGCACCGTCAAGGGAGCCGCTGACGAGACGAATTGCGCCTTGAGCGCCTGTTTACTCTTCATCTCGATCTCGCCCCGGGTGTTCACCGTCAGATGCTCGGCCTGATGGTTATGCCGAGACTGGTAAAGCATCACGATTTGCATCGCCTGCGCACGCTGCTGCTCGCTCAGACGATGCCCTTCCGGCCAACGCCCCAACTCCACCGCGCTCAGCAAACGCTGATAGACATCATCGTTCATTATTGAGAGCAAACGCTCAATATCCATAATTCCTCACTAATATCTTCTTTGCTGAATCGCTTCACCCTGGTATTATCAGTCGCAGATATCACGGTGCTAGCCCGCAGTCCAACTGTCATCGGCGGCGGCGTGGAAATGCAACGCGGCGGAATTGACGCAATAACGCTCACCCGTCGGTGCCGGGCCATCGGCAAACAGATGGCCCAAGTGCGCATCACAATGCGCGCAGCGGATCTCGGTGCGCCGCATATGGTGTGAATGGTCATCCAAGTAGCGGATGGCATCGGGCTGGTAGGGGCGAAAAAAGCTCGGCCAGCCGCATCCCGACTCATATTTACTGTCGGAATAGAATAAGGGGCTGTTGCAACACAGGCAGTGGTAGATCCCTTCCTGCTGGTTGTAGAGCAGCTTGCCGCTGAAAGGCGGTTCGGTGCCACGCTCATGCGTCACATAGCGTTGCATCTCGGTTAATTGAGGTGGGGACAAGGAGTGGTTCTCTTTAGCCATGTTATGGTCCGCGGTCTTAAGCCGAATGGATGGAATGACACAGAAAGATTATGCAATCCAACATAACAAACAGTTAACAATAGATCAGCATCATTTGGTCTAAACTGGATGGCTGGAGCGCGGCGAGCGGCAATATTTGTGATAAGCATCACAAACCTATCGCACGCTGGCTTGAGACGGCTTCTCCCGTCCCCATGTATGATGGGATACGGTGAGTTAGGTATCGTGGGCGCTATCTATGCAGTCGCCTGGCGGCTTTGACGTATAGCAACAATTGACACGATTCCGCTTGACGCTCCATAAGGTTTTTGTAATTTTACAGGCAACCTTTTATTCACTAACCAATAGCTGGTGGAATATATGACTATCAAAGTAGGTATCAACGGTTTTGGCCGTATCGGCCGTATTGTTTTCCGTGCTGCTCAGGAACGTTCTGACATCGAAATCGTTGGCATCAACGATCTGCTGGATGCCAACTACATGGCATACATGCTGAAGTACGACTCTACTCACGGTCGTTTCAACGGCACTGTTGAAGTGAAAGATGGCCACCTGATCGTTAACGGTAAAAAAATCCGTGTTACCGCTGAAAGAGATCCGGCTAACCTGAAGTGGGACGAAATCGGTGTTGACGTCGTTGCCGAAGCTACTGGTCTGTTCCTGACCGACGAAACCGCACGTAAACACATCGCTGCCGGTGCTAAGAAAGTCGTAATGACTGGCCCGTCCAAAGATGCTACCCCGATGTTCGTTATGGGCGTAAACCACAAGAACTACGCAGGCCAGGACATCGTTTCCAACGCGTCCTGCACCACCAACTGCCTGGCACCGCTGGCTAAAGTCCTGAACGACAACTTCGGCATCGTTGAAGCCCTGATGACCACCGTTCACGCAACCACCGCGACCCAGAAGACCGTTGATGGTCCGTCCATGAAAGATTGGCGCGGCGGCCGTGGCGCTAGCCAGAACATCATTCCGTCCTCTACCGGCGCTGCCAAAGCTGTTGGCAAGGTTATCCCGGAACTGAACGGCAAACTGACTGGTATGGCTTTCCGCGTTCCGACGCCGAACGTTTCCGTTGTTGACCTGACTGCACGCCTGGCCAAGCCGGCTACCTATCAGCAGATCTGTGACGTAATGAAGGCCGCTTCTGAAGGCGAAATGAAAGGCGTTCTGGGGTACACCGACGAAGCCGTCGTTTCTACCGACTTCAACGGCGAAGTTTGCACCTCTGTGTTTGATGCCGATGCCGGTATCTCCCTGAACGACAACTTCGTGAAACTGGTTTCTTGGTATGACAACGAAACTGGCTACTCCAACAAGGTTCTGGATCTGATCGCGCACATCTCCAAATAAGCGCCAGAGACTGGAATGACGGAAGGGCGACACGAGTCGCCCTTTTTTATGCTGACCATCTCCCGTTGCCTGACGAGATACCCACACGCTGTTGCTAAAGGGTCGCCGTTCTACGCGACAGCCGCAGGCGAGGAAAAGGCACTACCTTCCCCCGTCACGCACCGAGAGCAGGCCGACAGCGCGACGGCAATCTCGTATCTTACCTCCATATGTGCGTGCGGATCGCTGACGTTGCGTTCCTCCGACGGCGTCGAATACGCCGATTTGTTATATCAGCACAACGGTAAAAATTTTATTCCATAGATAAATTCAGCCTGATTGAGAGCCATGTCGTCGGCGCTCTCTGGTGATGGACGCACCTAGCCGCGTACGCCTGACACCTAGCCTGGCGATCGGCGATAGCGTCGGCACAGACACAGACACAGACACAGACACAGACACAGACACAGACACAGACACAGACACAGACACAGACACAGACACAGACAGATGGGAGCAGGCTCGCGTCAGAGAGGCAACACAATTGAGGCGCAACAGTGAAGGTGGGATAATCGGCGCGTTTCCCTCTACTGCACCGCTTTTATCAAGGAGCCGTTCCATGTCCCAGAGCATGTCCGAGAAGATTTTTGCCTTGCCAGTCGAACAGCAGGTGACCCCCTACATCAGCCTGCGTCAGTTGGACGAATTACCCATCGTGGTGGTCAATCACCCGTTGGTGCGTGCTGCCGTCGCCCTGCAAGGCGCGCATTTACTGCTGTGGCAACCGAGCGGTGAGCAGCCGGCGCTGTGGCTATCGCCAGCCTCCGCCTTTCGCCATGGTGAGCCCATCCGGGGTGGGGTACCTATCTGCTGGCCCTGGTTTGGTCCGGCGCAACAAGAGGGCTATCCGTCGCACGGCTTTGCGCGCAACCTCCCCTGGACCTTTAACGCGCACGACGAAGACGCGCAGGGCGTCACCTTGACCTTTACCCTGACGGCGAGCGAGGCTTCACGTAAGTATTGGCCACACGACTTTAGTCTGATCGCCCGTTATCGCCTGGGCCAGCACTGTGCTATGGAGCTGGACGCCTATGGCGACTACCAGTGCCAGGCCGCCTTACACAGCTATTTCAACGTCGCCGATATTCAAAGCGTCTCTGTCTCCGGTCTGGGCGACCGCTACCTGGACAAGGTGAACGGTGGCAAGCCGGGCGTACAACAAGGGGCGCTAACCTTCTCCGCCCGCACCGATCGGGTCTATACCGCACCTGACGCCTTTAGTGTGATCCACGATGACGGTTTCCAGCGTAGCATCGAGATCCACCACCATCAGCATAGCGATGTGGTCGCCTGGAACCCGTGGAGTGAGATCGCCGCCGCGATGGCCGACATGCCGAACGAGGGTTACCACACGATGGTCTGTGTGGAGACCGCTCGCGTTAGCCAACCGCTGCGGGCCAGCGATGGCAACCCGGCCCACCTCGCCGCTACGCTACGCCTACGTCCGCAGCGCTAAGACCTTTCACCGCCTCCCGCCTGGTGTGGGGGGCGGGCTAGTGACGCGGCGCCACCATCTTTTCCCATCATCTCACCACGCTATCCCTGCGTTCCCTCTTGCCACGCCAAACCAGCTCGCCGCCTGATGGCTGCTCCTAACGCCACATTCCGGCAATCGGCGGACTGCGGGCTCGCCATCGCGTTGCGCTGGATCACCGCCAGATCGCTCGCAACCTTAACCGGGAGATAGTAAGACGCCCCCTTGTACATCTCTTCATCTCATGCCTTAGCTATCACTTGCAAATAATTATCATTACTAATTATTATGTATGACCTTTAGATACTTCTGGGTTATGCATATGATAAAAAAGCTCGTTTTCAGCACACTGTTGCCCTGTTGCTCTCTGCTCTCGGCACAAGCGGCGGAGCCGGAGAAAAAAAACGCCGAGGATATTGTTTATGTCATCGAGAAAAAGGAAGAAAAAATCAATGAGACGACCATCTCGCAGAATGAGATAGAAAATCAGCTGATCTTCGATATGCAGGATATTGTCCGTCACCTGCCCGATGTCGGCGTCTCCAGCGACGGGCGCTTTGGCAATAATGGCTATAGCATGCGTGGTGTCGATAAAGATCGCGTGGCCATCTCCGTCGATGGCATACCGCAGGGTGAAACGTTCGACAACCTGATTTACAAGGGGTATGGCTATTTTAACGGCAGCATTAACAACGTGGAAACCGAGCAACTGAAAAGCGTGCTGATCACCAAGGGCGCCGACTCATTATTCTTGGGCAGCGGCGCCTTAGGCGGTGGCGTACAATATGTCAGCAAAGATCCCAGCGATCTGATCAAATCGGGTAATAGCGGTTTTGTTTCCCGCACGGCCTATAGCTCAAAAAATGATGAAAAGATGCAGACTCTCGGCGGCGCATTTAGCGGCGATCAGTTGGAAGCCATGCTGCTCTACACTTACCGTAACGGCCATGAAACCGACAACTTCCGTCATGAAAACGATGTCTTTGGCCATGCGCGTGGCACGCCAGATCCACAGGATAGGACACGTCAGTCGCTGCTCTCCAAATTCAATCTCATGCTAGGCGAGACGCACACCCTTAGCGCTACCGTCGAATATGCTAAAGAAAAAACCTACACCGATGAGAAATCATGGTACCTCTTCTCTAAATACTATCGCACCGGTGATGATATTGCGGAAAAAAGGCGTTATAGCATCTCCGACACCTGGCTACCTAGTGCTTACATCGACAGCGTCAAGACCGAGTTTAACTGGCAAAAAATCGACCAAACGGCTTTTAGCACGATCTATGAAAACGCTGCGCAGGGATCTTATAGCGATATTTTCGAAGAGAAACGCCGCCGACTGACCCAATATGGCCGTTACCTGAATAACGAGATTTCATTCAATCACGGCTCATTATTTGCAACACGCCATCATATGACCCTACGCAGCCAATATGCCACGAAGCGTTTTGATAATGTGAATGCGGATACGACCTGGTTGGGTAATCCTAAACAGCCCTATCTGGATGATAAAAAAATCATCCGTCCTGTCTCTAGCCGCGATATCAATGCCACCCTCGTCGATGAGATCACACTGCCCGACGAGAAGCTCAGCGTTATCGTCGGCGCCCGCTATGATCATGTTACGCACAAGCCCGATGCGGGAGTGTTATCCCTGGCGAAAGATAGCGATCCCCAACCTAACCGCTATTCCGCCCTCTCATGGGCGCTGAGCGCCAACTACGCAATGACGCCCAACTATACGTTGCAGTATAAAATCGGTAAGGGTTTCCGTATTCCTACGGCACAAGAACTCTATTTCGATTATGGCGATAGCATCGCGGCTAACCGTGTCGAGCCGAATCCCAACTTAAGACAGGAGCACGGCCTCAGTAACGAAATTGCCCTCAGTTATCATGGTGAGCTGCTCCAGAATAAAATCAACGCCTATTACACCAAATATACTGACTTTATCGATCTCAAGCAGACCGAGAAACAAGTCCCTAATCCTTGGTACGATCCAAGCAATCCGTCACGCTGGAACAAGCCGACACTGTCGCAGAATCACCTACAATACGCCAATGTCGCCTCGGCAGCCATTTGGGGGCTAGAGCTGAGCAACGAATTTCATATCAGTAAGGCGCTAGGCGGGCAAGATAACTATAGCCTACGCAACAACTTGAGCTACGCCCGAGGAAAAGATGCCGATGGCAACGCATTACTCTCGATCCAACCCTTTAAATGGGTCTCCTCTATCGCCTATCGCGATCTCGCCGGAAAATATGGCGCAGAATTCTTTATGACCTATGCGGCAAAGAAAAAAGCGAGCCAGGCCATCCATAATGGCCGCCCCTGGCCCTACCTGAGCGCGAGCTATGTGGTGTTTGATACCACAGCCTACTATAACATCAGTGATAATATTTCACTGCGCGCCGGCGTCTTTAATCTGTTGAATCGAAAATATAGCACCTGGGACACGCTACGCAGCCTGCCAGAATTCGGTACAACCAATCAGATAGATCGCGATAGAGTTGGCCTACAACGCTTCACCGCACCGGGGCGAAACTTCGCCGCCGATATTTCCTTCTACTTCTAACCTCCCCGCTTCAACGTCCAAGGTGAGCGTTTGAGGCAGGCAACAAAAACAGGGTCGTCGAGGCGACCCTGTTACTCTATAACGCTTCACCTCACGCACTTAGAAGGTGTAGGTTACCCCTGACCACAACATACCGGTGTAATCCTTGCTGATCATCGGGCTGTTGGTGATCTCGTCGCTCAGCGAGACATAACGCCCGGCGAAGAAGGCGTTCCACTTGGCGCTGATACGATAGTGCGCGGTCAGCTCCAGGTAAGGCGACCAGCTATTTTTCGCGCTGTACTGTGCCAATGTGCTGCGGCGGGACTCATCGCTGGAGACACCGAAGTAGTAGTTGTTCTGGTTAGCGCTGTTCCAGGTCACCCCGACTCCCGGCGTGAAGCTCCAGTCGCCCTGACGCCAGGTGTAAAGGTAGGCCAGATCACCGACAAACCCGTTGCTATTATCCAGGATGTCGCCGGAGAAGGCGGCACGCAAGGTTCCCCAGCTCTCGTGGTGGCTATAACTCAAACCAGCCATGACGGTGGCGTAACGATTATCCAGACGCTGCATACGCCAGTCGTCGCTGTCGCTGGCGCGGTAACGCCAGGGTGAATAAAAGACGGTCGCGCTCAACTGATCCTGCTGATCTTTCCACAGGTAATAACCGGCGGTCAGGCTATGAAAATAGAAATCATCACTATCATAGTTCACCATTGGCACCGGATAAACGCGCTCAGATTCCCCACGGTATGGATCCGGAGAAACCAGAGCAGAAGCACCGATAGACCAGGTGCCAGCCTGAGCGGCGGCGCTAACCAGCAGGGAGAGAGTACCCAGCGCGCAGAGCGTACGTTTTTTCACCTTTACATCATCCAATAAAAAATAAAAATATGTTGAATGATTATACTCATTAAGTGGTTGATAGCATCAGTTTTTATCTAAAAAATTGTTAACATGCCACTTTTCATCCGCTTCTCCGTCTCACCCCATCCCACGGCCGATTGACGCGTAGCTGCCCATTCTTTCCCCCGCCATCGCGCGGGAAAAACCCTAAACTGAGTGCTTGAAATCGCTTAAAAAAAGACGGAACCCACTCGCACATTCGAGGGAGTCCGCTAAGCTTGATCTCAGGGGGAGACTGCGGTCGGCCCGCCGGATGCGGATGCCTTAGGGCGGCGGTGCGTCGCCGCCGATCGTGCCGTTGGGGCATCTTCCTTAACTTGTGCTGACAAAAGGATGGGCATCGCTATGAACATATTTGAACAATATCGCCAGCGTTATGAATCGGCCAAGGATGAGGAGCTGACGCTACAAGCCTTTCTGACCCTCTGCCGCCAGGATCGCAGCGCCTATGCCAACGCCGCCGAGCGCCTGTTACAGGCCATCGGCACCCCAGAAATGATCGACACCGCGCAGGATCCCCGCCTTTCCCGCCTATTCTCGAACCGCGTCATCGCCCGCTACCCCGCCTTCGCCGAGTTCTACGGTATGGAAGAGGCTATCGAGCAGATTGTCGCCTACCTGCGCCACGCCGCGCAGGGATTAGAAGAGAAGAAGCAGATCCTCTATCTGCTGGGGCCGGTCGGCGGGGGTAAATCCTCACTGGCCGAACGATTGAAGGCGTTGATGCAATGCGTCCCCATCTATGTGTTGAGTGCCAACGGTGAACGCAGTCCGGTCAACGACCACCCGCTGTGTCTGTTCCATCACCAGCAGGATGGCGCCTTACTGAGCCAAGAGTATGGCATCCCGCCACGCTACCTGGGCACCATCATGTCGCCCTGGGCGGCCAAGCGGCTGCACGAATTCGGCGGCGATATCACCCAGTTCCGGGTAGTCAAGGTGTGGCCATCGATCCTGCATCAGATCGCCATCGCCAAGACCGAACCGGGTGACGAAAACAATCAGGATATCTCCGCCCTGGTGGGTAAAGTGGATATCCGTAAGCTAGAACATTACGCCCAAAACGATCCCGATGCCTATGGTTACTCCGGCGCGCTGTGTCGGGCCAATCAGGGGATCATGGAGTTCGTGGAGATGTTTAAGGCGCCGATCAAGGTGTTACACCCGTTGCTGACCGCAACCCAAGAGGGTAACTATAACGGTACCGAGGGGATTTCCGCCCTGCCCTTTAGCGGCATCATTCTGGCACACTCCAACGAATCGGAGTGGGTACAGTTCCGCAATAACAAGAACAACGAAGCCTTCCTCGACCGTGTCTACATCGTCAAAGTACCCTACTGCCTGCGTATCTCGGAGGAGATTAAGATCTACGACAAGCTGTTGCATAACAGCGAATTGGCATTGGCGCCCTGTGCTCCCGGAACCCTGGAGACCCTGGCCAGCTTCAGCGTGTTGTCGCGCCTGAAGAGCCCGGAGAATTCCAGTCTGTACTCCAAGATGCGCGTCTACGATGGCGAAAGTCTGAAAGATACCGATCCCAAGGCTAAATCTTATCAAGAGTATCGCGACTATGCCGGGGTGGATGAAGGCATGAACGGCCTGTCGACCCGCTTCGCCTTTAAGATCCTCTCCAAGGTGTTTAACTTCGACCACGGCGAGGTGGCGGCTAACCCCGTGCATCTGTTCTATGTATTGGAACAGCAGATCGAGCGCGAACAGTTCCCGCAGGAGGTGGCGGAAAAGTATCTCGAACACCTGAAGGGCTACCTGATCCCGAAATATGTCGAATTCATCGGTAAGGAGATCCAGACCGCCTACCTAGAGTCCTATTCGGAGTATGGACAGAACATTTTCGACCGTTACGTCACCTATGCCGATTTCTGGATCCAGGATCAAGAGTACCGCGATCCGGACACCGGCCAACTGTTCGACCGCGAATCGCTCAACGCCGAGTTGGAGAAGATCGAGAAACCGGCGGGGATCAGTAACCCGAAAGATTTCCGTAATGAAATCGTCAACTTCGTGCTGCGCGCCCGTGCCCACAACAATGGGCATAACCCCAACTGGACCAGCTATGAGAAGTTACGCACGGTGATCGAGAAGAAGATGTTCTCCAACACCGAGGAGCTACTGCCGGTGATCTCGTTCAATGCCAAGACCTCCAGCGAAGAGCAGAAAAAGCACGATGACTTCGTGCACCGCATGATGGAGAAGGGCTATACCCGCAAGCAGGTACGCCTGTTGTGCGAATGGTATCTGCGCGTGCGCAAATCATCATAAGGGTGTGCGGGGCGGCGTTTAGCCGCCCTTTTCCAGCGCTTGGCAGATAGGGAGGCGCCATGTCTTACTTTATCGATCGTCGCCTAAACGGCAAGAACAAGAGCGCGGTAAACCGCCAGCGCTTCCTGCGCCGCTACACCGCGCAGATCAAGAAATCCGTAGCGGATGCCATCCATCGCCGCTCCGTCTCCGATGTTGAGAGCGGCGAATCGGTCACCATCTCGCACGATGACATCAGCGAACCCCTGTTTCAACAGGGGACGGGGGGGGAACGCCAACGGGTTCATCCTGGTAATGATCACTTCATACAGCATGACCGCATCGAGCGTCAGCAGGGCGGCGGCACGGGCGCAGGCAGCGGCGAAGCAGGTAACGGAGAAGGCGGCGAGGATGACTTCGTCTTCCAGCTCTCCAAAGAGGAGTACTTGGATCTGCTGTTCGACGATCTGGCGCTGCCCAACCTACGCCACAACCACTACCGCCAGCTGACCGAGTTTAAGAGCCATCGCGCCGGCTACACCGCCAGCGGGGTGCCGGCTAACATCAGTGTGGTGCGTTCGCTACAGAACTCCTTGGCTCGGCGTACCGCGATGAGCGCCGCCAAACGGCGTGAGTTACGCCAGTTGGAGGAGCAGCTCGATGCGCTACAACAGCGTGAGCCAGCACAGCCCCTAGAAAGCCTGCGTCTACGCCGTGAGATCGAGGCGCTACGCCAGCGTATCGCCCGGGTACCGTTCATCGACAGCATCGATCTCCGCTACAAGAATTATGAACGGCGCCCCGAACCTTCTAGCCAGGCGGTGATGTTCTGCCTGATGGATGTCTCCGGATCGATGGATCAAGCCACCAAGGAGATGGCGAAACGCTTCTATATTCTGCTGTATCTGTTTCTGAGCCGTAACTATAAGAATATCGAAGTGGTCTACATTCGCCACCATACGCAAGCCAAGGAGGTCGATGAACAGGAGTTTTTCTATTCCCAGGAGACCGGCGGCACCATCGTCTCCAGCGCCTTGAAGCTGATGGATGAAATCGTGCGCGCGCGCTATGATCCGGCGCAGTGGAATATCTACGCCGCGCAGGCCTCCGACGGCGACAACTGGGCCGACGACTCGCCGCTGTGTCAGACGCTATTGAGCGAACGCCTGTTACCCTTGGTGCGCTACTACTGCTACATCGAGATCACCCGTCGCGCTCACCAGACCCTGTGGCGTGAATATGAGGCCTTGAGCCGCAGTTGCGACAACTTCGCCATGCAACATATCCGCGAACAGCAGGACATCTACCCGGTATTCCGTGAGTTGTTCGCCCGTCAGCTCATCAACGATTGAATCCCTCGCCCCTGCCGCCCGCTGGGCGGCATAACCTGCTGACTTTTCGCGTATCATTAAATTACTTTACAAAGCGGTGCAGAACATTTTTCATATTTTGTGGCCTAATACGGACAGTTAAATTTTAATTTTCATGCTGTAGGAAAGTCATCGCATGCATTCCAGCCAAAAAGCCACCCACTGGCGAGAAGTGTGGCACCTGATCAAACCCTATTGGGTCTCGGACGAAAAATTCAGCGCCTGGAGTCGTCTGTGCGCCATCATCGTGCTGACGCTGGCCGCGGTGTATCTGAACGTCCTGTTTAACGAGTGGAACCGCGTATTCTACGATGCTCTGCAAAACCGCAACTATGCGGTGTTTAAGGCGCAATTAATCCGTTTCAGCTATCTGGCGTTTATCTACATCGCCATCGCCATCTTCCGCATCTATCTGACCCAAGGGCTGCAAATGCTGTGGCGCCAGTGGATGACCCGGCGCTATATGGATCGCTGGCTACAGCACCAGGCTTACTACCATACCGAGATGCAGCAATCGATCGATAACCCCGACCAGCGTATTGCCCAGGATCTGAGTGCGTTGACTAACGGCACCCTCTCCCTAACCTTGGGACTGCTCTCCAGCCTGGTGACCTTGTTCTCTTTCGTCGCCATCCTGTGGTCGGTTTCTGGTTCGCTGTCGCTGATGATCGCCGGCCATGCCCTGGAGATCCCCGGTTACATGGTGTGGTTCGCCCTGCTCTACGCCGGACTGGGCTCCTTGATGATCTGGCTGGTCGGCCGACCGTTGGTCAATCTCTCCTTTGATCAGGAGCGTTTCGAGGCCAACTTCCGCTTTGGCCTGATCCGCATCCGTCATAATGCCGACCCCATCGCCCTGTATCATGGCGAGCCGCAGGAGCGCCAGCAGCTCGATGGCCAGTTCCAGAACATCCGCCGTAACTGGTGGAGCATCATGCGTCTGACCCGGCGCCTGAATTTCGCCAGTAACTTCTATGGTCAGTTCGCCATCATCTTCCCGATCCTGGTGGCCGCCCCACGTTATTTCGCCAACGCCATTCAGCTCGGCACCCTGATGCAGATCTCCTCGGCCTTCGGCCAGGTACAGGGGGCGCTCTCTTGGTTTATCAACGCGTTCGACGATCTGGCCGCCTGGAAAGCCTGTGTCAACCGTCTGGCGGGGTTCAATAAAGCCGTGGCCGATCTGGCGCAGCATCCCGGCGATATTCGCCATGGCCGGACCCAGGATGCCGATCAGGCGCTGATGATCAACCGGCTGACGCTGCAAATTCACCAGGGGCGCACGCTGTTCAATGAGGTTAGTCTACAGGTACAGCGCGGCGATCGTATCCTGATCACCGGGCCGTCCGGTTGTGGCAAGTCGACGCTGTTGCGCGCCATCGCTGGCGTCTGGCCTTATGGCCACGGCGAAATCTTGCGCCCAGACGAGGAGACGCTGCGCACCCTATTCCTGCCACAGCGCAGCTATCTGCCGATAGGCAGCCTGCGCGATGCCATCTGTTACCCCTATAACGCCACGACCCACAGCGATGAGCAACTGCAAACGATCCTCCGCGCCTGTCGCCTGAATCACCTGTGTGATCAACTGGCGACACGCGCCAACTGGTCGCAACAGCTCTCACCCGGCGAGCAGCAGCGCATCGCTTTCGCCCGTGCCCTGGCGTTGCAACCGGATATTCTGTATCTGGACGAGGCGACCAGCGCCCTGGATGAAGACACCGAACAGCATGTCTACCGCCTACTGGAGGCGTGGTTACCGGGCCTGACCCTGATCAGCGTAGCGCATCGCAGCAGCGTCGCGCCGTTCCATACCCTGCGCTGGCACTTTAGCAAGACAACGTCCTCCCAAGACGCCGCACCCGACTTCGCGCCGGCACAGGTCGAGATCTCCCCACTCGGTGCACATTAAACGCCGACGGCCGGGGCATCACGCCCCGGCCGCCTTACATCACAGCCACCTTAATCGTGATGTTAACGCCGCTCATACACGCTACGCTGTGGGTGACGCGGGCGTATTGATCAACCTATCCAGCCGTGGCGCCAGCCACCAGCAGATCAACGCCACAATCACCGTCGCCAGCGCTAAAGCATAGAAATAGCTAGCGTACTGTTGCAGGGAATGTAACGCGTCCCTCCCGGCGTCGTTGTCGCTGGCGGAGAAACCGGCCAGCCAGGCCGCGCCCAGCGAAGCCAACGCCAGCACCATCCCCCAGGCGCCATAGATAAAACCGCGAACCTCACGCGGGAACAACTTAGCCAGCATCGACTGCCCCAACGCCGAGATCAGCAACTCGCCGATGGCGAATAGCAGATGCGGCGCGATGATCCAGAACGGTGAGACAATACCCTGGTCATTCGCGAAGAAGCGGGCGCTACCGGCGCAGGCAAACGCGGCGGCACAGGCCAGCATTCCCACGGCGAACTTAACCGGCATAGACGGATCTCGCCCGCGCTCTCCCAGCCAGGTATAGAGCCAGGCCAAACCGGGACTGAGTACGATGACCCACATCGGATTCAGTGCCTGGAAGGAGACCGGATTGATAACAATCCCCAGCAGAGAAGGTCGCACGTTATTGATGGCGAAGAAGTTCAGCGAGGTCGGCATCTGGTTGTAGAGGATAAAGAACACTAAGGCTTGCCCCATCAGCACCACCCCCACCACCATCTTGAGACGCGAGATCCGCGGCTCTCGGCGCAGGATACGCACGATCAACAGCAAGATGATCAGGGCGACGGTCAGCAACAGCAGCCGAGTGATCAGCAGCTCGCGCAACAGAAACATGCTCATCCCCACCACCAGCAACGCACTGCCCAGGTAAGCGGCCATGATACGCCCCCCTGGCTTGCGGCTATCTACCGGGCTGGCATTCACCAGATAGCGCTTGTAACGCGCCAACAGCAACAGGTTGATCACCATCCCCGCCGTACTGAGGATAAATGCCGCCTGCCAGCCGAGGCGGGCGGCGACCTCCGCCGCCGCGATGGTCGTCAAGAAGGCGCCGATATTGTTGACCATGTAAAACAAGGTGAAGGCGCTATCCAAGCGTTGATCGCCCTGATTGTAGGCTGCGGCGACCAACGCCGGGGCCGCCACCCCGCCGATACTACGCCCAACGATCACGCAGCCTAGACCGGCGAAAAGCCACAGCGTCACCTCGCTGAGCGAGGCATAGGTAATCAGCGCATAGCCCACCCCTTGGAAGGCGTAGCCCCACCACAGGGTACGTTTGGCGCCTAACACCTTGTCCGCCAGCCAGCCTCCGACAAACAATAATGAAGCGCCGATGGCCGTGAAACTACCAAAGATGCTGAAGGCGCTTTTCTCGTCGAGGTGGAGCGCATCATGCAGAAAGACCGGCAGTACGGTCCACAGACTGTAGAAGGAGACCGCCCACCAAAACTGGCAAGCGCACAGAATATAGAACGTCGTGGGGTAACGCCGAATCATGAGGCACCTCCCAGCATCCTCTCCTCATCGTACAGATGTGACGGACAGGGAAAGGTGGCGGCGAAAAAGTGACGATATCCTTGGAAGGCTTGCCAGATGTCGGACTTGGCGCTGATCTCAAACGGCGAGTGCATGGAGAGCAAGGGCACGCCAGCGTCGACGACGCAGGGGCCATGCTGGGCGAGGAAGCGGGCGATAGTGCCTCCCCCACCCTCATCGACCTTACCTAACAAACCGTTCTGCCAGCGTAAGGCGTGACGATCCAACATCTGTTGCAACAGGGCAAGGTATTCGGCATCGGCATCGTTGGTCAAGTTCTTCCCTCCCGCCCCGGTGTATTTACTCAACACCATTCCCCCGCCTAAGCGAGCGGCGTTATCGGCGTCATGAACCTCGGGAAACAGCGGGTCGAGCGCCGGCACCACATCCGCCGACAGGGCGTAAGAGTGCCAGAGACACTGACGCAATTGGCTAACTGCCGCCCCGGGGGTACGCTGCAACAACATCTCAATCACCCAGGGGAAGAAATCGGACTGCATCCCGGTAGCCCCCGCCGATCCGGTCTCCTCTTTATCCAAGAACAGACAAAGTAGAGTCTGTTCCGGTTGCGCACAGGCCAGCAATGCCTGCCATGCTGTATAGACACACACTCGGTCATCTTGACCATAGCCGCCGAGCAGCGAGCCATCGAAGCCGACATCGCGGCTGTCGCCGGCTGGCACCAGCGCCAGCTCGGCGCGCAGGAAGTCGGCCTCTTCTAGCGCATAGTCACGCTGCAAACACGCCAAGATCTGGTGCTTAACCCGCGCCTTGGTCTCTTCTGCCAAGTCGGCTAAGGGGAGGCTTCCCACCAGGATCTGCAACTCTTCCCCCTTTAATAGCTCATCGCCCGGGCGCTTACGCTGGATCTTCGCATCCAAATGCGGCAATAGATCGGGAATGGCGAACACCGGCTGGTCGTCCCGCTCCCCCAAGGCTAGCTCGATACGCCCATGTTGCCGGGTGAAGACCACGCCATGCAACGCCAATGGTCTGGCCCCCCACTGGTACTTCTTGATCCCACCGTAATAATGGGTACGCATCAGCGCCAATCCCTGCGCCTCATGGAGCGGGTTCGGCTTCAGATCGAGACGCGGCGCGTCACAGTGTGCGGCAATAATACGCACCCCCTGGCTTAAGGGCGCACGCCCCATGACGATCAACGCCATGCTCTTATTGCGATTACTACAATAATATTTTCCCCCGGCCACCAGCGTCTCCGTGGCCACTAAAGGAGTAAACCCTTGTCGGTTCGCCTCATCGCGAATCACGCGAATACACTCCCGCTCGGTTTTAGCTCGATTGAGAAAGGCTTTATATCCCTTACAAAATAATTCCACCTGGTCTATATATTCAGAAGATAAATAGTCATCCATTGCCGCCCCCCTTGAATATCCATTTTTAGGAGCGGGAATAATATAACCTGCGATTTGCCTGATTATTGAAACAGATCACCAAATAAATCATTTATTTTAGTGTTATATTTTAACTTAACCATGCGATTGTTATATTTATCACTATTTCTCGCTCGCTGTGTTAGCAAAATAATGACCAGGCTCATGGCAATTCACGCCGATAACTCTCCCTCAGCCGAGGCCTAAGGCGATAACGGGTGATCAACAAGCGAGATGCCGCAAGGAGAATGGCCTCCATGATATGGCGGCGACACCACGCGAGATACAGAACAAAAGGTAACTCATACTTATGATTAGCAGAGGTAACGGCACAGGATATCCCGCTACGGTAGACGTCGAATACGCGCCGCCGCTCCGACAGCATCCCTGATATGGGCCAATTTCGCTGCCTTCGCGTAAAACAAAACGACTAACTGTGAAGTAAGCCACAACACATGACATCCTCGGCCCGTCAAAATAGGTATCATTGGCAAAAGATGCTAGTGTTATTAATTATAAACATAGTCGACTAATTAATTCAGCCATCTTATTTACTCGCTTGTTAATCGATACCGCTCGCCGGGTCATTTATTGCAACACCAAGGGAAAGACACCATGAGTACTCTCACTGAACTGCCCGAGCACGGCATTCACCTTCATGATACCGTGCATTTCGACCATGAAGTATCTCGCCTGATCGGTGAAACCGTCAGCGCGCTTATCGAACGCGATGGTGACATCATTTATGGGGATTTGATTCATGCCATCGCACGCACGGCCCGCAACGAATCCTGCCAACAACGTCGGACGTTGTTGCTCAGCGCATTGGATCGATTGCTGGGCGATCAGCCGGCTCGCGGCGAACTCGCCTAAGACGCCAATCGCGCCAGCTAGGTTCCCGCGTCTGGCTAGCGTCCAAGCCTAGCAACATACGGCAACATAAGGTACTGGCGTCGCCGCTTAGGCTGCGTTATGGTGAAAGCAGGACGGGTAGCGTTAACCGATCAGCGTAACGAGCATCGTTCGCGTCCCCGTAACCGCGATCATTTTCAAGGAGACCTTTTATGACCAAGCCGCATCACATTGCCGAATGGGCACGCGTGCGTGAAACCTCTTTAGAAATCGCCGAAGCCATCTTCGAAATCGCCCACGATGACGAAGCCCTGGCCCAACAGATTTGGGAAGAAGGAAACGATGAGGTTCTGCCTTTGGCCTTCGCCAAGACGGACAAGGATCAACTCTATTGGGGCGACGAGACCATCGCGCGCAGCGACGTCTGATTTTCCACCGGCGTCCTCTCCCCCGCGTTGCGGTGCCGGATGAGGACGCCGGACGTTCCGTATACCCTTTCTCCGTCATCCTTCCCGTCCCCTTCCGTCCGCCCATTAGCTCGACCCTCGTCCGGTGCGCTCGCACGTTACATCTCGATGGCGGCAGGTTTCACTCCCGTAGACTACGCTTGTATCAGGACGGCGTGCCGCAGTCCATACAACGACTTAAGGGAGGTGTGCGATGGCCATATCAACCGCGGGATCCCGCAGCAGCCGGTGCCTGAGTGATGGCCCGGACTGGACGTTTCCGTTATTGCAGACCTACCTGACGGAGATCGATCGCGTCGCCAAACACTATCGCCTGACGACCTACCCACACCAGATCGAGATCATTACCGCCGAGCAGATGATGGATGCCTACTCCAGCATCGGCATGCCCATCAACTATGCGCACTGGTCCTTCGGCAAGAAGTTCATTGAGACGGAACGCCGCTATAAACAAGGGCAACAGGGGCTGGCCTACGAGATCGTGATCAACGCTAATCCCTGCATCGCCTATCTGATGGAAGAGAATTCCATCACCTTGCAGGCATTAGTTATGGCTCATGCCTGTTATGGCCACAACTCGTTTTTCAAGAACAACTACCTGTTCCGTACCTGGACCGACGCCGGCTCGATCATCGACTACCTGCTATTCGCCCGTAACTACATCCGCCAGTGCGAAGAGCGTTACGGTGTAGAAGAGGTAGAGAAGATCCTCGACTCCAGCCATGCCCTGATGAACTATGGCGTGGATCGCTACAAACGCCCACAAAAGATCTCGTTGGACGAAGAGCGTGCCCGCCAGCAGGCGCGCGAAGCCTACCTGCAAAGCCAAGTCAACGATCTGTGGCGAACCCTGCCTCGCCGTGAAGTCGGCATCCCCGATCGCCAAGCGACGCGCTTCCCCAGCGAACCGCAAGAAAACATTCTGTATTTTATCGAGAAGAACGCGCCGCTATTGGAGCCCTGGCAGCGCGAGATCGTGCGCATCGTGCGTAAGATCAGCCAGTATTTTTATCCGCAAAAACAGACTCAAGTCATGAACGAGGGATGGGCCACTTTCTGGCACTACACCATTCTCAATCATTTATATGACGAGGGGAAGGTCAGCGACCGCTTTATGCTGGAGTTTCTGCATAGTCATACTAATGTCATCGCCCAGCCCGCCTATAACAGCCCCTACTATAGCGGCATCAATCCCTATGCGCTGGGTTTCGCCATGTATCAAGATATTAAGCGTATCTGCCAACAACCGACGACGGAAGATCGTGAATGGTTCCCCGACATCGCCGGGCGCGATTGGCTGGAAACATTGCACTTCGCCATGCGCGACTTCAAGGATGAGAGCTTTATCAGCCAGTTTCTCTCGCCACGTCTGATGCGCGAGTTTCGCCTATTCTGCGTGCAAGACGACGATCGCAACAACTATCTGGAGATCGAGGCGATCCATAATGAGGACGGTTACCGACGCCTGCGCGAACGTCTTTCCGCCCAGTATAATCTGAGTAATCTGGAGCCAAACATTCAGGTGTGGAACGTCGCGCTGCGCGGTGACCGTTCGTTGACCCTGCGCTATATTCCTCACAATCGCATTCCGCTGGAGGGGAATAGCCGTCGCGCGGTACTCAAGCATCTACAACGGTTGTGGGGCTTCGATGTCTATCTAGAGCAGCTCAACCCGGACGGCGGCGTCGAGCTGTTGGAGCGCTGCCCGCCACACCCCACTGGCCTATAACACACAGGGGCGCCGAGACGCCCCTGAAGCCACTACTCCACTATGCCAACACGGCCTCTACGCTTAGCCACGCCCCTCGGCCAAATCTCGGGGAATGCCGCTCTGCATGCTATGCCAGATAGCACCACTCTCTTTACCGTAGTTACGCACGAAGTCCATCACCTGCTCGTGTTGATGGGCCGCGGCCAACTCGCCGAGACGGGCATAGAAGGCCAACGCCAGACGGCGTGCCTGCGGATTAGAGAAATAGTAACGCCCGACTCGGGTATACAGCCCCTTCAGACCATTCAGGATCAGGCCGTAGATCGGGTTGCCGCACGCGAAGGCCAGGGCGCGAAAGATACGGTAGTCTAGGGCGGCGAACGCCTCGGCGCTGTCCTCCACCGTCGGTGCCTCGGCCACGATACTCTGCACCTTATCGGGATGCTGGCGCACCGCGGTGCGAATGAAGATTGCTGCGATATTGGTTCGCACCGCCAATACGTTGTCGATCAGTTGCGGCACACTGTCATGATCCAGACGCGCCAAGGTTTCCAGGATATTCAACCCGGAGGTTTCCCAAAAATTATTCACCTTGGTCGGTTTGCCGTGCTGGATCGTCAGCCAGCCATCACGCGCCAGACGCTGTAATACTTCACGCAGAGTCGTGCGGGTGACACCGATCAGCTCAGATAATTCACGTTCTGCTGGGAGGATGGAGCCGGGAGGAAAGCGATTATTCCAAATACTCTCAATAAGATACTCTTCCGCAAAACCAGCTGGACTCTGCGCCTTAATAACCATGTTGTTAACGTTCCGTCACGACAATAAGCAAAAACTATGGCGCTCATCATACCAGATGGCCTCCCACGGATATAGCACCAGGAGGCAGGAAAGCGCGAAACAGTGTGAGCGACAGCACAGGGCATCGCTGCGCTCTCGTTCCCCCCCTTACGCGTGATCGCGGCGGCAAAATACACCGATGTTGACTTGGCTGGAGGCAGAATGGCTGTATAATGAAAATAATTATCATTTAATGATGGTGCGAGGATTAAGGATATGGATCTGATGGGAATCGCCATTACCGGCGCCGCCGCCGTAAGTGGGACGGCTCTCCTGGTCACGCTGTTTATCGATGCGGGTCTACCGCGCTTTTGGCAACGGCGTCCTCCGCGCGCCGAACCGCGCTACGATCGCCAGTCCTGGCCCCTCACCGTACCCGACGAGGCGGCGCTGCCACGCCTTGGCACCTTGACGCCGCCCCCCTCAGCCATACCGCCCATCGGTCAACTCGATATCGTGCTACCTGCCCCGCGCATCGCGCTGGGCGATCTCCGTTGATGCCGCCGTTACGCTCTCGCATCGGCGAGCTGCGAGTAAGGCACAGCCCCTAAACCGGATATGGCCGCGGGTGCTGGTTCGCGCCATCGGCGCGCGCTTCCCCTGCACGCGCTGGACTGAACGTGGCGGCCCCACCGCTACGCCCCGCATCGGCATCAAGTGCGGCTCAGTCCCTGCGTCGAGTGTGACATATCATAGTATTCGCACGACGCGGATACCTGCCCCGTAACGAGGCGTGCCAAAAAAGCGACTAATACTGGTCGTTTATCTGGCGATTCAAGTTTCTAACCGCTTTCCTTACCCATTTCACTCCGCACCCATTGCAGGCGAGCGCTAAAATCGGCAAGCTTGGCCCTCATCGCTGGGTGCGCGCCGCCGCGCCCCGCTGAGCCGGCCGGGGATGGTGCCGTGTTTCAGGTAAGGGATTGCAGTAATCCACTAATAATTAAATGATTTACAACAGGTTATATCGGAAGCGCGATTGGCTACCTAGGGTGAAAGGAGTATAGTCTAATCATTTCTCCGCGAAGATATGCGCCATTGCGCTGTCCGGGAGCGCGACCGATACCGGCAAATCTCATAAGAAATTAGGTTTAACGACGTTATGACAATCACATATACCCAGGCCTTCGCCAAGAACTTCCTCGGTAATGCGCCGGGATGGTACAAGGTGGCCATTCTGGTATTCCTGCTTATCAATCCGCTGGTCTTCGCTATCAGCCCGTTCTGCGCCGGCTGGCTATTGGTCGTCGAGTTCATCTTTACCCTGGCGATGGCGCTCAAGTGCTACCCGCTGCAACCCGGCGGCTTGCTGGCGCTGGAAGCCGTGTTTATCGGCATGACCAGCCCAGAGAAGATCGCCCATGAGGTAGCGGCCAACCTGGAGGTCTTGCTGCTGCTGATCTTTATGGTGGCCGGGATCTATTTTATGAAGCAGTTGCTGCTGTTCGTCTTCACTAAGCTACTGCTCAACATCCGTTCCAAGATTGCGCTATCGTTGGCCTTCTGCCTGGCGGCCGCGTTCCTGTCCGCCTTCCTCGATGCCTTGACGGTGATCGCGGTGGTGATCAGCGTGGCCATCGGTTTTTACGGTATTTATCATCAGGTCGCCTCCGGTGGTGGGAGCAATGTGGCCCTGAGCGACGATAGCCAATTGACCGACAGCGCCAAGCGCGAGGCGCTGGATCAGTTTCGCGCCTTCCTACGTAGCCTGTTGATGCACGCCGGGGTGGGGACGGCGCTCGGCGGCGTGATGACCATGGTCGGCGAACCGCAGAACCTGATCATCGCCAAGAACGCCGACTGGCATTTTGTTTCTTTCCTACTACGCATGGCGCCAGTCACCGTACCGGTCTTCTTCTGCGGCATCCTGACCTGCTACCTGGTGGAACGCTTCTCACTGTTCGGCTACGGCGCGCAATTACCGGATCGTGTGCGGCAGATTTTACGTAACTTCGACCAAGAGAGCAGCAACAGCCGGACGCGCCAAGATAAACTGCGGCTGTTGATCCAGGCATTGGTCGGGGTTTGGTTAGTGCTGGCGCTGGCCTTTCATTTGGCTGAAGTCGGTTTGATCGGCCTGAGTGTGATCGTGTTGGTCACCTCGCTGTGCGGGGTCACCGATGAGCATCTAATCGGCAAGGCGTTCCAAGAATCGCTGCCTTTCACCGCCCTACTCACCGTGTTCTTCTCGGTGGTCGCGGTGATTATCGACCAACATCTGTTCACCCCCGTGATCCAGTTTGTGCTTCAGGCGTCGCCCGATCGCCAACTGACGCTGTTTTATCTGTTCAACGGTCTGCTCTCGTCGATCTCCGATAACGTGTTCGTCGGTACGGTCTATATTCATGAAGCCAAAGCCGCATTGGAGTCAGGAGCTATCTCGCTGAAACAGTTTGAGATGCTGGCCGTCGCCATCAATACTGGGACCAACTTGCCGTCGGTGGCGACCCCTAACGGCCAGGCGGCTTTCCTGTTCCTGCTGACCTCCGCGCTGGCACCGTTGATCCGCCTCTCCTATGGCCGGATGGTCTGGATGGCGCTGCCTTACACCGTCGTGATGACCCTGGTCGGGTTGCTGTGTGTCACTTTCGCCCTAGAGCCGGCGACGCAGCTCCTCTCCCAGTGGCATCTGTTAACCCTGCCGCCAGCGCAAGAGGTGCTCGCCACCGGCTTATAATCACGCGCGAGGAAACACATTTCGGCGATTTTTTTCTGGTAGTGTGCAGTCAATGGTTTACACTGACTGCACCTTTTTGTGACATGGAAGCGTAGTTATGTTGCAATTTTTGAAGCGTTGCTCCCAGGGGCGCGGAGCTTGGCTGCTGATGGCGTTAACAGCGCTGTTACTGGAACTGACCGCGCTCTATTTTCAGCACGTGATGCTGTTGAAGCCCTGCGTCATGTGTATCTACGAGCGCTGTGCACTGTTCGGCATCTTGGGTGCCGGGCTGTTGGGCGCCGTCGCGCCGCAAACCCCGCTGCGTTGGGCCGCGCTGTTATTGTGGCTGTATAGTGGGTATCGCGGCCTGGAGTTGGCTTGGCAGCACACCATGATCCAGTTGCACCCCTCTCCCTTCACCACCTGCGATTTCTTCGTCTCTTTCCCGACATGGTTGCCGTTGGATAAGTGGTTACCGGCGATCTTTTTCGCCAATGGCGATTGTGCCGAGCGTCAATGGCAGTTCTTGACGCTGGAGATGCCACAGTGGCTGGTGGGCATCTTCGCCGCCTATCTGCTGGTCGCGCTGCTGGTTTTAGTCGCCCAGTTCGTCAAAACTAAGCGTCGCTCGCTGTTCAGTCGCTAAGACATCCCCATAAAAAAACGCCAGCCCCCATCAGGGCCTGGCGTTTTTTTATGCGCCGACGGGTCTCCCGCGCCTTCAGCGAGCGATCAGAACCGAAGTCTGTGCATGGCGTACGATCGCCGCCGCGTTGGAGCCGAGCAGGTAGGTCTTCATGCTGGGACGACGCGAGCCGATCAGGATCAGATCGGCATCAATGCACGCCGCCTCTTTTAGGATCTCATCATAGATGGCTCCCTGGCGCACCACGACGCTGATATTCTCCGCCGCTAACGGCAGTTGCTCGGCCAGCGCTTGTAGACGTCGCTGTAGCTCCTCGCTCATCACGTCGTCGAACTGGTTGGTCTGAGGATTGAAACGATTGAGGATAAAGTCGGGGATCTGGACGACTACATACATCAGACGAACTCGGGTTTCTTCGCTACGGATCACGGACTTAACCTGCTCCAACGCTAGCGCTGTCAGCGCTTCCTCCCCCAGATCCAGCGGCAGTAAAATGTTCTGATACATCGCTCCCCTCTCCTCTGTTGTGATGATTGCCGCGCAGCGGCCGCCGACACGGATTAAATCATCATACAAAGCTGGCGGAGCGAGGACAACCGCTTTCGCCCGCGGTCATACGCCGCGCTAACCGCACTCATGGCGTACGGCTATTCGGTTGACTCGTCCTGCTGCCACAACGGCCGACGCAGGATATGCTCTTCCCAGTCACTGACCTCGCTCTCACGCACCGCGATATAACGCACTGAAATGCGCGCAGCATGCATCGCCGCCTTGGAGCCGGTACGCAGCGGATGCCAGACGGGCAAGGATGCGCCTTCATTGAGTAGGCGGTAGGCGCAGGTCGGCGGCAACCAGTCGAAAGTCGGCAAGTTGTCCCGCGTCAGCTTGATGCAATCCTCTTCATACTCGAAACGCCGTTCATAGTGGCGGCACTGGCAGGTCTTGATATTCAAAAGGTTGCAGGCCACATTCGTGAAGTAGATTTCATCGGTGTCTTCATCTTGTAGCTTATGCAGGCAGCATTGGCCGCAACCGTCACATAACGCCTCCCACTCGGCATCACTCATCTGTTCCAGCGTCTTTTCCTGCCAAAAGGGCGTCGTACTCATCTTTGCTCTACCCGCAACAATACTGTTAAAGGCGGACTGTATAGACGCTTTAGGCGATGGATGCAAGCGACTTGTGCCATCTACCATCGCCCCACGGCAGGGCTAGATCACCCGTGTGGTCAGGGTACGCTGGTTAAGGCCGATGCTCAGCATGTCGCCGGAGCACACCGGCCCGACACCGGCGGGCGTACCGGTCAGCACGACATCGCCGGCGCGCAGGGTAAAGAAGCGACTCATGTAACTGATTAACGGCAAGAGAGGGGTCAACATGTCGCGCGTGTTACCGGCCTGACGCACCTCGCCATTGACGCTCAGTGTCAGGTTGGCATTCTGCGCATCGCCGAATTCGCTTTCGGGAATGAAACCAGAGATCGGACAGGCGCCATCAAACGCCTTAGCCTTTTCCCAGGGATAACCCTGTTGCTTGCATTCACGCTGGATGTCACGCAGGGTGAGATCCAGCGCGACCCCGTAACCGGCGATCGCCCGCGCCACGCGATCTTCGCTGGCGTGACTCAGCGGGGTACCGATCAAGACCGCCAATTCAACCTCATGGTGCACCTCACCCAGGCCATGGGGAATGGCGATCGGCTGGCGCAGATCGCACAACGCGCTCTCCGGTTTGATAAACAGCACCGGCTGCGGTGCGACCTGGCTGCCCATCTCACGAATATGATCACGGTAGTTATTGCCGACACAGACCACCTTACTGACCGGCAACTCCAGCAGGGCACCCTGCCAATCACGATGCTGATACATCCTTCACCTCCATGCTCGCTGATAGCCGCCGTCACGCACGGCCGATTTACCTCGATGATTGAGTCTATCGCGTCCTAGCAGAGACGGAAGCCTCCCACCGAGTGTAGCGTGACGGCCTTCACACCCTGACTCATCGGCTGCGCCTCAGGCGGCGCCTCCCTGCGTCAGACGATGCGCCTTCAGGAGATCCTCTGGCGGTGGCGGCAGTTGCAGATAGTAGCCCTGCTCGGCCAACGCCGTACGCACCGCCGCGATATCCGCCCCTGCCAGGCGTGAACGGGTAGCCAAGTTGAGCACCATCGCTAACTGCGGCTGGCCGAAGCTTTTCAACAACACCTCAGGCACACGGGAAAAATCGTCTTTCTTTTCCACATACAGATAAGTTTGCTCACGCTTGGAGCTTCGGTAGATCACACAAAGCATTTTTTCCACTCTATTTAATTCTGACGGCGACTTGCCTAGATATACCACTGACTATAACATGCTTAGATACAGCGGAATATCACGTAGCCCGTGG
The DNA here is from genome assembly GCF_000474215.1 of Edwardsiella hoshinae NBRC 105699 = ATCC 33379. Lineage (GTDB taxonomy): Bacteria > Pseudomonadota > Gammaproteobacteria > Enterobacterales > Enterobacteriaceae > Edwardsiella > Edwardsiella hoshinae. The sequence goes on along the minus strand of NZ_BAUC01000020.1, from coordinate 126,454 downwards.
TTATTTCGGAGATTTCCCAAGTTGCTGAACTGAGTCAGGATAGATGTCACAAGCGCCAATAGAACTGAAAGGCAGCAGTTTTACGCTCTCGGTTGTTCATTTGCATAATTCTCAACCAGAGGTAATTCGTCCGGCATTAATCGCCAAGGTCGAGCAAGCGCCCGCGTTTTTGAAAAATGCGCCTGTTGTTATTAATATTACTGATGTAAACGGCAGCGTGGAATGGCGAGAAATGCTGCGCGTTTTCAACGCCGCCGGTCTGCATGTCATCGGTGTCAGCGGTTGTCGCGATGAGGCGCAAAAACAGGCGGTGTTGCACGCGGGACTTCCCCTGCTCAGCGAAGGTAAGAACGCACCGAAGATCGTGGCACCCAGCGCACCCGTCATCGCGAAGACCAAGATCATCACTACGCCGGTCCGTTCGGGGCAGCAGATCTATGCGCGCAACGGCGATCTGATCGTCACCGGCCATGTCAGCGCCGGTGCCGAGCTGATCGCCGACGGCAACATTCATGTCTATGGCATGATGCGGGGCCGGGCGCTCGCCGGTGCGGGGGGCGAGAGTACCAGCCAAATCTTTTGCAGCCATCTGGCCGCCGAGCTGGTTTCCATCGCCGGACAATACTGGCTGAGTGAGCAGATCCCAGAAAACTATTACGGGCAGGCCGCCCGGCTCTCGCTGAGCGACGGCACCCTTACCATTCAATCTTTGTTCTAGGCCCTTCTCCAAAAAGGATATTTTTCATGGCACGCATTATTGTTGTTACATCGGGTAAAGGGGGCGTTGGCAAGACTACATCGAGCGCGGCCATCGCAACCGGACTGGCACAGAAAGGCAAGAAAACCGTTGTTATCGACTTTGACATTGGCCTACGTAACCTCGATCTGATCATGGGCTGCGAACGCCGCGTGGTCTATGACTTTGTCAACGTCATCCAGGGAGACGCGACCCTGAACCAGGCGCTGATCAAGGATAAGCGCACCGAGAATTTGTTCATCCTGCCCGCTTCGCAGACGCGCGATAAAGATGCGCTAACCCGTGAAGGCGTGGAGAAGGTATTGAATGATCTGCAAGCGATGGACTTTGAGTTCATCATTTGCGACTCGCCGGCGGGGATCGAAACGGGCGCGCTGATGGCGCTCTACTTCGCCGATGAGGCCATCATCACCACTAACCCCGAGGTCTCCTCGGTACGCGATTCCGACCGTATCCTCGGCATTCTCTCCTCCAAGTCTCGCCGGGCGGAGAATGGCGACGAGCCGATCAAAGAACATCTGTTGCTCACCCGTTATAATCCGGGACGCGTTAGCCGCGGCGACATGTTGAGCATGGAGGATGTGCTGGAAATCCTGCGTATTCCGCTGGTCGGGGTGATCCCAGAGAGCCCCTCGGTGTTGCGCGCCTCTAACCAGGGCGAACCGGTGATCTTGGATAATGAATCCGATGCGGGCCAGGCCTACCGTGATACGGTCGAGCGCCTGATGGGCGAAGAGCGCCAGTTCCGTTTTGTTGAAGAAGAGAAGAAGGGCTTCCTGAAGCGCCTGTTCGGGGGATAAGAGATGGCATTACTTGATTTCTTCCTGTCGCGTAAAAAGACGACAGCCAATATCGCCAAGGAACGGCTACAAATCATCGTCGCGGAGCGGCGCCGGGGCGACAGTGAACCGCACTATTTGCCGCAGTTAAAACGCGATCTGTTAGCGGTGATCTGTAAGTATGTACAGATTGATCCAGAAATGGTTAGCGTACAATTGGAACAAAAAGGGGATGATATTTCGGTGTTGGAGCTGAATGTCACCTTGCCGGAAAGCGAAGAAGCCGCCAAATGATTTTTATCCGTCGTTCCCTTATTTAAGCGGAGAATAACTGGATAAATAAACAGATAAACGGTGCGTTCCTGGTTTATTATTGCGCCGCCTGGCGGGAATAATCTGATTATTATCGCGTGGTGGGCATTATCTGTAAGATAAAATGAGTAAATCAATTTTATCTTACAGACAATAAAGGCAGCGTCACGCTGCCTTTATTATTTATTAATCCGCGATTATATTTTTTGCAGCAGCGCTTGCAGTCGCTCGGCCAATAACTGGCCGCGCCACGCGCTCAACAGTTCCGGCTGCTCGTCCTTCAAGCCCCAATGTACACTGAGTAACTGGTTGATCTGGCGTCGTGAGGCGATCAGTTCCGCCGTCAACCCCTGTTGCTCCGCCACCTGCTGCACCAATGCCTTGAGATGTTTAAACGCCTGCTTATAACCGGCATGGTCGATCAGCCGCTCAACGGCAGGCGGCAACTGATCGTCGGTCAACGCCGCGCTCTGCGCGACGATCTCCAGCATCGCTTTGCCGTGATAACGGATCTCTGGGCCGCTAACACCCAATTCGCTCAGCTCGCCCATGGAGCCGGGCAGGTAGCGCGCGATCTGCCATAGGCTCTCCTCACGTACCACGAAGTTAACCGCCATGTCGCGGCTACGGGCTAGATTCAGGCGCCACGCCCCCAGCCGCTGCAAGCACGCCAGCTGGCGCGGACGCAGTTGCCAAGCATTGCTCATCTCACGGTAGACCTGGCTGGGGTCGACGACCTCCGAACGTCGACGGCACAGTGCCTGACACTCGTCTTGCGCCGCCGGTAACCACCCACTGCCTTCCACCTCTGCCAGCAATTTATGCGCCATCGGCAACAGGTAATAGACGTCCGCCGCCGCGTAGTCGCATTGGCGCTCGCTAAGCGGACGGGCCAGCCAGTCGGTACGCGACTCGCTCTTGTCCAACTCGACACCCAAGTAGGCGTTGACCATGGCGGCAAAGCCACTGGAGAGCGGGCGCCCGGTGAAAGCCGCCAAGATCTGCGTGTCGATCATCGGCTGAGGCAGCGTCTGGAAATCATGCAAGAAGACCTCCAGATCCTCGCTACCGGCGTGCAGCAGTTTGACGACCTGCGGATTACGCAACAGATCGACAAACGGCTGCCAGTCGGAAATCGGCAGCGGATCGATCAGTGACAGGGTTTCACCGTCATACAGCTGCACCAGCCCCAGCTGCGGATAGTAAGTGCGGGTACGGACAAACTCCGTATCCAGCGCGACATAAGGAAACGCGCTGGCGCGCTCGCAGACATCCTGTAGCGCGCCGTTCGATGTAATCAACTGATACTTCAACATAATAATCTCATTCCGGCGCCAGGCTCGCGGCCCGACGCGCTCGAGTGGCCCGGTATCAGTACCGGCACCAAAACTGTGCGCTGGCATGAATGCCGACGCCCAAGACAGAAACCGCTGACAGCGTACGCGCCGAGACTACGGCTTGTCACCCGCTGTCTGCTCCTCGCGTAGAACCCGGCGCAGGATTTTACCCACGTTGCTCTTCGGCAGCTCGTTGTAGAATACGATCTGTTTCGGCACCTTATAGCCGGTCAGATGACGGCGACAATGGCTCACCAATTCATCGCGAGTCAGGCTGGGATCGCGCTTGACCACGCACACCTTGACCATCTCGCCCGAACTTGCGCTCGGTACGCCGATGGCGGCACATTCCAGCACCTTAGGATGCATGGCGACCACCTCCTCGATCTCGTTAGGGTAGACGTTGAAACCGGAGACCAAGATCATATCTTTCTTCCGATCGACGATACGCAAGAAGCCGAGTTCGTCCATGGTACAGATGTCACCGGTCGCCAGCCAACCATCGCGCATGATCTCATCGGTCGCCTCCGGTCGTTGCCAGTAACCGCGCATCACTTGCGGCCCTCGCACCTGCAACTCTCCCGCTTCACCCAACGCCACCTCGCGCCCCTCGTCGTCCACCAGACGCACCAGGGTCGAGGGTACCGGCAGACCGATACTACCGCTGTAGCGTTTCAGATCATAAGGGTTCCCCGCCACCAGCGGCGAACACTCTGTCAGGCCGTAGCCTTCCAGCAAATGATGCCCGGTCAGCTTTTCCCAACGCTCGGCCACCGCTTGCTGCACCGGCATACCACCGCCGACCGACAGCCGCAGCGACGAAAAGTCCAGTTCACGGAAATCTTCGTTGTGTAACAAGGCGTTAAACAGGGTGTTCACCCCGGTCAACGCGGTGAAACGGTAACGACTCAGTTCACGCACCATGCCAGCAATGTCGCGCGGGTTGGTGATCAGAAGGTTACGCCCGCCCATCTCGATAAACAGCAAGCAATTCACCGTCAAGGCAAAGACGTGATACAACGGCAGGGCTGTCACCACCATCTCATGGCCGCGTTGCAGCAACGGGCCATAGGCCGCCTTGGCCTGCTCCAGATTCGCTTGCATGTTGCGGTGCGTGAGCATCGCTCCCTTGGCGACACCGGTGGTACCGCCGGTATACTGCAAGAAAGCCAGATCGTCGTTGGCGATGTCGGGCTTGACGTACTGCATGCGCCGTCCACGCTGCAATACCCGGCGGAAAGAGATGGCATCCGGCAGGTTATACTTCGGCACCAGACGCTTGATGTACTTAACCACGAAGTTGACCAACGTCCCCTTGGCCGCTGGCAACTGATCGCCCATACGCGTCAGGATGACGTGACGCACCTGGGTCGAATACACCACTTTCTCCAAGGTGTGGGCAAAGTTAGAGACGATGACGATCGCGCTGGCGCCGCTATCGTTCAACTGATGCGCTAATTCGCGCGGGGTATATAACGGATTGACGTTGACCGCCACCATCCCGGCTCGCAGGATGCCAAATAAGGCGATGGGGTACTGCAACAGGTTGGGCATCATCAACGCCACGCGCTCCCCCTTGTGCAAACCGAGGCCATTTTGCAGATAGGCGGCAAAGGCGCGGCTGCGCTCCTCCAGTTTGCGGAAGGTCATCACCTGCCCCATATTGATGAACGCAGGCTGATCCGCATAACGCGCGACGGCGTGTTCAAACATCTCCACCAATGACGCGTAGTGATCCGGATTGATTTCCGCTGGTACATCTTCCGGATAGCGTTTAAGCCAAACCTTTTCCAAGGTGCTTCTCCCTTGTTTCTTATCTGTATGAGGGGATGACGATCGCCGCGCATGACGCGGAGCGCCGAGCCGCGACTGGCGATCGCCGTCGTGAATATGCCCTCCTGGCATCAAAAACAAATAACCCCGCAGGGCGGGGTTGCTTTGTTAAGCGCCGCGCGGCCTACTCCAAACCGGTCGCCTGCGCGGCAGCGTGCCATTTTATACCCGAAGCGGCGCGATGGCACCTAAATCTCCCTGTTATGAGGCAGTTCGCCCGCTTTTAATTCAGCACTGGCCACGCTTTGCGCAGCGGAGCCGCCGTTAACCCTGCGGCACTACCACGCTTTCGATGCGGGCCGGCATCGGCGCACTCCATCCCCAACCGGGGCCGAAGCCCGGCCCCCAGTAAGGGCCACGCCAGTAAGGATCATAGCCCCAGGGCGTGAGTCCTAACGGCTGCGGCGGCATGATCACCTGCTGATCGACCTGCCAACGCTGGTAACCGCCGATATCCATGGTTACGAAGGTGTACGGTGTCTGACCGATCTTACCCGCGACGCTGCCCGTCAGTGGGCCGACCACAGTGACTAACTGGTGATTAAAGTTGACCGGGTCCAAGAAATTAACGCTCTTGGCCAAGATACGCCCCTGGGCCGCCTGACCGAGGATCGGACGCGCGCCCTCATCCAACGGCATCACGGCGATCTCCAGGTAGCTGGCGGTTTTCTTATTGGTCACGTTGACCACCATACCGCCGAAACGCGCCTCCTGACCGACGTACAGATCGGGCGCATTATGCACCGCCACAAAATTCTGCTGCGGCGTCGCCGAGGTGCCGCGCACCGATTCCGGCACGCTCACGCAGCCGGCCAGCAGCCCCATCAACCCGACGACGCTCGCCGCCGCGATAGCCCTTATTTTTCGCCGACTCATTCTCACCCTCCGTTAGCCCGGTCGATCTGTGCCGGGCAAATCTCATGACTTCAGCTAATTAGACTCGCGTCCAGCGAGCGGGTTCCCGCCGCATAGCGGCTTAACCGCGTCCCGGCAGTTTTTTCCAGGTTACCTCGTTGCGCAGGTAGACCGGTTGCGCTTGTTCGACCGCCAGTACCGCTCCCGTCTGCCAGGCATGCAACGCCAGTGGCAACATATCCTCGGCGTGCGGCAACAACATCTGCCCGTCTCGCAACAACAGGCTACTGTCCGCCGCCATGGCCGGATACGTCTGCCAGCCCGTGCCGACTGTGGCCCACTCGCCCTGCAAGGCGGTCACCCGCTCAGTCACTTGCTGCGGACTCAGCACTGCCTCGCTGGCCTCCCCCTGCCACACGCCGTCGGCGGTACGCCGGTATTCGCCCCAATAGACCTCGCCCATGCGTGCATCAATGGCACTCAACACCTGATTAGCCGCAGTGAGACGCCAAGCGCCTTGCGCCATGGTCGCCAGTGTAGAGATGCCCAGCAGCGGCAGATCCGCGCCCAGCGCCAGCCCTTGTGCGATGCCGATACCAATGCGGACCCCGGTGAAACTCCCGGGTCCGCGCCCGAAGGCCAGCGCATCCAATTGCGCCAGCGTCAAACCGGCTTCGGCCAGGATCTGCTGTACCATCGGCAGGATACGTTGTGTGTGCTCGCGTGGGCAGAGTTCGAACTGCGCCAGGCTTGCGCCGTTATTCCACAGGGCAACGGAACAGGCTTCCGTTGCAGTATCAATCGCTAAAATTCGCGTGGACATGCCAACCTCGGCAGGAAAATAAATGAGTTACTGATTTAGAGAATGATAACACAGCCCCCTAACGCTGTATTTCTCAATTCGCCGGCGCGCACTCACTGCCCGCCGTTGCCGCTACCGCACGCAGGAAGTCAATGGCCCGTGCCAAATCGCGAGTACGCGGTGCCGGCGGTAAGCTGCGCAGGAATACTTCGCCATAGGGACGCATCACCAGGCGATTATCGCAAATGACGATCACCCCGCGGTCGCGGCTATCACGGATCAAGCGCCCAACCCCTTGCTTAAGGGTGATCACCGCATCGGGCAACTGCACCTGGCTAAAGGGGTCACCACCCCGCAACCGGCAATCTTCCATGCGGGCCTTAAGTAACGGATCGTCCGGCGCGGTGAAGGGCAGCTTGTCGATGATCACACAGCTCAATGCGTCACCGCGTACGTCCACCCCTTCCCAGAAGCTGCCCGTCGCCACCAACAAGGCGTTACCCGCGGCGATAAAATCGGCTAACAGACGCGACTTACCGCTCTCCCCTTGCACCAGTACCGGTAGCGTCAAGCTGGCACGAAACGCCTGTGCCAAGTCGCGCATCATGGCGTGAGAGGTACAAAGAAAGAAACAACGCCCATTATTAGCCTCGATCAGCGGACTGAGCATCCGCGCCAACTGAACGGCCGCACCGGGCTGATTCGGCGCAGGCAGAAAACGTGGGACGCACAACAACGCCTGATGGGCATAGTCGAACGGGCTGGGCAGCAGCAGACTACGCGCCGCGCTCAAGCCTAAGCGCTCGCTGAAATAGGCCACCTCCTCCTCTACTGCCAGAGTGGCGGAGGTGAAGATCCAGGCCCCCGGCTTACTCTGCATCACCTCGCGGAACTTCTCCGCCACCGTTAGCGGCGTCAATGCCAGCACGAAATGGCGCGGGGTACACTCGTACCAATAGCTGTAGCCGGGCTGATTCACATCGGAAAGGCGTTTCAGGCGATTACGGTACAGGGTCGCGCGTTCGAAGGCGGCATCGAGTAACGCCGAACGGCCAAGAGACATTTTCATCACGTCGTAGCACAGCTCCAGCGCATCATCGACCAGCAGCAGCGCGCGGCGCACCTCGCTCTGTGCCAGAATGTCACGCAGGTTGCCGCGGAAACCGGGATCGCCAAGGACGATGCGCAGATCGAGACTACGTTGCGTCAGCAGATCGGCGCTCTTCTGCAACTGAGCGACATCACGCAGCTCGGTGCGATAGGCCATGATGATGTCGCGCGCCAGATCCACCAACTGGCGGCTGGAGAGTTGCTGACCGAAATATTGGCTGGCGATATCCGGCACCTGGTGCGCTTCATCGAAGATGGTCACCTGTGCTTCAGGGATCAACTCGCCGAAGCCGCCTTCCTTGACCACCAAATCGGCCAGGAACAGATGATGATTGACCACCACCACCTGCGCCTCCATCGCCCGACGGCGCGCCTTGACCACGAAACACACCTTGTAGTGGGGACAGTCGCCGCCCAAGCAGTTGTCATTATTGCTGGTCACCAACGGCCAGACCGCGCTCTCCTCGGCCACGCCATGACACTGACTGATGTCGCCGTCCTCGGTCTGGCTTGACCAGCTGCGCACCTGCATCAACTCAGCCAACAGCGCCGGTGCCAGCTCGCCTCCGGCCAACGACTGCTGCTCCAGACGCTCGCTGCACAGATAGTTGGCGCGCCCCTTGAGCAGCGCGGTCGCCCCCTGGTAATCCAGCGCCGTCTTCATCAACGGCAGATCGCGGTTATACAGCTGATCCTGCAATGCCTTGGAGCCGGTCGAGATGATCACCTTCTGACCACAACGCAACGCGGGCACCAAGTAGGCGAAGGTCTTGCCCGTCCCCGTGCCCGCCTCGACCACTAATTGCCCCTGGGCGCGGATCGTCTCCTCAACTGCCTGCGCCATCTGGCGTTGTGCCTCACGGGGGGTGAACCCGGGTATTTTCTGGGTTAATAGCCCGTCGGGGGCAAAATCGTCGGCCACGGCATCTCTCATCTCGGGAATATAGTGGGGGAATTATGCCAACTCCGCGGCGCAAGCTCCATCGCCATAGCCGTTTTATTGTCTAGCCGCCGCGGGGAAAGCGGCGGCAGAGGCTCGCCCGCCGGTGCCCATTTTAGGTATACTGGCGGCATACCAACAACACGACAAGCAGGGTGACACATGTCTATCGAACGTATTAATCCGGAAAAACGCTGGTCGGACGCCACCGTTTTCAACGACACCATCTATTTTACCAGCGTGCCGGAGAATCTGGAGGCCGACGCCACGGCGCAGACCGCCAATGCACTGGCGGCCATCGATATGCTGCTCGCCCAGTTGGGCAGCGATAAGACCCGCGTTCTGGATGCCACCATCTTCCTGGCCGACAGCGCGGATTTCGAGGCTATGAACGCCGCTTGGGACGCCTGGGTAGTCGCGGGCAAGGCACCGGTACGCTGTACCGTGCAGGCCAAGCTGATGCACCCGCAGTATCGGGTCGAAATCAAGATCGTCGCTGCCCGCTGATAGAACGGCCCACTAATGGGCCCTCCTGGCGCACGCGCCGAGGCCGGCGGGAATCCCCCTGCCGGCCAGTCGCGAGATAGCCATTAGGCCAGCTTAATCATCACCATACCGGCCAGTAACAGCACCAATCCGCACCATCCTTTCCGATTCAGACGCTGACCGAACAGAACCCACCCCGCTGCCATAGTCGCCATGATGCCAAAACCACCCCATAGGGCATAGGCGACCGACAACTCGATCCCTTTTACCGCTTGGCTCAAGGCGCCGAACGCGGCTAAGACCGCCCCCAGCGAGAGCACGCCCACCCAGGGGCGGCGGAAACCATCGGACCACTTGAGCAGGATATTGGCGCCGATCTCCAGCACCACTGCCGCCCCCAGCCAAACAGCATGTAGCCATTCAAACGGTGACATGCGTCCTCCCCGCCGTCTCGGCGCGTGCCTGCGAGCCGGTCAAGCCACGTTTCACCGTGCCAGATTTCAGCAGGATGATACCGCCCACCAGCAACGCCAACCCCGCCAGCTTAAGCGCTGAGAGCGACTCGCCGAACCACAGCACGCTAAACAGGGTAATAAACAGAATGCCGATGCCCTCCCACAGGGCGTAGGCGACGCCCAGCGCCACGCGTTTAACCGCGAAGGCCAACAAAATATAAGAGAGCGCCACCATCAGTAACATCACGATATTGCCGCCGATGCTGCCGTTGACGCTGGCCCACTTCATCGCCAGTGTGCCGATGATTTCGGCACTGATGGCACAGGCTAAGAAGATCCAATAAATCATAATATTCTCCATTAATTTAGTTTTAGTTATCAGGTTGATATTTTTCTTTATGTTCTAAAAAATTATTTTTATAAATAAAATGATAGAAGAACACGTCATGCACGGATTTCGCCGCGAATGTAAAAGATAAATAACCGATAGCCTCATGCTGCCACTCGGCGTGATGCGCTGCACACGTGACAGATTGACGCTGGAGAATAACGCTAGAGCTCGCTACACCAGTGGTACTGGCTAGCGATAGTGCAAGAAATGAATAATAGATATGCGGAGGTTTTAATCATCAAACGATTATGCGTTTTCATAGTGGTTTACCCTCTTCCCCCGTACCTGAATCTGGGTGTACGGTTTGTGCAGTGTCCTCCGGTGAGTAGTTGTTATATTAGTTGTAGCATAGGCTATTTATTTACGCAAACCACGTTTTCCCATCTTTTTACAGAAAAACCGAAAAAAATAAATAAGTTATCAAATTAAAAAATAGGGCCATCCCCTGGGGATAGCCCTATTCTTCTGTAGCGTCAAGACCTTAGTCTCGCCACCCTCGACACACGAGTGAATAACACCCGCGCGCCGCTGGTTAATCATGCAATAGGGAGCAGGAGGTTAATCCTTGGCGCCCATCACAGCTTGGCTGGCCAGCTCGGTAATGCGCGCGTAGTCACCGCTCGCCAACGCATCCGCCGGGATCAGCCAAGAACCACCGATGCACAGCACGCTCTTTAGCGCCAGGTAATCACGGTAGTTGCTCGGTGAGATCCCGCCGGTCGGGCAGAAACGGATGTGGGAGAACGGCCCGGCGATCGCCTGCAACGCCTTCACCCCACCGTTGGCTTCCGCCGGGAAGAATTTGAATTCTTTCAAGCCGTAATCCATCCCCTGCATCAGCTCGGATACCGTGCTGATACCCGGGATCAATGGGATAGAGCCCGCCACGGCGGCCTGTAACAAGCCCTCGGTCAGCCCCGGACTGATGGCGAACTGGGCCCCGGCCTCGGTCACCTGACGCAGCTGCTCGGCGTTGGTCACGGTACCCGCACCGACGATAGCCTCCGGCACTTCCTGCGCGATCAGGCGGATCGCCTCCAATGCGCAGGCGGTACGCAGCGTCACCTCCAGCACACGCACTCCGCCGGCGACCAGCGCCTTCGCCAAAGGAACCGCCTGCTCCAGCTTGTTGATCACGATGACCGGTACGACGGGGCCTGCGGTCAGAATGGATTCCGCACTCACTTTCCAGTTGTTCATTGTCGCTTCTCTCCTGATGCCTTTCGGCGGATTAATCGGTGATCCCTTACCGGCACGCCGGCCGACGACGTCGAGACACAGACGGGGATCGGTCATAGCGGGGGCGGTCAGCACCGCCCCTGCGGGTTAAACCTGATAAAAGGGAATACAGCTAGCGCCCTCTTCGGCACCGGACAACTGTTCGCGCAGCGGCTGGAACAGCTCACGCCCAGAGCCATCGTGCAACGCCGAAAGATCCGGACGCGCCTCGCTACGTGCCGCCAACTCTGCCTCGTCAACCAGCAGGGTCAGTGTCCCATTGCGCCCATCGACACGCACTCTATCGCCGTCACGCACCTTGGCCAGCAGACCACCGGCATAAGCCTCCGGCGTCACGTGGATGGCGGACGGGACTTTACCGGAGGCGCCAGAGAGGCGGCCATCCGTCACCAATGCCACTTTCAAGCCGCGATCCATCAGGACGCCCAGCGGTGGCATCAACTTATGCAATTCCGGCATGCCGATGGCACGCGGTCCCTGGTAGCGCACCACCACCACACAGTCGCGATCCAACTTGCCGGCCTCGAAGGCGGGTAGTACATCGTGCTGGCTTTCAAAGACCACTGCCGGGGCCTCGATGATCTGGTTCGCCTCCGGCACCGCCGAGGTTTTCATTACCGCGCGCCCTAAGTTACCGGCCAACACCTTGGTACCGCCGTGATGAGCGAAAGGCGCCTCAATGCTGGCAATCACCTCGCGATCGAACGACTGCTCGGCACCGGGGCGATAGACCAGTTGACCGTTCTCCAGGAACGGCTCCTGGGTATAACGGCTCAGGCCATGGCCCGCAACGGTCTCGACCGCTTCATGCAGCAATCCGCCCTTAAGCAGTTCGCGCACCAGCACGGCGACACCGCCCGCCGCCTGGAAGTGGTTGATGTCGGCCGGACCGTTCGGGTAGATGCGGCACAGCAGCGGCACTACCTCGGAGAGTTCGGAGAAGTCATCCCAGTTGATGATGATGCCGGCGGCACGCGCCATCGCTACCAGATGCATGGTCAAGTTGGTGGAGCCACCGGTCGCCAGCAAGGCCACGATGCCATTGACCACCACCCGCTCATCCACCATGCGCCCGATCGGCAGGTAGTTGCCGCTGTTCTCGGTCATGCGCGTCACCTGACGGGCCGCCGCATCGGTCAAGGCGTGGCGCAGCGCGCTATCCGGCTGGACGAAGGAGGAGCCCGGTAGATGCATCCCCATCACTTCCATCACCATCTGGTTCGAGTTCGCGGTGCCGTAGAAGGTGCAGGTGCCCGGCGCGTGGTAGGAGGCCGCCTCGGACTCCAGCAACGCTTCACGCCCAACCTTGCCTTCGGCGAACAACTGACGGATACGCACCTTCTCTTTATTCGGCAGACCGCTGGCCATCGGCCCGGCCGGCACAAACAGCGTCGGTAGGTGACCGAAAGACATCGCCGCCATGAACAGTCCTGGGACGATCTTGTCGCAGACCCCCAAGTAAAGCGCCCCGTCGAACATGTTGTGTGATAGCCCGACCGCGGCGGACATGGCAATCACCTCACGGCTCATCAACGACAGCTCCATGCCGTCCTGCCCTTGAGTCACCCCGTCGCACATCGCCGGTACGCCGCCCGCCACCTGGCCGACCGCGCCCACCTGATGCAACGCCGCCTTGATCTGCTGTGGGTAGCTCTCGTAGGGTTGGTGGGCGGAGAGCATATCGTTATAGGCGGTGATGATCGCGATATCGCTCTGGGTCATGCTCTTCAGCGCGGCCTTGTCCTGCTGGGTGCAGGCAGCGAAGCCGTGCGCCAGGTTACCGCACGCCAACTGGGCGCGCTGTACCCGCTTGCTGCGCGCGCGTTCGATCTTGGCCAGGTAGGCCGCACGTGCGGCGCGTGAGCGTTCAATAATGCGTTGGGTAACACGTTCTACGGTTGGATTCATTGCAGCCTCATGCCGTCCAGTAGACGTCGACCGGCGTCCGGCTCTGCTGGAGCACGGCGCGGATCGGCATCTCATTCACCTCCGCGCCGCCGAGAGCCTGCATATAAACCTGACGTTTGGTGTCGCCCACCAGGTGCAGGTAAATATGCCGGCTGTCTAGCAGAGCCGGGAGTGTGAGGGTTATGCGATCGAGCGGCGCTGTGAGGGGCGTCATCCCCATGCACAGGCGGCCAGACTCCATCGCGAGAGCCGGGAACAGATTCTCTGCCCCGGGGAAAAGTGATGCGGTATGGCCGTCGTCCCCCATACCCAGGATCACCACGTCGAAAGGACGTGGTATGGCCGCCAACGCCGCCTCGCTGGCGGCCGCCCCGGCGAAGGGGGTCGCGGCGTCGTTCTTCAGCCCGATGAAGCGCGCCGCCGAAGCCGCGCCCTGCAACAGATGCGCTCGCACCAGTCGTTCATTGCTGGCCTCATCCTGCGCGTCCACCCAACGTTCGTCGGCTAGGGTGATGATCACCCGCGACCAATCGAGCGCCTGTTCGCGTAGATGGGCGAACAGCCCCAACGGCGTGCGTCCGCCGGAGACCACCAGACTGGCTTGGCCACGGACGGCGATCCCGTGACGCAGGCGTGCGGCGATGTCGCCAGCCAGTTGTTCGTTCAGCGCCTGCGCGCTATTCCATTCGTTAAAGGTTACCATCTCTGCTCCTCTCTCATCGCGGGACGCCGAGGCCCCGCCCTGGCTGCTTAGAACTCGTTCCAGCAGCGACCATCACGGGTGATCAAGGCGACGGAGGAGACCGGCCCCAAGGTGCCTGCCTGGTAGGGCTTCGGCGCATCGTTGTCGTCGGCCCAGGCGGTCATAATGGCATCGACCCACTTCCAGGCCTCTTCTACCTCATCGCGCCGCACGAACAGCGCTTGAATGCCACGCATCGCCTCAAGCAACAGGCGCTCATAGGCATCCGCCAGGTGCTCCTGATGGAAGGTGTCAGAGAAGCTCAGATCCAGTTTGGTCGTCTGCAAGCGGTGCTTATGCTCCAGCCCCGGCACCTTATTGAGAATATCGATCTGTACCCCCTCATCCGGTTGCAGGCGAATGGTCAATTTGTTCTGCGGCAATGCCTGATAAGAATCGCTAAACAGGTTGAGCGGCGGATTCTTAAAGTAGACCACCACCTCGGAACACTTATTCGGCAGACGCTTGCCGGTACGCAGGTAGAACGGCACCCCAGCCCAACGCCAGTTGTCGATGTCGGCGCGAATGGCGATGAACGTCTCGGTGTTGCTACTCTTGTTCGCCCCTTCCTCCTCCAGATAACCCGGTACTTTCTGCCCCTGGACGAAACCCGCGGTATACTGGCCGCGCACCGTGGTCTCACGCACGTTGCTGTGATCGATGCGCCGCAGGGAGCGCAAGACCTTCACCTTCTCGTCGCGAATACGATCGGTAGAGAGATCCGCTGGCGGATCCATAGCGATCATCGTCAGGATCTGCAACAGATGGTTCTGCACCATGTCGCGCATCTGACCGGCCTGATCGAAATACCCCCAGCGCCCCTCGATACCAACTTCTTCCGCCACGGTGATCTGCACGTGGTCGATCATGCTGTTGTCCCAGTTATTAGCGAACAACGCGTTGGCGAAACGTAGCGCCAACAGATTCAGTACCGTCTCTTTGCCCAGGTAATGGTCGATGCGATATACCTGGTTCTCGTCGAAGTAATGCGCCACCTGGTCGTTGATCGCCCGCGACGAGGCTAGATCGGTACCCAATGGTTTCTCCATCACGATGCGGCTCGGCTGGCGGTTCATCCCGGCATGGCCCAGCCCTTGGCAGATGGCACCGAAGGTGCTGGGTGGCATAGCGAAGTAGTTGAGGGTGACGCGCCGCTGCGGGTCGACCATCTCGGCCAGGCGTTGGAAGTGTTCCGTATCGTTAACATCCAGATTACAAAAATCGAGGCGCGCACTCAGCCGTTGCCACAGCGCCTCGTCCAGGCGCTCTTTCAAAAAGGTCGCCAACGCCTCGCGAACCACCTCGCGGTAAGCCTCGGCATCCCACTCGGCGCGCCCGACACCGATGATACGGGTGTCGGGATGGATGTGCCCCGCCTTCTCCAGTTGGTACAGGGAGGGCAACAGTTTACGTCGCGCCAGGTCACCCTTAGCGCCAAAAATCACCAGGTCGCAAGCCTGTGCCGTTGACGTTACCGCCATATCTTTCTCCTCGTGCAGGTTACTTGTAATTTTTTTACAGAATCAGGTTAATGATACTGATTGTAGCGAGAAAAGCGGCTGACAAGGCGTGCTTTGCTACACCGTTAGTACGAAAAGTAGCATGCGCGCCCCCTCGCTCAGCCATGCGACCGACTTTCTATGTAATTTTCTACCAAATTTGTAGAAAAATTACCATGACGAAAGTTAGACACAGGTCATACATTGCAAAAAAAGGCCGTTCTCTGCGGCGGATAGACTGCAAAGCGGTTATCGCTCGTTGTATATTTTCAACAAACGTTGATAGATTTCGCTTTGATATGAAATCGCCTAACCCAATGAGTGGCCCTCTCCTATGAATACGCTGGAAAAAATCCAGGCAAGTCTGGATCAGCTGAGCAAATCCGAACGCAAAGTCGCCGAGGTCATCCTGGCCGCCCCGCAGACCGCGATCCATTCCAGCATTGCCACCCTGGCGAAGATGGCCGATGTCAGCGAGCCTACGGTAAACCGCTTTTGCCGCCGCTTGGAAACAAAAGGGTTTCCAGATTTTAAATTGCATCTGGCACAAAGCCTTGCCAACGGCACTCCCTACGTTAACCGTAACGTCGAAGAGAGCGATAGCGTCGACGCCTATACCAGTAAGATCTTCGAGTCGGCGATGGCCGGACTGGAGATGGCAAAGAATCATCTGGATATGGCGACCATCAATCGTGCCGTCGATCTGCTCACCCAAGCGAAGAAAATTTCTTTCTTCGGGCTGGGGGCCTCCGCCGCCGTCGCCCACGATGCGATGAATAAATTTTTCCGCTTCAACATCCCGGTGGTCTACTTCGACGATATCGTCATGCAGCGTATGAGTTGCATGAACTCCAACGAGGGTGATGTGGTGGTGCTGATCTCCCATACTGGACGTACTAAAAGTCTAGTGGAGATGGCCCACTTGGCGCGTGAAAACGATGCGACAGTGATTGCTATTACCTCGCACGGTACCCCGCTGGCCCAGGAGGCCAATCTTGCCCTGTTGCTGGATGTGCCGGAGGATACCGATGTCTATATGCCTATGGTGTCACGCTTGGCACAGTTGACGCTGGTCGACGCTCTGGCTACCGGCTTTACCCTGCGCCGTGGGGCGAAATTCCGGGATAACTTGAAGCGGGTCAAGGAAGCCTTGAAAGAATCGCGCTTTGATAAAGCGCTATCCTTTCCCTCTGCTGTCGAGTAAAGGTATCGCCTGGCTTCCCGTTAGCAGGCTGGCTCTGAATACTGGGTGCCGATCGGTCGAGCTCGACGACATCGGCCTCCTCCCCGCAGGCGTACGTCGTCTGTGGGACTACCCGGGCAAGCTTGGGCGGCGTTGATCGTCCGCTTTGCCCACCGTTGTATTGGCAACACCAATGCTTCACATGTCAATGGAGTTATGCATGTCCAGACGGCTTAGAAGAACCAAAATCGTTACCACGCTTGGCCCGGCCACCGATCGCGACAATAATCTGGAAAAGATTATCTCCGCCGGCGCGAATGTGGTGCGTCTTAACTTTTCACACGGTAGTGCAGAAGATCATCTGCTGCGTGCGAACAAAGTTCGGGAAATCGCCGCCAAACTCGGGCGTCATGTCGCCATTCTCGGGGATCTGCAAGGTCCCAAGATCCGGGTATCCACCTTTAAGGAAGGCAAGGTGTTCCTCAACGTGGGGGATAAGTTCCTACTGGATGCCACCCTAGATAAGGGCGAAGGCGATAAAGAGAAAGTCGGTATCGACTATAAACGTTTACCTGAAGATGTGGTGCCGGGCGACATTCTGCTGCTCGACGATGGACGGGTACAACTGAAGGTGCTCTCCGTCCAGGAGAATAAGGTCTTCACCGAAGTTACCGTCGGGGGGCCACTCTCCAACAACAAGGGAATCAACAAACTGGGCGGGGGACTTTCCGCCGATGCCCTGACGGAAAAAGATAAGGCCGATATCCTGACCGCCGCCCAGATCGGCGTCGACTATCTGGCGGTTTCTTTCCCGCGTTGTGGCGAGGATCTCAATTACGCACGTCGTCTGGCTCGCGACGCTGGCTGCGAGGCGAAGATCGTCGCCAAGGTCGAGCGCGCCGAAACGGTAGCCAGCGAGGAGGCAATGGATGACATCATCTTAGCCGCCGATGTGGTAATGGTCGCCCGTGGCGATCTGGGCGTCGAAATCGGCGATCCGGAGTTGGTCGGCATTCAAAAGACCCTGATCCGCCGCGCGCGCAAGCTGAACCGTGTGGTGATCACCGCGACCCAGATGATGGAGTCGATGATCACCAACCCGATGCCGACCCGCGCCGAGGTGATGGACGTCGCCAACGCCGTGCTCGATGGCACCGATGCGGTGATGCTCTCCGCAGAAACCGCCGCCGGCCAGTACCCGGCCGAAACGGTAGCGGCGATGGCACGCGTTTGCCTGGGCGCAGAGAAGATCCCCAGCATTAACATCTCCAAGCATCGCCTAGACGCCCAGTTCGACAACACGGAAGAGGCGGTGGCGATGTCCGCCATGTATGCCGCCAACCACCTCAAAGGCGTGGCCGCCATCATCGCGATGACCGAATCCGGACGTACCGCGCTGATCATGTCCCGCATCAGCTCTGGCCTGCCGATCTTCGCCATGTCGCGTCATGAGCGTACCCTGAACCTGACCGCATTGTATCGCGGCGTAACCCCGGTTCACTTCGATAGCCCGTGCGACGGCGTCGCCGCCGCGCAAGCCGCAGCAAACCTGCTGCGCGATAAGGGCTTCTTAGTCTCTGGCGATCTGGTGATCGTCACCCAGGGCGATCAGATGGGCACCATCGGCAGCACCAATACCTGCCGTACACTGCGTGTCGAGTAAGCAATAACACAACGGGGACGCCGCCGCGTCCCCGTTTTTGCCTCCCTAACCGCGCTAACACCTTATAGCGTCACCACAATAAACAACGCCATCCCCGCTAATACCCCGGAGAATGCCTGGCGCTGATGTGTCTCGCTCACCCGGCGTCGCAATTGCATCGCCAACGGCTGGGTCAATAACGCACAGGCGAATACCGGCAGCACCACACTCAGGTTGACATAACCGAACTGCCAGGCCCCTGGCAAGACCGCACCAAGCGGTGGAGTGCGTAACAGATAGCTGGTGACGGTAACCGCGCTACCCAGCAGCAGCAACCAGTTGCAATACAGCGCAATCCGTTTGCGCGGGATCGAGGGCAGTAACGCCAATAACGGTGCTAATACTGATCCGCCGCCCAAGCCGGTGATACCGGCGACGGTGCCTCCCGCCAGGCACAGAGCAATACCGTAGTTACGGGTACGCGGCGGCGACATCGCCGCCGTCGCCGAGGGGGCAGCACAGCGCAAGTTGCGCCAGGCCATCAATAACAGGATGGCGGCAAAAATCAGGAGGATCGCCCGCCCCGGCAGCAGGAAGCTAATGTGTACGCCCAGTTGCATCCCCGCACTCACCGCTAACGCCCAGCCGATCAACAACCGTGGATCGGGCCGCAGCTGCTGGCGCCAAAAGGCCAACACATTGATCAAGGCCGTCAGCATCACCACGCTCAACGAGGTGGCTGCGAGCAGTTGTACCTCGCACGCGGGAAACAACACGTGCAACACCGGTACCAAAACGATGCCGCCCCCCAGTCCGAACAGCGCGGAAAGCAGGCTGGTCAACGCCCCACACAGGCAGAGTAATGCAATAATCTCCAGACTCATCCGATTACCTTCGCTTCTCACGCTCGTCGGACGCGCCGCCTGGGACATGCCGACGTGGCGTGACTACAGATCCTGACGGCAGTAAGGTTCAATCTCCCCTGGCCGGCGGGTCTTCAACAGTTTTAAGATCCAGGTGTACTGCTCCGGGTGTTCCCCCATCAGCAACTCCACCTCCTGATTCATTCGCCGGGCGATATAGGCATCATCTTGCCCTGCGATGTCGTCCATCGGCGGCCGCAAGTAGATGTCCAATCGGCTACGCTCACCATCATACACCGGAAACAGCGGGATGATCCGCGCCCGGCACAGCTTCATCAGCCGGCCGATAGCTGGCAGCGTGGCCTTATAGGTGGCGAAGAAATCGACGAACTCACTGTGTTCGGCACCGTGGTCTTGATCGGGCAGATAATAGCCCCAGTAACCCTTACGCACCGAGCTAATGAACGGCTTAATACCGTCATTGCGCGCGTGCAGCCGGCCACCGAAGCGACGACGAGCCCGGTTCCACAGGTAATCGACCAAGGGATTTTTCTGGTTATGGAACATGGCGGCCATCGGCTGGCCACCCGCCGCCAACAACATCGCGGGCAAGTCGACCGCCCAACCGTGAGGCACCAAGAAGATGACATTCTCGCCTTGCTCATGGGCACGCTCGATAATCTCGACGCCATGCCAATGGGTATGACGCAACAGGCGACGCGGGCCACGCAGGGTGAGTTCGGCCATCAGCAACATCGACTGGCCGGCGCGAGCGAACATAGTATCGATGGTCGCCTCACGTTGGCGCTCACTCCACTGGGGAAAGCAGAGCATCAGATTGATGCGCGCCCGACGCCGCGCGCCCGCGGCTAAACGCCCGGCTAGCCGACCGACGGCGCCGATCATCCGGTCGCGCAGGCGCAACGGCAGGTAGGCCATCAGGGCCATCAGGCCGATCCCTAGCCAGACGCCCCAGTAACGGGGATGCAAGAAGGCGGTGCGAAAACGCGGGATAAACTCAACGCTCGATTTAGTCTCTGTTTCCATCAATGGGCTCTTTTGTGATGCGCGCCGGTAAAGCGGCGGATGGCGGAAAATTGTAATCATTTGGCCGGCAAAAAAAAACTGTTGCCGTCTGCCGGGATATCCTCTGTGCACACCGACCTGTGCCTAACGCGGCGTTGGCGCGCAACAAAAAGCCCGCCGAAGCGGGCTTGACTCGCGGGGCCTCGGCACCACTCAGTCCAGTTGCAACTGCGGCACCACTTCACGCGCCTGCGCCAGGAAGGCTCGTCGCTCTTTGCCGGTCAACGCATCGGAACGCGGCAGTTTCACCGTCAACGGATTCACCGCCTGGTTGTTGACCCAGAACTCGTAATGCAGATGTGGGCCGGTTGAACGGCCTGTGTTACCGGACAAGGCGATGCGATCACCCCGTTTCACCTTCTGCCCCGGTTTCACCAGGATGGTTTTTAGGTGCATAAAGCGCGTGGTGTATTGGCGACCGTGACGGATCACCACGTAGTTACCGGCGGCGCCGCTACGCTTGGCGATCACCACCTCGCCGTCCCCCACTGCCAGTACCGGCGTACCGACCGGCATGGCAAAATCGACCCCCTTATGGGGAGCGACGCGGCCCGTCACCGGATTAAGTCGATGAGGGTTAAAGTTAGAGCTGATGCGGAAGTGCTTACTGGTCGGGTAGCGCATAAATCCCTTGGCCAAGCCAGCCCCTTGCCGATCGTAGTATTTGCCATCATCGCCACGAATGGCGTAGTAGTCTTTGTCGCCACTGCGCAGACGCACCCCAAGGATCTGGCTCTGGGCGCTCTTACCATCCAACATCTCGCGTGACAGCAGCACCGCAAAACGATCGCCTTTCTGTAGCTTACGGAAATCCATCTGCCACTGTAATGCCTTGATCACCGTATTGATTTCATTACGATTCAAACCGGCTGCTTGAGCGCTGGTGACGAAACTGCCATTCAGCGTGCCGGTGATCACCCGGTTCTTCCACTCCCCTTGCTGATTCTCTACCGACTCTTTATAGCGGCCATCGCTCAGTTGGTAGACCCGCGTCTCACGACGCGAGACCTCCCAGGTCAGCTTCTGTAGTGTGCCGTCATCGTTGATTTCCCAGGTCAGCGTCTGACCGACGTTCAGGTTACGTAACGCCGGATATTGCTTCGCCAGCGCCGAGACGGTGGCGATATCGACCCCATACTGGGTCAAGATGCTACCCAAGGTGTCGCCACTGGAGACGACATAATCATGGCTGTTGCTGTCGTCGCTACCGTCATCGATCTCATCCTTGGGCACGTCGTCTTCCGGTGCCGGCTGATCGAGGGGCTCGCTGGCCTCAGGGGTCAATGCCGTGAGCGCCGGGACCTCCAGCTGCACACGCTTTGCGACCTCGCCTTCAGCCAATTGAGGATGCGAGACAAAAGGCTGCCAGATGGCGACAGCCAGTGTGACGACGCTCAGGGACCCCAACATGACGCGGTGGGGCCGGGGCAGATTACTGTATGCCTGAGCGATGGAACGCGCTATCTGCTGCACTCGGTTTTCCTCTTAATCTCCCTTCAGGCAGCGAGAATACTGATGCGCCAGTGTGGTCAAGAAGACCTGATAACTGTCCGCACTCAGTGGGATCGCGCTTCCCAGGGGATCAAGTGTACCCTGCCGGACAGGGGTCCCCTGCGCAATCGCCGAGATGACTGCTGGCCTGAACTGTGGCTCAGCAAAAACGCAAACCGCTTTTTGCTCAACCAACTGTGTTCGAATTTGATGTAAGCGCCGTGCGCCAGGCTGGATCTCGGGATTGACGGTGAAATGCCCCAACGGGGTCAGGCCAAAAGCATTCTCGAAGTAACCATAGGCGTCGTGGAAGACAAAATAACCTTTACCTTGCACGGGCCGCAGCATCATAGCAACTTTCGTTTGCGTCTGCTTGAGTTGTTGCTCGAATTTACGTAGGTTGACATCCAGTTTATCGCGATTTTGTGGGCTTTGTTGCACTAATCGGTCGTGAATAGCGATAGCCACCTGTTTAGCTATGGCTGGAGAGAGCCAAATATGCATATTATATTGGCCATGATCATGATTATGATCGGCCGCTAAGCCAGTCTGCACGCCATTTGTAACAATATGTGACGCTACAGATTCAGACTTTTCCGCGTGCTTTTCACTCTGACTACTATGATGATCATGCTCATCGTCATCATCCCCCTCGATCAGTTGACTGCGCACGCCCGGCAGCGTACTGAGAATAAGATTTTTGTTATTTTCTAGCTGTTGAGTCGGTTTTGCCAAAAAACTCTCCATTTCTGGCCCTATCCAGACCACCAGGTCGGCGTCGCGCAATCGTTTGATATCGGATGGTTTAAGCGCATAGTCATGCGGAGAGGCGCCATCAGGCAGCAACACCTCGGTCGGCATCACCCCATCGGCGATCGCCGCGGCAATAAAGCCCAATGGACGAATCGAAGTAACCACATCGGCTTGCGCGCTAGTAACCCACGCGCATAACGACAGCACGGAAGCAATCAGGGTGCGTTTAACTATATTGTTTTGCGATATCATGAGAAAATTTCCTGGGTAACGTACGAAGAAACGTTATATTATAACATTCCATTTATAGTGCAATACGCCGTAACCATGTCACAACCCGATAATCATCCCCTGGTCACCCTCCAGCATATCGCCGTCCGCTTCGGCAACCGCGATGTGCTGGACGATGTCTCCCTGACGCTACGGCGTGGGCGCATCCTGACCCTGCTCGGCCCCAATGGCGCCGGCAAATCCACCCTGGTGCGCGTCGTACTGGGATTGGTCGTCCCAACACGTGGTGAGCGCCTCGCTCGCCCTGGACTCACCATCGGCTATGTACCGCAGAAACTGCATCTGGACGCGACTCTGCCGCTGACGGTGGAGCGCTTTATGCGCTTGCGTCCCGGCGTCAAACGCCAGGATGTGTTGCCGGCGTTGCAGCGGGTGCAGGCTGCCCATTTGCTGAAACAGCCGATGCAGAAGCTCTCCGGCGGCGAGAACCAGCGTGTCCTGCTGGCACGCGCCCTACTCAATACCCCGGATCTACTGGTGCTGGATGAGCCGACCGCCGGCGTCGACGTCAACGGCCAGTTGGCGTTGTACGATCTGATCGATCGTCTACGCCGTGAGCTGAATTGCGCGGTGCTGATGGTTTCCCACGATCTGCATCTGGTGATGGCCAAGACTGACGATGTGCTGTGTCTGAATCAGCACATCTGCTGCTCCGGAACGCCGCAGGCCGTGGCCAATCACCCCCAGTTTATCGCCCTGTTCGGTAATCGTGGCGCGCAACAGTTGGCGCTTTACCAGCACCACCATAACCACCGCCACGATCTGTGCGGCAAGGTGATCCTCAACCCCCGTCGCGGAGAAGCTGATGATTGAACTGCTGTTACCCGGTTGGCTGGCCGGTGCGCTGTTAGCGTTGGCAGCCGGGCCGCTGGGCTCATTTGTCGTCTGGCGCCGGATGTCCTACTTTGGCGACACCCTGGCGCATGCCTCGCTGCTCGGCGTCGCCTTCGGCCTGCTGCTCGACGTCAACCCCTTCTACGCGGTGATCGCCGTGACGCTGATACTGGCCTGCGCCCTGGTATGGCTAGAGCGCCGTCCCCAGCTCGGCATCGATACGCTGCTGGGCATCATGGCGCACAGCGCCCTCTCCCTCGGCTTGGTGGTGGTCGCGTTGATGTCTAACGTGCGCGTCGACCTGATGGCTTACTTGTTCGGCGATCTACTGGCGGTTACCTACCCGGATGTGGCGTTGATCGCTGGCGGCGTGGTGTTGGTGCTGACGTTACTGCTGTGGCAATGGCGCGCCCTGCTATCGATGACCATCAGCCCAGAGCTGGCTTATGTCGATGGCGTCCCCCTGGGGCGCAGCAAATTACTCCTGATGCTGACTACCGCCCTGACCATCGGGCTGGCGATGAAGTTTGTCGGCGCGCTGATCATTACCTCGCTGCTGATCATTCCGGCGGCGACGGCACGCCGCTTCGCGCGCACCCCCGAGCAGATGGCCGCCGGCGCGGTACTGGTCGGTTGGCTGGCCATCAGCGGCGGTCTGGCCTTCTCCGCCTGGTATGATACCCCGGCCGGACCATCGGTGGTGCTGTGTGCCGCCGTCCTATTTATGCTGAGTCTGGGACGGCGTCAAGCTGCCTGATCCCGTCCCCGTCATGCGGATAAAAAAATCCCACAGCACGCTGTGGGATTTTTTTTACCCGACGCCGAGGCTATCACGTCTGGCGCTCGATACCGAAGTGACGGTAGGCATGGCCGGTCGCGATGCGTCCGCGTGGAGTACGCTGAATGAAGCCCTGCTGAATCAGGTAAGGCTCTAGCACGTCCTCGATGGTCTCACGCTCCTCACCGATGGCCGCGGCCAAGTTATCCAAGCCGACCGGACCGCCCATAAACTTGTCGATCACCGCCAGCAGCAGCTTGCGATCCATATAATCGAAGCCAGCAGCATCGACATCCAACATATTTAGCGCCTGCGCCGCCACCGCACCATCGATGTGACCATCCGCACACACCTCGGCGAAGTCGCGCACCCGGCGCAACAAGCGATTGGCGATACGCGGCGTACCGCGCGAACGGCGCGCCACCTCTAACGCGCCCTCCTCCGTCAACGACAGCCCCAGACACTGGGCGCTACGCCCGACGATATGTTGCAGATCGGCCACCTGATAGAACTCCAGGCGTTGCACAATGCCGAAACGATCGCGCAACGGCGAAGTTAGCGAGCCGGCGCGCGTAGTGGCGCCGACTAAAGTAAAGGGAGGCAGGTCGATCTTGATGGAGCGCGCCGCCGGCCCTTCACCGATCATGATGTCCAGTTGATAGTCCTCCATCGCCGGATAGAGCACCTCCTCAACGACCGGCGAGAGACGGTGGATCTCGTCGATAAACAGCACATCATGCGGCTCCAGGTTGGTCAGCATCGCCGCCAGGTCACCTGCTTTCTCCAGCACCGGCCCTGAGGTGGTGCGCAGATTAACCCCCATCTCGTTGGCGACAATGTTCGCCAGGGTGGTTTTACCCAGCCCCGGCGGACCGAAGATCAACAGGTGATCCAGCGCATCGCCACGCAGCTTGGCCGCCTTAATGAAGATCTCCATCTGCTCGCGTACCTGCGGCTGGCCGACATAATCAGCCAGGGTCTTTGGCCGAATGGCGCGATCGAGGAACTCCTCCTCGCTCTGGCTACCGGCAGAAATCAGACGATCGGCTTCTATCATCCCACGCTCTCCAGAGGGTTATAGCGCCGCGCGCAACGCGTCGCGGATCAAGGTTTCGCTGTCCGCACCAACGCTGGCTACCCGATTAACCAGGCGACTGGCCTCCTGCGGCTTATAGCCCAGGGCGATCAGCGCGGCCACCGCCTCGCCCTCGGCATCGGCCTGTACCTGTGGCTGGGCGCTCGGTGGCATATCGTCAGCGGGGTTAAACAGATCACCGCTCAACCCCTTGAAGCGATCTTTCATCTCGACCACTAGGCGTTCGGCGGTCTTCTTGCCGACACCAGGCAGTTTGACCAATGCAGCCACTTCTTCACGTTCGACCGCCGTGACGAACTGCTGCGCCGACATCCCCGACAGGATCGCCAACGCCAACTTCGGCCCGACGCCGTTGACCTTGATCAGCTCACGGAACAGCGCGCGCTCCTGCTTATTATTGAATCCATATAGCAGTTGGGCATCCTCACGCACTACGAAGTGGGTGAAAATCACCGCCTCGCTGCCGGGCTGCGGCAACTCATAAAAGCAAGTCATCGGCATCTGCACTTCGTAGCCCACGCCGCACACCTCCAGCAATACCTGCGGCGGCTGCTTTTCCAGAATCACTCCTCTGAGGCGACCAATCACGCGCACTTCCTCTCTGTCTCAGTCAAATAGTTCCCCCGCTTATACCATAAAAAAGGCTGGATGAATATCCAGCCTGATAGAAAGCGCGTTCTGTCCCACTCAGCGTAGGCGGCCTCGCGCCAGATTAAGACGCCCATCGCCGATACGCAGCGCGTTTTGGCTGACATGGCAGTGGGTGATCGCCACCGCCAAGGCGTCGGCAGCGTCGGCTTGCGGGTTAGCGGGGAGTTTGAGCAGCGAGCGCACCATGTGCTGCACCTGGGCCTTCTCCGCCCCACCATTGCCCACCACCGTCTGTTTGATCTGACGCGCCGCATACTCAAATACCGGCAGATCACGGTTGACTGCCGCCACGATAGCGGCACCGCGGGCCTGCCCCAGTTTGAGCGCCGAGTCGGCGTTCTTCGCCATAAACACCTGTTCGATGGCGAAGTAGTCGGGATTAAACTGGGTAATGATCTCGCTGACACCGGCATAGACCAGCTTAAGGCGCGTCGGCAGATCATCGACAGCGGTACGAATGCAACCGCTGCCGAGATAGTCGAGCTGGCGCCCGCACTGACGGATCACGCCATAACCGGTGATACGCGAGCCGGGGTCAATCCCGAGGATGATACTCATTCCAGCGTGGCCGCAACCTCGTCGGAGATTTCACCGTTGTGATACACTTCCTGCACATCGTCGCAGTCTTCCAGCATATCGATCAGGCGCAGCAGCTTCGGCGCAGTCTCTGCATCCATATCCGCCTGGGTTGAGGGGATCATGGAGACTTCAGCCGACTCGGCCACCAGGCCAGCGGCATCCAGGGCATCTTTCACCTGGCCGAAGGTTTCCCACGGGGTGTAGACATCGATGGCGCCGTCATCATAGGTCACCACGTCATCGGCACCGGCTTCCAGTGCGGCGTCCATCACCACATCTTCATCCAGACCCGGCGCGTAAGAGATCACCCCTTTCTTGGTGAACAGGTAGGATACGGAGCCGTCGGTGCCCAGGTTACCGCCACACTTGGTGAAGGCATGACGCACTTCGGAAACGGTACGGTTACGGTTGTCGCTCAGGCACTCGACCATCACGGCGGTGCCGCCCGGGCCGTAGCCTTCATAGATGATGGTTTCCATGTTACCGTCGTCGTCGCCGCCGACGCCGCGGGCGATGGCGCGATTCAGGGTATCACGGGTCATGTTGTTGGACAGGGCCTTATCGATGGCCGCACGCAGACGCGGGTTAGCGTCCGGATCGCCGCCGCCCAGTTTGGCGGCGGTCACCAGCTCGCGAATGATCTTGGTAAAGATTTTACCGCGCTTGGCATCCTGCGCAGCCTTACGATGTTTGGTGTTGGCCCACTTACTATGACCTGCCATATAAATCTCCGCTAAAGGCGCAAAGGCCCTAAATAGTCAATATGCAAAACGCCTGTCAACAAGCCAGACAGCCAGCGTGGCCGCCCGGACAGGCAGGTAATCAAGGTACGAACTGTTCGATCGCCTGGCGATTACTCCAAGACTTGGTTAGCCCGGCGGCGGCGGCGGCGTCCATCCAGCGATAAGCCAGATGTTCGCTCAGCGGGATCACCCGCTCGTCAGGCAACGCCAGGCAAAACCAATGCTCCAGATTGCGCGTCACACCAGGGGCATAACGCCGGCGCAGGTGCGCGAACAGCTCAAACTCCACGCAACGCTGGCAGTCCGTCAGCGTCAAATGCTCGTCGACGATGTCGATTCCCACTTCTTCCTTTACTTCACGCTGCGCGGCCTGCGGCGCCGACTCGCCCGCTTCGAGGCTGCCGGTAACCGACTGCCAAAAATCGGGATCGTCGCGCCGCTGCAACATCAGCACCCGTCCGCTCTGGCGGGCGTAGATCACCACCAGTACGGATTCCGGACGCTTATAAGCCATTACGCGTCGTCGCCCTGTTTCAGGCTGACGGCAATGGACAGCTCCTGCAACGCGGCCGGATTGGCGCGGCTCGGCGCATCAGTCAGCGGGCAGGCGGCGGCCGTGGTTTTCGGGAAGGCGATCACGTCACGGATATTCTCCGTCCCGGTCAGCAGCATCACCAGACGATCCAGCCCGAATGCCAAGCCGGCATGCGGCGGGGTACCGTACTTCAGGGCGTCCAACAGGAAGCCAAATTTCTCACGCTGCTCCTGCTCATTGATCCCCAGAATATCGAATACCGCCGACTGCATGGCGCCATTATGGATACGCACCGAGCCGCCACCCACCTCGTAACCGTTCATCACCATGTCATACGCATTGGCGATAGCGTCGACCGGATTGGCCTTCAGCGCTTCCGGGCTGATGTCACGCGGTGAGGTGAACGGATGGTGCATCGCCGCCAGGCCGCCTTCACCGTCGTCTTCGAACATTGGGAAGTCGATCACCCACAGCGGTGCCCAGCGGGTCTCGTCGGTCAGTTTCAGGTCACGACCGACCTTCAGACGCAGGGCCCCCATGGCGTCGGTAGCCACCTTGGCGCTATCGGCACCAAAGAAGATGATATCGCCGCTCTCGGCGCCACAGCGCGCCAGGATCCCGTCCAACACCTCGGCGTCGAGGAACTTGGCGATCGGGCTTTGCACGCCATCCATCCCGGCGGCACGATCGTTGACCTTCATCCAAGCCAGACCTTTAGCGCCATAGATGCCGACAAACTGACCGTACTCATCGATGTTTTTACGGGTCAGGCTGGCACCGCCCGGTACGCGCAGCGCGATGACACGCCCTTTGGCATCATTGGCTGGGCCGGAGAACACGTTGAAATCGACGGTTTTAACCAGATCGGCCACATCCACCAACTCCAGCGGGTTACGCAGATCCGGCTTGTCGGAACCGAAACGGCGCATCGCCTCGGCGAAGGTCATCACTGGGAAATCGCCCAGATCGACGCCTTTGATCTCCAACCACAGTGCACGGGCCAACGCCTCCATGATTTCACGCACCTGCTCGGCGCTCATGAACGAGGTTTCCACATCGATCTGGGTGAATTCCGGCTGGCGGTCGGCACGCAGATCTTCGTCGCGGAAACATTTGACGATCTGATAGTAACGGTCGAAACCAGACATCATCAGTAACTGCTTAAACAGCTGCGGTGACTGCGGCAATGCATAGAATTTACCCTTGTGCACCCGGCTCGGAACCAGGTAGTCGCGGGCACCTTCCGGCGTCGCCTTAGTCAGCATCGGCGTTTCGATATCCAAGAAGCCGTGGTTATCCATGAAACGGCGCACGAACGCGGTGATCTTGGCGCGCGTTTTTAGCCGCGCGGCCATCTCCGGACGGCGCAGATCCAGATAACGGTACTTCAGGCGATTCTCTTCGCTGTTGGTCTGATTAAAGTCCAGCGGCAGCGGCTCGGCGCGGTTGATGAGGGTCAGCCCCTGGCCAAAGACTTCGATCTCCCCGGTCGACATTTCGCTGTTACGCTGACTCTCCGGGCGAGCACGCACGGTGCCGGTGATCTGCACGCAAAACTCGTTACGCAGCTCAGAGGCCTGACGGAAAGCATCCTGGTGATCCGGATCAAAGAACACCTGCACCACCCCTTCGCGGTCACGCAGATCGATGAAGATCAGACCACCCAGGTCGCGGCGGCGATGTACCCAACCGCACAGGGTCACTTCCTGGCCCACATGGGACAGATTCAACTGCCCGCAATACTTAGTACGCATAACGATATCCTTTGGCTTGCTTAATTTATTTTGCCGACGCCGCGCCCGGACAACTGGCCGGACACGTGCTGCCTGCGCAGCGCTCTGTTGAAGACGGTGTTTTGTCGGTACGTGGCTTAAAATCGGTCGCGTACCAGCCGTTTCCCTTTAACTGGAAACCGGCGGCTGAAATCTGTTTTTTCAAGGCAGGATGACCGCACGCCGGACAATCGACCAGCGGTGCATCGGACATTTTTTGCAACTTCTCAAGATGATGATTGCAGTCGCTACAAACGTATTCGTAGATCGGCATAGCTCAGGCGGATTTACATGCTTGATGAAAAAAGGGGGCTATTATACTGGAAATTCCCCGCTGCGATAAGAGCACGCGCGCACTTTGCACTGTTTCTCGCCACCCTTCCTCCTCTGCCCAACTTGTTATCTTTATGTTATATTTCAGATACGTTCATGATGGAGCCAACGGATGTTCTACTATGGGTTGCCGCAATGGCAACATGCCGCCTGGGCGAAGCTCGGCCTGCACGACTTGGCCGACTACAGCCGCTACTTCAACTGCGTCGAAGGCAACACCACCTTCTATGCCCTGCCCTCACCCGCCCTGGTGCAGCGCTGGCGCGCCATGACCCATGACAACTTTCGTTTCTGCTTCAAATTTCCTTCCGCCATCAGCCATCAGGCGGCACTCCTGCACTGTGACCAACAGATTGGCGCTTTTTACCGTGCGCTGCAACCTCTGGATGACCGACTAGGGCAACTTTGGCTGCAACTGCCGGCGGCCTGCGGTCCAGAGCACCTAGCGCGCTTGTGGCACTTTCTCGATAGCTTGCCCAGCGGCTTCCACTATGGCGTCGAGGTGCGTCACCCAGCGTTCTTCGCCAAGGGAGAGGCTGAGCGCTCGCTCAACCAGGGATTACGCCAACGCGCTATCAATCGCGTCCTCCTCGATAGTCGCCCGGTTCACCACGCCCGCTCCGACAGTCGCGCCGTGCGCGAGGCGCAGCGCAAGAAGCCACAACTACCGGTACACGTAGTAATGAGCGCGGCCCAGCCGATGGTACGCTTCGTCGGCGGCGACGATTTGGCCGCCAACCGCCGTTGGTTGCAGCCTTGGCTGATACCGCTTCAGCGTTGGAGCCAGGAGGTCACTCCCTACCTGTTCATCCATACACCGGACTGCCGCGACGCACCACAGCAAGCACAAGCGCTATGGTCGCTTCTGGCGCAAGCCGGGATCGTAGGGCTGCCTCCCTGTCCCGACTGGCCGCAACAGACGGCGCTGTTCTGAAGCGCGTGGTGAACTAAACGCAAGCAACAGTAAAAAAATCGACATTGCTCAACAGATTAGTTAGGACATTCCTCTGGGCTGCGGCTATCATTTACCAGTTCATACGGTTAAGAATATGGAGCTTAAGAAAATGATAAGCGCGCTTTATGTTGTGCTTGGCGCACTATTATTAGTCACGTTTTCTTGGCAGGTCGTACGGCTGCGCATGCTCTATCGCGTCAGCTATGGTGATGGCGGTTTCTATGAGTTACAGACCGCCATCCGTATCCACGGCAACGCCGTGGAGTACATCCCCATCGCCGCCATCCTGCTGGTGATGATGGAGATGAACGGCGCCCGAGTATGGATGGTACATCTGTGCGGAGTATTACTGATCCTGGGGCGTGTCCTGCACGCCTGGGGATTGCGCCAGCACGAGATGCACTGGCGCCGCTCCGGAATGAGTGCCACTTACCTGGCACTGTTACTGATGGTGGTGGCCAACCTCTACTATCTTCCTTGGGGTCAGATGCTACTCGGCGATTAACCGGCGTCCCGGCGCGATCGGCGGGCACATCCTTAACCGCGGCGGCGCGCCCGCGCCAGGTAGAACCCGCCCCACAATGCCGCAAGCCATAGTGGCAACAACAGCACCGAGATACGGATGGCTGGCGTCAGCGCCATGATCACCAAGATCAGGCCGAGAAACGCCAAACACAGGTAGTTGCCATAGGGATAATACAACGCGCGAAAAGGCGTCGTCACTCCCTGGCGCTCCATCGCCGCCCTAAACTTGAGGTGCGCCATGCAGATCATTACCCAGTTGATCACTAGCGTGGAGACCACCAACGCCATCAATAGCGCAAACGCCTTACCCGGCATCAGGTAGTTGATCAGGATCACCAGTGAGGTGGTCAGCCCCGACAAAGCGATCGAATGCAGCGGAATACCGCGTCGGCTGACTCGGGTTAACCAACGTGGCGCATGCCCCTGTAGCGAGAGACCGTACAGCATGCGACTATTGGAGTAGACGCAACTGTTATAGACAGATAGCGCGGCGGTCAAGATCACCACATTCAACGCCGCCGCCACCGCGCCGCTGTTCAACTGGGCGAAAATCATCACAAACGGGCTACTCGCCGCGTCGATCTGTGGCCAGGGGTAAAGCGTCAGCAACACCAGCAGAGAGCCGATGTAGAAGATCAGGATACGGTAGACCACCTGATTGGTCGCCTTGGGGATACTCTTGCGCGGCTCGCTGGCTTCGGCGGCGGTGATGCCGATCAGCTCCAAGCCGCCGAAAGAGAACATGATCACCGCCAGCGCCATCACCAATCCGCCCCAACCGTGCGCCAGAAAACCGCCGTACTGCCACAGGTTATCCAGGCCGGCCTGCGGCCCCGCCTCACCAGAGAGCAGCAGCCAACTGCCGAACGCGATCATGCCCAAGATGGCCGCCACCTTAATTAGGGCGAACCAGAACTCGGTTTCGCCGTACAGGCGCACATTGACCATATTCAGCCCGTTGATCAGCACAAAGAACAGGCTAGCCCAGATCCAGGTCGGTACCTCCGGCCACCAATACTGCATGTAGATGCCGGCGGCGGTCAGTTCAGCCATGCCGACCAACACGAACATCACCCAATAGTTCCAGCCGGAGACGAAGCCGGCGAAGGGCCCCCAGTAGTGGTGGGCAAAGTGGGCGAAAGAGCCCGCCACCGGCTCCTGGACCACCATTTCTCCCAGTTGGCGCATAATCAAAAAGGCGATGACTCCGCCGAGGGCATAGCCCAACAAAACGGCTGGCCCGGCCAGTTGAATCGCCGGACCGATGCCAAGAAATAGGCCGGTACCGACGGCGCCGCCGAGGGCGATCAGTTGTATATGCCGGTTTTTTAATCCCCTCTCTAGGGTGGTACTACTGTGCTGCGAATCGCCCATTTTTTCCTCTGTGCGATAGCGTCATGGTGGCTCTATGAAGCGCGATCTCCGTGGCGTATCGTATTATTTTGTTTACAACGCGCGGCGATTTGTATCACTCATAACTATTGCATTCAAGATAAATATCATGTTATCAGCAGCAATTGCTGGCGGAATATTCAACGCGTCGTTGTCGGCACGGTGTCCGCCCGTCAGGCGAAATGGCGCATAGCCGACGGCGGCCATTCTCTGCTAGACTATGCGCCCCTTATTGCAACTCCCTACATCCGCTATGTCTGACCGCGATAACAATCCCGCACCGTGCGCCGGGCGCGACACGCTATTTTCCGCCCCGATCGCCAAGCTGGGCGACTGGACCTTTGATGAACGCGTAGCCGAAGTGTTTCCCGACATGATCCAGCGTTCGGTGCCGGGCTACTCCAACATCATCGCCATGATCGGTATGCTGGCGCAGCGCTTCGTGCTGCCGGGAACACGGGTGTACGATCTGGGCTGCTCCCTGGGCGCCGCGACCCTCTCCATGCGCCGCAATATTCAAGCCGAAGGGTGTGAAATTATCGCCATTGATAACTCACCGGCGATGGTCAGCCGTTGCCGCCGCCATATCGATGCCTTCCGTAGCCCAACGCCGGTGCGGGTGTTAGAGGCCGATATCCGCGATGTCGCCATCGATAACGCCTCGCTGGTGGTGCTGAATTTTACCTTGCAGTTCCTAGCCCCAGACGATCGCCAAACTCTGCTAGACCGGATCTACCAGGGACTACTGCCTGGCGGTGCGCTGGTGTTGTCAGAGAAGTTCAATTTCGCCGATGCCACCGTTGGCGAGCTACTGTTCGATATGCACCATGACTTCAAGCGTGCCAACGGCTACAGCGAACTGGAAATCAGCCAGAAACGCAGCATGCTGGAAAATGTCATGCTGACGGATAGCGTGGAAACCCACAAACAACGACTACACCAGGCCGGCTTCCAACATGCCGAAACCTGGTTCCAGTGTTTTAACTTTGGCTCACTGCTGGCCATCAAGGAGATCCAGGCATGATCGACTTCGGCAACTTCTATGCCCAAATCGCCCACGGGCCGCTGAGTAAATGGCTGGAGGTGCTACCGGCACAGTTGGCCGCCTGGCAACGCGACTCCCTGCACGGTTACTTTCGTGACTGGAATAACGCGGTGGAGCGGCTGCCAGCACTGACCCCCTACCGTCTGGATCTGCTGCATGGCGTGCGCGCCGAGGCAGAGCAAGCGCTGAGCGAAGGACAGCGTATCGGTATCGAAAAGATGCTACGCGCGTTGATGCCCTGGCGTAAGGGGCCGTTCGACCTGTATGGCATTCACATCGATACCGAGTGGCGCTCGGATTGGAAGTGGCAGCGCGTACTGCCGCACCTGTCGCCGCTGACCGGGCGCACCATCCTCGATGTCGGCTGTGGTAGCGGCTATCACCTCTGGCGCATGGTCGGTGCCGGCGCTCACCTGGCGGTGGGTATCGATCCGATGCAACTGTTCCTGTGCCAGTTTGAGGCGGTACGTAAACTGCTTGGCGGCGACCAACGCGCCCATCTGTTGCCGCTCGGCATCGAGCAACTGCCGGCGCTAGGCGCTTTCGATACCGTCTTTTCGATGGGGGTGCTCTATCATCGCCGCTCACCGCTAGATCATCTGTATCAACTCAAAGATCAACTGGTCAGCGGAGGCGAATTGTTACTCGAAACACTGGTGATCGAAGGCGACGCCCAGCAGGTCTTGGTCCCGGGAGAGCGTTATGCGCAGATGCGTAATGTTTACTTTATTCCTTCCGCCGCGATGCTGATCACCTGGCTAGAGAAGTGTGGTTTCTGCGATGTCCGCCTGGTGGATCAGTGCCCGACCAGCGTCGAAGAGCAGCGCCGTACCAGTTGGATGACCAGTGAATCCCTGGCGGAATTTCTCGATCCGCACGATACGCAGAAGACCTGCGAAGGCTACCCGGCACCGCTGCGTGCCGCCTTTATCGCCCGTAAGCCATAAGGGTGTGCGCGGTGTGCGCGTGGAAAAAAGCCCCAACCCAATAGGATGGGGCTTAACCCTGTGAGCGAACCTTCCGCTACAAGTTGGTACTAACCTCTACTGGAGATAACGACTACTCGTACTGGAGATGGTGACGCCCCACCGCCGCGCCGCGAGCTTCCGGCATCAACAGCAATGCGGACTTCATCGCTTCGACCATACCGCTGTCCACACAATAGTGGCAAAACTCGTCGTTATCCGCATGGCTCATGCTAACCCCCGCCTTGCGGTAGCGCATTGTCGACGGTACGCAGTGACCGGCAGAGGTATGCACCTCGTGCAGGCCGATTTCAGCAAACTTATGCAAGTTGGAAAGACGCACCCCGGCACCCGCCATGATCAACGGTCCCTGGCTGGCTTGATGCAACTGGCGCAACAACGGTAGGCCAGCCTCGGCGCTCTGCTGCTGACCGGAGGTCAGGATACGCGCTACCCCTAAATCGGTGAGCTGCGCCAGCGCCAACATCGGATTGGCGCACATGTCGAAGGCGCGATGAAACGTGATGGCCAACGGCCCGGCCAGCGTCATCAGTTGGCGCATGCGACGCAGATCGATATGCCCCTCCTCATCCAATAGGCCGATCACCGCGCCGGGGAAACCCAGCTCGCGCACCAGCGCCAGATCGCGCTTCATCAAGGCGAATTCGCTATCGCTGTAACAAAAGTCACCGCTGCGTGGACGAATGATCGGATGTACCGGGATACTCACCTGTTCGCGGCATCCCACCAGGGTGCCGTAGCTGGGCGTGATCCCACCATCCTGCTGACTGGCGCACAGTTCGATACGATCGGCGCCGGCCTCCTGAGCGGCCTCGGCGCAAGCCAACGAGTAGCAACAGACTTCTAACTTCACCATTCCAACCTCCGAATCAACAGCCAAAACGACGCCGAGATGAAAAATACTCATACCCATACGCCAAATATTGAGGATCGCCCCACGCCTCGCCTAGTCTATTCCCCTGCGTGTTTGAATTTTCACCCCGCGCGCGTGATGATAAAGCGCCCCCGGCGCACACGCCAGGCCGGCAGGAGCGCGGTGCAGCGGGAAAGTAACCGGTTGCAGCCTGAAGGATGCGATTAGCCTACTAAAGGATAATAGTGATGACATTTAATTTCGATGAAGTGATCGACCGCCGTCACAGTGACAGCGAGAAATGGGGCAAATATGCGGGACAGGACACAATTCCACTGTGGGTCGCCGATACCGACTTCCGCTCACCACCGGCCATTATCGACGCCTTGCAGCAGCGCGTGGCACATGGTGTATTCGGCTACGGTGCCCCGCCGCCGACGCTGATCGCGCTGTTTGTCGAACGCATGGCGCAACGTTATCAATGGACGATCCAACCCGAATGGTTAGTGTTTCTGCCGGGGCTAGTCTGCGGCCTGAACCTAACGGTACGCGCCCTAACCGCGCCGCATCACGGCACCTTAGCACCTCACCCGATCTATCCTCCATTCATGAAGTCTGCCCGTTTCGCGGGGCGTAGTCAGACGCCAATGCCGCTGACCTTGCGCGACGGCCGCTGGCTGGTCGATCTGGCGGCGGCCGAAGCCGGGATGAATGGACAAGAACGCTTGTTAATGCTGTGTAACCCGCAAAATCCGGGGGGAACGGTCTACCGACGCGAGGAGTTGGCGGCGCAATTAGCCTTCGCCCAGCGCCACGATCTGCTGATCTGCTCCGACGAGATCCACTGCGATCTGTTGCTGGAGCCCGGCGTACGTCACACACCGATCGCCACACTGAGTGCCGATGCCGAGCGGCGTAGCGTGACCCTGATGGCGCCCTCGAAAACCTTTAATATCGCTGGCCTCGGGGCCTCCGTCGCCATCATTCCCGATGCCCAACTACGTAGTCGCTTCATCGCGGCGCGTACCGGCATCGTCCCGCAAGTCGATATCTTGGCCTTCGTCGCCGCTGAGGCCGCCTATCGTCACGGCCAACCTTGGCTGGATGCACAGTTGGACTACCTGCGCGCCAATCGCGATCGACTCACGGCACGCATCAACGCCATGCCGGGGCTACGCACGGTCAGCGTCGAGGGGAGCTATCTGGCCTGGATCGATGCCAGTGCCCTGCCCGTCGACCATCCCCAGGCATTCTTCGAGCGGGCCGGGGTCGGACTCTCCGACGGCGCAGACTTCGGCGCGCCACGCTTCGTGCGCCTCAACTTCGGCTGTCGGCGCGCCTTACTCGATCAGGCACTGGATCGTATGGCAAACGCCATCGCCGCACTATAAGCGACGCGTTAAACGCACTCGCTGGCGACGATCGCCCGTAGAGAATAGGGATGGAACTTGATCG
The DNA here is from genome assembly GCF_000474215.1 of Edwardsiella hoshinae NBRC 105699 = ATCC 33379. Lineage (GTDB taxonomy): Bacteria > Pseudomonadota > Gammaproteobacteria > Enterobacterales > Enterobacteriaceae > Edwardsiella > Edwardsiella hoshinae. Next base: position 89,168 of record NZ_BAUC01000020.1, on the reverse strand, counting down.
TCGTCAGGCGATCGCCTACCGCGAGCGTCGGATTAGGCAAACGCTCACCCTCCCCTTGCGGGTGACTAAACGTGAGGCTGATCCCCGGCGCTAACAGCCCTTCATCCGGTAACAGCGCCAGGGCACGGCGATGTAGCGTAGCCGGATCGCCCGCCAAGACCAGCTCAACATGCTGCCATCCCTGATGGGGATAACGCTTGCTCCCCGGATAAGGCAACTCGACACAATCGATCGACCAAGGGCCGACGCGCAACGGTTGCGCCAGATCGAACAGACAGATCGGGCGGCCATTGATGAGGTTCTCGGCCAGTAAGCTCGCGCAACGCAGGAAGCCGCACCGCCAGCGCTCCGCCGTCGCCCGGTCGTTACAACGCAACGAAATGTGATCCGCCGTAAAACGCGCCAGATCCAGCGACAGTGACGCCGCCAACGCCGTTAACGCCGTCTCGAAACGCGTCAAATCCGCCGCCAGCTCTCGCAGCTCGCCGATATCGGCTAAGTTGTTCATGCTCTCTCCCGTGATGATCGGCGCATCGCTCCCGGCGGCGACGCAAAACCGTGGCGCGTACTCTACCTCGCCAGGCGCGCCACATCCATCCCCGCGCGCACCACCAGCAGGGAAAGGTGCACGGGTGCTGACGGCAGTAGTGATTTCACCTATAATGACCGGCTGTTTTCCGCCGCATCACCCCATTCGGCGGTTAGGATTCGGTTTTCACATTAACGATGCCGGCGCCCTCGGCGACCGGTGCGAACAGCTTAAGGTAACCCTGTGAATATTCAGGCACTTCTTTCAGATAAAGTCACTCAGGCGCTGGTTGCAGCCGGTGCGCCGGCCGATAGCGAGGCCCTGGTTCGTCCTTCCGCCAAAGTCCAATTCGGTGACTATCAGGCCAATGGTATCATGGCGGCGGCCAAAAAAATGGCTATGCCACCGCGCCAACTCGCCGAACAGGTAGTGGCCAATCTGGCCCTGGATGGGATCGCCAGCAAGGTAGAGATTGCAGGCCCGGGTTTCATCAACATTTTCCTCGACGCCGCCTGGTTGGCTGACCAGGTGGACGCCGCGCTGGCAGATCCGCGCCTGGGCGTCGCCCGCGTCGCCCCGCAGACCATCGTTGTCGACTATTCTGCCCCCAATGTCGCTAAAGAGATGCACGTGGGTCACCTACGTTCCACCATCATCGGTGATGCCGCCGTGCGTACCCTGGAGTTCCTCGGTCACAACGTCATTCGCGCCAACCATGTCGGCGACTGGGGCACCCAGTTCGGCATGCTGATCGCCTATCTGGAGATGGTACAAAACGAGAGCCAGGCCGGCGAGATGGCTCTGGCCGATCTGGAAGCCTTCTACCGCGCGGCCAAGAAGCACTACGATGAAGACGCCGCCTTCGCCGAACGCGCCCGCGGTTATGTGGTTAAGCTGCAAGGGGGCGACGAATACTGCCGCGAGATGTGGCGTAAACTGGTCGACATCACCATGCGCCAGAACCAGCGCAACTACGATCGTCTCAACGTGACCCTGACCGATGACGATGTGATGGGCGAAAGCCTGTACAACCCGATGCTGCCGGGCATCGTGGCCGATCTGAAGGCCAAGGGACTGGCGACGGAGAGCGAAGGCGCCACCGTAGTGTTCCTCGACGAGTTCAAAAATAAAGAAGGGGAGCCGATGGGGGTCATCGTCCAGAAGAAGGACGGCGGCTACCTGTACACCACCACCGACATCGCCTGCGCCAAGTATCGTTACGAGACGCTCGGTGCCAATCGTATCCTGTACTATATCGACTCACGCCAGCATCAGCATCTGATGCAAGCCTGGGCCATCGTGCGCAAGGCGGGTTATGTCCCGGAATCCGTTAGCCTGGAGCACCACATGTTCGGCATGATGTTGGGCAAAGACGGCAAGCCGTTCAAGACCCGCGCCGGCGGCACCATCAAGCTGGCCGATCTGCTGGATGAAGCCATTGAGCGCGCTACCAAGCTGATCGCCGACAAGAACCCAGAGCTGAGTGACGATGAGCTGAAAGAGCTGGTGGAAGTGGTCGCTATCGGCGCGGTCAAGTATGCGGATCTCTCCAAGAACCGTACCACCGACTATATTTTCGATTGGGACAATATGCTGGCCTTCGAAGGCAATACCGCGCCTTACATGCAGTATGCCTACACTCGCGTGGCCTCCATCTTCAAGCGTGCTGGCATTGATGAGAACAACCTCAGCGGCACCGTCATCCTGACGGAAGAGCGAGAGAAGGCGCTGGCGACCCGCCTGATGCAATTCGAAGAGACCATCCTGACGGTGGCGCGCGAAGGCACCCCGCACGTCATGTGCGCCTACCTGTATGAGCTGGCCGGATTGTTCTCCAGCTTCTACGAAGCCTGTCCGATCCTCAACGCCGACGATGAGCGCGTACGTGCCAGCCGTCTGAAGCTGGCCGCCTTGACGGCGCGTACCCTGAAGACCGGCTTGGATACCTTGGGTATCAAGACCGTCGAGCGGATGTAATCGCTCCGGCGCATAGGTCGCAACCAGCCACCCGCTCGCTATACAGCCGGTGGCTTTTTTTATCTCATCGCGAGTCCGGGCCATGACGTCCTCGCCCGGCACGCGGTGAGCGGGCGAGGAACCCAGGTCAAGGTTACAACACCGCGCTACGGGTGAAGTCGCGGAGGCGAAAGCCCAGCAGCCCCAATACGGCGAAGTAGCTGGCAGCCCCAGCGACCACCAGCCCCATCAGGCGCAGCAGACGATAAGGCATGCCTCCCATATCCCAGGCAGGCATCCACCACATCATGCCGCCCAAGACCGCCGCCATCACCGACACCGCGACGAATAGTTTCAGCAAGAACCCCGACCACCCGGCCAAGGGGGTGAACAGCTTCTGACGGCGCAACTGCCAATAAAGCAACCCGGCGTTGAGGCAGGCGGCCAGGCCGATGGAGAGGGAGAGCCCGGCGTGCTTCAGTGGGCCGATGAAGATCAGGTTCATCACCTGGGTCAGGATCAATGTCACGATGGCGATCTTGACCGGGGTCTTGATGTCCTGGCGTGAATAAAAACCCGGTGCCAAGATCTTGACCATGATAATCCCCAGCAGTCCCACCGAGTAGGCAACCAGCGCACGCTGGGTCATCGCCGCATCGAAGGCGTTGAACTTACCGTATTGGAACAGCGCGACCGTCAACGGCTTGGCGATCACGCCGAGCGCTACGGCACAGGGTAAGGCCAGCAGGAAACAGAGCCGCAAGCCCCAATCGAGCAGACGGTTATAGTCGTCCAGCCGCCCGGAGGAGAAACTTTTGGCCAGCGAGGGCAACAGGATGGTCCCCAAGGCGACCCCGAGAACGCCAGAGGGCAATTCCATCAGGCGGTCGGCATAGTACATCCAGGAGACTGAACCGGAGACCAGAAAAGAGGCGAAGATGGTATTGATGATCAGGGAGATCTGACTGACGGAGACCCCGACGATCGCCGGCCCCATCAGCTTAAGCACCCGCCATACCCCCCGATCATGCAGATTAATGCGCGGCAAAACCAGCATGCCGATCTTCTTCAGATGCGGTAGCTGATAGCCCAGTTGCAAAACGCCGCCCACCAACACCGCCCACGCCAGCGCCAATACCGGTGGATGAAAATAGGGTGCAGCGAACAGCGAAAAACCGATCATGCTGACGTTAAGCAGCGTCGGGGCAAAGGCCGGCACCGAAAAGCGGTTCCAGGTATTCAACACCGCCCCGACCATCGAGGCCAACGAGATCAGCAGGATATAGGGAAAGGTGATACGCAGCAGTGCGCTGGTCAGGGCGAACTTATCCGGCGTATCGGCGAACCCCGGAGCGGTCGCATAGATCACCCAGGGTGCGGCCACCATTCCCGCCACAGTCACCAACGCCAGGATCAGGGTCAGCAGACCGCAAACATAGGCGACGAAGGTACGCGTCGCCTCCGCGCCTTGCTGGTTCTTGTACTCCGCGAGAATCGGCACGAATGCTTGAGAGAAGGCGCCCTCGGCGAAGATACGCCGCAAGAGGTTGGGCAGTTTAAAGGCGACAAAAAAGGCATCGGTAGCCATCCCGGCGCCAAAAATCCGTGCTACCAGCGCGTCGCGGGCAAAGCCCAATACGCGCGAAAACATGGTCATCGAGCTGACCGCAGCCAGTGATTTAAGTAGGTTCATCGGTTCATCGTCAGGGTTGCGGCCCCACCGTCCAGTGTAGGCGGGGGAGGAAAAGAGGCCAACTAGTCTACTTATCCCCGAACGAATAGCCAATGCAGGATGTAACAAAAGGCTCGGATTTCAGACGCTAGGCGCGCTATCGCACTCCGGCGAGAGGGACGGGACGCGCTCGGCGCCCCGTCTCGGTTTATGCGTCGTTCAGCAGGCTCGCCAATTGCCGTTTCAATTCGGCGACCTCCGTCTCCAGCGCCGTCACCCGTTCGCTTAGCGTCTCCGCCTCGCTCACCATGAGCGGAGCCGGCACCGGCGCCCCTTCGGCCCCGAGCGCCGGTGCGCCACAGAACAGATGCGCGTAGCGGCTTTCGCGCCGGCCCGGCTCGCGCGCCAGACGCAGGACGAAAGGACCATCCTCACGCTCCGCCAGTCGATTCAGCACCTGCTCCGCTTCGTTAACATCGGCGAAGGCGTATAATCGGTTGCAGCGAGTGCGCAGCTCACCCGGCGTCTGCGGACCGCGCAATAACAAACAGCAGATCAACGCGACCTCCGCCGGGCTAAAGCGCAGATCGCCAAATTCGGAGTTACAGAAACGGTGTTCATACTTCACCACTCGACTGCCCGGAGCATTGATGCTACGGATCTGGTGCTTACGCACTAGCAGATCCAAGGCGTTTTGCACCTCGCTCTCGCTCAACTCCAGCACCGGCTCACGATTGGTCTTCTGGTTGCAGGCGGTGGTCAACGCATTGAGTGATAACGGATACTGCTCCGGCGTCGTTATCTGCTTTTCAAGGAAGCAGCCGATGACACGCGCCTCGATCGGGGAAAGAATATGTTTAATCATCTGCGGTTATCTCCTGGTAAACCCGGCCATGGGCGGCTCTTAGCGCCCAGCCGTCCAATCGGGGGTAGTCAGGGCAGTCAGCACGTGATCCTGCCATTTCCCATTGATCAACAAATAGTTTTTAGCGTAGCCCTCTTTTTCAAAGCCCAGACGCTGCAACAGCGCGCCGCTACGCTGATTATGGGGCATGTAATTGGCCATGATACGATGCATGCGTTGCTGACGTTGCATATAGCGGATCGCCGCCTGTAACCCCTCATACATCATCCCCTGCCCCTGCCATTTGGCTGCGACGGAATAGCCGAGGAAACAGGCATGAAAGGCGCCACGTAGCACATTGCTGAAGTTGGCCACGCCACGCACCTCCTGCTCATCCTGCCCCAGCAGAATAAAATAGAACGCGCTGCCCTGCTTATGTAGCTCACGGATCATCGACAAGCGCGCCTGCCAACCGGAGGGGTAACAATGACTTTCATCGCGTATCGGCTCCCAGGGGCGCAAGAAGTCGCGGTTTTCCGCATAGTAATCCGCCAGTCGGTGAGCATCGCGCTCGCCCACCAAGCGCACAACTAACCGATCCGTGGTCAGATGGACCTTGGGGCCCGTGTTGCCATAGCCAAACATGCATCCCTCCGTATGCCTTACCCTTATCGAATAGCGCCGCACCGCGCGTAGGCCGCGAGCGCTGTTACTGATTACTATAACCTCTCCCTTGGTAAGCGGTAAGCCATTGACTGATGTTATAATGTGCAAACGCGCCTCACTGTCAGCGATTTCTCTCGGTTCTGCCAGCCAGTTAACGCTATATGCCAAAATTTTATGAATCCACAATACAATTTACTGTTTATTCAGCCATTCTATGACTCCCTCTATTATTAACACCGATAACGGGCGAAAATAATACCGGTCGGTATCAAATTCTTACTTGCGCTTACGCTTAATGGTGAAACATGTCGCTGGTATTACAGGCCAGGCGATCAGGGAAGTCCTTTCTGCTGATCGATAACCTGCTGGTCGTGCTCGGTTTCTTTGTCGTCTTCCCGTTGATCTCTATTCGCTTTGTCGACCAGTTAGGCTGGGCTGCATTGATGGTCGGCATCGCCCTCGGTCTGCGTCAGCTGCTCCAGCAGGGGCTGGGCATCTTTGGCGGAGCGATCGCCGATCGCGTCGGCGCCAAACCGATGATCGTCATCGGTATGTTGCTGCGCGCTGCCGGCTTCGCCACCATGGCCGTCGCCAGTGAACCGTGGATCTTGTGGGCCTCCTGTGCCCTCTCCGCCCTAGGCGGTACGCTATTCGATCCGCCGCGCACCGCCTTAGTAATCAAACTAACCCGCCCCCATGAGCGCGGACGCTTCTATTCCCTGCTGATGATGCAAGACAGTGCCGGTGCGGTAGTCGGTGCGTTGATCGGCAGTTGGCTCTTGGCTTATGACTTCCACTATGTCTGTTGGACCGGCGCGCTGATCTTCGTACTGGCCGCCGCCTGGAACGCCTGGCTGCTGCCAGCCTATCGTCTGTCGACGGTACGAGCGCCGGTCGGTGAAGGCATGCTGCGGGTGATCCGCGATCGACGCTTCCTCACCTATGTACTCACCCTGACTGGCTACTATGTGTTAGCGGTACAGGTGATGCTAATGTTGCCGATCGTCGTCAACGATATCGCCGGTGGGCCGAGCGCGGTCAAATGGATGTATGCCATCGAGGCGGCCCTATCGCTGACCCTGCTCTACCCCATCGCCCGCTGGAGCGAGAAACGTTTCCGTCTGGAACAGCGTTTAATGTTCGGCCTACTGTTGATGACCCTAAGCCTGTTCCCGCTGGGACTGAGCGGCTCGCTTTCGTCGCTCTTCGCGCTGATTTGCTGTTTTTACCTCGGCTCGATCATCGCCGAACCGGCGCGGGAAACCCTGAGCGCCTCACTGGCCGATGCGCGAGCGCGTGGCAGCTACATGGGATTCAGTCGACTGGGATTGGCATTGGGCGGGGCTCTGGGCTATACCGGCGGCGGTTGGATGTATGATCTGGGCCGTTCATTCGCCATGCCCGAACTCCCCTGGGCATTGCTGGGCCTGATCGGGCTGTTGACCTTAGCAATACTGTATTGGCAGTTTAACCTGCGTGCGCCCTGCGCCGTCCGTCAGCCGCGCTCCAGCTAACACTGGCGACGGGGATTCGGCCTTATCCGATCCCCGTCACGCGCCATAAGGTGTATGCTGTCATAGCGTTAGCGCATGATACGCCATGCTAGGTACGGGTTTTTCCCTCACGCACGCTGTGTCACAATACCTCTTTTCCGTATCGGGTTGTTCCCGTCGCCGAGGCTTGATTAATGAAAAAACTATGGTTTACCGCCGCCCTGTTGGTGGCCGGTCTAGTGTTGAGCGCCTGTAATAAGCTGACCAGCTACAGCATCAGCGAACAACAGATTAACAGTTACCTGGAGAAACATAGCCAGTTCGAAAAACAGATCGGAGTCCCCGGCCTGGTGGATGCCCGCATCACTCTCAGCCAGCTCAGTAGCCAAATCGGGCGCAGCGAACCGAACACCATCACCCTGAGCGGTCATGCCAACGTCGCCATCAGCTCGATTCTCGGCCCACAGCAGAGCGAGTTAACGCTGACCTTGCGCGCCAAGCCGGTATACCAGCGCGAGCAAGGCGCCATCTACCTGCGCGATCTGACCCTGGTAGATTACCAAGTGCAACCGCAGAAGATGGAGACCATCATGAAAGCGTTGGCCCCCTACCTGAACCAATCGCTGCGCACCTACTTCGACCAGGAACCGGCCTACGTACTCAACCCGGAGAAAAGCAACGCCGAAGCCCTTGCGCGTAAGCTGGCCAAGGGGCTCGAAGTCAAGCCCGGCGAGCTGGTGATCCCGCTGACGGACTGATCTCGCTGACTTATCACTGGCGCAAAACGACAACGGCGCCCATCGGCGCCGTTGTTCATTCACCGGAGCGCCCCCCTTCAGGCGTTGTCCTCCTCTTCGCCGGCAGCCTCATCCTCGGCCAAATCGTCACGTAACGCCTGCAACGCCTCACGCGTCAACTCCGCCAGCGTACGGTAAAAGGGTGTGCGGGCGTGCGCCTCGACCTTCCCCAGAAAGACGCCAGCCCAGGGCATCAGATAGCTATCGAATAAGCTGGTCTGCGCCAGAACCTCGTCGCGCTGTGCCTGATCTTCCAGCCAAGAAGCCGCCAGCAACAACTGCGCGAAGCTGTCCGCCGCCCCGCTTCCCAACGGCATACCGCGCTGTAGCAGAAAGTCGCGCACCTGCTGCTCGCAGGCACCCTCCACATAAGCACTACGCTGAGTCGCCACCGCACCGTCTGTCCCAAACAGCGCCTGATAGTCCTGCGCCAAGGCCTGACGATCATCAGCCGCCGCCTGAAGACGCGTCAGCAAGGCCTCCTGCTCCAACGGCCAGTGCTGCGCCAGCCGCTGCTGTTGCAACAGCGTAAACAGCGGGTCCAACAGGGGGTCCTGAGGCTGACGGGCGAACAGCGAGCCCAACAGGCGACACACAATGGAAAACTCATTCATATCCGTTCCTGCAATCGATAGTTTAACGTGACAATGTCACAAAAATGGAAATTACCACGCGGCAAACTCGGGGATAACACGGTGACCCCGGCGCTGCAAGAAGTCGAGCACCCGCCGCGCAGACGCATTCAATACCCGTTCCGGCGGGAAGTTTACCTCATCCAGGATCGCGATACAGTGGCTAAAGTTCCCCATATCGAAGGCGATATGGGCGTCAGAGCCGAGTGACAGCCAGCCGCCGGCATCGCGCACCGCCGCCGCGATGGCGCGACAATTGTCGGCGCTCCCGACACGCGAGTGACTGAAAGAGGAGTTATTCAACTCCAACGCCACCTCATAACGCGCGGCCGCCTGCGCGACGGTGGGGATGTCTATCGGGTATTTAGGGTTGCCGGGATGGGAGATGATGTCCACTTCGCCACGCGCCAGCAACGCCAATAACGCAGCGGTATGGTAGTCCCGATCCACCGGGGCCAACACCGGCTCATGGAAACCGGCGATCACCAGATCCATCTCTGCCAGTATACGTCCCTGACCGTCGATTTCGCCGTGCTCGTTCTTGATATTGGCTTCGATCCCTCGCAGGATACCGATACCATTGACGATGCGCGGCCACACGCGCATGTTCATAAAGTGCCAAGGATGGGGGGCATCGGCCATCTCCGGGCCGTGATCGGTGACGGCGAACAGCTGCACCCCTCGCGCCGCCGCCTGGGCGATATAGTCGTGCAGCGTACTATAAGCGTGGGTGCTGGCGACGGTATGCATATGTAAATCGACGGGATACATCATCTCTCCTTGCTGGCTGTCAGCCCGCCTGTCAACGGGACTTGCGAAATCACCCCACTACGGTAACAAAAAATCGCGCAAGATTCATGCTGGACAGCATCCCCTGCGGGGGCCACGTCCTTTTTTCGTCGTACTCACCGCGCGCCCTATCCGGCGAGTAGCACATTGTTTATATTAGCGCTTTGTTTTATTATGCCGAAATCTATGACATATTCATCGATAGTGCTGATGGCACTGTGAGCGCGCAGCGACGTTCTGTTCAGGTTCACTGTCTTTAATTGGGAGTTACCCTTATGGTTCTCGAAAGAACGTTGCGTAGAGCCGTGGCTGGTCTGTTCGTTATCTTATTTATCAGCTCTGCCGCCTTAGTCATTTATAGCAGTGCGCGTGAATGGCAAAATATGCGCCTGGTGACCTCAGCAATCGTCAATGGCATTTCCAAAAGTCAATTGGATAATGACAATAGGAATATTCAGCGGCGCAGCAAAATTATCGAGTACGTCACAGAAAGAGCGGATCAGGATATGGATCTGTTTAGCGTTGCACGCGATCTGCATTGGGGAAGTAGCGTCTACTTGCTCGATGGGGCACATCTGCGCCTATTGGATCAGGGCGCGCATGATTGGCTCTCTAACGATAAGAAACAGGCCCTCATCGCCAAGTTGCAAAGTCACCACCAACGTTATTGGTATGGTCACCTTGAGCGCGGCGAGACGGTGCTCCCCTATCTGAAATATACCACCCGTACGGGCAAGATCTTACTCTTTCTCCTGGATATTAATGGTCTGGAAAAGGTATTGGATGAACACAGCGCTACCACGCCGATTTATCTCTATGTCTTTGACCAAGAAAATAGGTTAATCGCGCGTTCGGCCAATGCCCCGGCGCAACTCCCCGATAGCATTCGTGGTGACAATCTTCAGGCGAGTCGTCCGTTTGAAATAAAAGTCAGCCAACAAAATGCGTTGTTAAATGGCAAACAAGCGACCCTGGTGGGCTATATTCCAGCCGCCTACCTGTTAAAGCTGATTGGTTTTAACCTGCTCTATTTTATTTTATCATTCAGCTGTGCGATATTTTTCTTGCGTTATTTCTACAAAAAAATCAAGCGTGAGATCGAGCAAGAGCGCGAAACCTTTTTAGCCGGAAAAACGCCGTCGCATGCGCACGGTCTCTTCTTTAACGACGCCGTGAAGCGGCGCGTCGAACTGGATAACCACGCGCTGCTGCGTGATCCGTTAACCAAGCTGTATAACCGCCGCAAGTATGACTACGACATCGCACAACGTCTGTACCAGAAGTTTCCCTTTTACCTCCTGTTACTGGAGTTGGATGCGCCGCCCAGCGACGACACATCCGCCGCGCACGAAGAGGAGGAGCTACGCCTGACGCAATTAGCCGCTCTCTTCGCTCAGTATCAGGAGGGGTGGCGTTTCTATCGCCTTGGCGGTGACGTCTTCGCCGCCCTGCTCGATAAACGTCACGTGGCCGATAGGCGCGCCCTGGCACAGTGCTGCGATGCCCTCTTAGCCGAGGCGGCGCAACAGCAGGCCAGCCTTAGCATCGGTGCCAGCGACAGTGCCGAAGCCAGCGAACGTCTGGTGCTACAGACCCTGGCGGATAACCGACTGTATATCAGTAAGCATCGTGGTAAAAACTGCGCCACTCTGCCGCCAGAGCGTCCGGAAGCGTCATCGCCAGCCGTACGCCCAGATGACTGGCCGGTTCAATAACCGCGAGCAATATCCACCTGCCCTTCAGGGTGCCGCCCGGCCTCGATGGCGCGGATATTATCGGCGATGTAATCCATCGCCACCGGTGCCAGGGTGATTGCAGCGATATGTGGCGTCATGGTGACGCGCGGATGCTGCCAGAAAGGGTGATCGCTCGGTAAGGGCTCCTGCGCGAACACATCCAGGGTCGCCGCCGCCACTTGACCACTATCCAACGCCGCCAACAAGGCGTCCTGATCCAGATGCACCCCGCGCGCGAGGTTGATGACATAAGCCCCGCTATTCAATTGCGCGAACAACTCCGCATTCAGGATACCGGCGGTCTGGGGCGTGTTCGGCAACAGGTTGATCAGTAGCTGTACCCCTTGCAGGAAAGCGGCAAGCTGATCATTACCGTAGAAGCTCTGCACCTGGGGATAATCTTTTACTCCCCGGCTCCAACAGCGAAGCGGCAAACCGAAGGAGGCCAAACGGCGCGCCACTCGCCCACCTAGCACCCCGGCACCCAACACGCCGACGGTGAATGTCTCGGCTTCGTGCGGCGCCAAATAGCGCCAGATCCCCTGGCGCTGCTGTAATGCATATTCGTCGAAGCGCCGAAAGTAACGCATCACGGTGGCTACCGCGTACTCTTCCATCTGCTGCGCCATGCCCGTATCCTCCAGACGCAGCAACGGGATCCCCGGCGGTAACATGCCGGGATGTTCACGCGCCTGTGACAAAATGGCATCGACACCGGCCCCCAAGGCGAAGATGGCGCGCAAATCCTGACGTTTGGCTAACATCTCATAGGGCGGTTGCCAGACCAACGCATAATCCGCCGGGGCGTTGTCGCCGGGTTGCCACTGACGGATATGCGCCTGCGGCAAACGCTGACGCATGCCGTCAAGCCAGGTCTGAGCATCGAAAAAAGGATGGTAATAGATGATCTCCACGTCGGCCTCCTGGGGATAGGGGATAGATGGCGGCAGCGCTGCCGCCCGGTTAGCGGATAAAAAAACGGCGAATACCCTTTTGTCAGGATCTCCGCCGTCTGTCAACGCCGAGCGCGTTTATTGCTTAGCGTCACCCATCATTGTTCGCAATGGCTCGCCAGCGCGCCGCCGTCTCGTTACGGGCGATCAGACGCCGCAGCAATGGCACCAGCAGCACCAGGACCACCCCGGTTGCGACGGAGCCCCAGCCCAGCGCGTTAAATACCGTACTGTAGCCGGGGTTGGTTTCCAGCGGCGTATTACCACTGTTCTGCGGCATCAAACCGGAGACATACCCCGCCAACACGGAAGCGACCCCGGTGACCATCATCCAGCAGCCCATCATCAACCCCTGAAGACGTGCCGGAGCCAGTTTACCGATCATGGCGTACCCGATAGGAGAGATCAGTAATTCGCCTAGGCTTTGCAACAGGTAGCTGATGGCAATCCATTTAAAGGCCACCAGACCATTCGCTCCGGCCAGTGAAATCCCCATGGGTAACACCAACATCCCCAGCCCCATACAAAACAGCGAAGCGGCAAACTGGGAAGGAATATCGATACGCATTCCACGCTCACGCAGCACCTTAAACAGCCAAGCCATCAGCGGCCCCCCGATGACGATCACCAGGGTATTGATGTTCTGGATCCATTGCGGCGCCACACGCCAGCCATAGACATTCAAGTCGATATTATGTTCGGAGAACAGCATCAGGCCCATCGGCGCCAGTTGATACAATGACCAGAATACCAAGGAGCCGAGCGCCAGGATGAGGTATGCCACCATGCGGCGCCGCTCCCCCTCTTGGCGATGACGCGCCGTCATCACACTCAGCAGGACGAAGACCACGATCCCTAACAAGATGACGAAGGTACTGCTGAAACCGGCATGCGTCAGCAGGATGCGCAATACCGGCACCAGCGCCACCAGGATCAACAGACCAACCAGCATGCGGCCATAGAATGCCCGCCCGCCGATCTGGCGCAACGGTGTATTGATGTCGGCCAAGATACGCCAACGTGACAGCGTGACCAGGATCGCCACCGCATTACCCAGCGTGGCGAACAGAAACAACGCACGGTAGTTTTCTGTCAACTGGAAGTAACCCGCCACGGAGAAACCGATGAAGAACCCCAGGTTCATCCCGGCGTAGTTCCACAAAAATGCGCTCTCACGGCGGTTATCGTCCGGCGCGAAACGTTGGGTCAGCATCATGTTGATACAGGTTACATTCAAGCCGCTACCGGTCAGGAACATCGCCAAGCCCCAATACAGCCCGGTGACGCCCATCTCGGCGATCAGATAACAGCCGATGACCTGAAGCAACATGCCCAACACGAATAGGTTACGGTTGCTCAGGCAACGTCCGCCTAAATAACCGCCGAACAGATGTAAACCATAGTTGAAGGCGCCGAAGATCCCCATCATGGCGTTGGCCTGGCTCTCGCTAAAACCGAGACGCTTAGTGGCATACAACACCAGAGTGGAATAGAGTACGGCGAAGCCAAGGGTGGCAAACGTCTGAATGAAGAATAAGGCGCCGGTTCCCGATGGTACCGTGCCTTGATGAGAGTGGGTGGTCGAAGCGTTCACCGCTTTTCTCCTCGAACGAAGGGGCTAGTCACAACTCATCCTGAGAACTTCCCGGTGTTGTGCCGGTCGGCCTTTGTTGTTAGTCCATAGCGTTTGTTTAGGCCGCTCTCTCATTTAGCGGGATAAACGACCAAAAGGCCAGCAATAATGTCAATTAATTGCCTGTTTAGCTATTATTTAGTCAGTTTATCAGCGTAACTATTCACATTAACTCCCTATCTTATGCTGAAATCCTCAGCCCACCACACGTTACGGTCGTCACATCTCATGCCTACACACCTAGGCGCGATATGCACCGACAGCTACAATGACGGATTTGCTGTTAACGCCACGACCGAATTGAAAGGTGCCCTGATGCGACCCCTGACTCTACTGCGCAACGCTGCGGCGCTGTGCCTTGCCTTGACTGTAAACCTCTACGCCGCCGAGACAACGTGGGAGAGCCATCTCCAACGTGCGCGAGGTGAAACGGTCTACTTCAACGCCTGGGGCGGCAGCCCACAGGTGAATGATTATCTAAGTTGGGCCGCCCAGCAGGTGAAACAGCGCTATGGTATTACCCTGGTGCAGGTCAAGGTGGGCGACATCGCCGAGAGCGTCGGTCGTATCCGCGCGGAGAAGGCCGCAGGGAATACCCAGCAGGGCAGCATCGATCTGTTGTGGGTCAATGGTAAAAACTTTAACGCGTTGCGCCGCGATGGCCTGTTGTATGGCCCCTTCGCCGAGCAGTTGCCCAACTGGCGCTGGGTCAATCAGGCGCTGCCGGTACGCAACGACTTCACCGTCGCCACCGATGGCTACGAAGCGCCATGGGGCGTCGGCCAATTAGTGTTGATCCACGATGCCGCCACCTTGCCTACCCCTCCCGCCGATCCGCAGGCGCTGCTAGCTTACGCCCGCCAGCACCCCGGACGGCTGACCTACCCACGTCCGCCACAGTTCCACGGTAGCAGCTTCCTCAAAAGTATCCTGATGCAACTGAATCCCGGATTGCCGCTGGATAAGCCGGTCGATGCACAGACCTTCGCCCGCGACACTGCACCACTGTGGGCCTGGCTGGATCAGATCCATCCCTATCTGTGGCGCCAAGGCCGCGTCTTCCCTACCAGCGATGCCCAGCAGCTCCAACTGTTCAACGACGGCGCCCTCGATCTGGCCATCACCTTCAACCCAGGTATGGCTCCCGCCGCCATCGCTGCCGGTGAACTACCGCCCGACGCGCGGGTATACGCCTTCAAGGCTGGCGCGCTGAGCAATGTCCACTTTCTGGCGATCCCCTTCAATGCCCGCGCCAAGGATGCCGCGCTGGTAGTGATCAATTTCCTCCAGTCACCCGCCGCCCAAGCGCGGAAAGCCGATGCCCGCATTTGGGGCGATCCGACCATTCTGGATGTGGCCCGCCTCCCCGCCGCGCAGCGCCAGGCTTTCGGCCCGCTGCCGACACTGTTCCCCGCCTTGCCTGAGCCGCATCCCTCCTGGCAGGAGGCCTTAGAGCAAACCTGGCAACAGCGCTACGCTCAGT
This sequence comes from Edwardsiella hoshinae NBRC 105699 = ATCC 33379, assembly GCF_000474215.1. Classification (GTDB taxonomy): domain Bacteria; phylum Pseudomonadota; class Gammaproteobacteria; order Enterobacterales; family Enterobacteriaceae; genus Edwardsiella; species Edwardsiella hoshinae. Next base: position 73,985 of record NZ_BAUC01000020.1, on the reverse strand, counting down.
AATCTCGGCATGGCCAATTACACCGCATTTCGCGGCGTAATTGGCCAATTTGTTGAATGTTTAGCTAAACAGTTGGTTTTACGAAAAAAGAGTGTTGACGCCGCCACGGCTTTTCCCTACATTAGCGCCCATCGCAACACAGCTCGTTGTTGCGGCGACAATTTGGTGAGGTGTCCGAGTGGTTGAAGGAGCACGCCTGGAAAGTGTGTATACGTGAAAACGTATCAAGGGTTCGAATCCCTTCCTCACCGCCAGATTCTAGAAAGCCCGGCCTATGGCCGGGCTTTTGCTTTTCTTTTCGCCGGCGTCTTATCCCCCTTGCGAGTCCGGCAGATGCCGCCAACGAGAAAACTCGCTGCCGCACGCCAAACCGCCTACGCAGCGCAAGCGTCCAAGGGAGCCCAGGCGTATCCCAGAAGCCCCTTATCCCTCTCACGCCATGAGCGTGATGGCTTGGCTATCGTGAGACAGCATAACACTACTATTCGCTCGGACTGACACCGACGCGTTTGCTGAATACCCGTGAAAAATAGAACTGATTATCGTAACCACCCGTTGGTCAATCGCCACGCCCCTCAGCGGCGGCACATGCCGATAAAACCCCCAGGCTGGCTATACATTCGTCAGTTCGTGCGGGGGAACAAAAATCTGCTTGACCATCCTGGGCGTGATCCCTATAGTAGCGCCCCGTTGCAGCGCACAACGCCGCAGCGCAAAATTTGGTGAGGTGTCCGAGTGGTTGAAGGAGCACGCCTGGAAAGTGTGTATACGTGAAAACGTATCAAGGGTTCGAATCCCTTCCTCACCGCCAGATTCTAAAAAGCCCGGCCTATGGTCGGGCTTTTTGCCTTTCCTGTCCCTCTATTTGCCACGCCTCACCACTTTTGGCGCAAAATCAGATCGCCGTCGCTAGCCCGCCTTCCCATTATTGCCGATAGTCTATCTATCACGTTCAACAATGAGATCCCACTATGAGCAGTGAAGAAGAGCTACTACGCCTGAACGCCGAAGAGCAACGCCTCCAGTTCCCCACCTTCAACAGCGATAGCGCCTGGCTACTGGGGTGCGCGCTACGTCAAGAGGCCGAGCGGCGTGGATTGCATGTCACCATCGACATCCAGCTTGCCGGTCAGACGCTGTTCCATTACGCCATGCCCGGCACCTCGCCAGACAACGCCGAATGGATCCGCCGCAAACGTAACGTGGTACTACGCTTTCATCGCAGCTCCTATGCCATGGGAATGCGTCTGGCGCTACGCAACACCACCCTGGAGGCGTTTTATGGCCTGAGCAACGCCGACTATGCCGTACAGGGTGGTAGCTTCCCGCTCCGCATCGCCCATTGCGGCTGTGTCGGCGCGGTGAGTGTTTCTGGCGCACCTCAGCGCGATGACCATCTGTTGGTTAGTGAGGTTATTGCCAACTTTCTCGGTCTTAGCCAAACAAAATCATCCTAGTGGCTAAAACTCTTTTTCTTTACCCTTTGGCGAGGACGGTCAAACCCGGGCGCTGCCTGACATCCTCGCAAACGGTGCTGTAAAGAAACCGTTTTTTTTACGGCGCCGACAATTTACCCGCCTGACTTGATATATATCTATATTTCCGCTTCACTAAAGGCGTATCGTATTGCTCCTCTTCGCGACGGACCGCCTATGGCCCGCCTTTCTTTGATTTTTCTATAGTTGGTTTAATCGCATAATGAAAACCCATAAAATTGGCGGCGTTATGCCGTTCAGCGCGCTGATTGAGTCCTGTTGGCGTGATCCCTATTCGCTTCAACGCTTCAGCAAGGATCTCATCGCCGGTATCACCGTCGGCATCATCGCCATCCCGTTGGCGATGGCATTAGCCATCGGCAGCGGCGTGCCGCCACAGTATGGTCTGTACACCTCAGCCGTCGCCGGTATCGTCATCGCCTTGACCGGCGGCTCACGCTACAGCGTCTCCGGCCCCACTGCCGCCTTCGTGGTGATCCTCTATCCGGTCTCGCAACAGTTCGGCCTCTCCGGGTTGTTGGTGGCGACGCTGATGTCGGGGATTTTCCTGCTATTAATGGGGATGGCACGCTTCGGGCGCTTGATTGAGTACATCCCGCTCTCGGTTACCCTGGGCTTTACCTCCGGGATCGCCATCACCATCGCCACCATGCAAGTCAAAGACTTCTTCGGCCTGCACCTGGAGCATGTTCCCGAGAGCTATCTGTTTAAGGTGGCGGCGCTGGCTCAAGCCATGCCGACCATCAACTGGGCGGATACCCTGATCGGCGCCACCACCCTGGCGGTATTGATCCTGTGGCCTAAGCTCAGCGTACGCCTTCCGGGCCACCTGCCGGCACTGCTGGCGGGGAGCGCGGTGATGGGCATCTGCTCTCTATTCGGTCACGATGTGGCGACCATCGGTTCCCGTTTCAGCTATATCCTGGCCGACGGCAGCCACGGGCAAGGTATTCCGCCGATCCTGCCGCAGTTCGTATTGCCGTGGAACCTCCCGGCAACCGATGGCAGCACACTTACCCTAAGCTGGCATAATCTGACGGCATTGATGCCGGCGGCCTTCTCCATGGCGATGCTGGGCGCGATCGAATCGCTACTATGCGCCGTGGTGCTGGATGGCATGACCGGAAAGAAACACCACTCCAACGGTGAGTTGATCGGCCAGGGGCTGGGTAATATCGCCGCGCCCTTCTTCGGTGGCATCACCGCCACCGCCGCCATCGCGCGTTCGGCAGCCAACGTGCGCGCCGGTGCCACCTCGCCCATCTCGGCGGTGATCCATTCGCTGCTGGTGATCCTGGCGCTGTTGGTGCTGGCCCCTTGGCTCTCCTACCTGCCGCTGGCGGCGATGGCCTCCCTGCTGCTGATCGTTGCCTGGAACATGAGTGAAGCCCATAAGGTCGTCTACCTGCTGCGTCGAGCACCGAAGGATGACATCATCGTCATGCTGCTATGCATGTCGTTGACGGTACTGTTCGACATGGTGATCGCTATCACTGTCGGAATCGTACTGGCCTCACTGCTGTTTATGCGCCGTATCGCGCGCATGACCCGCATCAGCGAGGTCAGCCATAACGACGAGCAGGGCGTGCTGGTGTTGCGCGTCAGTGGTCCGCTGTTCTTCGCCGCTGCCGAGCGTATCTTTAATGAGATGTTGGCGATGGGCGACAAGTATCAGACGCTGGTGATGCAGTGGGATGCGGTGCCAGTTCTCGACGCCGGTGGCCTGAACGCTTTCCTGCGCTTCATCGACGCCCTGCCGCAAGGGAAACGCCTGCTGGTCACCGATGTGCCGTTCCAGCCGCTGAAGACGCTGGCGCGCGCACGCGTGGCGCCGATCGACGGACGCCTGGCTTTCTACGCCACCCTGCCAGATGCCCTGCGCACGCTGGAGGAGAAGCGCTAACGCCGCCCGCTCCTGCAATGGCGCCCAAACGGGCGCCATTTTTCCCTGTCTCCCCGCCCCGTCCCCCGCTATGATCACGCTCCCATACGGAGAGAGAACGCGATGAAAAGAGCCCTAATAGCCCTTGTCGCCCTGTGCGCCGCCTTCTATGCCGGTATCAGAGCCGACCGTTTCCTGATGCAGGATGCCTGCCTGGACGCCGGCGGACGCATACAGGGGATATTCTGCGAACGCGGATAAAAAAGGGGGAGCTTAAGCTCCCCCTACAAGACGTGTATCGTGCGCTCAGACGCTTAGTTAGCGGTATCCAGCGGTGGGAAGTTCTTCACCAGATCGTCGATGGCCTTCATCTGGACCAGGAACGGCTCCAGCTTATCCAGCGGCAGCGCGGAAGGGCCATCACACAAGGCGTGCGCCGGATCCGGATGCGCCTCGATAAACAGACCGGCCAGGCCGATAGCCATACCGGAGCGGGCCAACTCGGCAACCTGAGCACGACGTCCGCCCGAAGCGGCGCCAAACGGGTCACGACACTGCAAGGCGTGCGTCACGTCGAAGATCACCGGCGCGCCATGGCTCACATTCTTCATCACCCCGAAGCCCAGCATGTCGACCACCAGGTTGTCGTAACCAAAGTTGCTGCCACGATCGCACAGGATCACCTGATCGTTACCGCCCTCATGGAACTTGTCTACGATGTTCCCCATCTGGCCTGGGCTGAGAAATTGCGGCTTCTTGACGTTGATCACCGCGCCGGTTTTGGCCATCGCCTCAACCAGATCGGTCTGACGCGCCAGAAACGCGGGAAGCTGGATCACATCCACCACCTCCGCTACGGGCTGTGCCTGCTCTGGGGTATGCACATCGGTGATGATCTTCACCCCAAAGGTCTGCTTCAACTCCTGGAAGATCTTCATCCCCGCCTCTAAACCTGGGCCACGGTAAGAGTGGATAGAAGAGCGATTGGCCTTGTCGAAAGAGGCCTTAAAGACGTAGGGGATCCCTAGCTTCTGGGTGACGGTGACGTAGTGCTCACAGATGCGCATCGCCAGATCGCGCGACTCCAGCACGTTCATCCCACCGAAGAGAACAAACGGCAGATCGTTAGCGACCTGAATATCACCAATGCTGACAACTTTCTGTTTCATGCTTGCGCCTTTAATTGTGAAAAAACCTGCTACCCCAACAGTGGACGCACAGAGTATGCCATACTCCAGCGCCGATCGCCGCCATGGCGCAGGCAAAAAGAAAGCGCCCCGCTCGGGCAAGTGGCATTCGCTTAATGCAGCACCACCGTAAACGCTTCGATGGCGTGGATCTGCAACTTAATCACCTCGGCCACCGGATCCTCGGGGCACTGCTCGACAAAATAGTTGAGATCGGATAAGGCGATGTGCGGACACTCAAGACGGGCGTAAATCAACCCGCGATCGCGGATCTCATAGGGATCTTCCGGGTCGAATTGCAGCAGGGCCTCGCAGGCGTTCAATGCCAATTCGATCTGTTGCTCCTCCATCAGTGCCGTCTTCAGTGTCGCGAGTAAGCGGCGCACCACCTGGCTGTTCTCCGCGACCGCCAGATCCGCCTCGCTTACCTTGGCCTGCATCCCCAAATGCCCTTTCAGCCACACCGCCAATAGGGCTCGCGCTAAGCGCTCACCGTTAAGCGGATTGATCAGCCAGGTACTGCCGTCCGGCCAGTCGGCACGCAACAGCAGTTGGGTGGGAAAAACCACCGCCTGAAGGGGTAATGCCAGACGTTGTGCCAAGTGTTGCAAGATCACCCCCAACGAGGCCGGCGTCCCCTGACGGCATTCGAGCACCTTATCAAGCCACAGTGCGTCGGAGAGACGATAGACCCCACCGACGCCCCCAAAGCCCCACTCATCAAAGAACAAGGTCAACAGACCTTGCAGGCGCGACGTTTCGTCGCTCAACGCTTGCAAGGCCGTCTGCGCTTGCGCCGTCAACGCGTCCAGCGCGTCACGCACCGCCTCCACGGCCAGATCGGGACGCACCATCTGCTGCATCCGCAGTACGCCGTCGCTCAACGTCATCTCATCGAAGGCAAAATCGGCCATTACACTCATATCGGTTCCATACTCAGCGGCAGTCCGTTCATCGCCGATTTCTTCATGACGCCGGGTGCATCCGGCAAGCGGCCATCTCGACATTACTCGCCCCACTGACCCAGCGTGACACGCTCATTGTCGCCATAATCGCGCACACTCTCTACCCGGCTAAAACCGGCATCACACAACAGGGTACGTACCGCCGCCCCTTGTTGCCAACCATGCTCCAACAGGAGCCAACCTGCGCTGGCCAAATAGCAGGGCGCCTGATTGGCGATGATTCGCAGATCCGCCAACCCTTGCTCAGCAGCCACCAAAGCGCTGGCCGGTTCGAAGCGCACGTCTCCCTGGCTTAGGTGTACGTCATCGGCATCAATATAAGGCGGATTCGCGACGATCATATCGAAACGCCGCCCTGCCAGTGGATCGAACCAACTGCCCTGCAAGACCTCGACGTGCGCCAGCCCCAGCCTTAGCGCGTTACGGCGTGCCAACGCTGCCGCCTCTGGATTGAATTCGACGGCGCTCACTTGGCAATCGCGACGTTCGCTGGCCAGTGCCAGCGCGATGGCGCCGGTACCGGTACCGAGATCGACGATCTGAGCCGGCCGTGCGGGCAGACGTTGCAGCGCCTGCTCGACCAGGCACTCGCTATCAGGACGCGGGATCAACGTCGCCGGCGAGACCTCCAACGGCAACGACCAGAATTCGCGTTGCCCGATCAGGTAGGCCACCGGCTCACCCTGCGCACGCCGCGCCAACAACGCCGCAAGCCGTTCCAGTTGCGTCGTCGTCAGTAACGTCTCGCCAAAGGCCAGGATAAAGCTACGTCCCTTGCCACTGACGTGCTCCAACAGGATCTCGGCATCACGCCGAGGACTGTCGCCAGGCGTCAGGCGGGCAATGGCCTGGCGCAGCCAGTCATCGTAACGCATCATTCCTGCTCGGACAGCGCACTGAGCTGATCCGCCTGATACTCCTGCACGATGGGCTCGATCAGGCTATCCAGCTTCCCTTCCATGACCTCGTCCAGCCGGTAGAGCGTCAGGTTAATACGGTGGTCGGTCACTCGCCCTTGTGGAAAGTTATAGGTTCGAATGCGATCGGAACGATCGCCGCTCCCCAGCAGGTTACGGCGCGTCGATGCCTCCTCCCGCTGACGCTTGGCGATCTCGGCGGCACGAATGCGCGCGCCCAACACCGACATCGCTTTGGCTTTGTTCTTATGCTGTGAACGCTCATCTTGGCACTCCACCACGATACCGGTCGGCAGGTGGGTAATGCGGATCGCCGAGTCGGTGGTGTTCACGTGCTGACCCCCAGCCCCGGAAGAGCGGTAGGTATCGATGCGTAGATCCGCCGGATTGATCTGCGGCAGCTCCGCCTCCGGCACTTCCGGCATCACCGCCACGGTACACGCCGAGGTATGGATGCGCCCCTGCGACTCCGTCGCGGGGACACGCTGCACGCGGTGGCCGCCAGATTCGAACTTGAGGCGCCCGTAAGCCCCCTCGCCGCTGACCTTGGCGATCACCTCTTTATAACCACCGTGCTCCCCCTCGCTGGCGCTCATCACCTCGATGCGCCAACGACGCGCCTCGGCGTAGCGGCTGTACATGCGGAACAGATCGCCGGCGAACAGACCCGCCTCGTCGCCCCCGGTACCGGCGCGCACCTCGAGGAAACAGTTACGCTCATCATCAGGATCCTTGGGCAGCAGCAAGATCTGTACCTGCTGCTCCAGCTCGTTCAGGCGCTCGCGCGTCGCCTTGATTTCCTCCTGCGCCATCTCACGCATCTCGGGGTCATCCAGCAGCATCTCAGCGGTGTCGAGATCGTCTTGGGCCTGTCGCCAGTCAAGAAAACAGCGCGATACATCGGTCAACTGGGCATATTCACGCGACAACGCGCGAAAACGATCCTGATCGGCGATGACTCCGGCATCACCGAGCAATGCCTGAACTTCTTCATGGCGCTCTTGTAATGCTTCTAGTTTGGCAACAATAGAAGGCTTCATGCGTGGCTATTTACCTGTTAATAAAAGGGAGAGAACAAAACTAATTGTGGTCCAGCCCGAGGCTGTCGCGCAGTACCTGTAAACGCTGCGCATCGCCGCTGCCGGCGGCTTGCTGGAGGGATTTGGTCGGAGCATGGATAAGTCGATTGGTCAGGCGATGGGCCAGACGGTGGATCACCGCTTCGGCCTCACAGCCTTGTGCCAGCGCGGCCAACGCTTCGGCCTCGGCCTCGGCGCGCACCTGATCGGCCTGAGCACGGTATTCGCGGATGGTCTCAACGGCACCTTGCGCACGCAGCCAAGCCATGAAATTGGCACACTCTTGTTGCACGATGTGCTCCGCCTGTACCGCCGCCGCCTGGCGCTGGGCCATGTTACCCTGAATAATCGCCTGAAGATCGTCCACGCTGTACAGATAGGCGTTGGCTAGCTCACCAACCTCCGGCTCGATGTCACGCGGCACGGCGATATCCACCAGTAACATCGGACGGTTGCGCCGCGCCTTCAAGGCACGCTCCACCATCCCCTTGCCGATAATCGGCAAGGGACTCGCCGTCGAACTGATGACGATGTCGGCCTCAGCCAGACGCTCAGCAATCGCCTCTAGGGCAATCACCTCGGCACCGACCTCGGAGGCCAGCGCATGGGCGCGTTCACGGGTACGGTTAGCGATCAGCATATGCTGCACCTGATGCTGGTGCAGGTGACGCGCCACCAACTCGATGGTCTCTCCGGCTCCGACTAACAAGACATTCAAGCGGGTCAATGACTCGAAGATCTGCCGCGCCAGGGTACAGGCGGCAAACGCCACCGAGACGGCGCTGGCTCCGATTTCGGTTTCGGTACGCACCCGCTTGGCGACAGAGAAAGTTTTCTGAAACAGACGCTCCAGGTCAGCAGACAGTGCCTGCTCACGTTGAGATTCCGAGAACGCTTTCTTGACCTGGCCTAAGATCTGCGGTTCGCCCAACACCAGTGAGTCCAAGCCGCTGGCGACGCGCATCAGATGGCTGACGGCTTCGTTGTCTTGGTGCCAATAGAGGCTATCGCTCACCTCTTCCGGCGACAGTTGATGATAACTACACAGCCAGTCGACGATCTGTTGGCGGAGATCCGCACGTTGCTCCACACTCAGGTACAACTCAGTCCGGTTACAGGTAGACAGCACCACCCCCGCCTGCACCGACGGCTGCCGCAGCAGACTTTCAATGGCCCGATCCAAGGTATCGGGAGAAAACGTTACCCGCTCCCGCAAGGAGACCGGTGCCGTTTTATGATTGATTCCAAGTGCAAGAAGACTCATGAAAAACCGTTAAGTAGTCCCGATGTCATTAGGGTTTAGTAGTAATGGCAGCATTCTACTTGATGCGTCGAAGCAATAAAAGCCACCGTCCCCCGCCATGACATGCGCCGACAAACATTTTTTCCCCTTTTCACCCTGGATAGCCGCTGTGCCCCATTGACGCCCTTCAGTAAGGAGGCTAGCGTTACCCCCCTACAACCTTCACCGTGGAATCTGAGGATGAAAAAGGTAAATCTCCTGCGTTTACTGCCAGTTAGCTGCTTGCTGCTCGCCGCCTGTAGCTCGCTGCCCCCGACCGGCAGCGGTGGTAACATCGATTCACCGCAATGGAAAGCCCATCAGCAACAAGTAGAGAATATCACCGCCTATCAAACGCGCGGGGCATTTGCCTATCTCTCCGATAAGCAAAAGGTTTATGCACGATTCTTCTGGCAACAGACGGCCACCGGGCACTACCGACTGCTGTTGACCAACCCACTAGGCAGCACCGAATTGGAGCTCAACGTGCGCCCTGGCGTGGCGCAGATCACCGATAGCCAGGGACGCCGTTACGTCAGCGATAACGCCACGGTCATGCTCGCTAAACTGACGGGGATGCAGATCCCGTTAGATAACTTACGCCAATGGATGTTGGGCCTACCCGGTCAGGCGCAACAGGTTAGCCTAGATAGCGCGCAGCGCCTAAGCCATTTGACCTACCAGCATGACGGTCAGCGCTGGCAGGTAGATTACCTGCGTTACGACACTCGCCTCACGCCGCCCCTGCCAGCGCAACTGGAGCTGAGCCAGGACACACAACGTATCAAGTTGAAGATGGATAACTGGACGCTGCAACCATGATCACCGCGCTGACGCACTGGCCGGCCCCGGCCAAGCTGAACTTATTTCTGTACATTACCGGACGGCGCGCCGACGGTTACCACCTGTTGCAGACCCTATTCCAGTTTCTGGATTATGGCGACACCCTTGCCATACAGGCGCGTAGCGATGGTCAGTTACGGCTGCTGACGCCCGTCGACGGCGTCGCTGATGAGGATAACCTGATCTTACGCGCCGCGCAGGCGCTGCGCGCAGTCTTACCCAGTCGCTTCGCGCACTGTGGCGCCGATATCGCCCTAGAGAAGGTATTACCGATGGGCGGCGGCCTGGGCGGTGGCTCATCCGATGCTGCCACCACCCTGGTGGCGTTAAATAGCCTGTGGCAGGCCGGACTGAGCGACCGCCAACTGGCGGAGATCGGTCTGCACCTGGGTGCCGATGTACCGGTATTTGTTAATGGCGTTGCCGCCTTTGCGCAAGGTGTTGGAGAATTGTTACAGCCAGCACATCCTGAAGAAAAATGGTATCTCGTTGCACATCCAGGCATCAGTATTCCCACACCGGCGATCTTCGCCGATCCTGCACTGAAAAGAGACTCTCCAGTGAGAACTTTGGCGGAACTGTTGGCAACACCGTACAGTAACGATTGCGAGGCTATAGCAAGAAAACGTTTTCGTGAGGTTGAACAGGCGCTTTCGTGGCTGCTAGAATACGCGCCGTCGCGTCTGACAGGAACCGGCGCTTGCGTGTTTGCGGAATTCGACACCGAGTGTGCGGCTCGTCAGGTGTTAAGCAATGCCCCCGAGTGGATGCAAGGATTCGTGGCGCGTGGCGTCAATACGTCGCCGTTGCACCGTGCCCGCTCCGAGCTGCTAGCCTCCATGCACGTAACCGACTAATGTTTAAAGCATCTCGTTGCGTTTGACAATAGTTTTGCATGCCGCGCGGCCATTTGTTCACCGAACGAATGCAGAGTCTGCCGTGACTCAAACCAATACCTGTAGGGTAATGCGGCGCGTCAGCCCACTCCTCGTTAACGCGCCGTACTATCAACTTCTCTGGACGCAAGCCTGAGGTTCTTCTCGTGCCTGATATGAAGCTTTTTGCTGGTAACGCTACCCCGGAACTAGCACAACGTATTGCCAACCGTTTGTACACCAGCCTCGGCGACGCCGCTGTAGGCCGTTTTAGTGACGGCGAAGTGAGCGTGCAAATCAACGAAAATGTACGCGGTGGTGATATTTTCATCATCCAGTCCACCTGTGCCCCGACCAACGATAACCTGATGGAGCTGGTTGTTATGGTCGACGCACTGCGCCGCGCCTCCGCCGGCCGCATCACGGCGGTCATCCCTTACTTCGGTTACGCGCGCCAGGATCGTCGCGTGCGCTCCGCTCGTGTACCGATCACCGCCAAGGTCGTCGCTGACTTCCTGTCCAGCGTCGGGGTTGACCGTGTGCTGACCGTGGACCTGCACGCTGAACAGATCCAAGGCTTCTTCGACGTACCGGTAGACAACGTATTCGGCAGCCCGATCCTGCTGGAAGACATGTTGCAGCAGAAACTGGAAAACCCGATCGTGGTTTCCCCGGACATCGGCGGTGTGGTTCGCGCCCGTGCCATCGCCAAACTGCTGAATGATACCGACATGGCCATCATCGATAAGCGTCGTCCGCGTGCCAACGTTTCCCAGGTGATGCATATCATCGGCGACGTGGCCGATCGTGACTGCGTACTGGTCGACGACATGATCGACACCGGCGGCACCCTGTGCAAAGCAGCAGAAGCGCTGAAAGAGCGCGGAGCCAAGCGCGTCTTCGCCTACGCCACGCACCCGATCTTCTCCGGTAACGCCATCGATAATATCAAGAATTCCGTCATCGATGAGTTTGTGGTCTGCGACACCATCCCGCTCGCGCCGGAAATCAAAGCGCTGGACAAGGTGCGCAGCCTGACGCTGTCCGGTATGTTGGCCGAGGCCATCCGCCGTATCAGCAACGAAGAGTCCATCTCTGCGATGTTCGAACACTGATAGCTTGCGCCAAATGAAAACGGCGGATTTATCCGCCGTTTTTCGTTTCTGATGCGCGCATCGCGGCGGGTTGGGTAGATCTCGCCGCTCCTCTTCCCTAGCATCAACGTCCCCATCCTCCCTGGCAAAACCGACACGATACACCACGCCACACTCTCGGCAGCGCGCTTTCACGTTATATCGCAACCCAATCCGGCGTTAAGCTTCAACCACGCTCGTAGCGGCAGACCAACACCATAAAAAACGCCGCCCTTCCCGGCGGCGCTCAAACGGTATGACACGTCGTTATTTTAAGAATGACGTTCACGCGTTTTCCGGGTACACCGTTTATCATAGTGACGTACCCACCAGTAGCGGTCGGCGACACGCTCACGACCTCCGACACGCGCCCCAGCCAACCATAACAGCGCCCCGATGAAGATACTCATCACCGCGCCATGAGAAAAATATTGAGGTAAATCCAATTGGGGTAACTGAGCCAGTACGGAGTAACCGACACCGCCCACCATGGTAATAAGCCCCAGCCCCATCAGAACGTTGCCCAGCAGCATCGAGCTTTTACGTTTCATTGGTCTCCTCCTTCACTGTATCAGCATCCATAAAATATACTGATGCTTGATTGGTCTCCTATCAGGGACGCTAACCTATCCCGTTAGTGACAGTATAGTCACTTAATATTCACCTGATTGGTCACAGCTCACATTTCGTCCTTGTAACCATTAGTTATTTCATTTTACAACCCGGTGTGATAGGGAAAAGACACACGTTATCCCGCTTACCGTCAGTAACCCCGCTCATCATTGCCGACCGACACCGGGCGTGCTACGCGGTGAGGTAGTGAGTGGCGGCAAAGTGTGGTCTAATTACGCCTGTTCTTTTATCCACGACCTGCCGCGGGGCACTCCCGCGTCTATCACACAAAGACCGAATGTACTGATGACGATTAAACTGATTGTCGGCCTGGCCAACCCTGGCGCGGAATACGCGCAGACTCGCCATAACGCCGGCGCCTGGTTCGTTGACGCCCTCGCTGAACGCCACGGCCAGTCCCTGAAAGAAGAAAGTAAGTTCTTTGGCTACACTGCCCGCCTCAGCCTGGCCGGCCACGATCTGCGCCTGCTGGTGCCGACCACGTTCATGAACCTCAGCGGCAAGGCGGTTTCTGCCCTGGCCGGCTTCTACCGCATCGCCCCGGATGAGATCCTGGTGGCGCACGATGAACTGGATCTGCCCCCTGGCGTAGCTAAGCTGAAGTTGGGCGGCGGCAATGGCGGCCACAATGGCCTCAAGGATATCCAGAGTAAGCTTGGCAATAACCCCAACTTTTATCGCCTGCGCATCGGCATCGGCCATCCCGGCGACAAGAGTAAGGTCGTCGGCTTCGTGCTAGGCAAGCCTCTAGCCAGTGAGCTGCCGCTGATCGATGAGGCGATCGACGAGGCATTGCGTTGCACCGAGGTACTGATGCGCGACGGGATGGAGAAAGCGATGAACCGCCAGAATGGCTTCAAGGCCACGCCTCGCGGATAGCGATACCCGAGCGGCACACCACGCGTCACCGACGATAAGTCGAGAAAATGACGCATTGCGTGTATAATTGGGCAAAATTTTTCTGTTTCTTTGGCGGTCAAAGCATTAACCGTCGAAAATTCAATGAGTTAAGGTGATTAAACATGGGTTTTAAATGCGGTATCGTCGGGCTTCCTAACGTCGGTAAATCTACGCTGTTCAATGCGCTGACCAAGGCGGGGATCGAAGCCGCTAACTTCCCGTTCTGTACCATTGAGCCGAACACCGGCGTGGTGCCGATGCCCGATCCGCGCCTGGATCAACTGGCCGAGATCGTGAAACCCCAGCGTACCCTACCGACTACCATGGAATTCGTCGATATCGCCGGCCTGGTGAAAGGCGCCTCCAAGGGCGAAGGGCTGGGCAACCAGTTCCTGACCAACATCCGTGAGACAGAGGCTATCGGCCACGTGGTGCGTTGCTTTGAGAACGACAATATTGTGCACGTCTCTGGCCGTGTGAACCCGGCAGAAGACATCGAGGTGATCAACACCGAACTGGCACTGGCGGATCTGGATACCTGCGAACGCGCCATCCACCGTGTACAGAAGAAAGCAAAAGGCGGCGATAAAGACGCCAAGCTGGAATTATCTGCACTGGAAAAATGCCTACCGCACCTGGAGCAGGCTGGTATGCTGCGCGCATTGGATCTGAGCGACGAAGAGAAGGCGGCCATCAAGTATCTGAGCTTCCTGACGCTGAAACCGACCATGTATATCGCCAACGTCAACGAAGATGGCTTTGAAAATAACCCGTTCCTGGATCAGGTGCGCGCTATCGCCGAGAAAGAGGGCTCCGTCGTGGTGCCGGTATGCGCCGCCGTCGAAGCGGACATCGCCGAGCTGGATGATGCCGACCGTGACGAATTCATGGCCGAACTGGGTCTGGAAGAGCCGGGCCTGAACCGTGTGATCCGCGCCGGTTATAAGCTGCTGAACCTGCAAACCTACTTCACCGCCGGTGTGAAAGAGGTCCGCGCCTGGACCATCCCGGTCGGCGCCACCGCCCCGCAGGCGGCCGGTAAGATCCATACCGACTTCGAAAAAGGCTTTATTCGCGCCCAGACCATCGCCTTCGATGACTTCATCACCTATAAGGGCGAGCAGGGCGCCAAGGAAGCCGGTAAGATGCGTTCCGAAGGGAAAGACTATATCGTCAAAGATGGCGATATCATGAACTTCCTATTCAACGTCTAAATATCGCCTGTTGGCGTATAGGACTCTACGAGCCTCATCACGCCGCCTCGGTAAAAATCCACGCCATGGCGTGGATTTTTTTCATTCTCACCCACCGCCCACTGCGCGCCGACGACAACGACAATCCGCGACTCGCGCTCCCCGCCTTGACGCTAACGCGCATACGCTGAATAGCGCCATGACCGATAGCCATGTCCCGCGCCATTAGCGCGGGACATGGCTATTCATCGCTGTGTCATAAAGCGTAGTTACGCTTCCTATCGATGACAATAGGCTCACTCGATAAGGGATCAACGATGATCGATGACTACACCCGACGACGCTTTCTCAGGAATGCAACCGTCGCGACCGCCGCCGTATTTCTTCCTCATACCTACGCCGAGACACACCGCTCACCGCAACGCGCTAATCAGCTCACTCCAACAGCGCAATCCGCGATAACCCTGACCGACTGCCTCGCGCTCACCCCCGAAGAAATGGCCGCCACCTCGCCACGCGTGCAACAGGCCCGGAACTATCTAACGCAGCAGATCGCGACGATAACGGATCAGACATTACAACAGACTATCAGCACGCTTTATCATCAGCCCACGCCGTTGTCCATCGCCCGCATGAATGACGATGAACGCCGCACCGTCTGGCAGGAGCTGCGGGCGAAAGGCTACACCGATGCTCAGGAAAACGACTTTCTTCCCCCCCTCCCCCCGCAACGTAACGATGACGAAGCTTTTTTCAGCGCGCCGGGCAGCGGCTACCAAAGCCATCATGCCTATCCTGGCGGGCTCGCGACCCATGTCGCGGCCAATGTCGCGATCACTAACGGGATCATCGCGACCTATACCGATGTCTATGGCTACCAGGTTGAGCGTGACATTGCACTCGCCGCCCAGTTGCTACACGATCTGCATAAGCCGTATGTTTTCCCGTGGCAGACAGATCACGCCAGCCGCCAAGAGCAAACGCTGGCGGGAACCGGCGAGCACCACATCTTATCCATCGCCGAACTGATTTACCGGGAAATGCCGCCGGAGTTAGTGGTGGCGACGGCCTGTGCGCATCAACCCCCGTCCAATGCCAAGAATGCAGCGCAAATCGCCGCCTGGCTTGCGGCGGCGGCCATCATTGCCGGTCGCGATCCCCTTACTTATGGATTAGTCGCCAAGCACGGCAAGGGGCTCACGCTAAAAAATATCGCCCGCCAAGAAGGGTATATTTGCCACCTGGGCGATCACGACTTTGTCCTTTCCGGACCGGCAGTAAAACAAACCCTGCCTGTGATACAAAAAATCGCCCGCCAAGACTATCGCATTGCGGTGGAGGGCCGCACATTTAACGCACTACGCAATCGGCTATATGCGATGCACAGCGCCATGCGTGTACATCATGTCTATCTGACCCAAGGCGAAGCGGCAGTTCGGGAATTGATGCACGCGACCGTAGCGCCGGTCTAAGCGAGCGGCCTAGGGAATGCGTAGGGCATGAGTTCCGTGCCCCTACTCCGCAACGCGAAAGAAGCTATCATCTCAGCGCAACGCGCAGCACTGACCTATTCGCGCTGCGCGAGCCCTCCCCCTGTCGATACGGTGCGTACAGAAGCCTCACACGCGATGTTGAGTACGGCAGGGGCGACGCGCTGCGTCGCCCCTGCCTAGCGTGGGGAAGATCCCTTCTTGCCTCAGGCGAAGCCTGAACGGGATTAGAGAATAAAGCGGAAGGTTTTCGACTGGCAGGGCGCTAACTGCGTAAAGTCGCCTGGCGCGGCGCTCTGCTGCGGCAACGGTTGCTCATCCATCCGTGTTTCCAGCCACTCTTGCGGCGCGCGATCCAAGGTTAACTGCCCGGTCAACACCGACTGCTCCGAAGGGTTATAGACGCGAATGATCAACGCATCGGCATCTTCAGCCTTCTTCAACACACTCAAGACTGGCCCGGACGCTTCCATCGCCAACAGACTGTAACTCGATGGCGTATGGAACGGCGCGACATTCAGCTTCATCGCATCATACGGTATCTTATTGTAACAGCGTATCGGTGTCACAAAGGCGCGCGCCTGTTGCATCACGCCAGCCTGATGCGCATCGCCGGCAAAGCTGAACAGACTGAAGCGGCAACGTAATGGCCCACGCATCTGCGAGTCTGGTGTCGGCAACTTGATCCCGGACGGACGCCCAGGTCGCAGCAACAGATCTTCTTTACCCAGCACGCCGACCGAGCGGAACAGCGTCAAGGCGAACGTATTGTGCTGCTCGCCGATCACCTCAAATTCGCGTAACCCTTCGGTAAACAATGCCAGGCCCTGGCCGCCGTCCTGTAAGGCGGCGAAATTCATCAGTTGCCATACCGGGATCGGCGCCTCTTTCCACCCCTCCTGCTGCCAGGTCGCCATCGCCGGATCGCTAACGGGACGCGTGATAGAGCCAAACTGGTTGTCGGCCAAGACGCTATCACAGACAAAAGGCGTCGGGATCAAGACCCGCACACGGTGATCATCGGCCTGATTATCCAGTTGCATCTCAATATCGATACGCCGGCTTTCTGTCGCGAGCGTGATCTGGCAATGGACATCGAGGTATCCCTCGGTCTGGTGGGCGGCACGCTGTGATAAATTGGCTGGCAACGCCATACGCAGTGCCAGGGTAGCGCTACTCTGCCAAGGTTCATGGCGCACTTCGCAGGTCACCGCGCTCTGTGTAGAATAGATCAACCACTCCTGACGAGAGGGTGAATAATCGTATTCGTCACCATCATCCGAGCCATCCTCCAGTTGTAATACCTGTTGATAGCGGCACCCGGTCTGCTTATCTTCGATGTCCAGTGTGCCATTGGTATTCAAGTTAATACGGTAATAACGGTTTTCCAGCAGGGCATTCGTTTGATCCGGCAGCTGGCGCAAGGCGCCCGGCTGGTTAGCCTGAATATACAGCGTACAATAGCCCATCGCCGGAACCGTCTGCCGCAGTTGAATATCGTACTCCATAAACGGCTCATAGTTACCGTAATGAACGATCTGCCGATCGACCAGGCCAGGATCGATCTCCCGCGCCGCGCGGATAAAATACTCTACCGCTTGCCCTTGCTCATCCAGCAAAGAGAACTGCTGGGCACGAATGCGAATCGTGGTATTAATCACCTCTTCGCGCGCATAAGGTAATAAGTTAAAACATGTCAGCTTATCGGCATCGACATGCAGTGACGGCATGTTATCGACGATCTTACGCATATAGAATCGGATCAGATTCTCGGCCATGTCGTCTGCCAGGATAAAGCGCGTCATGATCTCTTGATGTACCTTGTCACTACAGCAGCAGCCAATGCTGTCATGGGCGTGATTCTTCAAGATCTCTTTCCACATTTTCTCCAGTAGACCGTGATGATATTCAAAACCGAGCGACCAGGCGATGGCGGCCAATGGCTCAAGAATATTCACAATCTTATTTTCGATCTCGGCATGCGCAATCTTAATATCCATGCGTGTCGAGGAGATCGTGCGATGTACGCGCATATATTTGCCATCGTTAAACTCGCCTTTTAGCGTCGCTAGTCGCGCACGGCTGGCCTCGATGCGTTCGAAGACCTCCTCGAAACGACTCATGACAAATTCACGCTGCGGGTAGATCTCGCGCAACTTGTCCATTACCTGCCAAATATTTTGCTGTAATGGCATCTGATCATGGCCATTGGGCAACAGGATATCTTGGGTTAACGACGCCTTCTCCAGCACATTAAAATAGCTATCCAGGCGCTGGCGTAGGCCGGCTTCATCTTGTGGTAAGTATTTGCCAATGGCATAGCCCAACGGCAAGACTTGCGCTACCACTTCGCTACCATCGTTACTCTGCCACAGGAACTCTGTCTTGTCGGTGCCATGACGCTCGGAACAGCCGCGCCAAAACATGGCGCGCGTAATACCGAAACCATTAAAGATGTGCGGTAACTGCGCAGACATACTAAATGAATCGGGAAGGTAACCAATTTTCATCGGCTCGCCGAGCGAGAGACAATCGCGCATACCATACATTAAATTACGAACAATGGACTCCCCTGCGACGATCATCGTGTCGGTTTGGCTGTACCAAGGACCGACGATCAATTTTCCCGCCTGTACCAGCGCCCGAACCCGTTCACGATTTTGCGGCTTAATCGCAAAATAATCTTCTAACACCGCAGTCTGGCCATCTAAAACATAAAAACGATAATCGGCATCGGACTCTAAACGCGTCAGGATCTCTTCCATATTGTTGATTAGCAGGATGCGTGACTCCTCGGTGGTGAAATACCACTCACGATCCCAATGCATATGAGGCGTTATATGAACTCGTGATACAGCTTTCATCTTCAATTCCTAACTCAAGCAAAGCTAAAATAAGAGGTATCCACGCCATAACTACCGCGAGTACACGGCGTGGAAACAAAGTAGTACTGCTGGGTATTCCTGTCGTCTTGCCAGCAATGACGCTATCGGGCCGGTATTACTGCGCCTGAATTTGATATTTGCCGCACTTTATCGCGTGATGACGCCACACAATCAGCAATAGCGTAGAGATCAGCGTGCCAATCAGTGCCGCACCCAACCAAATCGCCGCCGATAGCACAGCACCCAACCCATTGTTATGTAACAAGAAGAGTGAAAATATACCGGCACCTGGTGTCGAGAGTCCGATGCCGACACTGCCGACGATCGCCCCGGTCACCACCGAACCGGCCAAGAACGAGCCGATCACGCGGATAGGATCTTCGATCGCCATCGGGATCGCACCTTCGGTAATCCCCGCCAAGCCCAGTAACCACGTCGATTTCCCGACTTCGATTTCAAATTGTTGGAACAGACGCGGCGCCACTAACGTTGAGGCGGTCACGGTAAACGCCGACACCATCTTAGCCGCGCCAAAGATCGCATAAGGGGCAAAAACGCCATTGGCCATCGCGCCCAAGCAAAAGGCATAGGCGGCTTTGTTGACCGGTCCGCCGAGATCGAACGAGCACATAAAGCCCAGGATAGCCCCTAGCACTAAGGCATTCGTACCGGATAGCCCGTTCAACCACTCGGTCAGTCCATTGTTTAGCCAGGCGACCGGCTGGCCGACCACAAACAGCATCAGGCTACCCGCGACTAAGGTGCCGATCACCGGATAGAGATAGAAGGTGAGGAACCCATTAAAGTTGGGGCTCAGACGCACATGTGTCTTGACCCAGCGCATCAGGTAACCCGCGATCAAGCCACCGACGACGCCTCCTAAAAAGCCAGAGCCGATCATATTCGCCGCCAACCCGGCCGCGAAACCCGGTCCTAATGCCGGTTTATCGGCCAATGAATAGGCGGTGTAAGCGGCCAATACCGGTACCATCAGCGTGCCCAACATGCCGCCACCCAACTTACGGTACATCCACAGCCAAGAGTTTTCCTGGTTGAAGAGATGTTGCAGATCCAAGAGTTGAGCCAGTAGTACGGCGACCGCTAACACCGTCCCGCCGGCCACGATCAGCGGAACAGCAAACGAAATGCCACTCAATAATGCTTGTTTTAGTTCCGCCTTCACACTCGGCTTCTGACGCACAGGCTCTACCTGGGTGGGACGCTCACCATGATCGCCAGCCTTCGCGAGCTCGACGGCCTGCATGAGGATACGTTCCGCATGCTTGATCGGCTCCGCCACCGGTGTCTCAATGCGCGGGATCCCAGTAAACCGTTCGCTCTCCTTGATAGCCACCTCCGCGGCGAACACGCACGCCGTCGCTTGACGCAATTGCTCCGGGGTTAACCGCCCCTCAATGCCATTCGCGCCCTGCTTCTCTACGTAGACCTGGATCCCCAGTTTACGCCCGGCTTTTTCCAGATATTCTGCCGCCATATAGGTATGGGCGATCCCGGCCGGACAGGCCGTCACGCAAACCACACAAGGCTGCGTCGCATCCGGCGTCGATGGGAGCGGCGCCTCATCGGCGCTATCTTGCGATAACAACGCCAGCAATTGCTGTGCGCTCGTCGCATGAAGGACCGCCTCACGGGTATCATCATCCACTAAGGCCGTGGTCAGCGAAGTGAGTAATTGCATGTGCGTCGATCCCGCCTGATCCTCGGGTATCGCCAAGAGAAAGATCAGGTTCACGCTTTCCGCACCATCGATCCCCTCCCACTCGATCGGTGTTTTCAGCGTCGCAACGGCAAAGGCGGCTTCTTTCACCGCCGCACATTTGCCATGTGGCACCGCCAGACCTTCGCCTAATGCAGTCGGTCCCTGTGCTTCGCGGGCGAAAACGGCCTCCAGGAACGCCTGCTTATCATACAATTTGCCTTGTGCGGCGAGTTGATCCGCCAGCAGATGAATCGCCTGATCGCGCCCTGCAAACACGGTTTGCAGATTGATCAGACTAGAGTGGGTCAGACTGCTCAGGTTCATCGCTATCCTCGGTTTCGTGGTTTGGCCATTAAGCCAACATGGCTTCAGCATCAGATGAGACGATGATAGCAGGCAGAAGAATACCATTTTGTGATCAATTTAAAATCACGAGAATTTTTGTATTGTATTTGTATGCAATAATAAATGATACATAATGGTGACAATTTAATTTGGGAACGACATATTGGTTTTATTGCTATCGTCAGCAGACTAGAATAGAGAGCAACTCTCTCGCCACACGGGATACGGATACCTTGAGCAAGAAGCCTATCTATCGTCAAATTGCAGACGCGTTACGCCAGCAAGTCATCAACGGTGAACTCAAGCCAGGTGATGCATTGCCGACAGAGGCGGCGTTGTGTGAACATTATGGTGTCAGTCGGGTCACGGTACGTCAGGCCCTTAAACTGTTGAGCGAAGAGCGGGTGATCGAAAGCCTGCAAGGAAGCGGTTGGTACGTCAAAGAAGAGCGGGTCAACTACGACATTTATCAGCTCACTAGCTTCTATGAGAAGTTAGCCGATCGCAATGTCGATACCCACAGCGATGTGTTGACCTTCCAGGTCAGCCAAGCCGCACCCGACATCGCCGAGGCACTGCGTCTGACTGGCGACGACAAAGTGTATTACGTCAAACGGGTACGCTACATCAAGCAAAAGGCGGTCACGCTGGAAGAAACCTGGATGCCACTCTCACTCTTTCCTGATCTCACTTACGAGATCATGCAGAAATCGAAGTATTACTACATCGAACAGATAAAAAAATTTGTCATCGAGCGTAGCGAGCAGGAGATCTTGCCAGTGATGCCGACGGCAGAGGTCGTAGATGCCTTGGGGATCGACCCGCAAAAACCGATTTTAGAGAAAATTTCCATCGGTTTTCTTAGCGATGGCACCGTGTTTGAGTACAGCCGTAACTTCTTCAAGAGCGAAGACTACCGTTTCACGCTGGTCGCCAAACGGCATCACTGACATCGCGGCATCCCCCTCGCGTCCAGAGACTCGCCACACGAGGTGTTTCAGGCCCGTTCACGCGCAGCACCGCGCGTGATGGCGTGCGGTTACCGGTTTGCCCCGCTGGCTGGCGGCCACCGTGTTCAGCGGCAGGCGCTGGCACCGCGCTGCGGTGCCATTATGCGCGAAAGCGGCAATGTGCAGCGCCCCTCGCGAGCGCGTTCGCCTTCCCGGTCGGAGATTATCACTTCAGCAGCCGCACCTTGACCGCCTTGCCCTTGATCTTACCCTGCTGTAGGCGCTGCCAAGCTTGGCGGGCGAGCGCCTGGCGCACGGCGACGTAGGCATGGGTAGGGTGAATGTCGATCTTACCGATATCTGCGCCATCCAGCCCCAGCTCACCGGTCAATGCGCCGAGGATATCGCCCGGGCGCATCTTGGCCTTCTTTCCGCCATCAATGCACAAGGTCGCCATCGCCGCCGCCAGCGGGACGATACGAACGCCGCTCGGCAACGGTTGCCAATCGAGGCGGACATCGAGCATCTCCTCCAACACGTTGGCGCGTTGCGCCTCTTCCGGGGCACAGAAGCTGATGGCCAACCCGCTCGCGCCGGCGCGAGCGGTACGTCCAATGCGATGCACATGGAGCTCGGGATCCCAGGCGAGTTCATAGTTAATGACCAACTCCAGGGCTTTAATATCTAGCCCACGCGCCGCCACATCCGTCGCCACCAGAACGCGACTGCTGCCATTGGCAAAGCGCACCAACGTCTGGTCACGCTCTCGCTGCTCCATATCGCCGTGCAGGGCCAGCACGCTCTGGCCGGCGTCACTCAACGCATCACACACCGCCTGGCAATCTTTCTTCGTATTGCAGAACACCACGCAGGAAGCCGGTTGATGCTGGCTTAACAGGGTTTGCAACAGGCTGATCTTTGCACCGCGAGCGACTTCGTAAAAACGTTGCTCCACCGCCGGTAGCTCGCCGAGGGTATCGATCTCAATGCTCAGCGGATCACGCTGGATGCGGCGGCTGATGGCGGCGATCGCCGACGGCCAGGTGGCCGAAAATAGCAGCGTCTGGCGCTTTCCCGGTACCCAGGTGATCACCTCGTCGAGGGCATCGGCAAACCCCATATCCAACATTCGATCGGCTTCATCCAGAACCAGAGTCTGTAAAGCATCCAGGTTGACAGTCCCTTTTTTTAGGTGGTCGAGCAGCCGGCCCGGCGTGGCCACAATGATATGTGGCGCGTGAGCCAATGAGTTACGTTGCACGCTAAACGGCAGGCCGCCACAGAGCGTCAGTACCTTAATATTCGCGATACAGCGCGCCAGATTGCGTAACGCATTCGCCACCTGATCGGCCAGTTCGCGGGTCGGGCAAAGCACCAGCGACTGGGTAATAAACTGGCTAGCATCAATATGCTGTAACAGACCGAGTCCAAACGCGGCCGTTTTACCGCTCCCGGTTTTAGCCTGTGCACGGACATCTTTGCCCGCCAGAATCGCCGGCAGGGTCGCCGCCTGCACTGGCGTCATGGTCTGGTAGCCCAGCTCATTGAGGTTATCGAGTTGTTCTGCGGGAAGGGCATTAAGTTCGGCAAAGGAGGTCACAATGGTAGTCTCAGCGGGTAGAAAGCGCGTCCGGGCGTTATTGCCCGCGCGTTGGATCCCCATGATAGCATTCAATCGCCTCGACTCTGCGTGGATTTTGCATCCGCTTCGCCTGTCATGCGCCCTCGCGGTGGGTAACGATGGCGTCCGCCCGCCCCTGATCGCACGATTTTCTCCGCCGACTTGCTACAGGGCGGAGGATTACAGGTATAATCCCCGCCATGAATGAGCGGATTTAGACATCAACATGAGCAAACTTACCTTGCAAGAGCAGCTGTTAAAAGCGGGACTGGTGACCAGTAAGAAGATGGCCAAAGTCCAGAGAACGGCGAAAAAATCGCGCGTCCAGGCCCGTGAGGCGCGAGAAGCAGTGGAAGAAAAGAAACAGGCACAACTCGAACGAGACAAGCAACTCAGCGAGCAGCAAAAGCAGGCGACCCTAGCGAAAGAAATTAAAGCTCAGGTGAAGCAGTTGATCGAAATGAATCGAATCAGCCTGAAAAAGGGCGATATCGATTTTAACTTTACCGATGGTAATCTCATCAAAAAACTCAGCCTCGATAAGCTGACGCACAGTCAGTTAGTCAATGGCCGTCTCGCCATTGCGCGTCTCGCCGTCGCTAGCAACGGTAGCGCTGAATACGCCGTGATCCCGGCGAGCGTCGCCGATAAAATCGCGCAGCGGGATGCCGATAGCATCGTCTTGCACAGCGCGTTGAGTCAAGAAGAGCAGGATGAGGACGATCCATACGCCGACTTTAAGGTACCGGATGATCTGATGTGGTGAGCCCGGCCGCCTGTGCCATCGGAAATGTGTCCCTCGCCCTTGGCTGACCGTCCCATGATGTGCAACGGCACAGGCCCTGGCATCCAGCCCCATCCGCTCCCCGCGCGCTCGGCGTCACCTCGGTTATGTGGAACGGGGCGCAGGCGCTCCTCGCCAGCGCGTTAGCTGATACTTGATTCGTCAGTAAGCGCTACGCCTGGGGATTCGCTGCGTCCGCTACTCCCGTGAGCCCCCGCAACGCACGGGAGCCACGCCTCGCCCTGTTTGATGACGCCTGGGCGATAACCGCTCGCCCCCCTCGCCCAGCGTCCCCCTATAATGACGACAAATCGACCAGGCGAAAAAAGCCAGAAAAACCCAGCCCAATGCCGGTGCTAGCCCCAACACGCCATGCTCCCCATTCTCTTGCCGACTTACGGCTGAAGCTCCCCCCCATCCGACGACGCCTTGCCGTTTATCACGTTAATCGCGCACGATTTTGTATTGATTGATACAGAATAAATTGACGCGTCTCGCGGTAAATATATAGTTAATGTTAACGATTAGATAGGCGTAGGGGATCTCCCCAGCCGCCGCTACGGAGTCTCAATGAAAAAACGGCTGCGCTTACTGCTGCTACTGCTACTGGCGACGACGGCCTTTTTTTACTTGAACGGCCCGACCTGGCTCACACTGGAGGCATTAAAACGCCATCAGCTAGCGCTTAACGGCTGGCACACCCAGGCGCCTGGACAAATCGCGGCGGCGTTTTTCGTCCTATACCTGCTATTGACGGCGCTCTCCTTACCCGGTGCAGCGTTGATGACCGTGGCCGCCGGGACTCTCTTTGGCCTTGGACTAGGAACCTTGCTGGTCTCTTTCGCCTCCAGCATCGGGGCGACGCTGGCCTTTGTTAGCGCGCGCTTCTTGCTGCGCGATCGCCTATCCCGCCACATGGCGGTGCGCCTCGCGACCATTAACCAAGGCTTGGCACAGGATGGCGCCTGGTATCTCTTTACCCTACGCCTGGTTCCCCTGTTTCCTTTCTTCCTGATCAATCTACTGCTCGGCCTGAGCCGCTTTCCTACCCGACGCTTTTACTGGGTCAGTCAGCTCGGGATGCTACCCGGTACGCTGGTATACGTGAATGCCGGCACCCATCTGGCCGAGGTGGACTCTCTGGCGGCGATCCTCTCCCCTGCGTTATGGTTCTCGTTTGCCCTGCTAGGCACTTTTCCATTATTGGCGCGTCTCGCGGCGCGGGCATTACCGCGCTGGCGGCAACGCTGGCGGCAACGCTGGCGGCAAACTCGACGCTGGCCTAAACCTCGCCGTTTCGATCGCAATCTGGTGGTGATCGGCGCAGGCGCCGCTGGATTGGTCAGCGCCTACCTCGCCGCTGCCGTGCGCGCCAAGGTGACGCTGATCGAATCCGGCGCGCTGGGCGGTGATTGCCTCAATCGCGGCTGTGTACCGAGCAAGGCACTGATCCGCAGCGCCACCTTGGCGCATCAACTGCGTCATGGCGATCGCTATGGTCTGCCAACCCGCTTGGAGCCTCCTGACTTTCGCCAGGTGATGGCGCGGGTGCAAGAGACGATCCGTCGCATCGCCCCGCACGATAGTGTCGAACGCTATCGCGCATTGGGCGTCGAGGTTCTTGCGGGACGGGCACGCGTGCTCTCCCCTTGGCAGGTCGAGATCCAACTTGCGGATGGCCGCCTGCGCACGCTGAGTAGCCGAGCCATCATCATCGCCGCCGGCGCCGAACCGGTGATCCCTGAGCTGGCGGGGCTAACAGAGGTCGACTACCTGACCAGTGACACGCTGTGGGCGACGCTGGCGCAACGCGACACGCCTCCCCGCCGCCTACTGGTGCTAGGCGGGGGTCCCATCGGATGTGAACTGGCCCAGGCCTTAGCTCGCCTGGGTGCCGGCGTCACCTTGGTACAACGCGGCCCCCACCTGCTAGCGCGCGAAGATGAGGAGGTCGGTGCGCAGGTACGCGCTAGCTTGTGCGCCGACGGCGTCACGGTATTGACCGACTGCCAGGCGCTACGCATCGAACGTCGCGATGGAGAGAAACGGCTGATCGTGCGCCGGGGCAAGCTGGGAGAGGAGCAGGGATTGGCGTTCGACGACTTGTTGCTGGCGTTAGGACGTCGCCCCCGTCTGGCCGGCTATGGCTTGGAACAATTGGGTATCGATAGCCCACAGAACCTGGTTAGCAACGCCTATCTCCAGAGCCTCTGTCCCAGCATCTATGCTGCTGGCGATGTGACCGGCGGCGAGCAGTTGACCCACGCCGCCGCCCACATGGCGTGGTATGCCAGCGTCAATGCCCTATTCGGGCAGATCTGGCGTCGGCGCTTCGATGAACGGGTGATGCCACGCTGCATCTTCGTCGATCCTCAAGTGGCGCGGGTCGGCCTCAATGAGCGTGAGGCGCGTCGACGCCAGATCCCCTATGAGATCACGCGTTTCTCCTTGGCCGAATTGGACCGCGCGATCACCGACAGCGCCACCCAAGGTTTTATCAAGGTACTCACCCGCCCTGGCCGCGATCATATCCTGGGGGTCACTATCGTCGGTGAGCAAGCGGGGGAAATGCTGGCGGAGTATACCCTGGCGATGCGCCAGCGTATCGGGCTCAACGCCCTACTGGCCATCATCCACCCCTACCCAACCTTTAGCGAAGCCAACAAATATGCCGCCGGAGCATGGAGGAAGACGCATACGCCGCAGTGGGCGTTAACCTGGCTAGCGCGTTACCATCGCTGGCGTTTACGTGGCTAACCCCGCTGTGCGTCCCCCCGCGCCGTGGGGTGGCGTCTCAAGCTAGACAACAGGCCGTCGCCGCCTGCCAGAAGCGCGCCACGGCCGGACGGCAGCCTTCGCGCCGCTTATACAACAGGATCGGTAAACAGCAGCTCAGTTGCGGATGGTCGGGAAAAGCGTTGCAGACGACACCCTGCGCCAACTCCTGATGCACGATCGAGAGCGGCAACCAGGCCAGGCCACGATCGCGCAGCACCATATGCTTGAGCCCTTCGCTCATGCTGGTTTCGTAGCACTTAGTCAGCGCTGTGGGCGCCTGACGACGTAACGGCGCCACCACCCGACCGATAAAAGAGAAGTCGCTGTACGCCAGATAAGGTAACGGCTGCGTCGGGTCGTGGCGAGCGGCCAGGGTTCGCGAGATCACCGGGATCAACGTCTCGTGCGCTAACAGGTGAGCCTGTAATCCCGCCATCTCGACGGGACTGGGGCGAGCGCCGTCGATGTCATACACCATCAACAGATCGGCGCTGTTTTCCAGCAGCGTGTTGAAATGATTATCGACCCCCTGTAACCCCGGATTCACCACCACATTCATTCCTGTCAGCGCCGCCCCCAATGCCTCTAGCAACGCTGGCAACAGGTTGACGGCAAAAGTATGTAGACTGACGATGCGCACCGTCTCATCGGAGCGTACTGCCAACTGGGCAAAATCGAACTTCACATCGTGGATGCGCGCCAGAATATCCTCTGCAGAGGGGAGAAACTTTTCGCCATAGGGGGTCAACGCGATGGGATTGCCGCTACGATCGAACAGCGGCACACCTAACCAGATCTCTAATGCCCGAATGCGACGGCTGAATGCCGGTTGTGTAACATTGCGCGCCTTGGCCGCCGCCGAAAAATTCCCCAGTCGGTATAAGCTGAGAAAATCCTCCAACCATTTTACATCCATCACCACATCCTATGTTTTGACGGCATAACACCATGCTCAATAAGCAATAGTCACATAAAGCGAGGTGATATTATATTTTAACTCGCCAAATTCTGGCGTGATGCAGCACAAAATCGCACGCAAGCCCTTGCGTCCCCCAGGGATACCGATGCGGCAGACGTGCCCTCCCTACCTCGCTGCCCGCGCCCCGCCGCCTGTCATTCCCCAACCGCGCCATCGCCAGTGATGTCGCATAACGCCAAAACCAGGAGAGCTGCCCATGTTTACCCTATTGAAGAATGCCGAAGTCTACCAACCCCACTATCTAGGGCGTCGAGATGTGCTGCTGTGCGGTGAAAAAATTATCGCGCTCGACCGCGATTTGCGGGTTGCCGCGCTGCCCGCTCCGTGCGAGGTGGTCGACTGTGGCGGTAAGATCTTAGCACCCGGCCTCATCGACCAACATGTCCATCTGATCGGCGGTGGCGGTGAGGGAGGCTTCGCCAGCCGTACCCCCGCCGTCTCACTGTCACGCTTGGTGCGCGCGGGCACGACCTGTGTGGTCGGGGTACTGGGAACCGATGGTATCTCTCGCACGCCGAAGGATCTGTACGCCAAAATGCAGGGGCTAAATCGTGAGGGACTGAGCGCCTATATGCATACCGGCTCCTACGAACTGCCGACGCGTACCATCAGTGGCGCGATCCGTGACGACATCACCTTCATCGAGCGGGTATTGGGCGTGAAGATCGCCCTGGCCGATCACCGCGGCTCCTTCCCCACCAGCCAGGAGTTGCTGCGCATCGTCTCCGACATTCGTGTCGCCGCCTTGCTGGCGGGCAAGAAGGGGGTATTGCATATCCATCTCGGCGCCCTGCCCGATGCCTTCGCCCAAATCAACGAGCTACTGGCGCGGGGTCTCCCCATCCAACACATTTCACCGACCCATGTGGCGCGTACCGAAGCCTTGTTTGCCGATGCCATCAATTTTGCCCGTGCCGGAGGCCATATCGATGTAACCTCTGGCGGCAGCCGTTTCTTGGCCCCGGCCTGTGCGGTGAAGTTAGCGCTCGAAGCGGGCGTCGCCGCCGACCGGATCACCCTCAGTTCCGATGGCAACGGCAGCATGCCGCGGTTCGATGCGCAGGGAAACATGGTGGCGTTGGAAGCGGCACCGCTGGATGGCAACCTCCTGCTGTTACCGCAGTTGGTCGATCAGCAGATCCCCCTGGCCCAAGCGCTGGCGATGGTCAGTGCCAACGTCGCCGAGTCTCTGGGAATCGATAAGGGCAGGATTTTACCCGGAAAAGATGCGGACCTGTGCCTATTCGACGATAATCTGCGCCCCGAACGTCTCTATGCCCGTGGCCGCCTGATGCTACAAGGAACAGAGTATCTGGCCGTGGGTAACTTTGAACAAGGAAACTGAGAGAATGAGTCTACTGATCGCGTTATGCGCCGTGCTGTTTGCCGGGCGCCTGATCTTAAAAAATTATAATCCTCAGGCGGTATTGCTGCTAAGCGGCCTGGCGATGATGGCCATCGCCGTCTTCACCAACGACGCCACGTTCATCACCACGTCAACCGGTTGGATCGGCTTCGATCTGCTGGAGTATATCAACCAGTTGTTCCAGAAGATGGGGGGCGGGCTGGGGCTGCAAATCATGCTGATCGGCGGCTTTGCTATGTACATGTCCGCTATCGGTGCCAGTCAGGCCTTAGTTCGGGTGACGGCTCGCCCGTTACAACGCCTCAACTCACCCTACCTGTTGTTGGGGATCGCCTTTATCCTCGGCCAAACATTGTCGCTGTTTATCACCAGCGCCACTGGATTGAGCCTACTGTTGATGGCGACCTTATATCCGGTACTGACACGTCTGGGCTGTAGCCGCGCGGCGGCGGCGGCGGTACTGGCCAGCACCTGTGCTATTGAATTCGGTCCCGGTTCCGGTAACTCCATCATGGCGGCGCAGACCTCAGGGGTAGATATCACCGAATACTTTATCCACCAGCAACTGCCGGTTGCGGTGTTGACCATCCTGGTGGTGGCGCTGTTGCATATCCTGGTGCAACGCTACTTCGACCGCCGCGATGGGGCCATGGCCGCAGAGGCGAATCTAGACCAGGAGAAACTGCAAGAGACACAGAGCGATGCACCGCTGCACTACGTGCTGCTGCCGATGCTGCCGCTGTTCTTTATGCTGACCTTTAGCAAACTGGGCATAGGCACGATCATCATCAACATGAATACCGCCGTGTTGATCAGTGTCGCGCTCTCCATGCTGTGTGAATACCTGCGCTTCCGCGCTGCCAAACCGGTCATGGCTGGACTGAGTATAGTCTTCAGCAACATGGGGAAGGTGTTCGCCAGCGTGGTGACGTTGATCGTCGCCGGTCAAACCTTCGCCGAGGGGCTGAAGTCGATCGGCGCGGTACATGACCTGCTGGATCTGGCCAGCAACGCCGGCTTCGGTAGCGGTGTGGTGGTCCTGTTAATGGCATTGTTGACCTTCACCATCGCCGCGCTGATGGGCTCCGGCAACGCCGCCTTCTTCTCCTTCGCCCCGATGCTACCGGATATCGCCAAGCGCGTCGGCGGCAGCACCGCCGAGATGATCCTGCCGGTGCAGATCTCCGCTGGCATGGGACGCACCATTTCGCCGATCGCCGGGGTGATCATCGCCGTCGCTGGCATCGCCGGCATTTCACAGGTCGACATCGTGCGCCGAACCCTGCTCCCCATGCTCGGCGGTTGGTGCTTCATGCTGCTGTTGACCTTCTACCGCTCCGGGCAACTGTTGTCGGTATTCCCCTTCATCGCCCTGATCATGCTCATCATGGGCGGCGCGCTATACGCCATGGCGCGTAAGAAAGCAGCCGGTCATCAACGCGCAAGCTAACTTTATCTGGCGACGATACCCTGCTGTGGGCGTCGTCGCTCTCCCCCCACATATCTCTCCTCCCCCCTAAGCCGCCACACCTTTACTGACCGAGCAATAGGCTAAACGCCGCGACCATGGGGATGACTTCGCTCATTTCTCGCAGGCTGAGCAAATAGCGAACATTTTCAGCCACACCGCGCATACAGCGATTCCTGCATAAAGC
This sequence comes from Edwardsiella hoshinae NBRC 105699 = ATCC 33379, assembly GCF_000474215.1. GTDB lineage: Bacteria > Pseudomonadota > Gammaproteobacteria > Enterobacterales > Enterobacteriaceae > Edwardsiella > Edwardsiella hoshinae. Next base: position 43,027 of record NZ_BAUC01000020.1, on the reverse strand, counting down.
CCAAGGCTAAATTGACTATAGTCATTACCGCTAGCGAAATAGGTTATAAGCCGCGCCGTCAATTAACCCTTGATATGAGACTGTTTAAGGAAATAAAAAACATTTTCAAACTGTGATAGCAATTAAGTAAATTAAAACAGAATAAGCAAATAAACATCTCATAGTAGATCACGGGGCGATCACACTTTCACTAAAAATTAACATGCTATATATATTGCCCGAATAAAAAATAGCTAGGCTGAAATATGAACACATCCGAACAAGAGGTGAATTCGCTTACCGACCCTGCGTCATCGCTGAAAACGCTGTGGTGGAATATCATGGATAACTGGCGGGTGGGAATTATTCCCTTACCGTTATTTATCCTCGCGGGTATTTTAATTGCGCTAGATTGTCTCAACGATAACTTACCGAATAATATCGTGGTTATGGTCGCTACGCTGGCCTTTTTTGGCTTCGCTTGTGGCGAGTTTGGTAAGCGTTTACCGCTCGTCGGAAAAATGGGAGCGGCGGCGATTTGCGCCACGTTTATTCCCTCGGCAATGGTCTATTATGGCTTACTGCCTCAAGCAGTTATTACATCTACTAGCCATTTTTTTAAAAGCACCAATATTCTTTATCTGTATATCTGCTGTATTATCGTCGGCAGTATTATGAGTATGAACCGCAACACCTTAATCCAAGGGTTTATGCGTATCTTTTTCCCTATGCTCTGCGGAGAGATCGCGGGCATGCTGGTCGGCATGGGCGTCGGTTACGCTTTGGGGCTGGCGCCATTCCAGACCTTCTTCTTCCTTATTCTGCCCATCATGGCTGGCGGCGTTGGCGAGGGAGCCATTCCGCTCTCCATGGGGTACGCTACGCTACTACACATGCAACAAGGCGTGGCCTTGGGGCGCATCCTGCCGATCGTCATGCTGGGTAGCCTAACGGCCATCATCATCGCAGGCTCCCTGAATATGATAGGCAAACGCTTCCCACATCTGACCGGAGAAGGCGAACTGATGCCATCGCGCGCAGGGGACAAATCGGCGCCGATGGCGGCATTGGCCGACGCAGGCAGCGATAAACTCGACATCTCCGCCTTGGCCTCCGGCGCGTTGTTGGCGGTGCTGCTATATATGGTCGGGATGCTGGGACATCGCTTAATCGGTTTGCCAGCGCCGGTCGGCATGCTGTTCGTCGCCGTCCTGATCAAATTGGCGCACGGCGTCTCTCCGCGCATCATGCAGGGCTCGCAGATCGTCTACCATTTCTTCCGAACCTCGGTCACTTACCCGATCTTGTTCGCCGTCGGGGTCGCCATCACCCCATGGCAGGAACTGGTCAATGCCTTCACGCTGGCTAATCTGGCGGTGATCGTCAGCACCGTCGTCACCCTGGTCGCCACCGGTTTTCTCGTTGGCCAACGCATCGGTATGCATCCGATCGATGTCGCCATCGTCTCCTGCTGCCAGAGCGGCCAGGGCGGTACCGGCGATGTGGCGATCCTGACGGCCGGCAATCGCATGGCACTGATGCCCTTCGCGCAGATAGCGACGCGTATCGGCGGGGCGATTAACGTCTCTCTGGCCCTGCTCTTCTTAGGCAAGGTATTACTGTAACCCTACTTCGTGAACCATTAAGTCATCATTATTATGAAACTCGTTAGTTATCTGTCCCGTGGACAACGCAGTTATGGCATCGCCCGACCGGAAGGCCTCATCGATTTGAAGCGGCACCTCGGTCTCGACTATGCCGATCTCAAGAGTCTACTCGGCGCTCAGGCATTAGCCGAGGCCCGCAAATTCGAACATCACCCCGTCGATGTCGACTATATGGCGATCACCTTCCTGCCGGTGATTGAGAATCCGAATAAGATCCTGTGCGTCGGCATGAACTACCCGGAAAAGCGCCGCGAATTCGATCAACAAGATCCCGCGCCGACACTATTCGTCCGTTTTGCCGACTCGCAGACGGGGCATATGACCCCACTCCTGAAACCATGGCAATCTCAACAGTTTGATTACGAAGGCGAATTAGCCGTGGTAATCGGCCGAGGTGGCAGCAATATTCCCCGCGCACAGGCGTTGACACATGTCGCGGGCTACAGTTGCTACATGGATGGCTCGGTGCGCGATTGGCAGCATAGCTGGTTCACTGCCGGCAAGAACTGGAGCCGAACCGGTGCCTTCGGTCCCTGGCTGGTGACCCGCGATGAGATCCCCGATCCTCAACAGCTGCGTATCCTCACCCGCTTGAACGGTCACGTGGTGCAAGAGGATAACACCGCCGCAATGATCCATCCGATCGCCCAATTAGTGGAGTACATCAGTACCTTTACGCTACTGAGCCCCGGCGATGTCATCATCACCGGATCGCCGGGCGGTGTGGGCAAAAAACGTAATCCCCCCTTGTTTATGCAGCCGGGCGATTGCATCGAGGTTGAGATCGAACGTGTGGGACATCTCAGTAACCACATCGTCGAAGGCGTACTCTAACGGCACACGACTGCGCACGGAAACCGTACGCCTTCTCTAGCGGCGCCTCACGCGGTCTTCTGATTGCGGGCCGGCGCCGCAGCCTTATCGGAGATTGATTCATGTTGGGCCATAAATACTCCCTGTTCCTGTTCACCACAGTTTTACTCCTGGGCGGACACGCCTATGCCAGCCACCAAGGGGTCTACCTTACCCCCGAGACGGCACCGGATGCGGTCAAGATCCTTCCGCCCCCGCCGAGCTACGACTCCCTCGCCTTTCTTCAGGACCAGGCCGTCTACCAGGCTAAAGATGCCGTCTATGACGCCAAACGCATCGAGCAGGCGGCTAACGACGGTAACTATAAACAAATCCCCGCGCTCTTTTCTCCTGCCTTTGGCATGACCCTCAGCGCCAAAACCACACCAGCCATTACGCGTCTACTCGATAACATCATGGCCGATAGCCATAATCCCACGCTACGTTCCGCTAAGAGCCATTACATGCGCCAGCGTCCGTTCGTCTTTAATCATGGACATAGCTGTACGCCCAAGTATGATCATGAGATGGCCAATTCCGGTTCTTACCCCTCCGGTCATGCCACGCTCGGCTGGGCGGTAGCGCTGGTGTTAGCCGAAATCAATCCCGCACGGCAGAACGAATTACTGCAACGCGGCTATCAATTCGGCCAGAGTCGTGTGATCTGCGGCGCCCACTGGCAGAGCGATGTGGCGCAAGGGCGCTTGCTGGGTTCCGCCTTCGTCGCCAGCCTGCACGCACAGCCCCAGTTCGAGCGCGATCTGGCCGCCGCCAAGGCGGAGTTCCAACGCCTCGCTCACTGAGTAACGCGCCGCGGCCCCCAGCGGAACGCAACGCCGTCGGGCTGATCACGCAATTATCCGATGACGACGCGCTGGCGTTTCCCGGTAGAAGGTCATACCAGAGAGAACGGCGAGCGGGAGCGGTGGGCGCCAGCGCCACCGTGCCGTACGTCGCGCTATTTTTTCTTTAATGCTACAGGGAGATCACGATGCCCTTTCCCACTGCCGCGCAGCTGCGCCACTGGCGCCATCTGTTCCACCAGATTCCCGAGACCGGCTGGAGCGAGTTCATTACGACAGCGCACTTGATCGAAATCCTACGCGCCATGGGCTACCGGGTATTGACGGGCGCGGCGTTCCTCGCGCGTGAACATATCCAGGGACGTGATGAACAGGAGGTCGCCCATGCTCTGGCTCGGGCGCGTGCCTTTCCGGTCGAGGCGGCGCTGCTGGCGGAGATGGCGACGTTAACTGGCTGCGTCGCCCTGCTGGAAACGGGGCGCCCCGGGCCGACTATCGCCCTGCGTTTCGATATCGACGGCGTCGCGGTTCATGAAAGCGACGACCCGCACCATCCCCCCCACACAGCCGGCTTCGCTTCGCGCCACCCCGGCTGCATGCACGCCTGTGGACACGACGGCCATATGGCTATCGGTCTGGGCGTCGCGCAGACCTTGTATGCATTACGCGATCGACTATGCGGTACGGTAAAGCTGCTGTTTCAACCGGCAGAAGAAGGAGTACGCGGTGCCAAGCCGGTGGCGGAGGGCGGTATACTGGATGATGTCGACTACTTCCTCTCGACCCATATTGGGATGGGCGTACCCAGCGGCGAGATCGTCGTCGATCCACACGATTTTCTCTGCACCACCAAACTGGATCTGCGCTTCTTCGGCGCTCCGGCTCACGCCGGCATGATGCCGCAGGGTGGGGCCAACGCCTTGGCGGGCGCCTGCCACTGCGTCACCCAACTGCTGGCGATCCCACGTCACGGCGCGGGTATGTCACGCATCAACATAGGTACCCTACGTGCCGGCGAAGGGCGCAACGTGATCCCGGCCTATGCCGAGATGCAGCTAGAGGTGCGAGGGGAAAATCGCCACATCAATGCCTATATGGAGCAACAGGTCTTACGCATCGCCGACGGCATCGCACAGAGCTTCGCACTACGGGTTGAACATCAGGTGATGGGCTGCGCCGTCGATCTCCACAATGATGCGCCACTGATGGCGCTGATCGCGCAGATCGCCCGCCAACAGAGCCAACTGCGTCTCGGCGAGGCCCGCTTTGGCGCTAGCGAAGATGTGACCTTGCTGATTGAGCGTGTACAGGCGCATGGCGGCCAGGCGGCCTATGTGCTGTTGGGCGCCGACCTGAAAGCCGGACACCACCAGGCGACGTTTGATTTTGACGAGACCGTACTGGCGCAGGGGGTACAACTCTTTAGCGCCTGTGTCGAACGCCTCTGCCAAGGCTAAACCCGCCCACCTCGCCCGACGTATCATTCCCCAACGTGGGAACGGGCGGCGGCTTAGTTAAGTTAGCGGCGCGGCGCAGTCTCCTCGTCTGGGGTGCGCTTACCGTCATAGGGGCCGTGAAAATAATCTACTGGTGCGTACAGGGTATCGGCCAACAATGAAAAAGGAAGATCGATAAATGCGCGACTCCGCGTCAAAAAGTCGTAGTCATAACTCCCCGAGCCGCTGACCCGCGCCATGTCGTTGCGTACTCCGGGGTAATAGGTGTGACCATCCTGCATCGTCGTCCGCCCCATAATGCTGCCGCATCCCGTCAACAATACGGCACAAACGCCAATCAACGCGGCCCGCAACAGTCGCTGTTTCATGTTTATCTCCCTGAGATATTGCCAAGCCTCGATAATAATCGGGATCGTCTCGGCGGCCTAGTCGCCCGCGTCAGACATCCCGATTTTTTTGCCCTGGCTCACTGTTAGGCACCACGGCGTCGCACCTTATACCAACGGAAGAACAGCAACGCTAGCACCAGACCGAGCAGCAATACCCCACCGGCCCACAGACGCTGCTGCGGATTTGCGAATAGGCGCAGCAACAGCTCGCTGGCGCCATAGCCGAGGGTGACGATAATCAACGCCCAGAGGATGGCCCCCAACAGATTGAACAAAATGAACTTAGCCGGACGTACCCCCGAAGAGCCGATGATGATCGGCCCAATGGTCCGAAAACCATAGGCGAAACGCATGCCGAGGATCAGCCAGCCTTCGTTACGCCGGATCTTCGCCTGCACGTAAGCGATCTTGGCCTGTTGGCCGGGGAAACGTCGTAGGATCGGGGTACCGAAGTGGCGGCCGACGAAATAGAGCGTCGTGTCGCCCAAGGCCGCACCGAGGATAGTCAACAACACGACCCAGGGGTAGAAGAGCAGGTGTTTATGCGCCGCCGCCCCGGCCAGAAAGGCGATGGTCTCACCTTCGATAATACTGCCCAACACCACGGCAACATAGCCATACTCCGTTATCCAGCGCGCTGCATCAATCATCGTTTATCCTTTATAGCGATATCGTCGCTATCATACCGTAAAAAGCGAGCGCGTCACGCTACCCTCACGCCAGCGCTACGGCACTGCCACTGAATAGAAGCTAAATCAATCGCAAAAATCGCTATCTCATATCTATTTTTTTGGTAAATTCTGCGCGTCGCGCATCCGTCGGCGATGCTACAAGCGCCTACACGCAGGAGGGAACAATCCATGAAGTCGCATCTCAAAACCCGTCATCCCCACACTCGCCACAGCGAGTATCAGCTCTTCCTGCCGCTCATCGCCCTCGGCGTGCTGGTAAGCAGCGGCCAACCCACGACCTTGGGGGCATTAGCCGCCTTGAATCTCCTGGCGCTGGTCGCCATTCTGGTCAGCGCCTTCAGCGTAGTGCGCCATGCCGATGTGTTGGCGCATCGCTTGGGCGAACCCTACGGTTCGTTAATCTTGACACTTTCGGTGGTGATCTTGGAGGTTAGCCTGATCTCGGCGCTGATGGTCAGCGGCAAGGCCGCCCCGGAGCTGATGCGTGACACGCTCTACTCCATCGTGATGATCGTTACCGGCGGTTTGGTCGGTTTCTCGTTGCTGCTTGGCGGTCATAAGTTCGCCACCCAATACGTCAATCTGGGGGGGATTAAACAGTATCTCATCGCCTTAATTCCATTAGCAATCATTGTGTTAGTTTTGCCGATGACCTTGCCGAATGATAACTTCACGCACGCCCAATCGCTGGTGGTGGCGGCACTCTCGGCGGCAATGTATGGCGTCTTCCTGCTGATTCAGACGCGCACTCACCAAAGCCTATTTATCTATGCCCATGAGGATGAAGGCGATGATCCGAGCGATCCGCACCATGGTAAGCCGTCGACACACAGCAATCTCTGGCATGCCGTTGGATTGGTGATCTATCTGGTCGCCGTCATCGCGGTGACCAAGCTGAACGCCCTACCGCTGGAAGGGTTGCTTGGCGCCCTAAACGCGCCGCCGCCCTTAACCGGTTTTCTGGTCGCGCTGCTGATCCTATCGCCCGAAGGTCTCGGCGCACTGAAGGCGGTGTTAGCCAACCAAGTACAGCGCGCGATGAATCTGTTCTTCGGCTCGGTGCTGGCGACTTTATCGCTGACGGTGCCAACGGTTACCCTGATCGCCTTGTTGACGGACCAAACGTTGCTGTTCGGTCTGGCGGCCCCCCAAGCAGTGGTGATGCTGGCCGCACTGATGCTGTGCCAGGTTTCCTTCAGTACCGGACGCACTAATGTGCTAAATGGGGCGGCGCATTTAGCCCTCTTCGTCGCTTACCTGATGACCTTGTTTATGTAATGGCTACCCTCTCGGCGAGTGAACCGTACACCCAGATGGCACGACCGTAAGCCGACAGCGACATTGCACCTCGCCTAATGCGACCTGTACGGGACAAAAAAAACAGGCCACACCTAGTGGCCTGTCGCGATGCGTTTAAAGATGTGTTAGAAACCTAAACTGTCCAGCAAATCGTCCACTTGCTCCTGGTTAGCGACTACACCAGGGCCATTCTGATTCATCTGCGGGCCATTCAATAGGCTCTCGTTCTCACGCTTCGGTTTGGCTGGCTGCTCCGGCATGTTCTCCAACAACACCATCAACAACTGTTTTTCGATCTCTTGGATCACGTCCATCATGCGCTTGATCACCTGACCGGTCAGATCCTGAAAATCTTGCGCCATCATGATTTCTAACAGCTGACTGTGGGTGAAAGCGGTATGCTCCGGTACGGCACTCAAAAACTGGCGAGTATCCGTTACCAGCACCTTGGCCTCATCCAGTTCGATCGGATCGGCGAACCAGTCATCCCAACGTTGCTTCAGCGCCTTCGCCTCCTGCTCCATCTGCGTCTGGCGCGGCTGGGCCGCCTCGACACAGTTCAGGGCGCGCTCGGCGGCCTGACGTGTCATCTGCACCACATAATCCAGGCGATCGCGTGCATCGGGGATCGCCTCGGCGGCCTGGGCGATGGCTTGGTCTAGGCCGAGCTCTTTCATGCTGTCACGCAGCATGCGCGTCAAGTGACCAATCCGCGCGATAATCTCACCGGCGTCGGTGACGGGCATCGGATGTTCGTTCATCGTAACTCCTTAGATCCCGAGCTTTTCAAAAATCTTATTCAGCTTCTCTTCCAGCGTCGCCGCGGTAAACGGCTTGACCACATAACCGCTGGCCCCCGCCTGAGCGGCGGCGATAATATTTTCTTTCTTCGCCTCGGCGGTCACCATCAACACCGGCATCTTGCTCAACGCCCCATCGGCACGGATGGCCTGCAACAGTTGCAGCCCATCCATGTTAGGCATGTTCCAGTCGGATACCACAAAGTCGAAGCCGCCGGCACGCAGTTTCGCCAACGCATCGGCCCCATCTTCCGCTTCCTCTACGTTGTTAAATCCCAGCTCTTTTAACAGATTGCGTACGATACGACGCATGGTAGAGAAATCATCGACAACCAGAAAACGCAGATTCTTATCCGCCATACTAACTCCTAAAAAAAGCCCTTGAGCCGGGGTGCAATAACCTGAAAACCAGGTGCTCATTAATGGCCGCGCCAGATGACACGGCCCGCTATCGGTTAAATACGCAGCGCCTGCTTGGCGCTAACCTGCGCCAGCATGCGCTGGCTTATCTGGGACAGATCGACCACTTCATCGACACCGCCCATTTGAATCGCCTCGCGGGGCATGCCGAACACCACGCAGCTAGCCTCGTTTTGCGCGATGGTATAGGCACCGGCCTGGTGTAAGCGCAACATGCCCGCCGCGCCATCGTTGCCCATTCCCGTCAGGATCACCCCGACGGCGTTACGGCCAGCATGACGAGCGACGGAATCAAATAGCACTTCAACAGAGGGACGATGGCGGTTGACCGGTGGTCCCTCATTCAGGCGCGCAATATAGTTGGCACCACTGCGCGCCAATTCCAAATGGTGAGCGCCGGGCGCAATATAGGCATGGCCCGGCAGGATACGTTCGCCATCCTCAGCCTCTTTCACCGTGATCTGACACAGTTTGTTCAGTCGTTCGGCGAAGGAGCGGGTAAAACCCGGCGGCATATGTTGTGTGATCAATAGGGCCGGGCTGGTCGGCGGCAACGGTTGCAGTACGTGACGAATCGCTTCGGTTCCCCCGGTGGAGGCGCCGATGGCGATCAGTTTTTCGCTGCTCAACAGAGGACCATGACTGAGGGTCGGCGGTGGCGTCTGGCCGCTCAACTGACGCGGTAGACGGGCGCGCGCCGCGGTACGGATCTTGTCGGCGATCAGCTCGCTGTAGGCCAGCATTCCCTCGCGGATCCCCAACTGTGGCTTGGTGACAAAGTCTACCGCCCCCAGCTCCAACGCACGCAGGGTAATCTCCGAGCCCTTACCGGTCAGGGAAGAGACCATCACCACCGGCATCGGCCGCAGACGCATCAGTTTCTCTAAAAAGTCGAGGCCATCCATGCGCGGCATTTCCACATCCAACGTCAATACCTGTGGATTGAATTTCTTGATCAGATCCCGTGCGACCAAAGGATCCTGCGCCACGGCCACCATCTCCATGTCGGGATGGCTATTGACGATCTCGGTCATCAGTTGGCGCATCAACGCGGAGTCATCCACGCACAATACCCGGATCTTATTCATCGGCTCTCCTTCGTCAGCCCATATACCGTCTGCCCGCGTAGTTGAAAATCGCGCGAGATCTGGCTGAAGTTCTCCGAATGGCCGGCAAACAGTAGGCCACCCGGTTTTAACAAGGGGATAAAACGACGCAGAATCTGAGCCTGCGTTTGTTTATCGAAATAGATCATTACATTACGGCAAAAGATCGCATCGAAAGGCCCCGGCAGCTCCCAACGGCTGTCCAGCAGGTTCAACATCTGGAAATGAACCCGTTGCGCCAGCTCATGACGTACCCGGATCAGCCCCTGGTGCGGCCCGGTGCCACGCAGGAAAAAACGCTGTAGCTGTGTCTCACTCAACAACTTGGCCTCATCCTGGCGATAGATGCCACGACGCGCCTTTTCCAGTACTTGAGTATCGATATCGCTGGCCCACACCTGAGGCATCACCGCCGCCGGCCCCAATGCTTCGGCCAACGTCATGGCGATGGAGTATGGCTCCTCGCCGGTGGAGGCCGCGGTGCTCCAAACACAATAGTTGTGCCGCCGGGCACGCGCATGCTCCGCCAAGATGGGGAAGTGATGCGCCTCGCGAAAAAAGGCGGTCAGGTTAGTCGTTAACGCATTGACGAAGGTCTGCCACTCTTCACTTTCCGGGTGACTCTCTAGTTGTGCCAGATAGTCACCGAAATCATTCAGGTTCAATGCCCGCAGACGACGGACCAATCGGTTGTAGACCATCTCGCGCTTATGGTCGGCGAGTACGATACCGGCCCGCTGGTAGATCAACTGGCTAATCCGCCGAAAATGGGCATCCCCCAACGTCAGACGCTGCATTGCCAGTGAGGAGACGTTGTTTTCCCCCTGTGCTGCCTGTTGTACTTGATTCGTCATCACTCACCAGTTCATTCGCCTACTTCAACTTCGCGATCCGCCAAGCGGATCGCCCATCAGCTGGTGCCATCAGCCACCGTTTCTACATCGTTGCGTAAACGGAACGTGGCGACAGCGCGCGACAAGACATCGGCCTGACTCTCCAGCGATTGTGTTGCCGACGCCGCCTCTTCGACCAACGCGGCGTTTTGCTGAGTTACCTGATCCATCTGGGTAACTGCCTGTGCTACCTGCTCAATACCCCGGCTCTGCTCCTCCGATGCGGAGCTGATCTCACCCATGATATCGGTCACGCGCACCACCGAACGCACCACGTTATCCATGGTGTTACCGGCATGTTCTACCAGGGATGAGCCCTGCTTCACCCGGCTGACCGACTCCTCGATCAACCCTTTGATTTCTTTGGCTGCCTGGGCGCTACGTTGCGCCAGATTACGCACCTCGCCCGCGACTACCGCAAAGCCACGCCCCTGCTCGCCAGCGCGCGCCGCCTCGACCGCCGCATTCAGCGCCAAGATATTTGTCTGGAAAGCAATACCATCGATCACGCTAGTGATATCGCCAATTTTCTGGGAACTATGGGTAATGTCATGCATCGTGCGCACGACTTGGCCGACGATCTCCCCCCCTTCACCGGCGGTGCGCGAGGCTTCTTGCGCCAACTGCGACGCCTGACGCGCGTTATCGGCGTTCTGTTTCACCGTGGCGGTCAATTGCTCCATACTGGCGGCGGTTTCTTCCAGCGATGCCGCCTGCTGCTCGGTGCGTGACGACAGATCGTTGTTACCGGCGCTGATCTCTTGTAGCCCAGTGTAAATGGCATCGGTTCCCTGACGTACGGAGAGCACAGTTACCGCCAATTCCTGTTGCATATGACGTAGGCTGGCGTACAACTGGCTGATCTCATTACGCCCGTAGACCAGGATCTCGCTCGACAGATCGCCTCCGGCGATGCGCTCGAAGTGACCCCGCATCACGTCAAGCGGCCGCAGCAACATATTCCGCAGCCACCAGATCGCGACTACCATCAGCAACAGCAACAGGATCACCGCCAGCAGCATCATCGTTATCGAGAGGTGATAAGAAGATTGGTTATTCTCGCCCCCCTGCTTCAGCTCTTTCTCCACATGCTGGTTAACGATATGTACGCGCGCCTGAAACTGATCCTGAATACGCTGGGTCGGCTGATCCATAAAGCTTTGTAGGTCGCCACGCTCCAGCATTGAGGCCAGATCGTGTAACGCCTGGTTCAATGTCTGGTAACTCTGCGCGGTCTGCTGGGACAGCGTGCGATCGTCCTCGTCGCTCTCGGAGTAGGCCATATATTGCTGCATCGAGGCGTCCGCCTCTTTCAGCATGGCGCGCGCTCTTACCATCAACGCATCGATCTGCGCCTGAGGAATGTGCAATGCCGCGCGGGTCGCCGCGCGGTTCAAGGTATTGCGTACCTGAAGCAGCGCGACCCAGGTCTGATTCAACGATTCACGTTGCTCGTTGGAGAGCTGCACCCGCACATAGTTATGGTTATCGGCACGTATCGATAGGAACGACATGCCGTTGGAAGCGAGTTGCAGCAGGCAAAATAGCATCACCAACAGAAACAGGCTGGTCGATAGGCGGATTCGGTTAAGCACGATAGGCGTCCTCATTAGCCGGCGCAGTGTAGGGTACCGGCACGATTGTCATTTTTATCTTCTTACGTATGAGCCGATAACGCCCGATGGCGATCGGCCACGAAACACGGCGTCAGCCTTCTGGCCGACGCCGCCTCCGGGAGGCTCAGAAGGTCTCCCAGTTGTCACTGTCATCAGCCGTGTTAGCTTTATTACTCGGCTGCGCGATGGACGGCTGCGGGCGGCTAGCGCTGGCGCGCGTTACCACGGCCGGCGCCGCTTCCGCGAGCGCCTCGATACGGAACACGGCAACGGCCTGATTCAAATGGCTAGCCTGCTCCTCCAACGAGGCGGCTGCCGAGGCGGACTCTTCCACCAATGCCGCGTTCTGTTGTGTCACCCGATCCATCTCAGAGACCGCCTGAGCAACCTGCTCGATCCCGCGGCTCTGCTCATCGGAGGCCGAGGCGATTTCGCCCATGATGTCGGTCACCCGCGTCACGGCATTGACGATATCCCCCATCGTCTCGCCAGCTCCTTCCACCAGTACCGAGCCGGTGTCGACCTTACTGACCGATTCCTCGATCAACCCTTTGATTTCTTTTGCCGCCTGAGCGCTACGTTGCGCCAGGTTACGGACTTCGCCGGCGACCACGGCAAAACCGCGCCCCTGCTCACCGGCGCGCGCCGCCTCCACCGCCGCATTCAGCGCCAGGATATTGGTCTGGAAAGCGATGCCATCGATCACACCGGTAATATCGGCGATCTTCTGTGAGCTGCTGGCGATGTCATGCATGGTCTGCACCACATTCGCCACCACCTTGCCGCCGCGCTCCGCCGTTTCCGAGGCGCTCAAAGCCAGCTGGCTTGCCTGACGCGCGTTTTCGGCGTTTTGTTTCACCGTGGCGGTCAACTGCTCCATACTGGCCGCCGTTTCCTCCAACGACGCCGCCTGCTGCTCAGTGCGCGATGACAGATCGTTGTTACCGGCAGAGATTTCACTGGCACCGCTGTAAATAGCACTGGAGCCTTGGCGAACATCGCTGACGGTGCGGATCAGCTCACTCTGCATGTGGCGTAAGCTATCGGCCAATTGCCCCATCTCGTTGCTGCCATGCACCACGATCTGACCAGAGAGATCGCCAACGGCAAACTGACGGATATTCGCCATCAGGCTATGAAGCGGACGGATCAAGGTGCGTTGAATGCCAAGCCACACCAGCATGATGACTAGCGCGACACAAAACAGCACGCCGAACAATAACCACAACGACAGGTCATAAGCCGCGCTGTTAGCGGCGACCGCTTGCTGGTAGAGACGATCGTTTTCCGCCAAATAGGCGTTGTAAGCCTGCTCGAAGCTATCCTGATAGCGCTGGGTCGGCTGTTCGAAAAACGCTTTAATATTGCCAGCAGAGAGCAGTTGAACCAGTTCGGTCAACGCGTTATGCAGTGTGTCATAGCGTTGATCGACCAGTTGGGCCGCCTCATCGCTCTGATGAGCGACACGCGGTAGGGAATGGTAGTGCGCCCATTCGCTCTCGGCCTTCTTCAATCGGCTCTGCGCCAGTTGCAGTAGGTCAGGCAGCGTCGCACCGGAGCCGGTGTTGGTCTGATCGGCCATATAGCGGATCCCGGCACGGTTCAAGGTGTTGCGTGCCTGGATCAAGGCCACCCAACTGGTATTCAAGGCGGCCTGCTGCTGACGGATGGTTTGCAAAACAGTGATGCTTTCCTTGTCGCTTTTCAGTGCGTCAAAGAACACTCCAGAGGAGGCTACTTGCAAAAGGCCAAATAACCCCAACACCAGCAGTAAGCTGGTCACAACTTTAATGCGGTTTAACATGGGCGTCTCATCTTTGCTGCATCAGATTTCAGGAGTATCGGCGCGCGGCAGGAAAACTTTACCTGGGTATGATGGTTAAAAAATCTTTTTTGACCTGTATTTTCGATATTTTGTTTTACGTGATAGTTCCGCACGCGACGCAAGACGCCGGCCCCGCCGCCCGTTAAACGGGCGGCGGTGGCGGGTCAAGCCGTGACGCTGTCGACCAAAGCCATCTCCTCGCTGCTTAACAGTTTCTCGATGTCAACCAGGATCAACATCCGCTCACCCAGCGCACCGAGACCGGTTAGATACTCGGTGGAGAGCGTGACGGCGAACTCCGGCGCCGGACGGATCTGATCCGCGCTCAGCGACAGCACGTCGGAGACGCCATCCACCACGATCCCGACCACACGCAGGCTAAAGTTCAGTACGATCACTACGGTGTTTTCGTTATAGCTAACATCCTGTTGAGAGAATTTAACCCGCAGATCGATGATCGGCACGATCACCCCACGCAGGTTCGTCACCCCTTTAATAAAGGCAGGCGTATTGGCGATACGCGTCACCTGATCGTAACCCCGGATCTCCTGTACCTTGAGAATATCGATGCCATACTCTTCATCGCCCAACGTAAATACCAGGAACTCCTGGCCGACGGTTTCGCCCGCCAGTTTGCTTACGGAAGCCAGTCCAGTCATGTCTGTTCACCTTTTGTTATTCATCGTCATCGACGCCACTGGGGCGGCGTCGGTTGCCGTGTTAAGAATCAGGCGGCCGAGCCGGCTACCCGTTTTTCCCGGTTGATGCTCTGTAGCGCCGCCACATCAACGATCAACGCCACGCTACCATCACCAAGGATGGTTGCGGCGGAGATCCCCGGCACCTTGCGGTAATTGGTCTCCAGGTTCTTAACCACGACCTGATGCTGACCGATCAATTGATCGACCAGCAGCGCATAGCGCCGTCCGGCGCTTTGCAGGATCACCACAATGCCCTGAGTGGCATCGGTCTTGGCCCCCGCCACATCGAACACGCTATGCAGCTCGACCAACGGCAGATACTCGCCCCGTACCTGCAACACTCGCTCGCCGCCAGCCAACGGATAGAGATCATCTTCGCTCGGTTGTAGCGACTCCATCACCGCGTTCAATGGCAGGATGAAGACTTCGTCACTAACCTTGACCGACATGCCGTCGAGGATAGCCAGAGTCAACGGCAGAACGATGCGGATGGTGGTTCCTTTGCCTTCGCGTGAGGCGATTTCGACATGGCCGCCCATCTCCTGGATGTTACGTTTCACCACATCCATGCCGACGCCGCGTCCAGAGACATCGGTCACCTTCTCGGCAGTGGAGAATCCTGGGGCGAAGATCAACAAGCCAATCTCTTCGTCGGTCATATTGTCGTGCACCGCCATCCCTTGGGCGCGCGCCTTATCTAGGATCTTTTGGTGGTTTAACCCGGCGCCATCGTCGATCACTTCGATATAGATATTGCCGCCCTGATGCTCGGCAGAGAGGGTCAGGTTACCGACGGCGCTCTTTCCGGCGGCCTGACGGACCTGAGGCGACTCGATGCCGTGATCCAAGCTGTTACGCACCAAATGGGTCAACGGATCGATAATGCGTTCGATCAGGCTCTTATCCAACTCGGTAGAGCTACCCAACAGGGTCAGCTCCACTTGTTTGTCAAGCTTGCTGGCTAGATCACGGACCAGGCGTGGGAAGCGGCTGAAGACATACTCCATCGGCATCATACGGATCGACATCACCGACTCTTGCAGATCGCGGGCGTTACGCTCCAACTGGCCGAGGCTATTCAGTAGATCACCATGATCGACCGGATCCAGCATGTTGGAACGCTGCGCCAACATCGACTGGGTGATCACCAGCTCCCCGACCAGGTTGATCAGTTGATCGACCTTCTCGACCGCAACACGAATGCTGGTGCTATTCTCCGCCCCCTTGGCAGCACGCGGCGGAGGCGTACGCACGGCGTGAGGCGCTGTCGCTTGCTGGGGCGGTTCGGACGCGTGAGTCTCCGGTGCATCACTCGGCGTCTCCGCTGGGGCGGCGGCAGGGGTCACCGCCTGTACGGCAGACGGTGCGGCGGGGACCAACGCCGCCTCCTCCAGGCTCACCGCGCAGAGTGGCGTGGCACCGGCGTTGTGCGCGAAATGGATCTGCTCCGGCTCCAGTACGAAACAGAGCACGGCGGTGATATCGTCTTCGCTGACGGTGGTGTCTAGCACCACATCCAGCGAGTCACTCCCCGCCTGCTGTTGCACAATGGTGCCCAGATTAGCCAGCTCTTCCAGCATCAACGGCACCTCGGTCGCTTTCAGCCCGGTCAGGGAAATCGCTAACCCACCGGTCGATTGCCCGTCCGCTTCGGCGGGGACTGAGGGAGCGGCCGGCGTCACCGCCGCCGGCTTAGGCGCGTCGGCGGTGACGGGCGCACTCGGCGCCGTCCCCTGCGCGTCCAGGGCCAACTGTCTCAGCGCCTGACAGATATACTCGAAACTGGCGGCATCGGGATCCTGAGAGGACTTATAGGCATCGAGCTGATCCTGCATAATATCTTTGGTTTCCAGAAACAGGTTGATGATCTCAGTGCTCAGCCGCATTTCACCCCGGCGGGCACCATCGAGCAGGTTCTCCAACAGATGCGTGGTCTCCTGCAATACAGTAAAACCGAACGTCGCCGCGCCGCCCTTGATCGAGTGTGCCGCGCGAAAGATAGCATTCAGTTGTTCGTTATCGGGCTGTTGCGGATCCAGCGCCAGCAGGTGCTGCTCCATATCCGCCAACAATTCATCCGCTTCATCAAAGAAGGTTTGATAAAACGCGCTAATATCCATGCTCACAGGTCACCTCTTGTCTATCGCGCTCGGAATTTTGACGTGGTCATTCATCGGCGCCAGCGGCGTCGGGATAAACGGGGTGGCCGCCGGCTGACCGCTCGCGGCGCCGACCCGCTGCCACTGTTCGCTGGCGGTCGGCTGCGACATCTCTACCGCGTTACCGCCATCGGCATCCTCATGTTCGATCCGGCTCTGCGCCGCCTTGTTCAACACTAATATGCTGATACGCCGGTTAACGGCGGCGTTGCCAGCCAGATGGCGCAGGTTCATGGTATCCGCCATGCCCACCACCCGCAGGATCTTATTGCCCGCGAGTCCGCCGGCGACTAACTCACGGCGCGAGGCGTTGGCGCGATCCGCCGACAACTCCCAGTTGCTATACCCCCGTTCACCATTGGCATAGGGGAGATCGTCGGTATGCCCGGACAGGCTGATCTTGTTCGGCAATTCATTTAGGATCGGCGCGATAGCACGCAAAATATCCCGCATGTAGGGTTCTACCTGCGCGCTGCCATTCTGGAACATCGGTCGGTTTTGACTATCAATAATCTGGATACGTAATCCTTCATCCATCATGTTGATCATCAGATGAGGGCGCAGCGCCTTCAGGCGGGGATCGTTGATGATCACCTTTTCCAGTCGGTCACGCAGACGTTTTAGACGCATCTGTTCGATGCGTTGTTCTGGATCGGGATCGGCGGCGAACTTCTCTACCTCCCCCGTTTTCTGAGTCACGTCGTCACCGCCGCCAGGAATTGGACTGAAGCTGTCGCTGGAACGCTGACCGCCCTGTAAAGCGACCTTAAGCGGCGTACGGAAATATTCGGCGATGCGAGTCAACTCTTGCGGGCTAGCAATGGCCAACAGCCACATCACCAGGAAGAAGGCCATCATCGCTGTCATAAAGTCAGCGTAGGCGATTTTCCACGCCCCGCCATGACTCCCCTGACCGTGCCCCGAGCGCTTCTTCTTGACCAGGATGACTGGGTGTTTACCGCCCTTCATACTTCTTCTTCCGTTGCCGTCTGCTTCGCCGGCGCTTTCACCTGACGAACATGTTCTTCCAGCTCGATAAAGGAGGGACGCTCGGTGGAGTACAGCGTCTTACGCCCAAACTCGACGGCGATCTGCGGCGCATAGCCATTCAGGCTGGAGAGCAACGTCACCTTGATGCAATGCATCATCTTGCTGGTTTCCGCGCTCTTCTGGCGCATGAGCGAGGCCAGCGGAGAAATAAAACCATAGGCGAGCAGGATGCCAAGGAAAGTGCCCACCATCGCGTGGGCGATCAACGCGCCCAATTCCGCGGCGGGACGGTCCGCCGAAGCCAGTGCATGCACCACCCCCATCACTGCCGCCACGATGCCGAACGCGGGCAGCGAATCGCCGACCGCGGCCAGGCTGCCAGCCGGAACCTCGGCTTCTTGTTCGAAAGTCTCGATCTCTTCATCCATCAATGCCTCGATTTCGAAGGCATTCATGTTGCCGCTAATGATCAGGCGCATATAGTCGGTGACAAACTCGATCAGCGTCGTGTCAGCGAGGAGACGGGGGTAACTGGAGAAAATATCGCTCGCGCGCGGATCTTCGATGTCGCGCTCTAGGGACAGCATCCCTTGCTGACGCGACTTGGCCAGCAGTTGATACATCAATCCCATCACATCCATGTACAACGCCTTGTTGTACTTTGAGCCGCGCGCCAGCTTGGGCAAGGTGCGCAGTGTCGATTTGATCGCTTTGCCGTTATTTCCGACGATGAAGGCACCGATGCCTGCCCCGCCGATAATCAGTAACTCAGATGGCTGATACAACGCACCCAGATGGCCCCCCACAAGCGTGTAACCGCCAAAAACCGCGATTAGCACAACGGCATATCCCAGTAGAATCAGCACGTGAATTCCTTACATGATCGCAATGAACAGTCGGGTGTAACCTGCCGGCAGCGAGCCGGAAAGAGGAGGGTCGAAGACGGATAGCCGTCGTAGACGGCGTGCCGCCGCGGCAAGGAGCCACCGGCAACACGCGAATGGACTGATTACCTCAGCCGGTTACACCACACATTTCTCTTGCTCAGCGAGCAAGTGTGGTAAGATATCGGCAAGATTCTCAGAAAGTTTACGTCTTTTTATCGCCCGTGATGGCGGTTGACATAAACTACAGGTAAAACTGTGCGCGGGTTGGTGGGCATGGGCGATGAAGCGTCCCCCACAGGTGTTACAGCAGGCCGGCTCCAGCATGCCACTCTCAACAAAACGCACCAACGTCCAAGCGCGAGTCAACGCCAGCACGGGCTGGTCGCACGCCGCTGGCGGGCATTGTTCCAAGTAGAGCTTATAGGCTCGGATCACCGCCTCGACGCCATGACACGCGCCACTGCTCAGCATAAATGCGTAGATGTTATAGAACATGGAGGAGTGAATATTCTGCTCCCATGTCATAAACCAATCAGTAGAAAATGGCAGCATTCCTTTGGGGGGCGGACTCCCACGCAGCTCCTTGTACAGCTTGATCAGCCGCCCACGACTCAACTGCGTCTCACTCTCTAACATTTGTAAACGAGCGCCTAGCGTGATCAACTCCATCGCCAGATGAATGTCTCGCGCCTCCTGAATGATGCTCTTTTCGCTCATTTCAGTCTCGTCTCCCCCCTTCAGAGCCGTCCTGCAATTGTTGTAGTAGATGACTGGACAGCAAGATACCGGTATGGATCTGTTGCAAATCATCCACGCGTGACTCTTGCGTCAAACGTTGGATAGTCTGATGATTTTCAAAACGAAACTGGCAAACTAATTGGTTGGTTTCTGCCAACTTCACCATCTGGGGCAGCGTCAATTGCACCAGAGACTCCGCCATATCCGCATCGATGCCTAAACGGAACATTGCGGAAGGTTTATCGTCATGAATTAATCGCTGTGCCAGTAATAGGTATGACAGATTGATGTCATAAATATGTTTGAGTATTTCTGCGCTACTCATTATCTCACCCTGCTTGACTCACTAGACCAACACAATGAAACGTACCGTTACCCTCGCTGCGCCGCAGCGCAGGTATCAGTCAGATAGCGGAAAACCGTATAAATGTTAATTGGAGCATGACGGCCACGATCGTTGCATGCCTCGTAACCAGAAATCGTACTTTTGATATACAAATCGCCGTTATACACCCGAAGGATGAATATCGGACAACACTTAGGACTATTCTTAAAACGCAGCAACTCTACCCCTGAATGGCGGCCAGGCACAACGCACAAAAGGCGGCTACTTAAGAAAAGCGTGATCCTGATCACAAAACAATAGCGGAAAAGTATGATTTTTGCGGAATTGGTTCACAAAATGCCCAGTTGTGTGGCATGCGCTCTTTATGCGGTTAACTTTTTGAATAAAAAGGACATTTATCGCTCAAATTTTGAGCCTTTTTTAACGCTTTCAGATTTAAATCCTACAATAATGGCAATGTTTATATAAATATTCTGAAAAATATAAAACTTCCGCGTTTCACACTCAAAAAGGGAGAGGAGCCATACAATAAAGTTAGATTAACTTGATAAGTTTGCCAGCACATAATCCCTATATTTTCCCCCTGACAGTATCTGTCGACTTTCAACCAGGGGGGATATTGGCGCGTTGCGTTATTTTCCTAGGAGGATTAAGAAATAATGAAATAAATCGATGTCGCGCCCATTCGCATTATTCTTACTATACGTTATTAATTGGAATAAATTGATTATATCAAATTACCCGCCCCCCGTGGGGTTAATGTTTTTTATCGGTAAAAATGCGCTATCTTGGCGACAGACGTAACATGGGAAGAGGCAAGTCGGGCACGAAACGATGCCGCGCATGGACTAACGCCTCCCACACCACTGAGGACTCCTCTTTATGTTCAACTTCGACTACTACAACCCAACCCGTATCCTCTTCGGCGGTGAACGTCTCGCCGATCTTACTCAACATATTCCGCCAACGGCGCGCATCTTGATCGCCTACGGTGGCAATAGCGCGCGCCAATTCGGCTACCTGGATGACGTCCGTCATGCCCTCACAGGGTATACCCTGTTTGAATTCGGCGGCATCGAGGCGAATCCGCGCATGGAGACATTGATGCGCGCGGTACAACAGGTACGGGAACAGCAGATCGACTTTCTCTTGGCGCTAGGCGGCGGCTCCGTCATCGATGGCTGTAAGTTTATCGCTGCGGCGGCGCACTATTCAGGCGATGTCTGGGCGATGTGGAGCCAGAAACGTCCACCGCAAACCGTACTGCCGCTGGGGTGCGTTCTGACGCTACCGGGAACCGGCTCCGAGATGAACCCAACCGCAGTGGTCACCAACCAGGCGCTCGGCGCTAAGGTGGGCTACTCACATCCAGCGCTCTTCCCGCGCTTCTCGGTGTTAGATCCGCACAAATCCTATACCCTACCGCCTCGCCAGGTGGCTAACGGTGTCGTCGATGCCTTTGTCCACGTCATGGAGCAGTATTTAACTTATCCCGTCTATGCCCGCGTGCAGGATCGCTTCGCTGAGGGGCTGTTGCTGACACTGATCGAAGAGGGACCGTTGGCGCTGAGTGAGCCGCAAAACTATGATGTCCGCGCCAGCGTCATGTGGGCCGCCAGTATGGCATTGAATGGATTACTGGGAGTCGGTGTGCCGCAAGATTGGTCGAGCCATCGCATCGGCCACCAACTCACTGCGTTGTATGGGCTGGATCACGCCCTAACGCTTGCCATTCTGTTGCCGGCGGTGATGCGGGTGCAACGGCAGGATAAACGATGCAAGCTATTGCAATACGCCGAACGGGTGTGGGGAATACGTGACGGTAGCGAAGAACAACGCATCACTGGTGCGATCGCGCAGACCGAGCGTTTCTTCAGCGACATGGGCATGCCCACGCGCCTCAGCGCCTGCGGTCTCGGCGAGGCGTGTATTGAGGCGGTGATCGACAATTTACGCCGTTTTCACCTGTTACCCTTGGGCGAGCGGCAAAACATGGATGAGGTCGTGGTACGCCGCCTCTTAAGTTTAAGCTACTAGCCCCATGCCCCCGTGGAGGAGGCTGTCGCCGCGCTGCCGTAAGTACGCGATCTGCCGCCCCTTTACCCCCATAGGGGAGTCTGTGATGATGGCCTCACTGCCACGGGGCTCCTTTTTGTATTATTTATTCACTGATGTCGCGCGGCACACGCGCTAACATAGGGGCTGGCTCAGGGGGTATCCCCTCCTTTTATCATCGGTTGGTCGCGCGCTGGCACATCCGCGCTTGCCGACCAAGCTCAGCAGTACAAGGAGACGTCGTATGAGCTATCACACTATTCTGGTCGCCGTGGCCCAAGCCCCCGACAGCCATATCCTGGTCGAGAAAGCCGTCGCCATCGCGCGCCCTGCGGGGGCCCGAGTCGACTTGCTGACACTGTGTAATGAAGCAGACATGTGCTGTACCTACGCCGGTCCCCTGCTCGCCGATATGCGGCGCTTACTGCATGAAGAGGCCGGTCTGTTTCTGACGCAGTTAAGTCAACAGGTCGATTATCCTATCGCTCAGACACACATCTGCAACGGTGAGTTGCTCGACTGCATCGTCGATACCTGCCAGCGTCAACAGGTCGACCTGCTGATCTGCGGCAACCACTGTGAAGGCTTCTTTAAACGGCTACTCAGCTCATCGGGACTGCTTATCGATCGCACGCATACCGACGTCCTGTTAGTGTCGCTCTAAGACAAGGCGGAGAGCGGATTCGTACTCATCGCGCCGAGGAAACGCAGATATGCCGGCTTACTGGCGAAGGCCAGCTTGCGCATGATGCCTCGTTGACGGTAGTTGACGCTCTTATGGTGGATCCCCAGGTAGTCGGCAATCTGATAGGTATCGCCGCCATGACTACGGATCGCCACCACCTTCCATTCGGGAAAGGTCATGCCGGCCATTGCCGGATGATGACGCATCTTGCCAGCGATACGCGGGCTGACATGGGGCTGGCATAGCGCATGCCGATACGCCATCGTCAATTGCGGCAAAGTCTCGCGCTTCGAGATCACACTCAACGTTCCCAGGCTATGTACCGCCGCCAACACCGCCGGTTCGACGATATCGGTCATCACCGTGATCGGTAACGCTGGGCGGTAAGCACGTAGCCGTAACAACGCCAATAAGGCATCGATCGGCGCATCATGGTGGGTATACAGCTCGGCGATCACATGTCCCACCGCATGATTCATCACCCGTTCGAGCAAACGCGCATAACAGTTCTCCTGCAATACCGGCCGATCGTGCGCCAGCACATAGCGCGCCAGACTGTCGCAAAAGAAGCGGTCACAATCCACCAGCAGCGTCGCCGGCGTAGAGCTACTCGCTTGCTGTTCGTTCGCCGCCGCGGGTAGAAAAGAAGGGATCTCCGCTACTGCACTCATTGGTTTTCATCTCCCCCGTGCGTAAGCCACCTCCTTGGCCAGCACCTCATGTGCCATGGTACTCCGCTTCCCTGCTTGGGGAATTATCCTCTATCTTCCAACCACTGGCTATTTGGGGAATTCGAACAACTTGGCAAATATTTTCCCTTATCTTGTAGCGATATTTCCTGTTAAGCTATCTGTTGTCTTTGTCACCAAGGTAGCAAGGCTGCTACTGTCCTCAGTTCTCCGCTCACGTCGCCAGCGTTTTATGGCTATTTATTTCAATACTGCCTTTATTACGTATAAATGTTTCGCCACGCTGATCCGCCGGCCCAGCTAATTTATAGTGCTATGAATTGTTTTTATTTTATTACCTTCCGCTGTTAGACGATTTTATGCGCAAAAAAAGCCCTCAGAACGTTAGAGCCAACTATTTTTCCGGCCGCTTTGTGCTGATCTATATCGGCATCGCTGTTTTTCTCCTGTTACTGCTGTTGCGCGTCGGCTATCTCCAATTAATGAAACAACCTCAGTTGGAAAAAGAGGCCGACCAACGTTCGCTACGCGAGCTGGTAACACATCCGTTGCGCGGTACCATCACCGACCGCAACGGTCAGCCACTGGCCGTCAGCGTCGCCTCCAACGATGTGATCGCCGATCCGCTACGCGTCCTACAGCACGACCCGCAGCTTAGCAGTCCGCAATGGCGCTATCTGGCGAGCGCCCTTTCCCAACCGCTGGATAGCCTGCGCGACAAGATCCGGCAAAACAGTCAACGGCGCTTCATCTACCTCGGCCGGCAGGTAGAGGCGGAAATCGCTGACTATATCGCTAAGTTGCATATCACCGGCATCGCCACCCCCAGCGATGCGAGCCGCTACTACCCGATGGGGGCTGCGGCAGCGCCCTTGCTCGGCATCGTGGGGCTCGATCAGCAGGGCTTGAATGGTATCGAACATGGTTTCAACGCCTTATTACAGGGAAAGCCCGGTTATCGTCTATACCGCAAGGATCGCTACGGCCATGTGGTCGGCCTGATGGAGGATGATCCGGCGCAGCAAGCACCAACCCTGGCACTGAGTATCGACCGCTATCTTCAATACGCCCTTTACTCCCACCTGCGCGATGGCGTGCTGCGCAACCAGGCAGACTCCGGCGCCGCCGTACTGGTGGACGTCAATACGGGCGAAATCCTAGGGATGGCAAGTTACCCCTCGTTTAATCCCAATAACTACCAGGGAGTGGCGCAGCAAGATATGCGTAACGTCGCCATCTCCGATAGCTTCGAGCCCGGCTCCACGGTGAAACCGCTGGTGGTGATGGCCGGACTCCAACGCCATCTGATCCGCCCGGATTCGGTCATCGACACCACGCCCTATCCGGTCAACGGCCACCTGATCCGCGACGTTGGCCACTGGCCGCGCCTGACCATCACCGGTATCCTACAAAAGTCGAGCGACATCGGCGTCTCGCACATCGCGCTCGCGATGCCAGCCGATGTGCTGGTCAATCTGTACCATGGTTTTGGCCTGGGCGTATCGACCGCACTGGGGATCAGTGGCGAGAGCAGCGGCTACTTCCCTCTGCATCGGCAACGTTGGTCGGATATCGAGCGTGCGACCTTTTCCTTCGGCTATGGCCTACGCATCACACCGTTACAGATGGCGCGTGAATACGCGACCATCGGCGCCTTTGGTCTATTTCGTCCCTTATCGATCACCAAAGTGACCCCGCCGGTGATCGGCACCCGGGTGATCGATGCAGACATCGTACGCACCGTGGTTCATATGATGGAGAGCGACGCCCTCCCCGGCGGCAGCGGCGTGGCAGCGGCCGTGCCTGGCTACCGTCTGGCGATCAAGACCGGGACCGCCGAGAAGATGGGTAGCGACGGCAAGTACGATGGCGGCTATATCAACTATACCGCGGGCGTAGCGCCAGCGAGCAATCCACGCGTCGCCCTGGTGGTGATGATCAACCACCCGACCGCCGGCAAACACTTCGGCGGCTCGGTCGCCGGCCCGGTATTCGGTCAAATCATGGGGGACGTACTGCGCCACATGAATATTCCGCCCGATGCCCTAACCGATCAGGCCATCACCCTCAACCGGAATAGCGAAGTGATGCAACATCCTGGTACATAAGCTATTTTTCAATTATACTTCCCGTCATGGGCCTCAGTGCGCCGCGCCGTCGCGCACTGGGTGCGGGGAAACGCGAGCACGGCCACCATTTCGACATAATAGAATGCGATTAACCTGAACGATCTGTTCTGTTTATCACAGATATTCGCAATGCTAGCGGTTGCTATTCCCCTCGGCTCAGATTATCTTCATGCTGCCTAGCCGGACCGAATCCGACCCGCCGGATCCCTTCTCCAGCAGCAGCTCTGCGAAACAGTATACCCACCAATCGGAGCGTTGGGGGTTCATTACGGTGAGTCAGGATCACCAGCGCATCTTGTGCAGAAAAAACATGAAAATAAGACAACTCCTGTTACGCGTCAAAGCGCGCTGCGGCGAACTATTAACCCCTTACCCGCTGCTCTACCTGATTCTTGCTAGCTTGATCAACCTTGGATTAGGCTACCCCTTTAGCGCCATCTATGCGTTAGGCTTTGCCAGCGTCTTCCTGCTGTTGGCGCACTATCTGCCACGCACGCAGCGTCTGCTATTGCTGATCTGTACCCTGGTGGCCGGCTTGTATTACCCCTTTGGCCGGGTCTTCGGCCCACCCAATTTTAACTCCGTATTAGCGCTTTACTCGACCAACCCGGAAGAGGCTGGCGAGATGGCCCAGATCTTCCCCTTCTGGGATTATCTGATCGCCCTATTTATTTTACTGCTGGGCGGTCTGCTGGTCTGGCGCCCGATACCGCGCGAGAAGCGCTGGGGCATACCCAAGACACTCTATCTGTTGCTCGCGTTAAGCGGCCTACTGTTAACGCCCGTCACCAATCTCAGCGCCGGCGGCGACTTCCATCTGAACGATACCGGCTATCCGCTGGTGCGCTTTATCGAAGACACCACCACCGGTAAGTTGGAGGTGGATCGGGAGATGGCGCGCATGCAGAAGCTCTCCTCCGTCCCCGATACATGGCATGTCACGGCGGTGAAACCGCGGCATCAGATCTACGTGCTGGTGATCGGTGAGAGCGCGCGACGCGACGCTCTGGGAGCCTTTGGCGGCAAGTGGCCGACCACCCCGTTCGCCAGCCAGGTCAACGGTATCTTCTTTAACGACTACCTCTCGGCGGCGCCCTCGACACAGAAATCCCTAGGACAGACGCTGAACTTGGTACGCGACGGTCAGGCCGAGTACCAGAACAGCGTCATCACCCTAGCCAAAAAGGCAGGGTTTCAGACCTATTGGTTCTCTAATCAGGGACAGTTGGGTAAGTACGACACTATCGTCGCTAGCATTGCCAAGCGGGCCGATGAAGTACGCTTCCTCAAGCAGGGAGACTTCGAAGACGATAAGTCTACCTCCGACATGAATCTGTTGAAGTTCACTCAACCGGCGCTGGATGCCCCAAGCAAAGGGCCGAAACTGATCGTCTACCACCTAATCGGCTCGCATCCGAAAGCCTGTGATCGCACCAACAACCACTTCACCACCTTCGTGCATACCAAGGAGACCTCCTGCTATCTGTACAGCATCACCCAGACCGATCAGTTCCTACGCGACCTGTACAGCCAGTTGCAACAGAGTGGGCAAAACTTCTCGCTGATCTACTTCTCCGATCACGGATTGGCCTTCCATGAGAAAGGGACGCGCAGCGAATTCCTGGCACACCACGACCGCTACCGCCAGGATTATCAAGTGCCGCTGATGATCCTCTCCAGCGGGGATACCCGCCGCACGGTGATTAAGGCGCGGCGCTCGGCCCACGACTTCCTACATCTGTTCTCCGACTGGACCGGGATCCAGAGCCAAGAGATCGTCGATCGCTACCGCTTCATCTCCGGGCAGAAGGCGATCCCTGCCAAGGTTATGGTGCAGAATTTCGCGCTGAAACAGGTACCTTACGACTCGCTAGAGGACGATCCCTTTATTGTACCAGCCACGGCGGCACAGCTGCGCCATTAAACGCCTTTCCCTACGCCCAGGGCACCGAAACGTTGCCCTGGGTCGGGTTCACCCGCGGGACACACACTCTTCGCCTCGCTGTATTCGCCCGCCGCCAGCGCCGCCAGCACGGCGTCGCTCTGTATCACTCGGGCGATGCGCGGGAAAATGTACCGTAGGCTATGACGGTGCTGTACCTCATCAGCCGCGGCGCAAAGATCCTCGGCCAACAGTAATCCATAACCACGCTCCCAAGCGTCCCGCGCCGTCGACTCCACGCCGATATTGGTCGCGATACCACCCAATACTAGAGTGTCGATGCCGCGCCGGCGCAATTGCAGATCCAGATCGGTGCCATAAAAGGCCCCCCACTGATGTTTGATCACCTGGATATCCTGCGGCTGCGGCGACAACGCGGCAGGATAGCGCCACCAGTTATCCGGCAACGTATGCACCGCCGACGGCTTATCTACCGGTTGACGCAGCGCGTCGCCACCACCAGACGACCAGCCGACACGCACCAAAACCACCGGCAATGCGCGGGCGCGAAACGCCTCAGCCAAGCGGACGGCGCGGCCTACCAACGTCTCGCCATCACAGGGCGCCACGGCGTAGGGCAAGATCCCCTGTTGTAAGTCGATCAGAACCAGGGCCGTGGTGGCCGGATTAAACTGTAGCATCATGACGCTCCTCGCGACGGTTGGCGCGGCGATCGATGCATCGCCGCCTGCCGGTACAGTGTAACCAAGGCCGCGGACGGATGCGTCTCCCTAGCCGGGCATTGTGTTAACAAATATGAGTCGATGCGTCCTTATTCCACGCGGGCGAACAGATCGTTAAAGGCTTCACTCATCGTCGGATGGGTATAGATCTGATCTCGTAGCGCGTGGTAAGACAAACCGGCATCCATCGCCATCTTCAGCAGATTGATCATCTCATGCGAGTCACGGCACAGCAGAGTCGCCCCCAAAATCTGGCCGTTGTCGCGCCGTACCACCGCCTTCAACATGCCACGCGCGTCGTTAAGGGTGTGAGCGCGCGGGATGGCAGCGACCGGTAGGCTAACTACCGAGAGAGGAACGTCCAGTGCCCGTGCCTGCTCCTCGCTCAAGCCGATGCGCGACAGCGTCGGGTTAATAAAGACCGAATAAGGAACCGCACCGCGATCGCCGGTGTGACGGCGTCCCGTGCCATACAGCGCATCGCGCACGATACGGAAGTCATCCAGCGAAATATAGGTGAACTGCGGCCCGCCATTCACATCCCCCAACGCCCAAATATGGGGCTGTGTAGTACGCAACTGCTCATCGACCACGATGGCGCCGCGCGCATCGACCGCCACACCGGCACGCGCCAACGCCAGTCCATCGCTATTAGGCACCCGCCCCGCGGCCACCAGCACAGCATCCGCCCGGAGGATCTCTCCCGCGATGGCCAGACAAACCTCCGTCCCTTGCTCGAACACCCGCGTAACCTGCGTCGCCAGGCGCAGATCGATCCCGTCGTCACGCAGGATTGTTGCCACCGCCTCGGCGATGTCGCGATCCTCTCGCGGCAGAAAATGCTCGCTCGCCTCCACCAGCCATACGTCGGCACCGAAACGACGCAGCAACGATGCAAACTCGATGCCGATATAGCCGGCGCCCAAAATCACCACGCGACGCGGCAAGGTCGTCTGTTGTAAGAATGCAGCGCTATCATATACCTGTGCCGACTCAGCAAGGCCTGGGATCGGCGGCAGGGTCGAACGGGCGCCGGTATTGATAAAGATCCGCTCGGCGCGAACCCAGTGCTCACCCTGCGCGTTTTCCACCGCCAGGGTATAGGCATCCACGAACCGGGCCTGACCGTCGATCAACGTTACCGACGCCAGATCGGCCAACATCTGGCGATTTTTCTCCCGAAGGTGCGCCACCAGGCGCTGTTGCCGCGCGGCCGCTTGGGCGAAAGGGATACCGGCATCGGCATCATGCACCCAGCTCTTGGTCGGAATGCAGCCGACATTAATACAGGTTCCACCATAACGTTGCGCGGAGCGCTCGATCAATGCCACCGACTCGCCGCGCCGCGCCAAGTAGGCAGCCAATGTCTTACCCGCTTTACCAAAGCCGATCACTACATTCTGAAAGTGTGTCATGGGGTTCTCCTGCGCCCAATAAAATGAATAATGGACGATGTGTCCAATGCGCTTAGGTTACGCCAGCCGCCGGCGGTTCCCGCTGTGTTTGGCGCGCAGGATTTTGCTTAGGAGTCTCATCATGGATCTATTGAGCGCACTGTTAACGCTACACGAGTTGCGTAGCCGTATCGATGTACGTTGCCAGCTTCAAGGAAACTGGCTGCGCCCCCACGCCGCAGGCGAGTTGGATGCCATCCGCTGGCATGGGCTGCTAGATGGCAGTGCACATATCGAGTTGGCGGACGGGCGGCGGCATCCCCTGCAAGCCGGCTCGCTGATTATGCTGCCGCAAAGCGGTGCCCACCGTCTCAGCCACGCTGTCGGCGATGCACGGTTGATCTGCGGTAGCTTGTGGATCGCGCCCGCCCAACGCCATCTGTTAGCGGCCCTGCCCGACATTCTGATCTATCACGAACCGGGTCCATGGCTAACGGCGACCCTCCAGCGACTCTATCAGGAATCGGCGGAGGCGTTGCCCGGTAGCCAGCTTCTCTGCCAGCAGCTCAGCACGGTGCTGTTGACTCTGGCATTACGGCATTGGCTAACACAGGCTCCGACGCAGGGCGGCCTACTACACGCCTTGATGCACCCGCGCCTCGGCGTCGCCATCGCGGCCATGCTGCACCAACCGGAGCAGGCATGGAGCGTCGCACGCCTGGCTGAGCTAAGTCACCAATCACGCGCCAGCTTCGCCCGCCTGTTCCGCAGTGTCACCGGCAGCCCCCCCCTGTTGCTGCTCACTCAGATCCGCATGGCGCACGGCGCCGCGCTCCTGGCGCGGGAGTCACTCCCCTTAGCCGTCATCGCCGAACGCGCTGGCTACGCCAGCGAGTCCGCCTTCCATCATGCCTTTGTCCGCCATATGGGGGTAACGCCCGGAGCCTACCGACGACGGACTCGTCTGCTGGCCAGTAGCGAGTCATCACACTAAGGCGGAATTAGGAGGGGGGGAACAAGCGCCGGGAACGACAAAAAGCACCACGCCCGTCGACGACGGGCGTGGTGTCAGGGGTTACTCCTCAACGGTCAACGGTTGATCCTGGTAGCCGTGCGCTCGGGCATCGGCCAGACACGCTTGCCGTCGCACGAAGAAACGCGTAGAGCGGTGCAGGATATAGCCGGTCGGCGCCACCACACACCAGCCCCATTGGCCGCGCGCATCGGTATAAAAGCGCCAGAAGTTTGCTTCGTTTGCCATCAACATATGCGCCTCCACATGATCGTCGCGCACCGAGAAGCGCTTAGCGGCTGGTCGCCAAGACCAACTCCGGCTCCTCATTCAGCGCCTGTTGACGCTGACGCTCCAGCTCCAAGGCTCCGCGGTGTGACAGGATACAGAACAGGATGCAGCACACCACCCCGCCCATCAGCAGGTAGAACCCGCCATGCCAACCGAAATTATCGACCATCACTCCGAACATACTGGTCCCGAGTGAGGCGCCGAAGATATAGCTCATAAAACCACGTAAGCCGACGGCGGAGCCCACCGCGAAACTCGGCACGATCTCCATAGTCTGCACCGAGGCCAGGAACTGCGGGACATAGATCAGGCAGCCGACGATGGCGGCGAAGACGGTCACCACAGCCAAAGAGTCGCTTTGCCAGTAGCCGATCAGGCAGACGAAGATCATGCACATGCAGATGATCGCCAAGGGCATACGGCGTCCGTGGAACAGTTTATCCGTTAACCAACCGGCCAACAGCGTCGAGGGGATGGCCGCCCATTCAAAGAACAGGAATGCCACGCTCATTTGCTCCTTGCTGAAGTTTTTCTCCGTCAGTAGGTAGATCGGTAGCCAGCTGATCATGCCAAAACGCACCATATAGACGAAGACATCGACCATGGAGACATACCAGGCATTTTTATTTTTCAGCACATACGTGCAAAAGATCTGGAAAGCCGACATATTTTCCGGTGCCTGCTGACTATGCTGCTTCAGCACGACTTTCTCTTGCGGCATCATCTCATCCAGCGCTGGCAAGCCCTCTTTCTTCGGTGAACGCTTGCCCAACAGCAGTACGACACAGGCAAAGAGTACTGCGATGGCGGCCGGCACCATGTAGCTGGCGCTCTGCCAGTGCTCACTGCCCAGCATGGCGAAGGCGACGCCGATAATCGGCGCGACGATACCACCGCCCACGTTGTGGGAGATATTCCAGAAAGCACCGACTCGGCCACGCTCACAACGCGGGAACCAGTTGGCAATAGTGATGAAGGAGGGGCCGACCCCCATCCCTTGGAACAAGCCGTTGCACACGACTAAGGCGACAAACAGCCAGAAAGCGCTACTGAACCCTAGGCCGACGTTGACCAAGGCGCACATCACCAGGCCACAGGCCATGAAAACCTTCGGATTCGCCTTATCCGCCAGACTACTCATCACTCCTTTACTAATCCCGTAGGCGATCAGCATGCAGCTACTCAGCAAACCGATTTGGGTGGCACTTAAATCCAACTGTTCTTTCAGATAAGGCGTAGAAAGGGTAAAGTTATTGCGCACAATATAATACGCCATATAACCCAGGAAGACGCTCATCAGCGCCTGGAACCGATAACGCCGATAAGTCGTCGCGACCTTTTCCGGCGGCACCCGTTTAGCCGCCGACTGGCTGTTTAATGATTGCATATTATCACCTGTTATTTAATCGCCCAAGGGGGAGGTATTGCTATTTGTCCAGGCAATAATGCGCAGAGAAACAAAAAGCTACAAGCTTGTTCAAATGAGTCATTTTTGACTCAAATTACTTTATTCAGGGGCTGTTTTGACCCAAATTAAATAAGCTGGCGTAGAAGCAGCTGACATATTTAAGACAAACAGTTAGGATTACGGTCATTATTTGAGTCGAGTAACAGTATCTTCGCGAACCCAACGGATAATATATCCGTGAGGTGGCACTTTTATTAGCCAATCCCGCGCTAAGTCTATTCAGGTAGGATTTGTCCCAAACAGCACCAATACCGCCTGACAATTTTATGATAAAACCATGACTATGATCACACTTGCCTGTTGGAGTGCGCCATGTATCGCATCTTGTTGATCCTCATTCTCACCCTGTCGCTACCGCCAGCACTGCTGGCCAAGCGCAGCGAACTGGTGATGGCGACCACCTTCTCACCACAGGCCACGGCCTATATCATCAACCGCTGGCAACATCAGCCAGGGGCGGTGCCTATTCGCACGCTAAACCGCACCAGTGCCTCGCTGGAGCAGTTGCTGGATAGCGTTAACGATGGTCATATCGATCTGGTACTCACCTCCTCGCCAATGCTGCTGCAACATCTGCAAACACACCATCGTCTGGCCGCTATCGACGATCTCCCCGCCGAGATCCAACGCCAGGTGCCGGCCTCGATCCGCGCCAGCTCGGCGGCAGTGGCTATCTCCGGCTTTGGCTTGTTGATCAACCGCAGCAACTTGGCGGCGCAGCACCTTCCCTTGCCGAAGGATTGGCCGGATCTCACCCAGCCCCAATATCGCGATATGGTGTTGATGAGCAGCCCATCGCGCTCCGATACCAACCACCTGATCATCGAATCCCTGCTACAGCAGTATGGCTGGGAGCGCGGCTGGCAGATCCTGCTGACCGTCGCCGGTAACCTCAGCACTATCTCGGCACGGAGCTTCGGTGTAGCAGATAAGATCCAAAGCGGCCTCGGCGCCATCGGTCCGGTAATCGATAACTATGCCCAGTTGCTGAGCACCGACCCACATCTGCTCTTTCACTATTTTCCACACAGCATCGCCGCACCGACCTATGTGGCGGTGACCCGTGACTCGCTCTACCCTAACGAGGCACGACGCTTTATCCATTTTCTGCTCAGCCCCGACGGACAACGGGCGCTGGCGGACACCAATACCGGCAAGTACCCGATTGTGGCGCTGCCAGCAAACTCGCCTCGTGCCCAGCAACAACAGCGTCTCTTAGCTCAGCCGCCCCTGGACTACCAGCTGGTGCTACAACGCCAGCGCCTGGTACAAGCCCTATTCGATACCGCCATCAGCTTCCGTCTACCGCAACTCAAGGACGCCTGGCGCGCGCTCTACGCCGCCGAGGCACGCCAGAAACGGCCCTTGCCCCAGATCCGTGCATTGCTAACGGCCTTACCGGTCAGTAGTACTCAGAGCGAACAGCCCTCTTTGTTGACGCAGTGCAACACTCGCGCCGGCTGTGAGCAACTGATGATGGAGTGGCAACAATTCTTTCGCCAGAAACAACGCCAAGCGATCAACCAGTTAGAGGAGCTAAAATGAGGCATCTCCTCCATTGGGCGCGTCGCCTTAGCATCAGCGCCAGCCTACAGATCGCCTTTCTCGCCAGTGCATTGTTGACGCTGTTCGTCAGCGCCGTCAGCCTCTACTCCTGGCACGCCCAAAGCTCTCAGGTGCGCTACACCCTGGACGACTACCTGCCACGCATCCAGTCCTCACTCGTGATCGAGAGCGCCCTGAATACCCTGGTTGATCAACTCAATGAATTCGTCCTCGCCCCCAACACCAGCGTACGCCTCCAGTTCCGCCAACAGATCATCAGCCATCTGGAGCAGATAGCCCAAATCAGCCAACGCTTAGAGGCGAGCGAACGCCAGCAACTGGCCGGCATCCTACAGCAAAGCCACCAACTGCTGACCTCGCTAGATAATGCCTTGTATACCCTATTCTTAGCCCGTGAAAAGACCAACGAAATCGCTGGGCGGATCAGTTGGTTGCATGACGACTTTACTACCGAGCTGAACTCCTTGATGCAAGACTTCAGTTGGCAACAAGGCGCGTTGATCGATCAGATGGAGGGGCGCGACGCCGCCACCATGCGCCAGCTGCAACAACGTTTACGGACAGTGCAGCAAGAACAGCAGCAGGTGTACACGCTGGCACGCTTGGAGAATCAAATCACCAACGATCTGCGCGATCAGATCAGCGAACTGCACGGCGCCGAGAGCGGCGAAATCAATCAGCAGGGCCATCAGCGCTACCTGAGCTATCTACGCAACAGCGCAACAGAGATCGTCCAGGCGCTGGCGCAGTATCCCAGTACCGTGACGCTGCGCCAGACCATCGACGAGCTCTTGGAGATCGGCATGAACCCCGCTAAGCTGCCCGCCACCTTGGCAGATTACCAACGCGCCCGTATCACCTTGCAACAGGCGACCCAACAGAAAGAGCGGACCCTGGGGCGCTTCCGCGCCGTACTGGAGCAGCAGCTAGACACCAGTCACCGCCGCATGCAGACCTTTAACCAACGCCTAGAGCACATCATTCGCGTCAGTGGCCGCCTGATCCTGATCGCCACCCTACTCGCGCTGTTGCTGGCCTTGCTGTTAAGTTACGGTTTCATTCGCTCCCGCCTAGTGAAACGCTTTACCGCCCTCAGCCAGGCGGTGGCCCGCATCGGTACCGGCGATCGGCGCAGCCGTATCCCGGTTTATGGTGTCGATGAGCTGGGGCGTATCGCCCGTCTGTTACGCCATACCCTCAATCAGCAACATCGCCAGCAACGACGTCTGGAGCGAGAGATCACTGAACGTAAAGAGATCGAGCATCACCTGCGCACCACCCAAGACGAGTTGATCCAGGCCGCTAAGCTGGCGGTAGTCGGCCAGACCATGACCACCTTGGCTCACGAAATCAACCAGCCGCTGAACGCCCTGTCGATGTACCTATTCACCGTCCGGCGGGCGCTGGAGCGCGGTCAGCTGACGCAAGCCGACACCACCCTCGCCAAGTGTGATGGGCTGATCGGCCGCATGGACGCCATCATCCGTTCCCTACGCCAGTTCGCCCGCCGCGCCGATGACACCCCCTTGCATCCGGTGGCGTTGCGTCAGGCCTGGCTGAGCGCCTGGGAGTTATTGGCACCGCGCCGGCGCCATCTTCAGGTAACGCTGCATCTACCGGTCGACGAGATTGCGATCATTGCCGATGAAGTGCGTCTACAGCAGGTATTGGTCAACCTCTTGACCAATGCGTTAGATGCCGCCGAGCATCCCATGCATATCCAGGTTACCTGGCAAGCGACGGCGCACCACCTGGAAGTCATGTTGTGCGATGACGGCCCCGGCTGGCCGTTGGCCCTGGCCCCGCGGTTGCTCAAGCCCTTTACTACCAGCAAGCAGGTGGGATTAGGGATCGGTCTCTCCATCAGCCAGTCGTTGATGGAACAACTGGGAGGCGAGCTACGTATCGCCTCGGCCCTGCCGCATGGCGCCTGTATTCTCTTATGTTTTACCCTGGCGGACACGTCGCCACCCTCAACGGACATTGTGCATGCTGACTCATAAACACACCATTATATTAATTGATGATGATCCCGACGTACTGGATGCCTATACCCTACTGCTAACCCAGAGTGGCTACGGCGTATACGCCTGCGCCGATCCGTTGCAAGCGCTCACATTAATTCCCGCGGATTGGCCGGGAGTGATCCTCAGCGATGTCTGTATGCCAGGCTGCTCCGGTATCACGTTGATGGAGCGGCTGCGCGCCCAGGATAGCCAGTTGCCGGTACTGTTAATCACCGGCCATGGTGATGTACCGATGGCCGTCGAGGCGGTCAAGAAAGGGGCGCGTGACTTTCTCCAGAAGCCCGTCGATCCGGCGCAACTGCTCGCACGGGTACAAGCGGCCCTCGACGAACGGCGTGCACTGATCGCCCGGCGCAAATGGCAGCGCCATCAGTTGCAGACCGAGCTGGTTGGGCGCAGCGAGTGGGTGTTGCAGATGCGCACACGCCTGCAACAGTTGGCGCAAACCGATCTGGCCGTCTATTTTTATGGCGAACCCGGTAGCGGACGCACCCTGTGTGCGCGTCATCTACACCGCCTGAGCGCTCGCAGCGCCGGTGCGTTCGTCATCCATCAAGCCGGCGAAGCAAGCGATCTGCAACAGAGTCTCACTCAGGCCACTGGCGGCACCCTACTGATCCAGAATCCAGAGCGCCTTGATGAGGAAGCGCAATACAGCCTGGTACGCAGCCAGAGCCAGGAGCCTCGGCCCTACCGTCTTTTGGCCTGCGGCACCGGGCCGTTAGTCGAACACGCCGCTGCCCAACGGATTCTGCCGGATCTCTATTACTGTTTCGCCATGACGCAGCTACATTGTCCCGCGCTAGCCCAGCGTCCCGATGATATTGAGCCGCTGTTTATGCATTACCTCCAACAGGCGTGCCTGCGCCTCAACCATCCGTGTCCTTCCCTGTCGGCCAGCCTGCGCAAGAGTCTCTTACAGCGCTACTGGGCTAATAACGTGCGTGAGCTGGCCAACGCCGCCCAACTGTTCGCCGTCGGGGTACAACCGTTGGCCGAACTCGCCAGCCCCCAGGTTCACACCTCGACGCCGACCCCGCTCGATCAACGTGTCGAAGAGTATGAGCGCCAGATCATCACCGAGGCGCTCAACCTGCATCAGGGACGGATCAACGAGGTGGCAGAATACCTACAAATCCCGCGCAAGAAACTGTATCTACGAATGAAAAAGTATCACCTGGATAAGACACACTATCGCTGATCTCGCCGCAAGACACGCAGAGCGCGGTACGCCGCGCGGGGCACGCCCCACACGGCATCGTCCTCCGCTTCGTCTGTCATTAACGTTTAACGTGATGCCCCAGAGGCGTCGCCAGGTGGCAAGCAACCCGGCTCCAGACGCGCCGTCATCAGGCGACTAAATTCCGCTAAGGGGCAGAGCCCGTTCGGCGTCGCATCCCGGCATCCTGGCAATGACAGGCTCACCTGATGCGGCGGCGTCTCTAGGCTCAGCGGCGTCTGCTGGCGGAGTTGCGCCAACGTCTGGTAAACGACCCGGACACGCACCCAGGGCTGTCCCGCGCCATCCAGCCAGCGTTCGAAGACCAACTCGCCTCCGGGTGGGGTGTTATCCGGTTGACCAGGCAGCGTCCAAGGCGTTTGCAGCAGACCGGAGAGGTTGGCCAAGTTCGTATCATGCCCAACCAACAACAACAGCCGATTTTGCCTCGTCAAGCCCGTCAACGCCGGCGTCTGGTCGTTTAGCGCCTGAATGACGGTATGCAGCAATGGTGTGCCGCGGTGACGCGCGATGTAGTCGGTGCGTGATAGCAAGTCGAATTGGGCATTGTGCAGACTCAGCAGCGAACGCCACTGGACAGCCGTTGTGATCCGTCCCCAAGCCGGCTGAGCCATCCCTTGCGCTTGTTGCAGCAGGAACATCTCCGCCAGCGTCGCCGACAGGCCGACCGCGCCGTGCAGTTTGATCTCGCCAGCGGCGGAGAGCTGTAACGCACTCGGCATCATCGCCGCCAGGGTACATGCCCCACCGTGCTGCTGCGCCTGGCAATAAGGGGAGGCAGAAAAATG
Source organism: Edwardsiella hoshinae NBRC 105699 = ATCC 33379 (assembly GCF_000474215.1). Taxonomy (GTDB): domain Bacteria; phylum Pseudomonadota; class Gammaproteobacteria; order Enterobacterales; family Enterobacteriaceae; genus Edwardsiella; species Edwardsiella hoshinae. Next base: position 5,439 of record NZ_BAUC01000020.1, on the reverse strand, counting down.
CAACGTCTGATCCATGTGTGCCAAGGCAGCCCGATAGTGATGATTCAAGGCCGCCAGCGGCATCCCCGCCTGCGCCTCAATAGCCTGGCGCATCGGTTCAGCGGCCAGACGGCATAGTCCGGCCTTGACCGGATGGAACAGGGGATCGACCCGCTGCAACTCGCGCTGGTGATGTATCAGCAGGCCACACCCCGGCGCCAGACCGGCTAGAAACGCCTCTCCGGTCTTACGCGTACGCTGATCGACATCCGTCCAGGCATAGACCCATCCCGCCACAGGGCATCCTTGCACAGGCAGCATCCCTTGCTGACGCAACCACGCGCGATAATAAACGCCGAGTTGCGTCACCAGTGCCTCGCCTCGGGGCGTGATGTCACCCAGTTTCACCGGCCAGGCAGGCCAGTTATCCGGTGTCACTTCGCGGATCAACGCCGGCATTTTCGTCGGTGCCCGTACGCCATGCCGACTGACGATCACCACCTTATCGAGGCGATAGGCACCCTCTTCTCTTGATGAGGCGGCCTGCCCCGCCAAGGGAAGCCATAACAATAACCCCACCACACTCGGCCCTAACCAACGGCGCCACCTACACTCACGCATATTTTCCTCCACGCCTCTCCGGGACTCTGTCATCCCGCCACCTGGGAGCAGAGATTAATCATGACATTCGTACGACGCCCCATGCCGGGGAGCCCTCCCTAACAATATTTCTTGAGGCTGGGGAAAACGCGCCTCGATATTTCTCCTTCCTTTTTCCTCTGCGGATCAGGATAAGACAATAATGATATCGGTTATCATTACTGTCATCGTTCTACTTAAAACAATATGTAACAGAGCAAGTGTATAACTTGCTGGTGAGCTATCATCGCTCAGTCTATAGTAAACAGAGAGATAGATTGCTGATTCGTTCAATATTATATCACCGCGAGGCATATCACGTGGGGCGTACTGGCGTTCCGCGCTGACAATGCGAATCGAACAAAAACCTCAAGAAAGAAGGTAACCATGATGTCCCGACTCACCCTATTGTGCCGCCAATTCTGGCGCTATCTCGGTAGCTACCAGAAGCCCTTTCTCCGGGTAGTGCATTTTGTTGTTATGCTGTTGGTGATCATCCAGATCCTCGACAGTAATGGCATGGGTTTTACCCCGCAACAGCAGATAAATCCGGCGCTCAGCGATACAATCTTTACCTGGATGCACATCGGCATCGGCCTGCTGATGGTCGTACTGACGCTCATCTTGACCTTCTATAGCCTCTCTACCCGCGGTCTGCGCTATTTCTTTCCCTATCTGTGGGGCGACTTCGGCCAATTGAAGACCGACCTCGGTGACATGATGAAGCTACGCCTACCCGCTACCGACGCCAAAGGGATCGCGACCTGTGTGCAGGGGTTGGGATTGGGTGCGCTGTGGCTGGTCGTGTTATCTGGACTGATCTGGTTCGTATTGTGGCGGAGTGGTTCTCCCTGGGCGCTTGATGCCAAGTCGATCCATAAAGCGCTGACGGGACTGATCGAGGTCTATCTCGCCGGTCATGGCTTTATGGCCCTACTGCACTTCGTACTCTGGCTGCGTGAACCGGCGCAACGTCAGCACGGTTAATCCACCACCGCTACGCAGGCCGGGCGATTGAAAAGCATGAATCGTTGTGCCATGCTCGCCTTATCGCCATCTGAAGTAGGTTACCGTATGACTAGCAACACATTAACGCCACAGGAAAAAGCCGTCGCCGATGAACTGGCATTGCAGCGGGTTTACGCCATGAATAATGACGAGTATTTATTACAGGTTGTCGATGCCAAGATCCAGCGTCTGGAGGCACACGTGAAGGCGTACTTCGATCAGCGTTTCGCCTTCCACAACCAGCAACCGTGAATCAGGTCGCGCCGGATAACACGCACGAGGCCGCCCTAGGGCGGCCTCTCTTTTTTCGCGCCATACAGTTAAGGTTGGGAATGAGTACGGCGATAAAGCCCCCACTCATCAACCCGCTCGCATGGCGTGTTTACTCCCTTTACTGTCTCGCCACCTATTCATCGAATAAGCGCAGAACAAGCCTACACTCATTGCTCGTTACATCATAAACCCGTAACGCACCTGGCATGTGGATGCTCCTGGCGAATATCGCCAATGATGGGCAAGGCGCTTAACGCGGCGCTAATTAACCAGCGCCATGCCAAGATATGCAACCACTCGGGATCAGGCAGCCTTTTCTCCTCCTATCCGGGTGTCTTTTCACACACTCCGTGATGGCGAGAGCATGGGCAGATCTCCTCAGACAGGTCAACAACCTGTTCAGACGCCAACGGATCTGTCTCTGGTGTAGAACAAAAACAGGCTTTCTGCCCAGCTTGCCTAATAAAAAAATCAGCGACTGGCAGGCGTGCCATACATCCAAATGCCGCATACCCAAGACCATGCGCCGCGCCACGCCGCCAGAGTGGGCACGGCTGGCTCAGGCCAATCGCCGATGGTGCGCGGCGCTCGATTACAGCTGTGTAAAGTTGGCGGTCTTATTGGTACTGAATTCACGTCGAATCGCTTTTTTGACCGCCGCATACAGGGCATCACGCCCCTGCACCTCGATCGTCTGGGGATGAAAGCCTTGTTCGATCACCTGATAAGCGTTCATTAACGGCATATTGACGACCGAGATCCAACGATCGCGTTTATAGGTAGAAAAGGTCAATTTCTTAAATTGCCCCGTCTCTACACAACGCATCAAGTAACTCATAATATTTTCACTGGAGATCCGCATCCTGCCCCCTGTTTGCTAACTGTATTCCTCACGCTTCGCCGAAGCGAAGCCAACCGACACTTAGCATAACGCGCAGGAAAATAACGTGGTATGAACGAATGCCGCAAGCTAAGGCAAGGGAGACAAAAGTGAAAAGTGACGGGACGCGTTGGCATCAGCCTGATGCCGATAACGCATAAACAAAAACCCCGCGGGCATAATACCCACGGGGTCAAAAATGGAGGCGCGTTCCGGAGTCGAACCGGACTAGACGGATTTGCAATCCGCTACATAACCGCTTTGTTAACGCGCCTAAGGGGTTGCCGCCGCTAGAAAGCGTGCTGCATAAAAACTGGAGCGGGAAACGAGACTCGAACTCGCGACCCCAACCTTGGCAAGGTTGTGCTCTACCAACTGAGCTATTCCCGCGCGGCTAAAAAGCCGACTGATGATGCTAATGAGTGGTGCTCATCAGATGGGGCGTATTCTACGGATTTCACGCGCGACGTCACCAAAAATTTACCCATCACACGACCGAATGCCGCTTTTTAGTCCACTTCGCGCAGACAATCGGCAATTCGTGCCAACTGCATGGTAAAGAAAACGCGCTACCGTCAGCGTTACCCCCCGACTCCTGATTGTCACATTAATGCCATCTCGTTGTCCTAATATAGGGCTATCACCGCTCCCGATAAGGCACGCGCATCATGTCCCGACTCTGGTTACGCCTGTTTCGCTGGTCACCCACAAGCCGTTTCGCCGGACGCTATCTCTTGCCACTCGTGATCCTCTTGCCGCTCGGGTGGTACCGCCTGGCACACATCGCCGCTACACTCTTATTTCATCCTTATTAGAAACGTCGATGCGCCTGGTTAGGCGTAATCGAATAAATGCACGACTACAGGCCTAATAAATAAAGCAATTTATAAGCACGCTGAAAAAAATAAATTTCAATGATTGACCTCTGGCATTATCACGCCGCTCACCTATACTAAAACATGCCGGTTAGCTAACACGCAGTTTCCCTAAACTGTATTTAATGGAAGAAAGGACCTATCTATGAAGCAATTAAGATCAGTTGTTGCTCTTTGTGCCCTATTCTGCGCGCCGGCTTTTGCCGCTACCCAAATCAATAGCAGTGATACTACCGGCTATACTAAAGTCGCCTCACTCAGCCTCGAGCAAGCGGGACTTCCGACTGTCGGTGATGGCCAAGTCGTGCAAGCCATCGATAAACAATGTAATAAATTAGGTGTTCGTCCGGAGCAATGCTACTTTCGTATATTAAGCATTCTGGGCGATGCCAGCGATCATAAAACTGCCTTTGTAGAGATCTATAAAAAATAACGCCGCAACGCCATCGCCGTCTTACGACGGCGATGATCATTAGCCACTCAATCAGTCGCACATTGCCTCGCGCTCCTCCTCCTCCGTTAAGTTCTGGCAGCGCATAAACTGTGCCAGCCAAACCAATAACTGTTCAGCATAGAAGTAGACAGCCTGCGGCGAATCGGCATAAGGTGTACCCGGACACATCGTCGCCAGACAAGGGTAGCGTTGTGGTGCCATCGTCTGTGCTAAAGCACGCATCTCACTTTCGCTCACCCATCCTTCAGCCATAACTGAGTCATCGAATAAAAAGGTTTGAGTAAACCACTGATAGAAAACTTCCTGATTATTTAACACTTGCATTTTAGTCACTTAATTCATTGCCCCTACGCTGTTTAACCGTGAGCTATATTGCGCGTACGGAGCGCACTGCCCGTACGCGCGTCATGCTAGGTCAAATTAATTCATTAAATGATTTTATCTTCACTAAAATAAAAATTAAAATAATGAATTGATTAAAACCTCAGGTATCGAAAACTCACGGCGACGCATTCTATTCTCGCCAAGACGGAAGATCCAGCATGAGCGACCAATTTCATACCATTAAGCAAAAATAAGATATAAGTATTAAATTAAAATATATTTTCAGAGTCTCAATTCAAATTAAGCAATAAATGCGATATTAAATATCGTATTTTTAGATTTTATCTTTATATATTTATCTATATCTTTAATTATATATTTAATACGTATTGCCCCACATTAATTCACCGACTGACCCCGTTACCCCATCGGAGAGTCGCACCAGGGTACGCCGTGCAGGTGGTTAGCGACGGTATCTTGTATGCCGCACGAATACGACGCAGTCCCCCCTGCGTGCTGACATAACTACTCTACCTTCAGCGAGATAGAAACTGTGATCATCTCGACACAGACGCTTCAGCGTCAAAGGCCATAGGGCGATACGTTGCCCTCCTGATGCTGCCATATCTCTGACTGTAGACAAGAATGCGTCCAGTCGCCCCGTAGCCTTGCCTCAGGATGTGCATCGACACGACTTCCCCCGGTGAACGCCAGAAAAAACATCCCGTAGAAGGTGGCATCACGCTGTATAGGGAATGGTGACGAAAGTTTTCTCTGACCGCCTGCTACGCTATCCCATGGCAGGTGAGATAACGGCACGCGCTAAGCATCGCCCTACCTCTGCGCTAAGCTACGCCTCACGTCGGGTTTTCCTGCTCTGGGACGCAGTATCTCCCTTCCCCAGTGGGGCTCAAACGAAATCCGTAAAGAAAAACCCTGGCGCGAATTAGCATCATCATGTTACAGCCTAAACCGTGAAACTGATGATGTTAGGCATCACTCCATCT
>NZ_BAUC01000021.1 GCF_000474215.1 Edwardsiella hoshinae NBRC 105699 = ATCC 33379 | reverse complement strand
GAGGCCCATGTTATTTATTAACATGGGCCTTTTTTCATTGCTATCCTATGGATATTGGATAGGCGAGCATAAAATCTACCGAATGAAGTGAGCTGTCGATGCTCATCCGTCTTTCATACATTCACCTATCCAATACTTCAGAATCATTATCGGTTTTCAGTGGCTACGGGAAAGGACGTCTGCACGCCAGCCTCCCTGCCGCCTCTGTCGAACGCAGATTCTGTCCTCTTTAGCCATGTGTAAAACATGGCGTCGGAGATACTCTGCTTGTGGTAGACATCCGGCTCGGATGTATCCAGCTCCGTCGGCTTCAGCGCAAAGATAATTTGCTCTTTGGTGTATCGTGACTTTTTCATTAGCACTACCTCCGTTCAGGGACGTGTTTATCATGCTGGAATTCTGTTTTTGTCTGGAGCAGGATTTGGGGCAGGGTATGGGCAGTGCCAATCCGGACCTACACTGCCACTCTGTCTTTATGGTGGGGTAGGCTATCTCTATATTTTCCCTGGCTGAGGTGTTGCGTGCGTCTCGCTGCTATATCGATTGTATTTCATGCTGTGCATGCCTATAACAGAAGAGTAGACTCGTTACGATTACGTAGTGTGTGCGCCATCCCGGCTCGTCTCTACGGTGTATTTTGAGCAACAGGCGGTAAACGTGCGCAAAAAGAACTTTGCTATGCGCTACACGGCGGGTATGCCGGCAATGCGCATTTTCCCCGGCGCCATTCATGAGCTTGGCCAACCCGTGACGGCGACGCATACGTTGCCGAGCGACGATATCCTACGCATAATGGTCTGGAATATCTTCAAGCAGCAACGCGCCGATTGGCTCAAGGTGTTGAGAGAATATGGGCGGCGCTCACAGTTAGTGCTGCTGCAAGAGGCGCAGACCACGCCCGAATTGGTGCGCTTCGCAACCAGTAACTATCTGACTGCCGATCAGGTCCCGGCGTTTTCCCTACCGCAGCACCCATCAGGCGTTATGACGCTGGCGGCGGCACATCCGATCTATTGCTGTCCATTACGTGAGAAAGAGCCGCTGATCCGTCTGGCAAAGTCGGCGTTGGTGACGGTTTATCCATTATTTGATGGGCGTTTGCTGATGGTGGTCAACATCCATGCGGTGAATTTTAGTCTGGGCGTTGAGGTGTATAGCAAACAGTTAGATCCTATCGGTGAGCAGATCGCCTTGCATAAGGGGCCGGTGATCATGGCGGGGGATTTCAATGCCTGGAGTAATCGCCGCCTGAATGCTCTGAGGCGCTTTGCCAGCGGCATGGATCTACGTGAGGTACATTTTACTAACGATCAGCGGCGTACCGCCTTTGGCCGGCCGTTGGACTTCGTGTTTTATCGTGGACTGGGCGTAGTCGAGGCCTCGGTATTAGTCACTCAGGCATCGGATCATAACCCGCTATTGGTCGAGTTTCGTCCCGAGTAGCGGTATAAAAAAAGCGCCATGAGGGCGCTTTTTTTATACTCGAAGACGTCAGCGATTAGCTATTGCCGTCTTGTTTATCTTTCACATACAGAGTCAGCAAGTCGCCCGGCTGGATCTGGCCGTTATCGTTCACCTTACTATTCCAACGCATTACGTCATCAAGCTCGACGCCATGACGACGTGCAATACTGGAGAGCGAGTCACCTTTACGCACCTTGTAGGTGATGGTGTTGTCCGCCAGCATCCGCGCCCCACCGTTGGTAGATACTTTCAGCGTCTGCCCCGCCTTTAACGTGCTGCCACGCAGATTATTCATGCTTAGCAGCGCCCGTTGTGTCATGTTCAAACGGCGGGCGATCCCTGAGATGGTATCACCACTGCGTACCTTGTAGGTCGTGGCCGTACGGTTATCAGCCAACTGTACATCGGGCTGAATCGCCGCGATTTCACGTTCGGCCAATGAGTCCTTAAGACGATCAACATGCGCCAAGGGAACCATGATGTAACGCGGACCATGGCCTTGCGGAGCCGTCACGTTACGTTTATAGCCTGAATTAAACGACTTCAGTTTGGTCAGCGACATGCCCGCCATCTCGGCCGCTTGGCTGAGCTGAATCTGCTGACCAACCTCGACGCGTGCCAAGGCGCGCTCTTGGTTCGACTTCGGTAGCTTAATCCCATAGCGTTGGTTGTGCTTGATGATGTCGCTTAACGCTAGCACCTTCGGCACATACACCGACGTTTCACGCGGCAGCGAAAGCGACCAGAAATCGGTCGGACGCCCTTTGCGCTTGTTAGCCTTGATCGCTTGCATGACACGCCCTTCACCGCTGTTAAAGGCGGCGAGGGTCAGCAGCCAGTCACCATCGAACATTTTGTTCATGCGCTGCATCATATCCAGCGCTGCCGTGGTTGAAGCGGCGACGTCTCGGCGACCGTCATACCATTGATTTTGTTTTAATCCGTAATTACGACCCGTTTGAGGCACGATCTGCCATAGCCCGGCGGCATTGGCCGATGACGTTGCATGCGGATTAAAAGCGCTCTCCACTATGGGTAGCAGTACCAGTTCCATCGGCATATTACGTTTCTTAATCTGCTCGACAATCCAGTACATGTACGGCTCTGCCCGTAATGTTACATCGTGGAGATAGCTCTTATTGCGTAAGTACTTGTTTCTTTGCTCACGGACCCGGTAGTTATCCGGAACCTTCATCTTCATGTCGTCACTAATGAAGCCCCATAAATCATCCTGCGCGATGGTACTACTGGTGTTTCCCCATCGCGCGGAGGTCGCTCGTGCGGCCGAGGGCTGTCCTGCTTCACTTCGACTGACAGAAGACAAACTCTGTGCATGTTGCTCTGGCTGTGGCTGGGAACCCCCGTGGCAGCCTGCTAACAACACAGAGGCGAAGATTATCGCTTTAGCCTTCATGTGTGTGTCACTGGTGATTAAAAGACGAGCAATAATACTTTGCTTGGTCGCGTAACACAAGAAAAAGCTTTAAAAGCTGTCTTTCATGTCACGTAGACAGGCAAAAACTCGCCAAATCTCATTAGGTTGCGCAGGAAAACCTACATTCCTTTGCAAATCATCATCATAACAGAGTAAGAAAGGATTAATTTCCTTCTCAATCTGTAGGGTTGTAGGCACCGTAGGTTGGTGTTTTGCCCGCAACGCCGCTACGTGTTGCTGATATGTTTCTATTAGCCTGTTTTGTGGTAAGACATGGCGTGCAAACCGCAGATTTGACTCGGTATATTCGTGTGCGCAACACACCAATGTGTTATCGGGAAGTTGCAAAATGCGTTGCAACGAGTCAAACATCTGCTGTGGCGTACCCTCAAATAGGCGACCGCAACCGGCGGAAAACAGGGTATCGCCGCAAAACAGGTAGGGCGCGCTGTAGTAGGCCACATGGCCTCGCGTATGCCCAGGGACGGCGAGGACAGTAACCTGAAGTCCGAGCAGAGATAATGTCTCGTTGTCGGCCACCACCTGAGTGCATCCCGCCTCGCGGGTTTCTGCCGGGCCGTAAACCGGCATATCAGGGTAGGCTTTAACGATCTCTGCAACGCCGCCAACGTGGTCATTATGGTGATGGGTAAGCAGAATGGCTTTAGGGGTTATCCGATTCTCTGTCAAATAGTGTAAAACCGGTGTAGCGATACCCGGATCGACGATCAGGCATTGACGTTGCGGATTGATTAGCAGCCAGATGTAGTTATCCTGTAGGACAGGAAGGCCGATAAGATCCATGATGTTATCTTCTCCAAAGTCAGAGGTGGCGATGAAAGCGGCACTCAGTAACTCCTCATCTAGCGAACCGTTCACCTGGCGGCGTATCCCCTGGGGGATGCACTACCGGGCCGCGTTGGAGTTACGCCTGACGCCCTGGTGGCCGAAACTATTTGGCTACCATCTGCTAAAGTTGGGGGCGTTGAGCGCCGATCTAGCGACAGACCGTTGTACCATATCACATCAAGTGAATGTGGCCGCGCAGGGAGAGCATCTTCAGGTCATCACCGATTTAGCCCATTTACCTTTCGCCGCTAAGTCGGTGGATGCTTGTCTACTGGGACATGCTCTGGGTTATGCGACTAACCCACATCAGGTGTTGCGCGAAGTCGATCGGATCTTGGTGGATGACGGTTGGCTGATCATCAGCGGATTCAGTCCCTTCAGCCTGCTAGGAATAGGGCGGTTGGTGCCGGGATTACGCCGTCGTCCCCCTTACAATAGCCGCATGTTTAGCATGGGGCGTATCATGGATTGGTTGACTCTCTTGAATTATGAGGTGTTGGAAGCTTCCCGTTTTCAGGTGTTGCCCTGGCATCAGCCGTCAATGTCGTTACTGAGTAAACATTTCCCGGCGATGGGGTGTCTGATGTTGATCGTGGCGCGTAAGCGCACTATTCCGTTGACGTTGACGCCGCAGCGCGCTTTGCGCGCTCGTCCGGGGATTCGCCGGGCCTTGGGCGGCGCGGCGAAGAGCCTACGGCGTCCGGGTTAGCCCCCTTCGGGGCGGTAGCCCTCGTCATCTCGTGTCGGTTTACCCGCGGCCTGGCGCGCTAGCTCATCGCAGCGTTCGTTTTCTGGATGGCCTGCGTGGCCTTTAACCCATATCCATTCAACCTGATGCGATTGAATGGCTTGGTCTAATCGTTGCCACAGATCGACATTTTTGACCGGTTTCTTGTCTGCGGTTTTCCAGCCACGCCGTTTCCAACCATGGATCCATTGGGTGATACCTTGGCGCACGTATTGGCTATCGCTGTAGAGCTTTACCTGGCAGTCGCTGGTCAACGCTTCCAGTGCGACGATCGCCGCCAGCAGCTCCATGCGGTTGTTGGTCGTTAGACGATAGCCGGCGCTGAGCGCCTTCTCATGCTGCCGGTAGCGCAGTATGGCGCCATAACCGCCCGGTCCCGGATTTCCCAGGCAGGAACCATCGGTGAAAATCTCAACCTGCTTTAACATCTCTGGTAGACTATTCCCTGATCAAAACCGTGAGTCTGACATAAAGTGACACGATGAGCACAGCAAAATGAATACCCCAATCGCCCGCCAAATTGTCCTCGATACGGAAACCACCGGTATGAACCAGGTCGGTGCTCATTACGAAGGGCACCGCATCATTGAGATCGGCGCTGTCGAAGTCATTAACCGTCGGCTGACCGGCCGCAACTTTCACGTCTACCTCAAGCCGGATCGCCTGGTCGACCCGGAGGCGTTTACGGTGCATGGCATCAGCGATGACTTCTTGTTGGACAAGCCCAGTTTCGCCGATGTTGTCGATGAGTTCCTCGATTTTATCCGGGGGGCAGAGCTGGTGATCCATAATGCGCCGTTCGATATCGGCTTTATGGACTACGAATTCGCTAAACTCGCGCGCGATCTGCCTAAGACGGAAACCTTCTGTACGATTACTGACAGTCTGGTGATGGCGCGCCGCCTGTTCCCCGGTAAGCGTAATAGTCTGGATGCGCTGTGCAACCGTTATGAGATCGATAACAGCAAGCGAACCCTACACGGGGCATTGCTCGATGCCCAGATCCTGGCCGATGTCTATCTGATCATGACCGGCGGCCAGACGTCGTTGGCCTTTGCCAGTGAGGGCGATAATGCGACGCAGGTACAGGTCTCGGAGATCCGGCGGGTGGTGCGCGGAGCTCAGGGGTTACGGGTAGTGCACGCCAGCGAAGCGGAACTGGCTGCGCATGAGCAACGTCTAGATTTGGTGCAGAAGAAGGGCGGCAGCTGCTTGTGGCGTAGCTGATAAGGCTAAAACTTACTGAAAAATCGCCACAAAGTACAAAATATGCGCGAACGATAGGAGGAGGAAGAAAAAGGGTTGACGCCACCCGGCTCGCCCCGTAATATGCGCCTCGTTCCCCCAACGGGGACAACGCGGAGCGGTAGTTCAGTTGGTTAGAATACCTGCCTGTCACGCAGGGGGTCGCGGGTTCGAGTCCCGTCCGTTCCGCCACTATTCGAGGCCATGCTATTGATTAGCATGGCCTTTTTTATGCTTGTTTTTTTCGGTATGCCATCCAGTATGCCATTGCCGTCCGGCTTGCACTGGCTCACCTGAGATAGCTTCGGACAACTCACTCACCTCTCATCTCGCTGGCAGTGCTCCCGGATAGTGTCGGGCGATGATGTTGTTCAGCTTATCAATCAACTCAGGTCGCTTGAATACGATGTGTGCAGTTCCCTTCTGAAAATACTTAATCACAAACATCTCATCCTCGTAACGGTTACTGTGCCTGTTCTCATGGATATGATCGCTGAGACGACGGGTAACGTCAGCGCGGTTGTAGGGAACCGGTTTGCCATCAAGAAGCATCAGCATACGCTCAAGGTCAGCTAACCGGTCACGCTGCCAGCCCCAGTTAAGCCCAAATCCCCACCGATCGAACTTGACTAGTCCGGTAACGATAATTTTCGCCCCAAACTTGCAGGGGAATTTGTCTTAAAATTCCAGCTTAAACCTTTGAACACATTTATCACTCCGCGCTCAAACACCTCGCCCTTGTTCAGATGCAGTTGCTCAAACGTGCTGAGAATATTCTCTTCGCTGACGGCAGGAATGTCATCCTTTTCCAGACTGTTGTACCACTGGTCATGAGCCTGAGCATCCATGAGCGAAATCATGCCCGACTTCTTCATCAGGTCTCGCCATATGCTGCGATCGAGATTACGGGTAATAGCTTTCATCGCCGCTTCTGGTTTCTCCATCAACCAGCAGCCGCAACGGAAATCCTGCTTCATAGCCCAGTCCAGCGCGGTTTTTCCCCCGATACTGCGGGTCAGCATCGAAACATCGTCCAGTTGTTGCATGAGCACTTCAATCTGCGCCAGCGCGGCATTACGTCCCGTGACAATACGCTCAATGCTGGTGGAGCAAATCACGTCGGTGTGGCCGGTTAATACTTCGGGTTTGGTGAGAGTAAGCTCTGACATTATTTCGTTCCTTATATAAAGCAAAGCGCCAGCCGGTGAGGGCTGGCGATTATGAGTAAGTGATGAGTACTGTTCGGTGGTTAATCTGTACTGGTCTGTCGCAGAAGTTGAAGATGACGGAGATCGCGAACGTCCTGACGCGCACGTTCAATCCAGGGCAACAGCACTGCTGAATCGGTGTTGTCTTCGTCGTTGTCGAAAATAATCATGTTCCCACAATCGATGTTGTCCTGCAGCCAGTCAATCAGAACGTTGAGAGCCACTTCGGTGGTTAATTTCTCCATGAGAATATCCTGTGCTTATTGGTGAGAAGATTTACCAGTCGAAAATGTCAAAGCCCGGCAGCACTTCGCCAAAGGCATCCAGATGAACAATGCCAACGGCGTAGCGACGGATAAGCGTCACTACTAACCGACGGCAGGCTTTCGACAGACCGAGACGTTTGAGGCGTAAGACCGGAAATGACCAGGCACCCAGGTGGAGCAGATAACCCGACCCGGTGTAACTAATCCATTCCGACTCACCAAAGTCTTCATTCTGGTGTGAAAGAGTAAACAGCAGAGCGTTGTCTTTCTCCGTAATATGCGCGGTACTGCACTGGATGCCATTAACGCGGGCGACGGGTGGAAGCGGATCTTCAACGACCAGCTTTCCGGGGGAGTCAGCAACGCGAAGGGAATAACCGTTATCACAGACCACATCGATCAGCGCAGCCAGTTCAATGCCGTCAATATCCACAGCGATCCGGCCCGCATTCAGGGCCAGAACGTTGATGGCGTCGGCTTCTACCGTCAGGGATAACTTCATCGATGCCCCCCACGGTATTTACCGGTGGTGATGTCGGTCACCGTTCTGTAATCGTTGCGAGTCATCAACCCGGTGGCTTTGCGGGCGCGGAGAATATCGATACTGGTGAGACGCGGCAACTGTGTTTCTGTACTGAAACCGTGACGATCGATGCGCACCAGATCGTACTTCTCCACAATAAAATTCACGGCGTCGCACAGTGATATACCGGCGTCGATATGCTCCTGAATCACACCGTCGTTGCCAAACGGCGTGTCGTTAAGCGTCAGACCGTAGTGACGATCCAACAGGTGGCTCAGAAGCCGTTGCCAGATCTCCACCGGTGACGGGCGTGATGTAGCCTCCTGCGTTGAGGATAGTGGTTGGGTTTGCATAGTGGGATCTCTTTGTTGATGGGTAAAACGAGGGTAAGTAGTAAGAAGCTTTACGCGGTTGCCGCTGGTGTCGGATAAATCGCCAGGTATACGTAACCATGCGAGCCGAGGGAGTCGGCCTCGCAGGTCAGCCCTTTTGCATAGAGCGTGACACAGTGCTGATGGCGGGGAGTGAGTTCACCGCTGGTGAGCATCAGTTCAAGCTGTTTGAGCAGCAGTGGAAATGCCTGGTCGAGATGCCGTAAATCCCCGTCGCTGAACTGTCCGGTGATGCTGGCCCGGTCAGCGAGATAATGCAGACAGTTGCCCGACTGCACCAGCCGTGCGCCAAAACAGGGCGTGATACTGCGTTTAAGCCCCCACCAGGGTTCAGTGATATCGTGGTTTACTGTCGGTATTTTATTCGACAATTTTAGCCTTCCTTAAACGTGTGTTAATTCAGCGTGACGCTGCGTAATACGACATAGGGGCCGTTGCGGTTCTGACGGCGTTCAGCGAAGACCGCGAGCACACCGCTGATATCCTGAACCTCCTGCCCAGCGTAGTGGCAGATGCTGCCAGACCATTTGTATTTACCCGTGCAGAAGGGAAACAACCGGGACTGCGGATGCTGGCGGTATATCGCCATAGCCTGACGTTTACTGATAATTTTCATTCGGTTATTCTCCTGTTGTGCTACAGCCAGCCACGATCTGCAAACGAGGTGATCTCCATGCCGCCGACCACCAGGTGGTCCAGCAAGCGGATATCAACCAGGTCCAGCGCCTGCTGAATACGCGTAGTGACCTGACGGTCTGCCTTGCTGGGTTCAGCCTCCCCGGAGGGATGGCTATGGGCGACAATGACAGCGGCGCAGTTATGCTTCAGACCGGCCTTCACCACTTCGCGGGGATGGACCTGCGTATGGTTGATGGTGCCGGTAAATAGCGTTTCGTGGGCTATCAGGCGATGCTGGTTATCGAGAAAGAGCGCGGTAAACTCTTCCCGCTCCAGTGACGCGAGCTGCAGGCGCAGCCAGTCGCGGACGGCATGGCTGGAAGTAAATGACGCGCCGGTTTCACGTAGCTGGCACTCCAGCAGAGATAAGGCTTTCCTGACTGTCTGCTGGTCGGCAGGGGCTAATTCACGGGCAAACAACGGTAACTGTTGCTCCATAGCGGCTGACCTCAGTCGATGATGTGCATGATGGCGTTGCATTCCGTGTGGTTGAGCGCGTAGTCCCGCAGGCGGTAGTAGTGCTCCGTCATGGCGTCGCATTCGGTACGGCAGGCATGGTGGCTGAAAGCCATCAGACAGACCGCAATCCCTGCAGCTTCGGCACTCATGTCACCGCCGTTGCCGTTCATCGTGTTAAACAGCGACCAGAGTTCATCGTTCTCCACTTCCGGGGCCATAAACGCGCCGCCGTTGCTCAGCGTGTAAAAATTCCAGATGCCGCCGCTGTAGTCCGTGCAGAAGCGGTCCATCCACGCGAAGATGGTCGGCTCAAGGATTATCCACTGCGGAATGCTGCCAAAGTGCTGCGGCCAGAAGCTGATGCGGTTCTCATCGGTTACCGGTATAGCGATAATCTGATGCTGAGCCGCAGCAGGAGCATCTGCTGCGGGTGTGAACAGTGGCAGAGTGTTATCGGTCATGTTGTTTTTCCTCTTTCATTCATTATGTTGGGGATACCGGTTCAATCGGAGTGACGGACAGGACTGCGCATAGCCGTCTTCATCACAGTGTGAGGGCCAGTGGCCGTCAGCGAGACTTAACCGGCAGAAACTGAGTTCACCGGGACGATAAAGAAGGTGTGAGCACAGGCGCACAGGTCGTCATCGGAGATGGGGCGGCTGCCGGGGTTGTTCTCCAGGGGGCAGGATTAATGGCGGCCGGGTGGGCGTTATCAGGCAGTGGTGGCATCAGCTCAGCGCCTGCTGCAGTTTTTCCGCCATCACCCAGAGTGCCCGGTTGAGCTTAACGTCGCCGTCGATGCCTTTCACCGCGCGGGTATGGCTGCGTTTGCCTTTGGCAGTACGTCCTGGCAGCCCCCCTTTGAGCAGGTTCTCCTGGCACCGATTAAAAACCGACCACAGGTCATCCTGACGGTCTTCATAGCGGCGGGGTGTCAGTATCTGCGCTTCCGTCACCGGCTGGTGCTCTTCCCCGAAGCGGTACGTCAGCGCGGCTCTGGCAAAAGCCTGTTGTGCCGGTGGCGGGAGTAAAAGCGACTGCATCGCATCACGCTTCTCTTCCACCCGGTCGAACACACCGAGGACTTCGTAAGCGCCTTCAATCACTTTCTCCACGACATTTCCCCGGTGTGGCACTCGCACCTCGCCAAATGACTGCCCGCAGACGAGACCGTTGGTACAGATGGCACGGAAATACCCCGGCAACATCTGGTAACTGGACGAACCGTCATGCGAATTGAGCAGGATAATTTCCGGCACCTGCTGACCGGTTATCTGCCCGGAGCGACGCAGGCGCAGCATATGTTTCGTATGCTCACGGCGGCTCTGGTCCCTGACGCGGGTCTGGCAGGCAAAGAACGGCTGGAATCCTTCACGCTGCAGGTTCTCCAGCAGGGTAATGGTCGGTATGTAGCTGTAATGGTCTGAACGGGACACGTGCTTACCTTCCCCGAAGACGCTGGGAACAACCTGCATTAATTCTTCATGGGTTAAGGGGCGGTCGCGGCGGATCTGATTGATACGGCCAAAGCGGCTGGCGAGTCGCATGGATAACTCCTTATTCTCTCGATAAAAATACGAAAGGCCACACTTCCCGAAGGAGGTGTGGCCTAGCTCTGTTTATAACATCGTTGCGGGTGGTATGCTGAAGGTAACGGTAGTATGTATTACGTTGTGGCTCTGCGAATGCCATCGCTGGTGAGATAGCGGTTCAGCCAGTAACCCGCCTCCGGCTCAAAGTTCCTGGCCCGCCAGTGCATCCTGCCGTCGGTATTCCGGACCACCAGGCGAAAATGTGTGTTCTGGTCATCCTCTGTAGCAACGTTGGTGTATTGTGACGCCACAGCCGCTGACTGCTGGCGGGTAAACGGACCATAAGGCAGTACAGTAAGTTCTGGCATACAGATTGTTTCCTTAATAACAAAAAGCCCCTGTTGCATAAGCGACAGGGGCTGGAACAGCCGGGTAATGATGGCATCAGGATGCCTTACCTCCGGCAACCGACACCGGTAGTGGACGATAATACTGCGGGTCAAACACGGACAGCGGCAGGTCAGTCTGGTAACCCTCAGAGGCTTCCGTCGCCTTCATGATTTCGACGGAACTGACGTTTTCCACACATTCATGTTCCAGTGAGGCATCCTGAGTTCGGGAGGCATCGCTGTCGCCAAACGGCTCAACGCCCATCTCCCCCACAGCCAGTGTATTACCCTGTTCGTCTTTCAGGCGCAGGGAAAGGGTCAGTGGCCCGAAGCCTTCCCCGCTGCCGCCGTTGTCAAGGCGGAACCGGTAAACACAGATATTACCAGGCACCCACACAGTGTCCGTATTGCGGATACTGATATAACGTTGCTCTTCTGCATGAGCGGGTGTCAGCAGACACAGACTCAGGGTCGCAGCGGAAATAACACTTTTCAGCATGTTGTTCATTGATATTGTTCCTTGATTTAACTTGCCTGCTCATCCGGGCCGGACAGCGCTGATGCCGGTTATCCTGCGCCCAGGACTGTCACTGTCAGCGTGACCAGCCAGACCCAGAAGTAAGCCGGTTTCTGTCCGAGGGCTTTTGCCCGACGCCACAGATAAAACGGAACCAGCCAGGCCAGCCAGCCAAAGGCGGCGGTATCAACGCCGGATTTACGGAGCCGTCGTTCATCCAGATACCCCAGCGCAATATTCAGTATCAGTGTGATAAACCAGTATTGCCCCTCCGTCACGGCGGCATACGCCTCTTCAAATTCCATTCCGCTCAGCCCGGCCGTCCACATCTCCAAGGCATACCCAATCAGGGGCGCAAAGGCCAGCGTCCAGACCACGCTTCCGGGGATACGATTGCCGGGCAGCGCGGGGGGAACCGCACATTGTTTCAGGACATCTGCCAGCGGCGTGGCTGACAGCGGCTGCCATTCCGTCATGCCCTGTTGCCATACCAGCGTTGAGGCATTCAGCTCCCCGCGCTGAATACGTTCGGTTATGTCGGCTTCGGTCACATTGTCGTGACGCACGCCATTTTTCTCATAATGCCAGTTCATTCTTTTCCTTTATTTTTAATGTGTTAAATGAATACGGGAAGCTTCTCCCTGAGGCTGGGAGTTCACTCTTCAATGTATTCGAAAGAACCGACTGGCTTGCCGTTGTAGTACATCACGACGTCGGCCAGTGATTTCCTGTTCTGTGGTTTGACAAAACCTGCACTGAATGCCTTGCTGCAGTACTGCTCCAGGGACATTTTCGCCGTCGGGACCAACTCCATGGCGTCACCATTAGAACGGTCAACCACACCCCAGATACCGTTGGGGCATTTCCAGTCGGTGGGGACCATTCTGACAATGGCAACGCGCCCATTTTCCGATTGCGAAACCACTTCACACATCTTTCTCACCAGTTTGTACTGGTTACACCAGAAGGGTTTGTTGTGTTTTACATCGCGGGTGTAGGCCGGAATGCCGCCTTTGATGGCACCCTGAAAACCGCCATCAGCATGGGCCGGTGTCAGCAAATACAGACTCAGGACTGCAGCAGAGATAACACCTTTCAGCTTCTTCATGGATGGTTCTCCTGGTTATCCGGCAGCAAGAGTTTCCCCATTTCCTTGCCATCGTGCGAATACACCACCGATTTCTCACCCGTGTAGCTGTCGGTCTCGATCAGGAAGCTCAGAGTAATATTGTCCGCGAGACACAGGGCTGCTATCAGCGGCTGCACCGTTTTCTGCTGCATATCAGCAATGTAGTAATAACTGCCGGACTCACAGCCTTCCGGCGACTGGCGAGTTTTCATTACCGTGTATAGCGGTGTGCCGAAGGCATCCTTTTTTACCCATTCCTGCTCGATATCGGATTTATGCGCCACCACGTCGCTGAAGGGCGGCGGAGTCAGGTCCTTAAATCGGGCAATCGTCTTCACGCCTGCATCTTCCTTGCTGTCGCAGCCGGAGAGCAGCAGAGTGCCGATGACCACCAGAGAGGTCGTCAGACGCGTAGTAAATATATTCATGTTAAAAACTCCCTGTTATGGTTGTTTTCAGCGGGTCAGCAGTTGCCGGTACGACGACATAATTCCGCCAGGCTCTGTTTCGCTACCCACTGTTGCAACTCTCGATCTTTTTCAGAACGCTTAGCTGCCAGTGCAGCCTGCTGCTGTTTGTCAATACAATTATCCTTCACCATCATCACGACTTCCGGCGTGAGTTGTTTTCTAAGCTCAGCAGCTTTCGCATCTACGTCTTCAACAGGTGGGTCCTGATAGAGAAGACGATCTTCAACAATCGTCCAGTAGTTTGCCATTCGGTCATCTACAATGGCGAAATAACAGCCACTCCCGTCATCAGTTCCCCGATAAACTACCTGAAGATGTAACGGATACTCGTCGCGAGGTTTTATATCGATGTATTTGACAGTTTTAGCTTTCTTGTCTGCCAGATAAAGCGAACTACCGCCTCTGCTACGAAGCAGAAAGTGATTCGTCCAGGGATAATTATCAAGAACGACCGCCTGGTATAACTCGTTATGCATGCGGTTATCATCGTATCCATCAGCGGATTTCCAGCCATCAACCTGCATGTACTGCCAGGCCTTAACTGAACCCACGATATTTTCTGCGATGGCTGGGGTCACAGAGGTAATGCAGAGGCTGGCGGCCAGCGCCGCCGAGGTGAGTAATTTCATGCCTGTTCCTTATGGGTAAGCTGCCCGTAACTGCCGTCAGCGAGTAGTGAATGAAAAACATGAAAATGAGGTAACGCCTGTAAAAAATCCGGGTGTGACAGAATGCGGGTGAAATGTCCGTCTGGTGTGAAGGTTTCCGCGTGAAACGTCACGGAGTGAACTGTGTGCAGTGCAAAAACGGTTATCCGGGCAAGGTGTTCCCCCACCAGAAACCACCCACCGGCGCTGAAAATCAGTCGGTAGGGGGCAAGGTTGTCGCAACGGCATCCGTCAGCCAGCAGGGTTACCTTCCTGTTTTCTGATACCGCCCTGACCAGTCGTGTGAAGATGCCTGGGCGGGAAGACGTTACGGATGCCCCCGGATGCCAGATAAGACATGGCGAGGAGTCCTTGCTGCTCAGCAATGAATTGACCAGATGGTGGTCCATATCAGGAAACAACGCGCCAGTGCCTGACTGACGGGCAAACTGCATTGCGGCCTCCTCCCGAATCTCCTGACGGCCTCCGGTCAGCAGACGGCAGCAGCCATCCTGATATTCGAGGTCGAGATAAATCAGACGCTCGCGGAAATCACGATGTAGGGTACGCTCCGAGACGCCAAACTCAGCGGCCAGTTTGCGCATATTCAGCGTTTCACCCGCGAGCAGACGGCTGATAATCAGAGAAAGCCGGACAGACAGGCGGTCATAACGACGCTCAGCCTGAGACATGTATTATCTCCGTGTTGGGTAATTCATTAATAAAGAAGGTATTACTGTAAAGGATGGGACTGACAGGTTGTGTCCGTCATACGTAGCGAAACGCCTGGTGCAAGAAGACTGTGTGGATGCAACGTCGGCAGTGGTGACGCGCTTATGACTGGTGGTATCTTTTGCTGGTCAGGACAGGTTATGTCTGCCTGGAAATAATCATCTACCAGGCGGTGAATAAACAGAGTCATTCACTACAGTCCTGATGACCTTTTACTCATTCAGAAGAAGATCCAGTCCCAGACCGCGCGGGCTACAGACACCACAGCATCACGCACGGTACGTATCACCGTCTTCAGCGGCGCAGGCAGGAATGACGATGATTCTGCCGTATCGAACACCCGCCCCACCGCCTCACCGAAGCCGTCACGGGCCTGCGACTTTACCGGCTCCGTGCAGAGCCTCCCGTGCAACTGTGTCGCTACTGGGCTGGTGGCGCGGTCCGGCAGACAGCGCATCATGGTTGCTACCATATCCTCCACGCCCCATCCGGTACATGCGGATACCACGCAGACCGGGTGATGTGGCTTAAACATCGTGGTAATGGCAACCTGCTTTTCCTGAAGATTTTTCTGTTGCTGTGCTGAGGGAGTACCAGAACGGGTATCCCATTCATGGCTGGGTTCTATTTTGTCGGCCTGGTTAATCACGAACACCACCTGCTGCTGGTAAGGCTGCATCACACCGCGCCAGAACTGCTCGTCCACCGACAGCGCCCGGTCATCGGACTTAATGACCCACAGAACCAGGTCCAGTTCCGGCAGCATACGCCGGTACAGGGCACGGTATTCATGGTCCCGTTGCCCGTTTTCTCCCACACCCGGTAAATCAACAATCACCAGACTGTGACGCCCGCTGCGCAGCCGGAAGCGCAGCACTTCACGGGTACAGGCGTTCACATCACTGACGGGGGAGACCTCACCCCGGAAGAGTTCGTTACAGAGCGAAGACTTACCGGCACCGCTTTTGCCCATGATACCAATCACCGGCTCATAGTGGGTGAGATTCTGAATACGTTCAAGAATAAGCTGGCGAAGCGTATCGGGAAGCGACGCCAGCGGTTGTTCAAGGGCCTGAAGGCCGTGAGGTTTAGTCATACAGAGTTCTCAACGTGAAAAAGAAAAATCCCCGCGCTCCGGTTAAGGAGGCGGGGGATTCACGGAGATAATATCTGTCTGAAATTATTTGGATTGTGACAGGTTAAATGACGAAAGGCACTCCGTCTTAGTGAGCGAACGTAATGATATGGGATCGATGATGAGCAGCACACCTGCAACATCACACTCCTGTCCATCACACCAGTGTTCATTGAGAGCGCCGTTATGAATCCTTATTCTCCCTCCATTGTCTCCGGCAATTCGACTGACACGACAAATACACGAGCCTTTCTGCAACAGGCCGTTGACCATTACCCACGACTCGTGGTGTTCTGCTTTACGTTGACTCTGCCGTACCGCGAAAGCATGGCCGATTACCGGTCATTGATTCTGCGCTTTCATACCGAAGTCTGGCAGCGTATTGGCGAATATTCGTGGCAACGTCAGCTGGCGCGGCGTCACTTACCGCCCGAAAGAGACCGACCTCGATGTGCCCGCCTTGATGGTTTTCCACAGGAGGGCCATAAAACGTGCGTCACTGATCCTGCGGCGTACGGCTTTCATCAGCAGTCGATGGTGTACGGTGTCGAAGTAACTGGACAGGTCGTCTTCAATCACCCAGCGCCACGGGTTTCCCCACAGTCTGTGAGCTGTAATTTCACCGTGCGGATCGCGTGATGAACACTGCATTCAGGCCGGAAACCATACGAGAGCGTATGAAAATCACTCTCCCATATCACCTCTGCTCAGGTGGCCAAATTCAGTAAAACACTATAAAGCTGGCGAACTACCTAGACGATGACAGTATCCATAATTGCAATACACAATATTTCTACTATGTCCCTGTCCGGGAGGTAATTTGATGTGTGTAGACGTACGCTACCCTTGGGGAGTAATTCCTAGTCATTCCCCCTGACCTGGATGGCTTCTATCTGCTTGACAACGGGTGATAATGTTGAACGTATGATGGCAACCTTGTACTATTTCGACACTGAGACATTACCCTCAACAGAGTGCGGATAACGCAAATGAGTGTGCAAATAATGACCGTCAAGCATGTCGCGTCGTACCTCAAGCTCAACGAGCGAGCTGTTTACCGTATGGTAATGTCAGTGAAAATACCTGCCTTCAAAGTGGGCACATCCTGGCGTTTCAAGCGTGAAGACATCGAAAAGTGGAGAGAAGAACAAAAGAATGACAGACAATAATAGGGAATTTCGGGGTGTTACTGGATAACAAAACTAGCGGTCATGTTGGTATCGAACTGAAAAAACATTCCTTTTCTGGTTCCAGGCTCTCTGTTCTGTCCAGCCTGTTTACCTTATATGGCTTTGCCTCGCTGAGGCACGAGTTGAAGCAGCTGGAGTCTGCAAGGATTATTTTCAGCGAATGGGATTCGACCAATCTGCAGAACCTGGTTGGTTCTGATTCAGACGTTCGCCTGCTGAATCAGCTGCAACAAAAACGCATCGCCAGTGAGTTTTCGCAATGGCTGGCAAACAAGGCTGAAGTGAAAGCCAGTGTAAGGCCTCAGCCGGGGCAGAATATTATTCATCTTGGGGCTACCGAGCAAAGTTTTGCCATCAGCGGCAGTGCCACGCTCAGTCCAACTGGGCTTGGCGACGTGCGCTGCGACTCCCTGCACATGAACATAGGCTTGTCTGACCTTGAGAGCACCCGGCAGCTTTTGACGTGGTTTGATAATGTCTGGGCTGATGCACAGAATCTTCGTGACATAAAGAATGATCTGATTGCCAAATTGGATGCAATTGCCGTCGATCAACCGGCCAATTTTATCTATTTCCTCACGTTATTTCATTTGTTCAAAGACTTCCTCGAAGACATCGACCAAGACAACATCATCCGCAGTAAAACCGGCTTTAAAGATACCCTGGTCTGGAGCAAACTCTACAAATTCCAGAAAGACGGAGTGCTGGGTGCAATAGATAAGCTCGAAAAGCACAACGGTTGCATCATTGCCGACAGCGTGGGTTTGGGTAAAACCTTTGAAGCCTTGGCTGTGATCAAATACTACGAACTGCGTAACGATCGGGTGCTTGTTCTATGCCCGAAAAAGCTTCGTGACAACTGGACCATGTACACGGTCAACGATAAGCGCAACCTGCTCGCAACTGACCGCTTTAATTACGACGTACTGAACCATACCGATCTGACTCGACCGAAAGGCTACTCGGGCGAAATCAATCTGGAGACAGTGAACTGGGCTAATTACGACCTGGTGGTCATCGACGAATCCCACAACTTCCGTAATACACCGAGCAAGGCGGAAGGTAAAAGCCGCTATGAGCACCTGATGAACGACATTATCCGCTCAGGCGTAAAAACCAAGGTGCTGATGTTGTCGGCAACGCCGGTCAACAACCGCATGAACGATCTGAAAAATCAGGTCGCCTTCATTACTGAAGGTCGGGATGATGCCTTTGCCGAACAGGGTATCAAAAATATTGAATCCACTCTGCGGCTTGCCCAGAAGCAATTTAACAAATGGGTCAGTGAGCCGGTCGAAAAGCGTACCACCGCAGCATTGCTCGACATTATGAGCTTTGACTACTTCAAACTGCTCGATATCGTTACCATTGCCCGTTCCCGCAAACACATAGAAAAGTACTACGGCACCGAAGATATCGGCCGCTTCCCAACTCGCTTGCCACCGAAAAACATCTATGCCGACATTGATGCATCCGGCGAGTTTCCGCCGTTAAAAGAGGTCAACAAAACCATCCGGCGGCTATCCCTAGCGGGTTATTCTCCGCTGAAATTCGTGCGCGAAGCTAAAAAAGCCGAATACGCCCGTCGTTACGATAAAGCCGTAGGCGCAGGTAAAGGCGTGTTCAAACAGGTAGACCGTGAAGAAAGTCTGATTCACCTCATGCGCGTCAATTTACTCAAGCGAATGGAAAGCTCAATTCATTCGTTCACGCTTACGGCCACAAAGCTTGCTCAGCAGGTCGACCGACTGTTGGCCAAAATAGATGCTCATGAATCAGAAGAACTGTCCGAGCTGAATATCGAAGATATCCACGACTTTGAGTTGGAGTCCACGGAGCTGGAAAGTTACATGGTAGGCAACAAAACCAAAGTGTTGCTGCAGGATATGGATCTCATCCGCTTTAGGCAGGAACTGGAGGCCGACCGTGAGTTTTTAAGCCACATTGCCAAAACAGCACAAAGTGTGAACGTAGGCCGTGATGCAAAGCTAGAGCTGCTTAAAAAAACCATTGCCAGCAAGGTGGCTAATCCGCTAAATCCTGGCAATAAAAAGATGATCGTCTTTACCGCGTTCGCCGACACGGCTCAATACCTGTATGTCCATCTGGCGCATTGGGCGCATTCCGAACTGGGCATTCACAGTGCATTGGTGACGGGCGGCGGTACCAATAAAACCACCATGACGGGCTTAGGTTCTGACCTCAACAATATTCTGACCGCCTTCTCTCCGGTATCCAAAGAGCGCGGCAAAGTAGACCCAACCGCCACTACCGAACTGGATTTACTGATAGCCACCGACTGCATCAGTGAGGGGCAGAACCTGCAGGATTGCGATACGCTCATCAACTACGACATTCACTGGAATCCGGTACGTATCATTCAGCGTTTTGGCCGTATTGACCGTCTTGGCAGTAAAAACACGCAAATCCAGCTCATCAACTTCTGGCCCAACATGGAGCTGGATGAATACATCAATCTGGAAGCGCGTGTCTCGGGGCGTATGGTGTTGCTGGATATATCTGCAACTGGCGAAGAGAACGTCATCGATGAAAACGCCAAAGACATGAATGACCTTGAATATCGGCGCAGACAACTACAGCAACTCAAAGACGCAGTAGTCGATCTGGAGGATATGAGTGGCGGTGTATCCATTACCGACCTTACCCTCAATGACTTCCGCATGGATCTGTCAGGCTACATGAACGATAAGGCCCGTCTCGCAACGCTGGAGCAAACACCGCTAGGCCTGTATGCCGCCGTCAGCATTGACGAAGATATGGTCGCCGATGGCATCAAACCCGGCGTCATCTTCTGCCTGAAGAATATCCGCAGCGGTAAAAAAGCGGTTCAGGTAGATGATAATTATCCGCTGGCACCTTACTTCCTGATCTATGTGACCGCTGATGCCGGAGGTAGCACTGTGGTTGAGCTGAACTTCACCCAAAGTAAAAAAATACTCGATCTGCTCAAGCGTGAAGCCTTTAAGCACAAAGCGCCCGATCAACCCGCCATCACTGAAGTTAACCGCATGACACGTCACGGGCGTGATATGAGCCACTTTCAGCACCTATTAACCGTCGCCGTAGATAGCATTGCCGGGAAGAGCGAAGAAAAAGGCATTGAAAGCCTGTTTGTCAAAGGTGGTACCGTACTTACCGCCACCTCCAGTCAGGGCATTGAAGACTTTATGGTGGTGTCCTACCTGATATTGACAGCCGTTACTCAGGGAACAGAAGGTCAAGGAGAGCGTGATGTCTGATATGGGGTTAGGCTTGCCACAATTCGAAGCCTTTCTCGAAGGCTTGAACGTGCCCAATAGCTGTGTGCTCAATAAGCCTCTGTTCAAAAAAATGTTTCAGGAGCACGCCGACCTGGACGCTAAAGACAAAAAGGCTCTGAAGGACGATGTTGATAAAATCCGCTGGCTCTACACCCTAAAGCCCAGCACTATCAATATTGTGCCTTTTAGTGACGACCTGCGCGACTATGGTGAGCTGGCCTTTCTGCACGTGGAATTAAGCACTACCAAAAGTGCAGAACGAATTGGTCAGCTGATCAACAGGGCGATACCTTACCCATTAGTAATTTTCTTTGTGCACGCTGAAAACAAAGGCACAGAGGGCACTAGCGATTCGGATTCAAATGTTCGCGAAAAACAACCCGACAAAGAACAACTGGCTATCTGCCTGGCGGACAAGCGCATAAACAGAGCGGATCAAGCCAAGTGGGTCATTGAAGAGTTACAGCTATCACCTTGGCTAAGGTTGGGCTGCAAAACTCAAAGTGAACAAGCGTTTTTTAACAGCCTGAACTTTACCAGCTTGCCGCACAGTAATTTCTGGCAGTTCTACCAAGCCTTTATGTGCCGTGTACAAGCGCTTCAGTGTGCTGAAGTCAGTGGACGCTTTTGTTTGGTGGATGGTTTAGTGAATGGCGAAGCTGCAGAGCAGCAGCGGCAACAATTGCAACATTACCGTCAAATCGAGCAGGACATTAAAAAACTACGCGCTCAGATAAAACAGGCCGAGTTCAGCCAGCAGGTTGTGTTGAATACCCAGATTAAACAACAGGAACAGCGGCTCAGGCAGATCGCAGAAACCCTGTAAACGAATTGAAATAGTAGAAGCTGAAATAAGCCGAAAGCAAAAGGATCAAGAGGAAATACAGTGAAAAACGTCATCCCAGAAGTGGACTCAAAAAGCATGGACATAGTCGCTGACAATATCAGCAAACTCAAAGAACTATTTCCGGAGGTATTTACCGAAGGTAAAGTGGATTTTGATGCTTTAAAAGAAGTGCTGGGTGGCTACATTGATGGCCGTGAAGAGCGTTACAGCTTTACCTGGAATGGCAAAAGCAAAGCCCGCATGCTGGCACAAACCCCAAGTGCCGGTACCTTACGCCCCTGCAAAGAAGAGTCTGTCGATTGGGATACCACTCAGAACTTGTTTATCGAAGGCGACAACCTTGAAGTGCTGAAGCTGCTGCAAAAGAGCTATCATAAAAAAGTAAAAATGATCTATATCGATCCACCGTATAACACCGGTAAGGATTTTGTTTATAAAGATAACTTTAAAGACAATATCAAAAATTACAAAGAGATTACCGGTCAGGTGGATGGTGACGGTCGAAGCTTATCAAGTAACCCGGAGACCAATGGGCGCTATCATACAGACTGGCTAAATATGATGTACCCTCGTCTTAAGCTTGCTCGAAACCTGTTGAAGGATGATGGCATTATATTTATTTCAATAGATGATAATGAGTATCACAATCTTAAGTTGATGTGTGACGAGGTATTTGGTGAAGAGAGATTTGTTGGTTCTATCTCATGGAAAAATAAGTATGGGGCTGGAGCCAAGACTAAAGGGTTTATCGAGGTTCATGAGTATATTCTCTGTTACTCAAAATCAGAATTGATAAATATATCTTCAAAGTTATCTGAGGATCAAAGGGGAACTTATAATAAGAAGGACGAAAAATATAACACAAGAGGTGGCTATTTTACTCAGCCTCTTATGACGACAAGCATGGATGATAGGAAAAACCTTCAATATGACATTGAGTATGATGGCGATATTATTAAGCCCAAGAAACAGTGGGTCTGGGCAAAAGAACGATTGTTGAAAGCTATCGAAGATAATGAGGTCGTCATTAAGAAAAAGGCTGATGGCTCTTACAGTGTGAGATATAAGGTATATCTTATTGACGAGCAAGGTAATGAAAGGAAAGGAAAGCCTCTTTCACTTTTAAATGGCCCCTTTAACCAAGAGGGTACCAAAGAAGTAGAGGAGCTGCTTGGTCCCAATATATTTAGTTTTCCAAAGCCTACATCGCTAATAGAATTCTTCTTCGGATTTGAGATAAATGACGAATCAGACAAATCAGGTATATATTTGGATTTCTTTTCCGGATCATGCTCGTCTGCACAAGCAGTTCTCCATCTGAATCTTCAAGATAATGGGTCTAGACGATACATTATGGTTCAACTTCCTGAGCTGATCAGTGCGAGCTCCGAAGCGTATAAATCAGGCTATAAAACCATCGCTGAAATAAGCAAAGAACGCATTCGCCGGGCGGCAGCCAAAATTAAACAAGAAAATCCTGACTACCAAGGCGACCTTGGCTTCAAAGTACTCAAGCTCGACTCCACCAATATTAAGCCTTGGGAGCTGGACTTTGATCTGACGGAGCAGGATCTGGAAGATCAGATTTCCAATATCAAACATGGTCGTGAAGAAGAGGATGTGCTCTACGAGGTGCTGCTGAAGTACGGTCTGGATCTGACCTTGCCGATTACCGAACATAGCGTGGCGGGTCATAAAGTCTTTGATATCGGCATGGGTGCGCTGATGATCTGTCTGTCGGACGATATTACCCTCGACGTGGTGGAAGGCATTGCCAAGCTCAAAGACGAACTGAATCCAGAAATTATGCGCGTAGTCTTCAAAGACGCCGGTTTTGCCGACGACGTGGTAAAAACCAACGCGGTACAGATTCTCAAGCAGGCCGGTATCGAAGACGTAAGGAGCCTGTAAGATGAGTATGAAGATTCAGTTCGATGCCAATCTGGATTATCAGCGTCAGGCGATTGAGTCGGTAACGGGAGTATTCGCTGGTCAGGAAATCTGCCATACCAATTTCACGGTGGCACCTTTGCAATCCTGGGAGGAAGGCTCGCTGTTTTATGGTACTAAGGAAGATAGCTTGGGTATTGGTAACCGCCTACGCCTGCTGGATGAAGACATCCATGCCAATATCCGCACAATACAGCTGAAAAATGGCCTAGCTCCTTCGGAGACTTTTGACTCCAAAGACGGTATTCACTTAACGGTGGAGATGGAAACAGGTACTGGTAAAACTTACGTTTACTTGCGTACAGTGTTCGAAATGAACCGGCTCTATGGCTTTACCAAGTTTATTATTGTGGTGCCGTCCATCGCCATTAAAGAAGGTGTGCAGAAGTCACTGGAAATTACGGCGACTCATTTTAAAGAGCTGTACGAAAACGTTGCCTTTGACTATTTCACTTACGATTCCAGTAAGCTGTCGGATGTGCGTAACTTTGCGACCAGCCCTGATATACAGATTATGGTGATCAATATCGATGCATTCCGGAAAAGCTTTACCGACCCGGAGCAAGAGAACAAAGCCAACATTATTCACCGCGCACACGACCGCATGACCGGTGCCAAGCCGATTGAATTTATCCAGCAAACCAACCCGATTGTGATTATCGATGAACCTCAAAGCGTTGACACCACCGATAAGAGTAAAGAAGCCATCGCCTCGCTTAACCCCATGTGTACACTGCGTTATTCGGCGACCCATGTGGAAAAGCACCATATGCTCTACAAGCTGGACTCTGTTGATGCCTACGAGCAAAAACTGGTTAAGCAGATTGAAGTGGCAGGCATTGAGGTTAAGGACTACCACAATAAGGCCTATATCAAGCTGGTCAGTGTGAACAATAAAAAAAGCCCGATCAGTGCCAAAATCGAAATTGATGCTCGCCTGAAGAATGGCAGCATCAAGCGCAAGGAAGTCACGGTGACCAGCGGAGCTGATTTGCTGGATACCAGGTACAGCGGTGGCCGCGATGTATATGACGGCTACATTATTGATGACATCTACTGCGAACAGGGCAATGAATACATCAGCTTTACCAGTAAGCCCGATATTCTGAAACTAGGTCAGGCCTTGGGAGAAGTTGATCCGGATGAATTTAAACGCCTGCAGATCCGCAAAACCATTGAAGAGCATCTCGATAA
This sequence comes from Edwardsiella hoshinae NBRC 105699 = ATCC 33379, assembly GCF_000474215.1. Classification (GTDB taxonomy): domain Bacteria; phylum Pseudomonadota; class Gammaproteobacteria; order Enterobacterales; family Enterobacteriaceae; genus Edwardsiella; species Edwardsiella hoshinae. Next base: position 137,893 of record NZ_BAUC01000021.1, on the reverse strand, counting down.
AGAAATGCGCCTGCGCCCACAGGGCATTAAGGTGCTGAGCCTGTTTTTTATCGATAAGGTTGCCAACTACCGCTGGTATGACGAAAACGGTAACCCGCAAAAGGGTAAGTTCGCCCTGATGTTTGAGGAAGAATACGATCGCGCCATTCGCAAACCCAAGTACAGCCAGTTATTTGAAGGTGCCGATCTGGATACAGCTGCACAAGGCGTGCATAACGGTTATTTTGCGATCGATAAGAAAAAAGATTCGTCAGGCAAGGAAATGCTCAAAGAATCTAAAATTGGAAAAGATGGCAAGGCGGCAAGCAGCGAATCTGATGGCAGTGCTTACAACACCATTATGAAAGATAAGGAATGGTTGTTGAGTTTTGATTGCAAACTGAAATTCATTTTTTCCCATTCAGCGCTCAAGGAAGGCTGGGACAACCCCAACGTGTTCCAGATTTGCACCCTGAACGAAACCACATCGGTCATTAAAAAACGTCAGGAGATCGGTCGTGGCTTGCGCATTTGTGTGAATCAGGATGGCGAGCGGGTGCATGGCTTTGCGGTGAATACCCTCACTGTGATGGCTAATGAATCCTACGAGCAATTTGCAGAGCAATTGCAGAAGGAAATAGAAAACGAGGAAGGCATCAAGTTTGGCGTGGTCGAGAAGCACCTGTTTGCCAATATCGTGGTACCGGTTGACGACCACAATCACGAATACTTAGGTGCCGAGGCGTCGAAGCAGTTGTGGGAACACTTGCAGAGCGAAGGCCATATTGACAGCAAGGGTAAAGTGCAGGATAGCCTTAAGGCGTCATTGAAGAATGGTACTCTGGCGTTGCCTGAGGCATTTCAGCCCTATGTAGCACAGATTGTGTCGGTACTGAAAAAAGTATCCGGTAATCTGAACATCAAGAATCGTGATGACAAAGTTAAGGTTTCCTTGAACAAAGCGGTCTATCTGAGCCCCGAGTTCCAGGCGCTGTGGGATCGTATTAAATACAAAACCACGTTCCGTGTGGACTTTGATACCAACGCGCTGATCGAAAAGTGCGCCGAAGAGATCAAAGTTAACCTTCAGGTGGGCAAGGCTCGTTTCACTTACCGCAAGGCGAAGACTGAAATAGACCGTAGTGGAGTGCATACACAACAAGTTCAGGAAACAACCCGTGTGTACGAATCCCGCGCGTTCGATTTGCCCGATTTGATCACTTATTTACAGAATGAAACCAACCTGACGCGCCGCACTATAGTTGCCATTATCAACAAAAGTGGCCGCCTGGAATCATTCAAGAACAACCCGCAGAAGTTTATTGAGCAGTCTGCCAACATTATCAAAAGTCAGATGCGCCTGTTTATTGTCGACGGCATCAAGTACCAAAAGATTGGTGATGATCAGTTCTATGCTCAGGAGTTATTCCAACAGAACGAGTTATTTGGCTACTTGAAAGACAACATGGTTAAAGTCGAGAAGTCCGTCTTCGACCACGTGGTTTACGACTCTGATATCGAATTGGAATTCGCTTCGGCCTTCGAGCGAAACGAGGATATCAAACTTTACGCCAAACTCCCTGGTTGGTTCAAAATCGATACCCCATTAGGCGGCTATAACCCCGACTGGGCGGTTCTAATCGAAAAGGATGGCAAGGAAAAACTCTACTTCGTTGTCGAAACCAAAAGCACGCTCTTCTCCGTGGAAAGACGTCCGGAGGAAAATACCAAAATCAAATGTGGTTATGCACACTTTGAAGCATTGGGTGATGAGGTGAATTTTACGGTATCTAATTCGATGGACGAGTTTTCAAGTAGGTATGCGTGAGCTGTGTTAATGCACAGTTTTTTGAAATGAACGATTTGAAAAAGAAGTCGAAATGAAACTTGGACTGGATCTGGAGAACTGTTACAGCATCAATAAACTGGTGGAGTAGTTAGACTTTACCAGAATTAATAGCATTGACGGCGTGTGCTCTTTGTATGCGCCCAATGGAACATTGAAAACCTCCTTGGCTAAGGTACTAAAGGACATTGAAGAAGATAGGCAGTCAAAGGATATTATCTTTCCAGAGCGTGCAACTAAACGACTTGTTACTTTAGATGGCCAGCCTGTTGATGCTGGCCAAATAATGGTCATTAATTCCTACGGCGAAAGTTATAGCTCCAACTAGGTTTGTATTGAGTCATTTCGAGCGACCGAAGCGCAGCTGGTGAGCACTTTCAAAAATGGTTATCCCATGAGGCCATACTGTCGTTGACTAAGCATTAGGTATATATACCCACCTCCACCAGAAGCGAAAGGATCTGCCTTAGCGCAAATGGCTGAGATATTCGCCCAAGACTCACGAGCACTTGCTTATACTATCCACAGACATGAAAAGTTGGCAGAAGACGTCTCACAGGTTAAAGGCAAGGTTGCTGATGTGGAAAGCCGTCTGGAACTGTTAGAATCAGGTCCTTCTACTGTAACTGAAGATATGCAATCCCTTAATGATCGACTTGCTTTTCTAGATATGAGGATGGAAGAAAAGCATTTCACCGGGACATTAGCCTGGTGCGAAAACATTTCTGTTCAAAAAAACAGGAAGGTTATTCGCAAGGATTGTAGAGAGAATTCTCTCTTTACAATACCGACTATCGATGAAGCGATAGCGATAATGACTAAAAGTGGAAATTCACACTAAATTAAATTAGTGTGTTAGAAAATGAAATTATGGAAGGGTTATCACTCAACTCTACCGCTTATGCCTTAAGTAAAATGGCCTTCCTCCGCAGAGAAGGCCCGTTCCGGGGTGACTTACGGTTAACGACGAAATTCTGTTCCCCTTCTTCGTGAATTTTGATTTCGAGTTTGCTCAGATGGTTCTGACGATGAACCAGCTCTTCGAACTCTTGGATATAATCTGGAGAGTAGCAGTCCAGCACGTATTTGCAGTTTTCAGGGAAGTGGAGCAGTCAAGGATATAGCTGAAGTTAATCCTGAGTAAATCAATTTTTGCTGGAGATGGATATAATGCATGAAGCAATGAGCTTTCCATGGAAAGTTAATAACTCTTCGGGAACAAGCCTGTTATCATTACAACTAATGATAAAACGAGTGTATCCATGTTCAATATATTAATGCTCAGTCAATTAATTTTTATACCGTAGAGTTGGTATAATTTCTTATCCTGCTAGGACTACCGGAATCGTCAGAGCGGAGGTTAAATAACCTAACAAAAATATATTCTGCAAATTCGTGAAAGCTAGTATTATCCGACAATAAAAATATTGAGGCAGTTAAATCTGTTTATCCTGTTGATACTGACGCTCTGGGGGAGCTTACATTATAGTCGTAACCTCTCTACCGCACAAATGAACCTTATATAATCACTTAAAATTACCCGGTATTGTTGTTTGTCACGGCATAATCATGGGGTGGTGCTAGCCTAGATTGACTAAATAGAGTGGTTAACGAAGCGTTTTATAAATTATTGGATTTGTTCCAGTAATAAACGAATTGCTACGAACCAATTTTTCTCCTGGGAGCAGCAGTGACCTGGTTCGGGTATTGATATAGCACAAAAAAAGCCGGAGCATACCCAGAGTATTGATTTACCGGCATTTTATGAATAGTAAAATGTTACTTTCAATGTAAGCCCCCCCGGCTACAGTGGCTACGCGTAGCCACTGTAGCCGGGGGGAGATGCAAAAATATGCACTTATCTTCCACCTCCCTGTGTTTTTCCCGCCTGTATCTTTCTTTCTTCCTCCAGAATCTTCAGGGCTCCATATATCAAATCCCACAAATTTTTATCAACTGAAAGAATCATATTTCTTATTTCCTCCCCCGGACAGCGAAGATATTTTATCAGACTCTCGATGTCCCGTACGCACGCCAAAAGAGGACAGTTAACCAGTATGCCTGTAAGGCTATCATTCAGTTCACTTCGGGTCAGAATTTCATTATTTTTCAGGATGAAGGCTAAATCCTGACTGGAAGTGATTTTTTTAGAAAAGATAATGTTGAGTATCTTACCCAGGATAGTATCAACTTTATCCAGAAGCCCGTAAACAGACTCAGGATAAATGCCTTCCAGCTCAAGGTCATTACAGTCACTTATTCTCCTGACCATGTTATTATACATCCTTACCGAACGCATGATGGTCAGATTGTTGGCATCTGATAAAATGGATTCAGAAAGGAGAGTACTTTTCATCACAGAACCGTCACTGTGGGTTTCTGTATAAGCCTGACTGACGGGAATATAGTCAGCGTACCCCCCCTGATTTTCCAGGATGGATGTTACAGATGATGAGAAAACACCATTTTTAATGTTTTTTCTCTCAAATTTTATACGTAATGCAATATGGATAACTAAAAAAGCGGATGCCAGATATCCTGCAGGTAAATCGTCCAGAGAAATAGTTTTGACTTTCTCAAATGCTTCCTCTGTTTCGCCTTTACTGATTAAATCTATAACCTTCCAGAGTTCAATATACGGTTGAATAAACTGTTTATGGGATTCTTTTTTTAATTTTACAGCGATGTCAGTTAACTGTGCTTCGGAGATAATGGTTTTATCATTGAAGTTGAAAATGATGTTTTTTAATGCGCTGATACTCTGTAAACATTCCTCGTTTATATTCAGGGAGAACGGTTTTATTACTCTCTCATGATAATAATCCGCAATTGAGTTAATCATGGTATCATGATGGATAAAATCATGGGGTTCTGGCTCATACAGTAGTCTGCATAACATTGCTGATATATTTCCGGGTTTTATTCCATTGTCTACATAGTTTCTGTAGTACCGTGATATGATGTTAATGACAGGGAGTTTTCGTTCGACATTAAGGAGTACGGTCAGGGAGTAATGGGCTTTTTTTATATTATCAAGACTGACTCTGACGCTGTTAAGCGTATCATCGTCAACAATGCCAGAATACGCCTTAATGCAGTCTATAATTGATGCTTCCAGCGTGCTTTTTTTCTGTGTATTACCTGGGCGGATATTTTCAATTACTTTGAAAAGAGGCGCCAGGTTTTCTGAATCTGTATGAGAGAACTTTTGTTTTCTTGCTAAACTTTTCAGATACTTCTGGACAGCAGATAAACCCCCTTTCTTTTTATCCTGCCAGCATGGGCAATAATCTTTCAGCAAGAACTGGTGTATATGGTGATAAAAACAGTTTTTGTTTTCGTCTTTGTACGTTTTATATATGTCAAGTGCGATTAATCTGGGGATTATATGCAGAGCATATCGCTTTTTTATTTGTTCCCGGCTCAGTTCAGTAAAGACGGGGCGAGCCATCAGGGCATTATAAAGTTGCTCGTATTTGTAAAAAATCTCCCTTCGTTGAGTTGTGCTGAACACCTGTTCTGCATCAAGAACCCCGATGATTTCATCATAGTGTTTCTGTTCCTGATGTCTTTCATCCTCACGATTACCGAAAAAGCGCTGATGGCTGGAAAAGGTCGCAGCCCCCCGTATAGCAGCCCGCCTGTTCCCTTTACTGAATAAGCCAAAAGACCGATAAACATCGTACATCAGACTGGCAAAAGTGTGCATTGTCACTCCCTGCGGTTGGTTTTGTTTTTTTTACGGAGACAGTATTTCAGCTCCTGTGGAAAATTGCGACCACAGCCAGAGACATCCAACAGGAGAATCGAAAATGTCATCTGTTTACACCAGACAATCAGAGCCACAACAGCGCATTCTGCGCATGAGAGAACTGACGAAGATAGTCGGTCTGTCCCGGTCAACTATCTATGAAAAGCTAAATCCCGAATCCAGGTATTACGACGAAACGTTTCCAAAACCCGTGAGACTTGGTGCTGCTTCCGTTGGATGGCGTTCCACTTCCGTTGATGAGTGGATCGCCTCCAGAAGCGTTTAATTTTTTCTCAAAAGAGACTATGCAATGAAGCTTACCCATAAAAAAACTCAAAATCATCATGTTAATCTGAACACCAGAGCAATTTTGACGTTTTTTCAACAAATCATATCTTTCATATATGGCAAAACCAGCGCGGCGGTTGAGCTTATCTTTGCAACCCTCCAGGGGAGCATGGCTCTGGCCTGCCAGGATATGTATGATGTTGAAATTGATGATGATATTATCGTTCCTGTATCGCATTTTCACATAATACTGGCAAGGTCCGGAAGCAAAAAAACGACAGTATACAGGCTCATTATGGCGCAAATTCATCAGACTGAACGTGAGCTGGCAGAGGTGTTTTCAGTCAGACTGAAGGAGTATGAACGGCAACACGTGCTATGGGATGAAGAATGTAAGAGCCTTAAGAAATCGTTTCAGAAAGCTGTACGCCAGAAAGAGGGAGTGGAGACAGCCAGAAATGAACTGGATGAATGTCTCAGAAATGAACCGGTTAAGCCTGTAAGGGTGCATCTGACGGTAACGGATCCCACGCCGGAAGCCCTTCTGAAAGAGCTGGGGCAATACTCCAGTCTGGGTATCACCTCTGACGAGGGAAGTGCTCTGTATGAAAGCATCATGCGCCGTAAGATCGCAATTCATAATACGCTATGGTGTGGTGATGATTATCGGATCAGTCGTGCGTCAACGGGTGTCACAGATATTAAAGATCCCCGGCTTGGTATACTGTTGATGACACAACCGGAGCTACATGACAGCACACTGAAATCACTGGGTAACACAATACGATCTACGGGAATTTATGCGCGCACGTTAACCATGGATCTTACATTGCTCACCACACTAATTGATATTGGTGAGCTGGTTTCTGGCGATGAGTCCGACCTAGAAAAGTTTTATGCCATTCAGAAAAAACATTTACTTGCAGGGATTGAACGCAGAAAAAAAAATCAACCCCGTATCTGTATGACTTTTGCACCTGATGCAAGGAAGCGGTTACATGATGTTGGCAGGCACGTTAAGTATCTGATGCAGCCGGGGGGAAAGCTGTACCATTATAACGACTGGGCTGCACGGTACTGCGAACATACAGCCAGGAGTGCTGCTGTGATGCAGTTGTTTATCACTCCTGACTCAACCGTTATTACGCTGGAAACTCTGGAGGCTGCGTTGTTAATAGCGGAATGGCATCTTAATCATTTTATTGTAAAAATGGATGTGGTCAGGGGGCCTTCCCATTCTGAAAGAGTACTCAGGTGGCTTGAAAATCACCTCGTTAAAAATGGGTCTTATGATTTTTTAAGGCGTGACATGATGCAGGATATACATCGTTCGCTCAGAAAAAAAGCTGATCTTGAGCCTGTTCTGGAACAGCTTGCTGATGAAGGTAAAGTCCAGTTGTGGGAAGACGAAAGCGGAACGCATTATGTCAAATACCTGGCTTCCGAAATGGCACCTTCAGAACTGGATACAGAACACAAGGCTTTGAAAGGTATACCAGAATATCATGGGGGAGGTAGTGCTATCAGTAGCGTCCCTCTGAGAGAATAACTTCAGAGTGATTTTTACGATTTATCAGGAGGTTATGCATCTCATAACCCTTAGTGTGCTGCGGGTTTCGTTGTTGAGAGTAGGATTATTATCCGTATTGATTAGTCGGTATATGTAATATATTTATCGTTGTTTGTAGGTGCTCTTACGTCAATACACTAAACGTCGGTATATGTCAGCATAATAATCAAACCTATATATCAGCAGAGATAATACATCCCTGCAGGGAACCTGTATGCCTAATTGCATGGGTAGCTGCTTGCTACCCTATATCTAATGAATGTTGCTGAAAGATATTATTATGAAATTACCTTATGATTTAACCGAGAGAGAGTTTAAATTACTGCAGAAGGAAGCTGAAGATAAATATGATTCGAAAATATCAAGACATATGCTTCGTCGATCGCTGACTGTAATATCTAATTATCTGGAAAACTATAACCGGATATTCGCTCTGCGCGCTGACCTGAGGTTTGCTCAGTCCCATGTGCCAGGAGAGCCGGACTTGCCGATATGCTTTCAGAAGGATGATGAGAAAGCCATTACTCGGGCTATGGAATCCCTTAAAAGCCAGTTAAGGGAAGAACACAAGCGTTCTGGCAGGCCTGGTGAGCCTGTGCCACTCGGCTATATCTGGGCCAGGGAACGGGTTACCGGGGAACATCCTCACTACCATCTGGTTCTGCTGTTTGACAGAGAGGCCTATGCCTATCTGGGAGATTATACAAAGCCTGACGCTGATAATATGGGGACCCGGATACAGAAAGCCTGGTGCAGCGCCATTGGTCTTGATTATCCTGAATATGCTTATCTCCCGCATTTTCCGAAGAATCACAGCGCGTGGTTCACTCGGGATGATGCGTTAACGTTAAGTGCTGATTATTATGACTTTCTGCTACGGGTAGCCTATCTGGCCAAAGACTACAGTAAAGACTTCCATGACGGTTATCGCAACTTTGGCACAAGCCAGCTAATACAGCGATCCTTGAGCGACAAATAGAACTTCAGTTGCAGACTTGCCGATAAAAGTACAGGTCTGCATTATTCATCCTCACCCGACAAGCTGGCGATAATCGCATTCCATCTCATCAATAAAATCATTACCGATTGTCGGAAAACCATAGGTTAAGAGTTCACTCCCTTGTATTTTAAATAAATTATAGAGATAGCTGTCCTTTTGGTGAGCGACGTGAACAGGCACAAAAGGCCTGTTTTTTACGATAGCTTCGTTTAGTTCGCTGGTGCTGATGACGTTGTATTGATCCCCTGTGATATCAATAACGTAATCACCCACTTCCAGCCAGAAGTGAGTAATCGCGCCATTTTTACCGGTGACTCCAGTGACCCCTTTCAATTCCAGTTCGGGCCATAATTGTAGAAAGTGGAAGGAAAGTAACATTGAGCAAAGCTTGCAACTCATGACAGGAAAGCCGTGAGGGATGAGGTAGGTTGTTGACGGATCGCATTTTTCGAGTAGTTCCCGAAATCTATTCGCCTCTTCACGTGCAGCTCCAATGGTAAACAAAAACGCCTCCAGGTCTATTATATGAGTGGGGTTGAAAGTCTCTGCAGATGCGAAAACGGCTTTCTCAGGTCGTCGAGACCGCAGACATAACGTAATCTGCCCATGCCTGCATCATCGGCCGTCGTTCATTCAACAGGTCGGTACGATGGTAGGCTGCTTCAGATTTGTTCCTGATAGTATGAGCCAGTGCTCGTTCAGCTAAATCATGCGGATAGCGTTGTTCACTGCACCAGTCACGGAAGCTGGAACGAAATCCATGCGCGACAGCAAATCGTCCCTGGGTATCGCTGATAGCTTTGGTTTTACGCAAAAATGATGTCAAAACCATATCGGAGAGAACAGTTTGTTTTCTGGGGGAAGGGAATACCAGCATCTCATGTAATCCTCTCATTTGTTCAAGTAGCCCAATTGCCTGCTGAGACAGAGGTACCCTGTGCCGGACACCGCCTTTCATTCGACCTGGTGGGATGGTCCAGATCTTGCGTTTAAAATCAATTTCGCACCATTCCATCGCACGAGCTTCGCCCGAACGACATGCTGTCAGTATGACAAACAATAGTAATCCTCGGCTAACGTTGTAACGATCTTCAGTATAAACGCGGCTGGCGATGTATAACGGTATGACTTTCCATGGCATGGCAGGCTGATGTTCAGTACGTATACTGGCGCTGACCTGCTGGGGAAGGAGGTGGTCTACAACATCAACAGGATTGGCTGAGCAGAACCCATGAGCCCAGGCCCACTGCATTACTTTATGAATACGCTGTTTTACCCGTCCGGAGGTTTCGGGGATAGTCATCCACGAAGGACGCAAAACATCCGCAACATTGGCTGGCGTAATCGCATCAAGAGGAACGGTCCCCATAGCAGGAAACACATGCTGTTCGAGTGTAGATATCCACTGCCGGGCATGCTTTTTGTTACGCCATCCTGGCAGCAACTCAGTATGAACTTTTCGTGCAGCCTCTTCAAAAGTCGGAATTACGATTTTGGTCGTCTCCGCTTTTTTGAGTTCAAGAGGGTCATCTCCAGCCGATAATTGTTCTCGCATGGTTTGCGCGAGTTTAGCCGCTTCGGCAATACCGATTTCAGGGTAAGAGCCAAGACCGGCATTACGTCGTTTCTGAGTGACAGGGCTGACGTAGCGTAGCACCCACTTTCCGCGTCCTTTAGTGGAAGAGGGATGTAGTGTAAGGCCAGTGACACCACCATGCGAAATCGGTTTGTCATTGGGTTTGATATGACGGGCTTTGGTATCCGTGAGTAAGGCCATAAGTGGTGGCTTCCTTTAAATCTAAGTATGTCTTCAGTATGCCATCTGGTATGCCATTAATTGAAGCTTTCTTTGGATTGGGCTAACATACATCGGACGGGTAATAGTGTGATTTACTGTATTTGTGCGGGTTTAGTTGACGTTGTCGTACCAAATCGGATTTATATCAAGCGGACGTCCGTTCCGCCACTATTCTAAGCCCCGGTTCAGCAATGAACCGGGGTTTTTCTTTATCTCTTTTCTCGGCGTCGCTTGAGTCTGGTGCCATCCCCGCTACTCTACGCCGAGCGCCGGTTAAGTCATGCGGCATCTCTTACTGCCCCAGGTTGACCATCGCAAGGTGAGTCTGTGTTGAACCGCATGCGGCTATTCATGCGCATTCATCCTTCCCTGGCGAGGCTGAGTGCGGTTATTGTGCCACCGTCCCATCAGCCCGGGACAGTGTCAGCGTAGTCCGCGCTGGTTGGTCGGCGATTTACACCGCCTCTCTGTTGAGCAATTAGTGCGCAGGAAGCGTTCGCGTAGCAGGGTTGTGGCGGAGGGGGGCGAACATGGATGGGCGACGTGCTGTCGCCATCCGTTCTATTAGGCCTACGTAGTTGTGGTATTTGGGCTCACAAGATCTTATGTGGCCCGAAGCATTCATAATGCAGACGCCCGGTATCGACACCCTGGGCGACTAGCTGTTGAGCCACGTGCTGCATAAAACCAACCGGGCCACAGAAATAGAACTGCATGTTGGTATCGTTCAACGCCTTGCCCAACATAGTGAGATCCATTATGCCAGCATGGCAACGTGTTTGTCGGAGAACTGGCGCGGCGTGCGTATCCTGGCGTAGCCAGAGATGGGCCTGTGCTTGGGGTAGCGTCGATAGCAGGCGTTCGACCTCCGCGCCGAAGGCCCATACTTGCGCGTTTTCGGCGGCATGCAACCAGTAGAGCGGCGCCTGGTGTCCCTGGGTGCTCAGGCTGTCGAGCATGCTGAGTAGTGGCGTGGCGCCGACGCCGGCAGAGATTAGCGTGACTGGCGTCGGTGGGGGCACGTCGAGGGTGAACGTCCCGCAAGGGGCGGACAGGTATAGCGTCTCGCCAGGTTGTGCGACATCGTGCAGGTAGCGCGAGACGGCACCTTGCTCCTCGCGTTTGACGGCGATGCGGTAATCGCAGCCATTCGGCGCGTGAGTCAGGGAGTATTGACGGATTGCCTGACGAGCTAGACTGGGGTGGCGGACATAGACCCCCAGGTACTGTCCCGGTAGAAAGTCAGCTACGGGTTTTCCATCCACGGGTACCAGGGTAAAGCGGGTGATCAGCGTGCTCTCCTTACGTTTTTCACTGATGCGAAATGCACGCTGATGTTGCCAGCCGCCCGGTTGTGCTGCCTGTTGCCGATACAACTGAGTCTCGCGCTCAATAAATATTTGCGCCAATACAGCGTAGGCCTTGCTCCAGGCCGTCAACACGTCTTCGCCGGGATTAAACACCTCCTCCAGGGTCTTGAGCAGATGGTGGCCGACGATGGCGTATTGCTCCGGTTGGATAGCGAAGCTGGCATGCTTGTGGGCGATGCGCTCTACGGCGGTGCTCAATGTGGCGGGATGATCGATGTGTGCGGCATAGGCGCAAAGAGCATTGAATAAGGCCTCACGCTGAGCGCCGTTGCGCTGATGACTCATATTGAAAATGGCTTGTAACTCAGGGTGATGGCTTAACATACGTTGATAGAAGTGATTGGTCAGCCCTGGCCCATACTGTTGCAGTAGGGGCAGTGTTGATTGCACTATCGCGATGCTCTTCTCATCTAACATAGCGTTTCCTTTACTGGTGTGATGGTCGGCAATGATTAAATTGCATTTAAAATACAACTTAATCATTTTTGGCGTCGTTGTAAATCAGTCATTGCCGATGTGCAGCGATTAGCGTTACGGTAGTGATGATTTTTTATGCGAGCGAACGTGGCTTAGTACACGAATGTAACATCGGTTAGTGCTGGCATTTTCCCTTGTGTCATCCCAAGCCAAACGTTTGCGTAAAAATCAGGGAAGGGTGTTTTTAACAAGCTAAAAACAGATTACACTGTGGTCGAGTACCCGTTTGGGTGGGGTTGTATTGGCTGTGGGAGCCAAGATTTACTCAAAAACGGTTAGCTGAGTCAGGAGAAACGGATGTTAAAGCGTGAAATGAACATTGCCGATTACGATGCCGAATTGTGGCAGGCAATGCAGCAGGAAGTGGAGCGTCAGGAGCAGCACATTGAGCTGATCGCCTCGGAGAACTATACCAGTCCTCGAGTCATGCAGGCTCAGGGTTCCCAATTGACCAATAAATATGCTGAAGGTTATCCGGGCAAGCGTTATTACGGCGGTTGCGAGTATGTGGATCAGGTCGAGCAACTGGCTATCGATCGCGCCAAGGCATTATTCGGTGCCGATTATGCCAACGTACAACCGCACTCCGGGTCGCAAGCTAACTTCGCCGTTTATACCGCATTGTTGCAGCCAGGCGATACGGTATTGGGGATGAATCTGGCGCACGGCGGCCATCTGACTCACGGCTCTCCGGTTAACTTCTCCGGTAAGTTGTATAACGTGGTGCCTTATGGCATCGATGCCCAGGGCCGAATTGACTATGACGATTTGGCCGTACAGGCGCAGACGCATCGTCCGAAGATGATTATCGGCGGCTTCTCCGCCTATTCCGGCGTCGTCGATTGGGCGCGGATGCGCGAGATCGCCGACAGCATCGGTGCGTATCTGTTTGTGGATATGGCGCATGTGGCAGGATTGGTCGCCGCTGGCGTCTATCCGAATCCGCTTCCTCACGCCCATGTCGTCACCACGACCACTCACAAGACCTTGGCTGGTCCGCGCGGTGGTCTGATCCTGGCGCAAGGGTTGGATGAGGCGCTGTATAAGAAGCTGAATTCCGCCGTGTTCCCTGGGGCGCAGGGCGGCCCGTTGATGCACGTTATCGCCGCTAAGGCGGTGGCGTTGAAAGAGGCGATGGAGCCTGAGTTTACCCGTTACCAGCAACAGGTTGCGAAAAATGCTAAGGCGATGGTCGAGGTCTTCTTGCAACGCGGCTACAAGGTCGTCTCCGGCGGAACCGAAAACCATTTGTTCCTGGTGGATCTGGTCGACAAGCAGATAACCGGTAAAGAGGCGGATGCCGCTCTGGGGCGCGCCAACATCACCGTTAACAAAAATAGCGTACCAAACGATCCGCAAAGTCCGTTCGTCACCTCCGGCATCCGCGTCGGTACCCCGGCGATCACGCGCCGTGGCTTCAACGAGGCGGACTCGCGTGAACTGGCCGGTTGGATGTGCGACGTGCTGGATAACATCCATGATGAAGCGGTGATCGCGCGCACCCAGCAGAAGGTTCTGGCGATCTGCGCCCGTCTGCCGGTCTATGCCTGATCGTACAGACTTAACTTGCATTATCGAGCCCGCCGCCGTGCGGGCTTTTTTATGATGCCGTTTCTTGCAGTTTGCCCGCTTGCATCAACCAGGCTCCGAGACTGACGGCGATCAGACTTAACTCCTCGGGAGAGAAGCGGATGCGGTAATGACGCTCCAATCCGGCGATACTGTCGCGGGTCAGGGTCAAGAGACCCGGGTGATGCGACTCCAACTCAGCCAGCAGTGGCGTGCCGATGCGAATACCGAAGCGCGCGCGCTCGATGGCGGCGCCCAGATGGGCGAAGAGCCGAGAGCAGAGTTGCTCTCGTTGGGGAAAGCGGATGCCGCTGCACACCTCTACGTGCTCCACACTTCCTTCGACCTCTTGCATCAGGATACGATCCTGCTCGTTATCTCGCGGCGCGGCGTTGTGATTCTTTAGCAGGCTCAGCATCAGAGTAGTGAATAGCTGCTCCTGTTGGCGTACTTCAAAAGCGAGATGCTTGAAGAGGAACTGACACAGCGCGCCTGCACTGTCATATTCACACTTCTGCTGTAAGGCGCGGCGATGGATGGCGGGGAGCCAGCAGGGCAGCAGGGTAGTTAGCGGATGACGTTGGTGTTGTAGGTAGGCAAACAGCAACATCAAGCCGATGATCTGTTTCTGGCGGGCGCTGAAAGTGAAGCAGGATGGCGGGGTACTTTGATCGAGTAAGGCGTCAAGTCGCGCTAGAGTCGTCTCAGGGGGGAACGGGGCACCGACCTGTTGCAGTGCGCTGGACAGCAGGCTCTGTGAGCGTTCGGGGGAGAGCCGTATTCCCCGTTGGAGCCAATGCAGTAGACACAGACGCCACTCATAGGCCGAACCATACAGGCGATAGCCTTGACGTGGGTGATAACTGAGATGTAAGGCGTGATAGCGCATCATCTCGCCGATCAGATGACTCAGATCGGCCTCCGCCTCCTGGGGGAGCTGGTGGTTAATCTGGCATAGACGCTGCGATGTCAGTGGCGCGTCGGCGATCAATAAGGTCAGCGCCAAGGTACAGCGCCGAGCGGCGGGTGTGCGAGCCTCGGGCGGCGGGCTTGCGTTCTGCATAGGTTTTCCCCCGGCCTGGATAACGCTGGAATCAATCAAGCTTAAGCATAGCAAAGTCCGTTACGGCACGCCGTCGGAGTAGACCGAATTTGCGCCGGGACGTGACGCATATTGGTTACGCGGGGGGCAGATAAAAAAACACCCTGCGCGCAAGCGGGCAGGGTGTCAGTCATGCAGCGCGTGGCATTAGCGCTTTAGCGCATCGCTCAGTTCATCACGCAGGGCACCCAGTAGCGATTTAACTACGCGTGGGTTGCCGGCGACGATGTTGCCGCTCGCCAGGTAGCCGTGACCGCCGACGAAGTCGGTGACCAGGCCACCCGCTTCACGCACTAGCAGTTCACCCGCAGCAAAATCCCACGGCTTCAGGCCGATCTCGAAGAAGCCATCCACTCGGCCAGCGGCCACATAGGCCAGATCCAACGCGGCGGAACCGGTACGACGGAAGTCGGCACACTGCGTAAACAGCTTATCGATCATCTTGATGTAGGTAGCGGCGTGATGTTTCACCTTGAACGGGAAGCCGGTAGCCAGAATGGTGCCATTCAGATCTTTCGCTTGGCCGGTACGCAGGCGGTAACCGTTGAGCTGTGCGCCCTGACCACGGGTAGCCGTGTACAGCTCGTTACGCATCGGATCGTAGACAACAGCGACTTCGGTACGCCCTTTGATACGGACGGCAATGGAGACGGAGAAGTGCGGCAGACGCTTAACGAAGTTGGTAGTGCCATCCAGCGGATCGATTACCCATTGGATCTCGTGATCTTCACCCAACAGTTCGCCACACTCTTCGCTGATAATGGTGTGCTTAGGATAAGACTTGCGGATGGTCTCGATGATCAGGTGTTCCGCATCACGATCAACGTTGGTCACAAAATCATTGCTGCCTTTCTGGCTGGCTTCTACTGCGTCGGGCGTTTCGTAACTTTTGGCAATCAGGTTACCGGCCTTGCGCGCGGCGCGCACGGCGATGTTCAGCATCGGATGCATGGGAATCTTCCACTAGATGTTAAAGAACGGGAAATTTAGACGGCGCAGAGTATAGCAAAGCGTATGGCAAACAACCACGCTGTTTTACGATTCGACGTAAGCTAATTGAAGCTGTGATGTAGATCAAAGGCTTATCCCTGTGAGTTTACGACGACTAAATCAATCGAAACCATTAATAGTCGCTTATGGTAAAATGGTCAGCTCAATTCAACCGTGTAATGAGTAAGCATGCTGGACAATATTCGCATCGTGCTGGTGGAAACCTCCCACACCGGCAACATGGGGTCGACGGCTCGCGCCATGAAGACCATGGGGCTGACCAATCTGTACCTGGTTAATCCGCTGGTGCGCCCCGATTCACAGGCTATCGCCCTGGCTGCCGGCGCCAGTGACGTGATTGGCAATGCCACCATCGTGGATAGCTTCGACGCGGCCATTGCTGGGTGTAGCCTGGTAGTGGGGACGAGCGCCCGTTCGCGTTCGTTGCCTTGGCCGATGCTAGAGCCGCGTGAGTGCGGTCAGCGTGCGGCGCAGGAGTCAGAGCATGCGCCAGTGGCCATCGTGTTTGGCCGTGAACGTGTCGGTCTGACCAATGATGAATTGCAGAAGTGCCATTACCATGTGCAGATCCCGGCCAACCCGGAGTACAGCTCGCTAAACCTGGCGATGGCAGTGCAGATCCTCAGCTATGAGATCCGTGTCGCTCACTTGGATCGCCAAGCGGCGAAGTACCCGCCGGCAGACGATGCGGCCTATCCGCTGGTGGATGATTTGGAGCGTTTCTACCACCATCTGGAGCAGACGCTGCATCATACTGGCTTTATCCGTGAAAAGAATCCGGGGCAGGTGATGAACCGCCTGCGTCGCTTGTTTACCCGTGCGCGTCCCGAGGCACAGGAACTGAACATTCTGCGCGGCATTTTGGCCTCTATTGATAAGTACCACGCAGAACGGCACGAAAGTTAACGCGTCTGGCCGTTATAGCATAGTAGGATACTAGGGTATTTTGCATGACGAGTGGCCATCAGCTTATCATCGGGTTTTTACGGATAAACGCCCTCCGGTCGGCACGGCAATACCTGAGTAAAATAGTAGGATAAATAGTTGACTGAAATGGTCGGGAATGAGAGGATGAACGTGTTGAATAAGCGTGCATGTTTCACTTCTTACTCCCAAAGGGACTATTAGCCATGAGACTGACATCCAAAGGGCGTTATGCCGTAACTGCCATGCTTGATGTGGCACTTCACTCTCAGGAAGGGCCGGTACCGTTGGCGGATATTTCAGAACGCCAGGGGATCTCTCTCTCATACCTGGAGCAACTGTTTTCTCGCCTGCGTAAAAACGGCCTGGTCGCCAGCGTGCGTGGTCCCGGCGGTGGCTATCTGTTAGGCAAAGATGCCGCAGAGATTGCCGTGGGGGCCGTGATCACGGCGGTCGATGAGTCGGTTGACGCGACCCGTTGCCAGGGCAAGGGGGGCTGCCAGGGAGGCACGCGCTGCTTGACTCACGCCTTATGGCGTGATTTGAGCGAACGTATCAGCGGTTTTCTCAATAACATTTCACTGGCGGAGTTGGTCAATAACCAAGAGGTCTTGGTGGTGGCCGACCGGCAGGATATGGACGTTCGGCGTAACATCGTGCCAGCTGGACGTCAGGACATGATTAACGTGAACCTGCGCGCTTAAGCGCAGGCACGGCGTTGAATGATCACCCGTAAACAAATCATTTTTGGAAGTGATGTCCGGAGCAATAGAATGAAATTACCGATTTATATGGACTACTCCGCCACGACGCCGGCTGATCCGCGCGTGGCTGAGAAGATGATGCAGTATCTAACGCTCGATGGTACTTTCGGTAACCCGGCCTCCCGCTCTCACCGCTTCGGCTGGCAGGCCGAAGAAGCGGTAGATGTGGCGCGTAACAACATTGCCGAGTTGGTCGGGGCCGATCCGCGCGAGATCGTGTTTACCTCTGGCGCGACCGAGGCTGATAACCTGGCGATCAAAGGGGCGGCTAACTTCTATCAGAAGAAAGGTAAGCACATCATCACCAGCAAGACCGAGCATAAGGCTGTGCTGGATACCTGCCGTCAGCTGGAGCGTGAGGGCTTTGAGGTGACCTATATGGCGCCGCAATCCAACGGTCTGATCGATCTGCAAGAGCTGGAAGCGGCAATGCGCGATGACACCATCCTGGTCTCCATCATGCATGTCAACAACGAGATCGGTATCATTCAGGATATTGAGACCATCGGCGAGATGTGCCGCGCGCGTGGCATCATTTTCCATGTCGACGCCACGCAAAGTGTGGGCAAACTGCCGATTGATCTGAGCAAACTGAAGGTGGATCTGATGTCCTTTTCGGGCCATAAGATTTATGGCCCGAAAGGCATCGGGGCGCTGTACGTACGCCGTAAGCCGCGTGTGCGCATCGAGGCGCAGATGCACGGCGGCGGTCACGAGCGCGGCATGCGTTCCGGTACGCTGCCAGTCCACCAGATCGTCGGGATGGGCGAAGCCTATCGCATCGCTAAGGAAGAGATGCCGACGGAAGTTCCGCGTCTGCGCGCTCTGCGCGATCGTCTGTGGAACGGGCTGAAGGATATCGAAGAGGTTTACCTGAACGGCTCGTTGGAGCAGGGGGCGCCGAATATCCTGAATGTCAGCTTTAACTTTGTTGAAGGGGAATCTCTGATCATGGCGCTGAAGGATCTGGCCGTCTCCTCCGGTTCGGCCTGTACCTCCGCCAGTCTGGAGCCATCCTACGTGCTGCGAGCACTGGGCCTGAATGATGAGCTGGCGCACAGCTCCATCCGCTTCTCTCTGGGGCGCTTTACCACGGAAGAAGAAGTCGACTACGCCATCGATCTGGTGCGTAACGCCATCGGCCGTCTGCGTGACCTCTCTCCGCTGTGGGAGATGCATAAGCAGGGCGTGGATCTCAGCACCATCGAATGGGCTGCCCATTAATCCTCAGGACACCATTTTAGGAGCATCGATATGGCTTACAGCGATAAAGTGATCGACCACTACGAAAATCCGCGCAACGTCGGATCCTTTGATAATAGCGATCCGACCGTCGGTAGCGGCATGGTCGGCGCGCCGGCGTGCGGCGATGTGATGAAGTTGCAGATTAAAGTCAACAACGAGGGTATCATTGAAGACGCCCGTTTCAAGACCTATGGTTGCGGATCTGCCATTGCCTCCAGCTCGCTGGTGACCGAATGGGTTAAGGGGAAATCCCTAGCGCAGGCGGCGGAGATCAAGAACACCGATATCGCCGAAGAGTTGGCGTTGCCACCGGTGAAGATCCACTGTTCGATCCTGGCGGAAGACGCCATTAAGGCGGCGATCGCCGATTATAAGAGCAAACATAACGCGGAGTAATGACCGCGGACTGCGGCGGCCCTTTCGGCCGCCGTCACCCTGACTATTTTTGACTGAGGTTGTTGTATGTCGATTACCATGAGCGACTCCGCTGCAAAGCGCGTACAGACATTTTTGACCAATCGCGGTAAAGGATTGGGCCTGCGTCTGGGGGTAAAAACCTCGGGCTGTTCGGGCATGGCGTATGTGCTGGAGTTTGTCGATGTCCTGAATGAGGACGATGTGGTTTTCGAAGATAAAGGGGTGAAAGTCATCGTTGACGGTAAGAGCCTGGTCTATCTGGACGGCACCGAGCTGGACTTCGTCAAAGAAGGGCTGAACGAAGGCTTTAAGTTCAACAACCCGAACGTCAAAAACGAGTGTGGTTGCGGCGAAAGCTTCAACGTCTAATTCCACGCATCGTCATCCGTCGGCGCCCTACGGCGCCGCATTTCCGTTATCAGCATCAGAGTACGGCATGGACTATTTCACGCTTTTTGGGTTGCCGACACGTTATGAGGTCGACGGCAATCTGCTCGCTGCGCGTTTTCAGGCGTTGCAGCGCCAGTTTCATCCCGATCGTTTCGCCGCCGCGCCGGAGCGCGAGCGTCTCCTCGCCATCCAACAGGCCGCGACCATCAATGACGGCTACCAGACCCTGAAGCATCCTCTCAAGCGCGCCGAATATCTGCTCTCGTTGCATGGCATCGACATCAAGAATGAACAGCAGACGATGCACGATACGGCCTTTTTGATGGAGCAGATGGCGCTACGTGAAGAGCTGGAGACGTTAGCGCAGCAGGCCGACGCCGACGCGGCATTAATGAACTTTGCTGCCAGGATCGCTAAAATGGTGCAGACGCGCAGCGCGCAGCTGGTCGGTGAATTGGATCGTCAAGAATGGTCATCGGCAGCCGACAGCGTACGCAAGCTGCGCTTTCTCGACAAACTTCACCAGCAGGTTGAACAGCTAGAAGAACGGCTGCTGGGGATGTAACCCTATTTTGACGGATTAACGGAAGCGAACATGGCGTTATTACAAATCAGTGAGCCGGGGCTAAGCGCCGCACCGCATCAGCGTCGACTGGCGGCGGGTATCGATCTGGGCACCACGAACTCTCTGGTGGCGACCGTGCGTAGCGGCCAGGCCGAAACGCTGGCCGATGAGCAGGGACGCCACCTGTTGCCTTCGGTGGTGCGCTACCAGGCGGAAGGGCGAGTCGTTGGCACGCAGGCGCGTGCGCAGGCCGCCACGGACCCGCTCAACACCGTCAGCTCGATCAAACGCATGATGGGGCGCTCACTGGCCGACATACAGGCGCGCTATCCCCACTTGCCCTACCAAATGACGGCCAGTGAGAATGGCCTGCCACAACTGATCACCGCCGCGGGCAATGTCAACCCGATCCAAGTGTCTGCCGATATCCTTGCCGCACTCTCCGCGCGGGCACAGGCATCATTGGGCGGCGAGCTAGATGGGGTGGTGATCACCGTCCCGGCCTATTTTGACGATGCGCAGCGTCAGGGGACCAAAGACGCCGCGCGCTTGGCTGGGCTGCATGTATTGCGTCTGCTCAACGAGCCGACAGCCGCCGCCATCGCCTATGGTTTGGATTCGGGGCAGGAAGGGGTGATTGCGGTCTACGATCTCGGCGGCGGTACTTTTGACATCTCCATCCTGCGTCTGAGTCGCGGGGTCTTCGAGGTGTTGGCCACCGGGGGAGACTCCGCGTTGGGCGGCGATGATTTCGACCATCTGTTAGCCGATTGGCTGCGTGAGCAGTCTGGGCTACATGATCGCAGCGATGCCGGATTGGCACGCCGCTTCTTGGACGCCGCGGTGGAGGCCAAGATCGCGCTCAGCAGTCAGGAGCAGGTTGAGGTGCGTGTCGACCAGTGGCGGGGGCAGGTGACTCGCCAGCAGTTTGACGCGCTGATCGCTCCGTTGGTGAAACGTACCCTGTTGGCCTGCCGTCGAGCGCTAAAAGATGCCGCCGTCGGTGTCGATGAGGTGCTTGAGGTGGTGATGGTCGGTGGCTCGACACGCGTTCCGTTGGTACGCACTCTGGTCGGAGACTTCTTCGGTCGTCCGCCACTGACCGCAATTGATCCCGATCGTGTAGTGGCGATCGGCGCGGCGATCCAGGCCGACATTCTGGTCGGCAACAAACCGGACGCCGAGATGCTGCTGCTGGATGTGATCCCGCTGTCTCTGGGGTTAGAGACTATGGGCGGCCTGGTCGAAAAGGTCATCCCGCGTAATACCACCATTCCAGTGGCCCGAGCGCAGGAGTTTACTACCTTCAAGGATGGCCAGACGGCGATGATGATCCATGTGGTGCAGGGCGAGCGTGAGCTGGTGCAAGACAATCGCTCCCTAGCGCGCTTCACCCTGCGCGGTATTCCGCCGTTGCCGGCGGGCGGCGCGCATATTCGCGTCACCTTCCAGGTCGATGCCGATGGCCTGCTCAGCGTCACCGCGATGGAAAAATCCACTGGGGTGCAGGCGGCCATCCAGGTGAAGCCCTCCTATGGGCTGAGCGAAGAGGCGATTGTCGGCATGATCCAATCGTCGATGGCGAACGCCGAAGACGATCTCAGCGCCCGCATGTTGGCGGAGCAAAAAGTCGAGGCCGCGCGTGTGCTGGAAAGCCTGCGAGGCGCGTTACAACAGGACAGTGCCCTGTTGAGCGCAGAGGAACTGGCGGCAATCCGCCAGGTTGAGGATGCGCTGCAAACCGCCGCCGCCGGCGATAATACGGCGGCGATCGAAGCAGCGATCAAGGCGCTGGATGCACAAACTCAAGAATTTGCCGCGCGACGCATGGATGCTTCCATCCGTCGTGCACTGGCCGGTCACTCTGTGGATGAGGTTTAAACATGCCAAAAATCGTATTTCTGCCCAATCAGGAACACTGCCCCGAGGGCGCGGTGATCGAGGCCCAGGAAGGCGAGACAATCCTCGATGCCGCACTGCGTAACGGGATTGAAATCGAACACGCTTGTGAGAAATCCTGTGCGTGTACCACCTGTCACTGCATCGTGCGTGAGGGGTTCGACTCCTTGGCGGAGAGCAGTGAGCTCGAGGATGACATGCTGGATAAGGCCTGGGGCTTGGAGCCGGAAAGTCGTTTGAGCTGCCAGGCTCGGGTCGCAGGGGAGGATTTGGTGGTCGAGATCCCGCGTTATACCGTCAACCATGCGCGGGAGCACTGAAGTGGGACTGAAATGGCACGATAGCCGCGCCATCGGCGAGGCGCTGTATGACGCTCACCCGGACGTCTCGCCACAGAGCGTGCGTTTTACCGATATGCATCGTTGGATTTGTGATCTTGACGAGTTCGACGACGATCCTGCCGCATCCAATGAAAAAATTCTGGAAGCGATCCTGCTGGTTTGGTTAGATGAAGCAGAGTGAGCAGGGCTGCCCCGTTGTTGGGTTGGGCGAGTGGGCGTAGTGCCCTGGCCCGGGCAAGCCACCCGTAGGGGTGGCTTTTTACTATTGGCTCTGTGCCAGCCAGGGCTGGTGCGGGCCGCGTAAGCAAGCGGGAGAATTAGCATGACGAATGAATTGATGCCGATCCGTTTATCGCGTCAGGCCGCCGATGCTCGTTGGGGCAACGATGCCCTATTGAGCGCCGACGCCCAGGGAATGACCCTCCATGCCGGAGAAAACCTCGATAGCGGGCTGATCCAGCGCGCGGCGCGCCGCCTCGATGGGCAAGGGGTGAAGCAGGTCGCCTTGTTGGGAGATGACTGGAGCCTGAGCGCCTGTTGGGCGTTCTGGCAGGGGTACCGTAACCCGAAAGGCGGACAACAGATCGAATGGCCCGCGTTGAGTGCGGCCGAACGCGCTGAGCTGGATCGCCGTCTGGCGACTGTCGACTGGGTGCGCGAGATCATCAATACCCCGGCAGAGGCTTTGGGGCCGTCCCAACTGGCGCAACGTGCGGTCGATCTGCTGTGCGCCCAGGCCTGCGACAGCATTCACTACCGCATCACCAAGGGGGAGGATCTGCGTGAGCAGGGTTATATGGGGCTGCATAGCGTCGGGCGAGGTTCGTCCCGCTCTCCGGCCCTGTTAGAGCTGGATTATAACCCGAGCGGTGATCCGGCGGCACCGGTGCTGGCCTGCCTGGTCGGTAAAGGTATCACCTTCGACTCCGGTGGCTATAGCCTGAAGCAGAGCGCCTATATGGATTCGATGAAGTCCGACATGGGGGGCGCGGCACTGCTAACCGGTGCGTTGGCGCTGGCCATCGCCCAGGGGTTACAGGCGCGGGTCAAACTCTACCTGTGCTGTGCCGACAACCTGGTGAGCGGCAATGCGTTTAAACTGGGTGACATTATCCACTACCGTAACGGTAAGCGAGTCGAAATCATGAACACCGATGCCGAAGGGCGTCTGGTGTTGGCCGACGGTTTGATCGATGCTTCACGGCAGAACCCACGCCTGATCATCGACTGCGCGACGCTGACCGGGGCGGCCAAGACGGCTCTCGGCGGCGATTACCACGCCCTGTTCTCCTTCGACGACGCCCTTGTGGCGGCCTTGCAGGCGAGTGCAGCCCAGGAAGACGAGCCCTTCTGGCGTCTGCCGTTGGCAGAGTTTCACCGCAACCAGTTGCCGTCTCCGTTCGCCGATCTCAGTAATGTGGCCGGCGCGGCGCATTCCGCAGGTGCCAGTACGGCGGCGGCCTTCCTGTCGCACTTCGTCAGCGATTATCGCCACGGCTGGCTGCACATCGATTGTAGTGCCTCCTACCGCAAGGCGCCGGTCGAGCAGTGGGCGGCCGGTGCGACGGGTATCGGCGTGCGTACGCTAGCTCGTCTGTTGCTCAACCAGGCTGCGTGTGGCTAACGAGATACTCGCTGCCCCGCCATCGGGCGGGGTCGTGAGTCTGAGAGAAGATGGAACCGGAGAACAGGAGTGAGCACGGTGTGCGCAAGCGATAATCATCCGCAGTCTGGCGAACAGCCGCACGATCATCAGCATGATCACCATCACGTGACGCCGGGGGAACGGCTTGAGGCAAGCCTCGCGCAGGCGAGTCGCGATCCGGCCTACTTGGCGTTGTTCTATCGCGAATTGCTGGCCGCGACGGTCTATCTGCCGCTGCGCGCGCCGGCATCGAAGGCCGAGCAAGACGATGGGGTCGCGATTGAGCACTGGGAGATGAGCGACGGTACGAGCGTCATCCCTTTCTTCTCGACGCCGCAGCGCTTACAACAAGTGTTAGGCAGTGAGGAGCCAGGAGCGGTGACGGCCTTGCCGGCTCGCGAACTATTCAGCCTTACTCGTGGCGAGCGGCTATTCCTGAATCCCAAGTGTGCACAGGGCAAGGCTTTTTATCCGCAAGAGATCGCCCTATTGCTGGAGCGTGGTGGCATGGTGCCGTCACAGTGTCTGGCGATTGAGGGCGGTCAGTCGATACGCATTGGGCCACTGGAACATCTACCAGGCGCATTGCAGGAAGGGATCACGACGCTGTGCGGCCAACGCGGGTTGGTGCGTAGCGCCTGGTTGGTGCGTTTTCAGGATCCGCAGTGCGACACGCAGCCGGTGTTGCTGTTGGCGCTGGAGCTGGAGGGCGACGATGAGGCGGCCCATCAATTGTTGATCCATGAGGCGGGGACTCTGCTCAGTGGGTTACTGGAGCAGGATGCATGGGTGGATGTGTGCTGCATTCGCCGCACGCAAGCCGATCCGTTGGCCGACTACCTGCGCACTCATATCACTCCCATCTACCAGCGGCGTTGGGGCGGTTGGTTACGCAACGCCATTCCTAGTGCGCCAGGTCGCTAAGCGCAACAGGCCTACCACAGCGCGAGGACAGCTGTGGTAGGCATCAAAAAATTCATATATTTTTAACAAATTAACGCCGGGCACCGTAGGCAACGCCCCGGCGCTCCCCGTATAATCGACGCGCTTGGCCAGGATATCCTCAGGGGGATATCGGGTCGGCATTGCGCCATCGCTGGAGGGGGCCGTAATTAAAATCTTCCGTCTGCTCATGGCGTTAGCATGGCCGGTCGGCTTTCTTCCGGCGCTGTGGCGCCGTAGAATCCCGTGCGGATTTTGATTCAAGCAGTCTGACAGGGGTAGACATGACCTTAGAACGTACCTTTTCCATCGTAAAACCGAACGCGGTCGCCAAGAATGTGATCGGCGCCATCTACGCACGCTTTGAGGCGGCGGGGCTGAAAATCGTCGCCGCCAAGATGGTGCACCTGACGCGCGAACAGGCGGAAGGTTTCTATGCCGAGCATCGCGAGCGTCCCTTCTTCACTGGCCTGGTCAACTTTATGACCTCGGGGCCGATCATGGTACAGGTACTGGAAGGGGAGGAGGCGGTCCGTCGTAACCGCGAGATCATGGGGGCGACGAATCCGGAAAATGCCTTGGCAGGCACACTGCGTGCGGATTATGCCGATAGCCTGACGGAGAATGCAGTGCATGGTTCTGACTCGCCGGCCTCCGCCGAGCGGGAGATTGCCTACTTCTTCAGCGCCGATGAGCTCTGCCCGCGTACGCGCTGAGGCTGTCGTCAGGCAGTGAAATCCGTCCGGCATGCATGATCGTCATGGCATCGTCCGGCGAGAGTGAGTACAATATAGCGCCCCGTGTCTCTTCCGGGGCGTTATTGTATGCCAGTTTTTCCAGCGCGCCGCAGGCGGCGTGCTGGCAATGAGCCGCAAAGTGTAACAACGAGGCCTAGCTATTTTTATGTCCAAGAATCCTTCATCGCATACGGGCAACGCGCCCGGTGCCACTGCCGTCGAGTCTCCCTTGTCTGATATTCATCTTACCCCGCCCTCTGCCGAGGGGGCCTCTTGTGTCGCCCAGCCGGCGGAAAAAATCAACCTGCTTGATCTGAACCGTAAGCAGATGCGTGAATTCTTCGTCGCGATGGGCGAAAAACCGTTCCGCGCCGATCAGATCATGAAGTGGATCTATCATTATTGCTGCGACGACTTCGACGCGATGACTGACATCAACAAGGTGCTGCGCGCCAAGCTGAAGCAGGTCGCGGAGATCCGGGCACCGGAAGTGGCGGTGGAGCAGCGCTCCTCCGACGGCACCATCAAGTGGGCCCTCCAGGTCGGCGACCAGCGGGTCGAGACGGTCTATATTCCGGAAGACGATCGGGCCACCCTGTGCGTCTCGTCCCAGGTGGGCTGCGCGCTGGAGTGCAAATTCTGTTCGACGGCCCAGCAGGGTTTTAACCGTAACCTGCGGGTTTCGGAGATCATCGGTCAAGTATGGCGGGCGGCCAAGATCATCGGGGCACAGAAGGTCACCGGTAATCGTCCGATCACCAACGTGGTGATGATGGGCATGGGTGAGCCGTTGCTCAACATGACCAATGTGATCCCGGCGATGGAGATCATGCTGGATGATTTCGGTTTCGGTCTCTCCAAACGGCGCGTAACCCTGTCTACCTCTGGGGTGGTGCCGGCACTGGACAAGTTGGGCGATCTGATCGACGTGGCGTTGGCTATCTCGCTGCACGCACCGAATGATGCGATCCGCGATGAGATCGTGCCGATCAACCGTAAGTACAACATCGAAACCTTTCTGGCGGCGGTGCGTCGTTACCTGGATAAATCCAACGCTAACCAGGGGCGGGTAACGGTGGAGTACGTGATGCTGGATCATGTCAACGATGGCACGGAGCATGCGCACCAGTTGGCGGAATGCTTGAAGGATACCCCATGTAAGATCAACTTGATCCCTTGGAACCCCTTCCCGGGCGCGCCCTTCGGCCGCAGCTCCAACAGCCGTATTGATCGTTTTTCCAAGGTGTTGATGGAGTATGGCTTTACCGTCATCGTACGCAAGACGCGTGGTGACGACATTGACGCCGCCTGCGGTCAGTTGGCCGGTGAAGTTATCGACCGAACCAAACGGACCCTGAAGAAGCGGGTGGCGGGGGAACCTATCAACGTGCGAGAAGTCTGATGTAACAGGGATGGGCGTCCGCATGGCGGGACGCGCACCGTGCATCGAGGCTCGTTCGCATGGCAGAGAGCGGGAGCAAGGGATGAGAACGACAAGGGCTGTGATGAGCTGGATGTTGGCCGCGTTGCTGGTCGGGTGTGCTGAAAAGTCAAGCGAGGCACCGCCGCAGAGCGAGGCTTCCTTGCCGCTCCCGCAGCAGACCTTCGCCGCGTTGGCGCGTGGCGATTTGCCGCAGGCACAGCAGGCACTCGCGCAACTCTCGGTTTCTGCCACGGGCGACTACCGTACGCTGCTGCTGACGGCGATGTACCAGCAACAGCGTGGCCAGCTGCACGCTGCCGCGCAAGGGTATCGCCAAGCATTGGCGGCGGCGCCGCGCAGCGCCACGGTAATGAATAATTACGGTGCGTTTCTCTGCACTTTAGGGCAGTATGTAGCGGCGCAACAACAGTTTAACGCGGCGGCGCAGCTCCCCGATGAGGGATGGGTTGCCGATGCATTTTTCAGTGCAGGAAGCTGCTTCTTGCATGCCGCCCATCCCGATGAGGCGCGTAGACTTTTCATCCGTGCGTTGAAGGCGGATCCGCAGCAAGGTGTGCGCTTGCTGGCCGACGCCTCGCAAGCGTTACAACAGGGTAAGCGCACGGAAGCACGACTGATGTTGGATGTTTACAATCATATTTTACCGGTCAGCGCCGATAGTTTATGGTTACAAATCCGTTTCGCTGCGTTAGATGGGCGCCAGACGAACCTAGAACGTTATGGCAAACAACTGGCGCGAAATTTTCCACAATCCCAACAGTACCAGCAGTTCCTAGCGAATGAATACTGAAGCCTCCCAAGATCAAGCAGCACCGATGAGCACTGGCGAGCGTCTGCGCCAGGGCCGTGAGCGTTTAGGGCTTACTCAGCAGCAGGTGGCAGAGCGCCTGTGCCTGAAGCTCTCGACGATACGAGACATTGAAGAAGACAAGGCCCCCGATGGCTTGGTGTCGACCTTCGTCCGTGGCTATATCCGCGCCTATGCCAAGCTGGTACAGATCCCTGAGCAGGAGATCGCCCCGTTGTTGGCCAAACAGGCGCCGGTTCGGGCGGTAAAAATGGCGCCGATGCAAAGCTTTTCGCTGGGCAAGCGGCGGAAGAAACGCGAAGGTTGGTTGATGACGTTCACCTGGCTGGTGATCTTTGTCGTGATCGGCATCACCGGTTCGTGGTGGTGGCAGAATCATAAGGCCCAGCAGCAGGATATCGCCGAGATGGCCGATGAGTCCTCGGCACAGCTGGCGAAGCAGCAACAGGCACAGCCCGTTGAGTTGTCCGCTTCAGGCGGCGCGGCGGCAGACGATGCCGACGCCCGCAACACCCCGGCCTCTCAGCCCGCGGCTAGCAGCGCGTCGGTCAGTCATACTCCGGCCGCAACGGCGGCACCGAGCGAGTCCCCCGCTCCGGCGGTCAACAGCGCTAACGCGCCGGCTGCCTCCACGCCAGCCACTCCGGGCGCCGTGGTGGCGCCGAGCCAGGCGGATATCGCCCCGTTGTCTACAGCGGCGTTGCCGACGGCAGCGGCCAGCGTGGCGACCGGGAGCGAGGCGGCGAGCGGTCAACCTCTGGTGATGCACTTTAGCGACAAGTGTTGGCTGGAGGTGCGTGATGCGAGCGGTAAGGTCTTGTTTAGCGGCTTACAGCCGGCCGGGGCGAAGCTCGAGCTTTCCGGTAAGGCGCCTTACCGTCTGAAGATCGGCGCGCCAGCGGCGGTGCAGATCCAGTATCTGGGTAAGCCGGTCGATCTGAGTCGTTTTATCAAGTCAAGCCAGGTTGCCCGTTTGACGTTAGACGCACAGCCAGCGGCGGCTAACTGAGTTACGGCAAGGGCGGAGAGAAGTCATGCATAACGCATCCCCCATTAAGCGCCGTAAATCGACGCGTATCAATGTCGGCAATGTGCCGATCGGTGACGGCGCCCCCATCGCCGTTCAGTCTATGACCAACACCCGCACCACCGATGTGGCGGCGACGGTGGCCCAGATCCGCGCCTTGGAGCGCGTTGGGGTCGATATCGTGCGGGTCTCGGTACCGACCATGGAGGCGGCCGAGGCCTTTAGGCAGATCAAGCAACAGGCCCAGGTGCCGCTGGTGGCCGATATCCACTTCGACTATCGCATCGCCTTGAAAGTAGCGGAGTACGGCGTGGATTGCCTGCGTATCAATCCCGGTAATATCGGTAACGAGAGCCGTATTCGCGCGGTGGTCGATTGTGCACGCGAGCGCGGTATTCCGATTCGTATCGGTGTGAACGCCGGTTCGCTGGAGAAGGATATCCAGGAAAAGTATGGCGAACCGACACCGCAGGCACTGTTGGAGTCGGCGATGCGCCACGTCGATATTCTGGATCGGCTTAACTTCGATCAGTTTAAGGTGAGCGTGAAAGCTTCTGACGTCTTCTTGGCGGTCGGGGCGTATCGCCTGTTGGCGGAGCGTATCGACCAGCCATTGCACCTGGGGATCACCGAGGCGGGCGGCGCTCGGAGCGGCGCCGTCAAGTCGGCGATCGGGCTGGGCATGCTGTTGGCGGAGGGGATCGGCGATACCCTGCGTGTGTCGCTGGCCGCCGATCCGGTGGAAGAGGTCAAGGTCGGGTTCGACATTCTCAAGTCGTTGCGTATCCGTTCTCGTGGTATCAACTTCATCGCCTGCCCGACTTGTTCGCGCCAGGAGTTTGACGTGATCGGTACGGTGAATGCACTGGAGCAGCGCTTGGAAGATATCGTCACGCCGATGGATGTTTCGATCATCGGTTGCGTGGTCAACGGGCCAGGCGAGGCATTGGTCTCGACGCTGGGCGTCACCGGCGGCCATAACAAGAGCGGATTTTATGAGGATGGCGTGCGGCAGAAAACGCGCTTCGATAACGCCGACATCATCGATCAGTTGGAGGCGAAGATCCGCGCCAAGGCGGCGCAGTTGGATGAAAAGATGCGTATCGGCATCACCCAATTGGACGCTCAGTGACATACGCGGCGCCGCGTCGGCGGTGCCGCAGTCTGCCCGCGTTGAAGAGGAACTAGCGTTGCCTCTATAATCGGGCCAGTTTTTGCAAATTACATAGAGAGTTGACGTGGCTAAGAATATCCAGGCCATTCGTGGCATGAACGACTATCTGCCGGCAGACACGGCGCTGTGGCAGCCGATCGAGGCGGCGCTCAAGCAGGTGCTGGCCAGCTACGGCTACAGCGAGATCCGTTTGCCGATTGTAGAGCAGACCCCGTTATTCAAACGCGCCATCGGCGAAGTGACCGATGTGGTTGAGAAAGAAATGTATACCTTCGAAGACCGCAATGGCGATAGCCTGACGCTGCGTCCGGAAGGTACCGCCGGCTGCGTACGCGCCGGGATCGAGCATGGTCTGCTGTACAATCAGGAGCAGCGTCTGTGGTACATCGGGCCGATGTTCCGTCACGAACGCCCGCAGAAGGGGCGTTATCGCCAGTTCCATCAGTTGGGGGCAGAGGTGTTTGGCCTCGCCGGTCCGGATATCGATGCTGAAATCATCATGATGACCGCCCGTTGGTGGAAAGTGCTGGGTATCGCCGATCACGTAGCGTTGGAGCTGAACTCCATCGGCTCGCTGGAGGCGCGCGCTAACTACCGCGACGCCCTGGTGGCTTACCTGGAGCAGTATAAAGAGCAACTGGACGAAGACTGCAAGCGCCGCATGTACAGCAACCCGTTGCGCGTGCTGGACTCCAAAAATCCGGAGGTGCAGGCGTTGCTGAACGATGCGCCGCGGTTGTCGGATTATCTGGACGAGGAGTCTCGTAGCCACTTTGCCGGACTGTGCCGCCTGCTGGATGACGCGGGCATCGCCTACACGGTGAATGAGCGGCTGGTGCGTGGTTTGGACTACTATAACCGTACCGTGTTTGAGTGGGTGACCAATAGCCTGGGAGCGCAGGGTACCGTCTGTGCTGGTGGCCGTTACGACGGCCTGGTGGCACAACTGGGCGGCCATGCGACACCGGCGGTCGGTTTCGCCATGGGACTGGAGCGCTTAGTGCTGTTGGTTCAGGCGGTGAATCCGGATTTCCTGCCGCAGCGTACGGTGGATGCCTACCTGATCGCCGTCGGCGAGGGGACGCAGAGTGCGGCGATGCGTCTGGCCGAGCAGTTGCGCGATGCTTTGCCGCAACTGCGTCTGATGACCAATTACGGCGGCGGTAACTTTAAGAAGCAGTTCGCGCGAGCCGACAAGTGGGGGGCTCGCATTGCCCTCGTGCTGGGCGAAAGCGAAGTGCAGAGCGGTCAGGTGAATGTGAAGTGCCTGGCGAGCGGCGAGCAGCAAAGCGTGGCGCAGGATCAGGCCGCACAATTGCTGGCGACCATGTTGGGCTAAGGAGTAAGAAACAGTGGAAGTCTATAGCACAGAGAACGAACAGGTTGATGCCATCCGCCATTTCTTCCGAGAGTATGGTAAAACGCTGGTGGTCGGGGTGGTGATCGGCGTCGGCGCACTGTTTGGCTGGCGTTATTGGGTTAACCATCAACAAGCCGGTATGGCGCAGGCTTCTCAATCTTACCAGCAGGCCAGCGAGGCGTTGAACGGCGGCAAGCAGGATGGGATCGCCCTGAGCGAGGCCTTCATCAAAGAGAACGCCAATAACTATGGCGTCCTGGCGGCGCTCCAGTTGGCACAATACGAAGTCGATAAGGCCGAGTTTGGCAAGGCGCAGAGCCAGTTAGCCTGGGCGGCAGGGCAGGCGCAGGATGAAAACCTGAAAGCGTTGAGCGATCTGCGCCTGGCTCGGGTACAACTACAGGATAACCAACTGGATGCCGCGCTGAAGACCTTGGATGGCGTTACCGCTAAAGGATGGCAGGCGTTGGCACAGGATGTACGCGGCGATGTGTTGCTGAAGAAGGGCGACGCCAAGGGTGCGCGTGAGGCCTACAGCAAAGGGCTGGCAGAGGGGGCCTCTCAGTCATTGCAGGCGCTACTGCGGATGAAACTGAATAATTTATCCAGCTAAGGGGATAATCGATGCAATTGCGTAAAACGCTCCTGGTCGGCTTACTGTCAGCAACCATGCTGAGCGGATGCTCCTGGTTTAGCGGCGAGACGGATACGGTAGTGATGGCGCCGTTACCGCAGGTGGAAAACCAGTTTACGCCGCAGACGGTCTGGAGCCGCTCGGTGGGTAACGGTGTCGGTGATTTTTATTCCCACCTGCGCCCGGCGTATCAGGATAACCGCATCTATGCCGCGGATCGTCAGGGGTTAGTGATGGCGATGAACGCCGAAAACGGTGACAAACTGTGGTCGGTAAATCTGGGCGAGAAGGACGGCTGGTTCTCTCGTAGCGACGCCCTGCTCTCCGGTGGGCTGACCATCTCTGGCAGCAAGTTGTATGTCGGTTCCGAGCACGCGGTGGTGTATGCGCTGAACAGCGACGATGGCAGCGAGGCTTGGAAGACGACGGTTGCCGGTGAGGCTATTTCTCGCCCGGTGGTTAGTGACGGACTGGTGTTGATCCACACCAGCAACGGCATGTTGCAGGCGTTGGATGAGAGCGACGGTACGATCAAGTGGACCGTGAGCCTGGATATGCCATCGCTGACGCTGCGTGGCGAGTCGGCACCTGCCGTCGCCTATGGCGCGGCGATCGTCGGCGGCGATAATGGTCGCGTCAGCGCGGTCTTACTGCAACAGGGGCAGATGATTTGGCAGCAACGGGTGGCGCAGCCGACCGGTGCGACGGAGATCGATCGCCTTAACGATATCGATATGACACCGGTGGTGGTCGATGGGGTGGTGTATGCCCTGGGCTACAACGGCAGCCTGTCGGCGCTGGATCTGCGCTCTGGCCAGATCGTCTGGAAACGCGACATGGGCGGGGTGAATAATATCATCGTCGATGGCGGGCGCATTTACCTGGTTGATCAGGATGGGCGCGTTGCGGCCCTGAGCATCAACGGCGGCGTGGTGCTGTGGAAGAATAGCGACCTGTTGCACCGTGGTGTGACGGCACCGGTACTGTATCGCGGCTACTTGGTGGTCGGCGATGCGGAAGGATACCTGTACTGGATCAATCCAGACGATGGGCGCTTGGTGGTGGAGCAGAAACTGGATAGTTCGGGTCTGCTCAGCGCCGGCCAAGTGGCAGGCGATAACCTGATTATTCAGGCGCGCGGTGGTGACGTTTACGCCATTTCCCGTTGATTTATAAAATGATATAGGGCGGCTTTCCGCCGCCCGGAACGGCTCCTGATGACCTCAGGGGCCGTTTCGTCTTCTGCATATTCCTGTGCGCAAAATGGCGATGCAGGATGAGATTACGTAATAGAGGCTTCAACAATGATACCTGTCGTCGCGCTGGTCGGGCGCCCGAATGTGGGGAAATCCACCTTATTTAACCGGTTGACACGCACCCGAGATGCGTTGGTTGCCGACTTCCCCGGGTTAACCCGAGATCGCAAGTATGGTCGTGCTGAAGTAAACGGTCACGAGTTCATCATCATCGATACCGGCGGGATCGATGGCAGCGAGAATGGCGTCGAGACCCATATGGCGGAACAGTCGCTGCTGGCGATCGAAGAAGCTGACATCGTGCTGTTCCTGGTCGACGCGCGTGCCGGTCTGCTGCCAGCGGACGAGGCGATCGCCCGTCATCTGCGTAGCCGTGATAAGTCGACCTTCCTGGTGGCGAATAAGACCGATGGCATCGATGCCGATGTGGCTGTCGGTGACTTTTATGCGCTGGGGCTAGGTGAAGTACACCCGATCGCCGCCTCGCATGGCCGCGGCGTGACCCAACTGATCGAAGACGCGCTGGTGCCGTTCATCCCGCAGGTAGAGCCGGCACCGGCGCTGAGCGAAGAGCAGGCGAACGCCGCCTACTGGGAAGCGCTGGAGGCTGAAGCGGCCGACGCCGCCGAGGAGGCGGAAGAAGAGGCGTTCGATCCGATCGGTCAACCGATTAAGATTGCCATCGTTGGCCGGCCTAACGTCGGTAAGTCCACACTCACCAACCGCATCCTGGGTGAGGATCGGGTGGTGGTGTATGACATGCCGGGCACCACGCGCGACAGCATCTACATCCCGATGGAGCGCGATGAACGCGAATACGTGTTGATCGATACCGCCGGGGTGCGTAAGCGCGGCAAGGTGACGGACACCGTGGAGAAGTTCTCGGTGATCAAGACGCTGCAAGCGATCGAAGACGCCAACGTGGTACTCTTAGTGATCGATGCGCGCCAGGGCATCTCTGATCAGGATCTCTCGCTGTTAGGCTTCATCCTGAATAGTGGGCGCTCACTGGTGGTGGTGGTTAACAAGTGGGATGGGTTGAGTTTGGAGGTCAAGGAGCAGGTGAAAGATATGCTGGATCTGCGCCTGGGCTTTGTTGACTTCGCGCGCATCCACTTTATTTCTGCGCTGCATGGCAGCGGGGTCGGCAACCTGTTCGAGTCGATTCAGGAAGCTTACGAAAGCGCCACCCGCCGCGTCAGCACCTCCATGCTGACGCGTATCATGACTATGGCGCAGGATGATCACCAGCCGCCGATGGTGCGTGGACGTCGCGTTAAGCTGAAGTACGCGCACGCCGGTGGCTATAATCCGCCGATCGTGGTCATTCATGGCAACCAGGTCAAGGATCTGCCGGACTCCTATAAGCGTTACCTGATGAACTACTTCCGTCGCTCGTTAAACGTAATGGGGACCCCGATCCGTATCCAGTTTAAAGAGGGAGATAACCCGTTCGCCGGTAAGCGTAACACTTTGACACCTAACCAGATGCGTAAGCGTAAGCGCTTACTGAGCCATCTGAGAAAGGCCAAGTAACGCCGCTAGACGGGACACGAAAGTGTCCCGTTTTTTTGGCGGCTATGTTAACGTAATTCCCCTCTCTTTCCCGCCTGTAACAAGGATGTGCTATGTCCTGGGAGACCTGGAGCTTCGCTTTCGGCGTGACCGTCCCCAACCTGCTGATGTTACTGATCGGCATCCTGCTGCGTCGCTGGCGATTGCTCGATGACCGCTTCTGTGATAGTGCCACGCGCCTGGTGTTTAACCTGTCTCTGCCTTGTCTCCTGTTTTTTAGCATCGCCACCAGTCAAGCCTCGCTACGCCAGAACGTGCCCTTGGTGCTGTATGGCGCCGCTGCAACGCTGCTCAGCTTCTTGTTGTTGGAGTGGGCATCCCGCTGGTTGGTTGCCGATCCGCGCGAGCGGGGGATCTTTGTGCAGGGCGGCTTTCGTGCTAACACGGCGATCGTCGGCCTAGCCTATTGCGCCAGCGCCTATGGTAGCGAAGGGGTGGCCATCGGCTCGCTATATATGGCGGTGACGGTGATCCTGTTTAACGTCTTGTCGGTGATCACCCTGACGCGCTCGCTGTACGGCGACAGTCAACAGGGGATCGGCTGGCGCCTGCTGTTACGCGGTATCGCCTTGAATCCCTTGATTATCGCCATTGTCCTCGGTCTGCTGTGGGCCGCCAGCGGCTGGCCAATGGTGCAGGTGGTGCAGGATACCGGCCATTTCCTCGCGGCGATGGCTTTACCGTTGGCTCTGCTGTGTGCCGGTGCCAGCATTGATTGGCGTGCCATGTTTGGGGCGTCGAATGTAGCCGGCTCTGCCTCATTGGCCAAGCTGGTGCTCTTACCGATATTCATGACCGGCGGTGCCTGGCTGCTTGGCTTCCGTCATGTTACGCTGGGGGTGATCTTCTTGTTGAGTTCGACGCCGACCGCGGCGGCGAGCTATGTGATGACCCGGGCAATGGGCGGCAATGCGACGCTGGCAGCGAATATCATCGCCATCACGACCCTGGGCTCGTTCTTCACCACGGCGCTGGGTCTCTATTTCCTGCGTCAATGGGGCGTGATTTAGGAGCATATGATGCAAGACCTCTGTCCGCAGTGCCAGCAGGCGTTAATTTGGCAGGACGGGCACTTTTTTTGCCCGGCCTGTCAGCAGGCCTATCGCCGTGAGGCCATGTGCCCACAATGCCAACAGCCTTTGCAAGTATTGCAGGCATGCGGTGCCGTTGACTATTTTTGCCAGCAAGGGCATGGCTTGATCTCGAAAAAACAGGTGCAGTTTCGCTATATTCCTTGCTAACGGCAGTAATTTATTTTGTTTAAATAAAAAATACCCCGCTTGGGGTATTTTTTATTTGTTGTGATAATGGCCATCTGCTTTTTATTTGTTTTGTCGTATTTCCTGCACCGTTATCCTGTATTAAATAATTTTTTCATGCCTTGCTGTGGCGTAAGTTACGAAATACTTCTTTGTTATATAAGGCGTTTTCCTGTATTGATCGAAAACAATATTTTTTGTGTGGTTTTTGCTATTAATCGTCACTGGATAATAAAAATAAACCGCGTGCAGGCTGGGGACATGTAATCTTGAGTGGGCAGCATGCCGTTATTTATGCCGCCATGAGCTGTTTACTCCGAGCTGACAATTATTTTCCTCATCACGCCCAAGGATGCGCGCTGTGTTAAGCCTAATCTGCCCGGTTTGGCTACCAGGCAGATATATCACGGTGGATGGAGCGCTTATGAGCAAGGTAAGCAAGGCACTACAACGGATAGTGTGCGGGGTGGTGTTAGGCGTATGGGGCTGGGGGGTGTCGGCCGCTGACGCTGTAGACAAGGACAAGCCGGCGACACAGCCTGTCGGCGAGGTGGTGGAGGCGCGCAATGATCGTTTCGCCGCTATCCATCCGGATCAATACGCCTCTTGGCTGGCGACCCGCGAACAGGCCGAGCGCACCGATGCCTTGGCCGAAGATCCGCGTCTGGTGATCCTGTGGGCCGGTTACGCTTTCGCTAAAGACTATAACAAGCCGCGCGGGCATGCCTATGCGCTGACCGATGTGCGTGAGACGCTGCGCACTGGCGCGCCGATGAAGCCCGAGGATGGCCCGCAGCCGATGGCCTGTTGGAGTTGTAAGAGCCCCGACGTGGCGCGGGTGATCGCCGAACAGGGCGAGGATGCCTACTACCACGGTACCTGGGCGAGCGGCGGGCCGCAGATCGTTAACGCGCTGGGCTGCGCCGATTGCCACAACACCGCATCGGCCGAGTTCGCCGCCGGAAAACCGGCCTTGCACCTGTCGCGTCCCTATGCGGTACGCGCCCTAGCGGCAATCGGCAAGCCTTTCGAGCGGGGTAACCGCTTCGATCAGCAAGCCATGGTGTGCGGTCAGTGTCACGTGGAGTACTACTTCTCTGGCAAGGAGAAGCTCGTCAAGCTGCCTTGGGATAAAGGGACCCAGGTCGATGAGATCGAGGCCTATTACGACGGTATTGGCTTCACCGATTGGCTGAACCCGCTCTCTAAGGCGCCGATGTTAAAGGCGCAGCACCCCGAATATGAGACCTGGCGCGTCGGGATCCACGGCCAGAATAATGTCTCTTGCGTCGATTGCCACATGCCCAAGGTACAGAATGCCGAGGGTAAGCGCTACACCAGCCACAAGATCGGTAATCCCTTCGATAACTTCGAGCAGACCTGCCGCAGTTGCCACACCCAGGATAAGGCTACCTTGCAGCAGACCGTGGCCAAGCGTAAGCAAGACATCCAGGATCTCAAGCTGAAGGCGGAGGATCAGTTGGTACGGGCGCACTTCGAGGCTAAGGCCGCTTGGGCCGCCGGCGCTAACG
Source organism: Edwardsiella hoshinae NBRC 105699 = ATCC 33379 (assembly GCF_000474215.1). GTDB lineage: Bacteria > Pseudomonadota > Gammaproteobacteria > Enterobacterales > Enterobacteriaceae > Edwardsiella > Edwardsiella hoshinae. Next base: position 100,194 of record NZ_BAUC01000021.1, on the reverse strand, counting down.
AGGCCGAGATGCAGCCGATCCTGACGGATATCCGTCATGCCCAATGGCGTTGGGATTTCGCCATCGCCTCTCATGGGGTGCAGATGCATGCGCCGGATGTGGCGTTGCACATGCTGGGCAGCGCGTTGGATAAGGCCGCTAACGCGCGTACCCAGTTGGTGCGTGTCTTGGCGCGCCATGGGGTCAATGAGCCGGTCGTGCTGCCGGATATTTCTACCAAGGCACTGGCCCAGCAGGCGCTGGGGATGACTATGCCGCAGATGAGCGACGAGAAGCAGCGCTTCCTGAACACGGTTGTTCCCGAGTGGGAAGCTCAGGCGCGTAGCGCCGGGCGTCTGGATAATTAACCCCACGGCCCCGCGTTAGCGGGGCATGGCAGATGGAGTCATCATGAACCGACTGCGTTCGTTTTTTAGCGTTGGGGTGCTGCTCGGAAGTCTGGCGCTGACTGCCCCATCATTGGCCGTAGCGCAGGCTACGCCCGGTGCCGTGTCGGCCGCCTCGGCGGAGGTCGCGGCGCAACGCGACCCGAACCAGGCTTGCCTGGATTGTCATAAACAGCCGCAGGATGCCCTGCATGGGCGTCACGCGCAGGAGTTGAACCCCAATAGCCAACAGGCCATCAGTTGCACCAACTGTCACGGTAATGTGTCGTTGGAGACGCATCGCGATGGCGCGCCGGATGTGATGCGCTTCAACCGCGATGGTCACAGTGCGGCACAGCAGAACAGTGTGTGCCTCTCCTGTCACCTGCCGGAGAAGCTACAGAAGGCCTTCTGGCCGCATGACGTGCATCTGACGAATGTCACCTGCGCCGCCTGTCATCGCGCCCATCCTGCCGTCGATCCGGTCATCCGGTTGAGCGAGCGTGCGCGTATCACGCTGTGCGTCGATTGCCACCGCCAGCAGCAGAATAACCCGGCCTTCGATGGCGCGGCGGTGACGTTGACCCTGCCGTCGGCAACGCCGGCTAAGGAGCCACAGCCATGAGTTGCTCGCGTCGCCGCTTTATCGCCGGGGTGGGGGCAATGGCCCTGTCCGGCGGCATCTTGCCGCGGGTGGTAGCCGCTACGACGACGTCACAGGGCGTCCGGCTGGGAATGGTGTATGACGAGACGCGCTGTATCGGTTGTAGCGCGTGTATGGAGGCGTGTCGCGAGGTCAATCAGGTACCGGCGGGCGTCTCCCGTCTGGAGATCCTGCGCAGCGACCCCATCGGTCGTTTCCCCGAGGTGAAGTACCGTTTCTTTCGCCACTCCTGCCAGCATTGTGACTCGCCACCTTGCGTCGAGGTCTGTCCGACGGGGGCGTCGTTTCGCGATGCCGCTAGCGGCATCATCGACGTCGATGCCGATCTGTGCGTCGGCTGTCAGTACTGTATCGCCGCCTGTCCTTACCGGGTGCGCTTTATCCACCCGGTCAGCAAGACGGCGGATAAGTGCGACTTCTGTCGCAAGACCAACCTGAAGGCGGGGAAGGCGCCAGCCTGCGTGCTGGCCTGCCCGACCCAGGCGTTGACCTTTGGCAACCTGGACGATCCCAACAGCACCGTGAGTCGCCTGCTGCGTAGCCAGCCGACCTATCGCTACAAGTTAGCGCTCGGCACCCGTCCCAAGCTGTATCGTATACCATTTCGTTACGGGGAGGTGACGCAATGACATCGCCGTTTCATTTTCCGTCGCTAGTGTGGGACTGGCCGATCGCCGTGTACCTGTTTCTGATCGGTATCTCCTCGGGGCTGGTGGTCTTGGCGATCGTGCTGCGTCGTAGCACGCCGGGAGCTGGGGAGAGTCAGAGCGCGCTGATGCGCGTCACCTTATGGCTGGCGCCCGGCTCGGTCATGTTGGGGCTGTTGATCTTGATCTTCCATCTGGCGCGTCCCTGGACATTCTGGACGTTGATGCTGCACTACAGCCTGACCTCGGTGATGTCGATGGGGGTCATGCTGTTTCAGATCTACATGCTGGCGCTATTGGTGTGGCTGGCATTGGTGTTCCATAGCGAGCTGAGTGCCTTGCAACATCGTTGGTTGCCGCGCGCGGTGTGGTTGCCACGTTGGCTGGCACGCCTGCATGCCGCCTTACGCCCCTTGGAGACCCTCTTACTGGTGCTGGCGATCCTGCTGGGCGCCTACACCGGTTTCCTGCTGTCGGCGCTGAAGTCGTATCCGATGCTGAATCACCCGTTGTTGCCTGCGCTGTTTCTGTTTTCCGGCCTCTCCTCCGGCGTGGCGGTGGCGCTGCTTGCCTCGCTGGGGCGCTGGGGGCACGGAGAGGCGGGGCATCGGGAGCGGCGCTTCCTGCATCGCGTCGAACGGCCTATCGTCTGGCTGGAGATCTTCTTGCTGGCGGCCTTCCTGATCGGTCTGGCGTTAGGGGATGAGGGCAAGGCGCGCGCCTTTCACAGCGTGGTGGATGGAGGCTTCTGGAGCGGGTGGTTTTGGCTGGGGGTCGTGGGGCTGGGAATGGTCGCGCCACAGTGGGTGCAGGGCTACCAGCGCTGGAGCGAGGCGCGGCGCATTCTGTGGGGCGCGGGGCTGACCCTGTGTGGGGTGCTGCTGTTACGCTTCTTCGTGCTGTATGCCGGCCAACTGACTGTCGCTTGAGTATGGCACACGCCTCGCGACTAAGGAGACGGCATGCTGTGGTGGCCTGAACTGGGCTTCTTCACCCTCTTGTTGGCGCTGTGTGTCAGTTTACTAGCGGCGTTGCGCGGTCTCGTCTTAGCGCGTCGCTTGCCGGCGTGGCATCCTCGGTGCTGGGCATGGGCGCAAGGGGGACTGGTGCTGGTTGCCTTTCTGCTGCTGTTACTGGCTCTGCTGGCAGATGATTTTTCCCTGCGCTATGTGGCGCAGCATAGCCATGCGGCGCTGGCCTGGGGGCTGAAGCTAGCCGCCGCCTGGGGAGGGCACGAAGGTTCGCTGCTGTTGTGGCTGTTGTGTTTGGCTGGCTGGAGTGCATTATTCGCCTGGGGCGCGCGCCGACAGGCGACGCTGGCGCGCGACTATACCCTGGGAGTGATGGCGCTGATGATCGCCGCCTTCTTGCTGTTTATCGTCACCCTGGGCGATCCGTTCGCCCGCCAGTTTCCCGCGCCACTACAGGGGCGAGATCTCAACCCGATGTTGCAGCATCCCGGGCTGATCTTCCATCCGCCGTTACTCTACCTGGGCTATGCCGGTTTGGCGCTCTGCGCCGCTCGTTTGCTGGGCGGTCTGTTGGCGTATCAGACGGCGTCAGCGATGGCTGATGGTTGCTGGCGCTGGCTGTTGCTCTCCTGGGGCTGCCTGACGGGCGGCATTCTGTTGGGCTCATGGTGGGCTTATAGCGAACTGGGCTGGGGGGGATTCTGGTTCTGGGATCCGGTCGAGAATGCCTCGCTACTGCCTTGGCTGACGGCCACCGCCTTAGTGCATAGTCTGAACGTGACTCGGCGCACAGGTGCATTGGCGCACTGGTCGCTGTTGCTGGCTTTGGCCTCGTTGGTATTTACCCTGATGGGAACGTTGATTGTCCGTTCCGGTGTCTTGCTGTCGGTACATGCCTTCGCTTTGGATGCGGCGCGGGCGCTGGGCTTATTGCTGCTATTTGGCGGCCTCTCCGTCGGCGCATTGACGTTGTACGCCTTGTATGCCGGGCGCCTGAAACGAGAGGCGGTCGCCCCCGCCCCATCCTTATTGGGCGTGCTGTGGCTATTTAGCGCGGCCACCTTGATCGTGCTGTTGGGCACGCTCTATCCGATGCTGTATGGCTTGTTGGGATGGGGGCGTATCTCGGTCGGGGCGCCCTATTTCAATAGCGTATTGTTGCCCTTCGCCCTGCTGGCGTTGACGTTGATGCTCTATCGTGGCTTGCGCCATCCGTTGGCGGCGGGTGTCCGTTTGGCGCATCTGGGGGCGTTGTTGTGCGCGCTGGGGATCGCGGCCTACGCCAGTGGGCAGCAGGAGCGCAGCGTGGTGTTGGCACCCGGCGAGTCGGTACAGTTAGACGCCTATCGTTTTACTTTCCTGGGGGTGACGCAGTTCGCCCGCAGCAACTATACCGCCGAGCGAGGGGAGATCACGGTATGGCATGGGGGACGACAGGTGGCGCGTCTCTACCCGGAGCGGCGTTACTACCTGGCCCGTCATCAGGCGATGTTTGAGCCCGGCATCGCCTGGGGCTGGCGTTACGATTGGTATGGCTTGATGGCGGAAAAACAGGGCTCGCGCTATGCGTTCCGTCTCTATCTACGCCAGTGGATCCGCTGGGTCGGCACCGGGACGATCCTGATGATCGTTGGGACACTGCTGTGCCTGGTGAAAGGAGGACGACGTTGATGCGTATGGTGGCGATGTTCTGGAGAGCGAGTGGGTTGTGGCTGGCCCTAGCGGGCCCGCTGTCGGCGCAGGTGGTGGATACCTGGGAGTTCCCGACGCCGCAGGCGCGCGAGCAGGGATTAGCCATCGCCGCCCAGCTGCGCTGCCCCCAGTGCCAGAATCAAAACCTGTTAGAGTCAAACGCGCCGGTGGCCGTCGCGATGCGTCATGAGGTGTTCCGCCGGGTGGCGCAGGGGCAGAGTGAGACGCAGATCGTCGACTTTATGACGGCGCGTTATGGCGAGTTCGTGCGCTATCAACCAGCTATCCATCGCTATACGCTGCCGCTATGGGGGCTGCCGCCACTGTTGTTAGCGTTGATTCTGTTCGGCTTATGGCGGAGGCGGTGATGAAAGTCGGGGGACATGCACTCTTCTGGCCGACGTTGGCCGTATTGCTGGCGTCGTTGTTGTATGGACTGAGCGGGCGGGGCAGTTTGGTGTGGCAGGCGCAACATCAGCAGCAGGAAGCGGCGCAGGAGGCCTCCCGGCAAGTGGCCGATCCGCAACTGGTTCAGCGCTGGTTGGCGGTGCGTGCGGCGCTGCAAGATAGCGCGGCGTGGGCGGCCTTAGGGCAGCGCTACCTGGAGCGCAGCGAGTATCGTGCGGCTTTGCGTGCCTACGATCAGGCGTTACAGCTACGCGGTGATAACGCCGAGTTGCTAGCGGCGCGGGCGACGGCGCACTACTATGCCGCCGGGCAACGTATGACCGCATCGGCGCGGGCCGATGTGGCGGCGGCGCTACGTTTAGATGCGCAAGAGGTTTCTGCCTTGATGTTGTTGGCGCAGGAGGCCTTTAGACAGGCGGATTACCTCCAGGCGATCGCCCTCTGGCAGCGTCTACTGGACGGTGGCTCGCCACGCATCAATCGTCCGCGGTTGATCGAAGCTATCGCCATCGCTCGCCAGCTAGCGCAGGCGCGCTCGCGCTGAATACGCTGCCGGTCGGGCACGGCGTTAGGTTTTATCGTGCGGTTTACGCTGGCGGCGGCGAGGCGTGAGCGGCGCGCTCCCCGTCACTTGGCTCTCGATCCAGCCATCCTCCAGGCGCGTGCGTAGCACGTCACCCACGGCGACCTGAGCCCGTCGGCGTAGTACGTGGCCATCGGCGCACTGGGTGACGCTAAAGCCGCGCGCCAGCGTGGCCAGAGGGCTGACCCCTTCGAGGCGGGCGCACAGGGTGGCGAAGTGTTCGTGCTGTTCAGCCATGCGCCGTTGTAGTTGGCTTTCTAAGCGGTGGCGCAACTGTTGTAACTGGTAGGCCTGGTTACGCAGATTATGTTGCGGCGAGTGTTGGGCGAGGCGTTCGGCAGCATGGCGCCAACGCCGTTCCGCCAGGCGCAGACGGGTATCCATGGCTTGCGCCAGACGGCGGCGCAGAACGAGCAACTGTGCCTGTTGACGCGCTAGGCGCAGTTGAGGATGCTGTTGCGCCAGGCGGTGGTGCCACTGTTGCAGGCGTTGACGCTGGCGCGCCAGGGTGTAGTCCAGTGCCATCTCTAGGCGCTGACGTTGACTCATTAGGCGACGTAGTAACTCATCACGGTTACGGCTGACCACCTCCGCCGCCGCCGAGGGGGTCGGCGCGCGCAGATCGGCGACAAAGTCGGCGATGCTGACGTCGGTCTCGTGCCCTACAGCGCTGACGATGGGGATACGGCTAGCGAAGATCGCCCGCGCCACCCGTTCGTCGTTAAAACTCCATAGATCTTCCAGCGATCCGCCACCGCGTCCGACGATCAAAACGTCACACTCCGCCCGTTGGTTGGCGCGTTCGATGGCGCCAACTAACTGCATGGGCGCCTCGGCCCCTTGCACCGCGCTGGGGTAGATCACCACCGGTAAGGCCGGATCGCGCCGGCGCAGCACATGCAGCACATCGTGCAGTGCCGCCCCGCTGGCCGAGGTGATCACCCCGACGCAACGTGCCGGTTGCGGCAAGGGCTGTTTATGGCGGATGTCGAACAGTCCTTCGGCTTGCAGACGTTGCTTGAGTGCCTCGAATTGCTGCTGCAACAGGCCATCGCCGGCGGGTTGCATGCTCTCGGCGATCAGTTGATAGTCGCCGCGCGGTTCGTACAGGGTGATGCTGGCTCGAACCAGTACTTGTTGGCCATTCTGCGGGCGGAAGGTGACACGTCGATTGCTGTTGCGGAACATGGCGCAACGCACCTGAGCTTTGTCATCCTTGAGGGTAAAGTACCAGTGGCCGGAGGCGGGTTGGGAGAAGTTGGAGATTTCGGCTGACAGCCAGATCTGCCCCATCTCCAGCTCCAACAGTTGGCGCACGGTCTGGTTCAACCGGCTGACGGTAAAGATGGTGGGGGTAACAGGCTGCGTCATGTGACCTAGATCAAACTTAAAATCATACTGTTAATTAGTCGATACTACATGCATGACCATGCATCGCAAGATATTTTTGAAAAAAATGCTGGAGGCAACCGATTCCGGCCTGTATAATGCCGCGGCAATATTAAATCTGGTTTGACCTTCCACTCTGGTGAGATATTGCTCATGCTACGTATTGTTAAAGAAGCCCTGACGTTCGACGACGTTCTCTTAGTTCCCGCCCATTCTACCGTTCTGCCGAATACCGCCGAACTTGGCACTCAGCTGACTGCCTCTATCCGCCTGAATATTCCGATGTTGTCCGCCGCGATGGATACCGTCACCGAGGCACGCCTGGCGATTGCCCTGGCACAGGAAGGCGGCATTGGCTTTATCCATAAGAACATGTCCATCGAGCGCCAAGCCGATGAAGTGCGCCGAGTGAAGAAGCACGAGTCCGGCGTCGTCACCGATCCGCAGACCGTCACGCCGACCACCACATTGCGCGAAGTCAAGGCGCTCACCGAGCGTAACGGCTTTGCCGGCTACCCGGTGGTGACCGAAGACAATGAACTGGTGGGGATCATTACCGGCCGCGACGTGCGTTTCGTGACCGATCTGGATCTGCCGGTGACCGCCGTGATGACGCCGAAAGCGCGTCTGGTGACGGTGAAAGAGGGTGAGGCCCGCGAAGTGGTACTGCAACGTATGCACGAGAAGCGCGTTGAGAAGGCGCTGGTGGTGGATGATCACTTCCATCTGCGCGGCATGATCACAGTAAAAGATTTCCAGAAGGCTGAGCGTAAACCGAACGCCTGTAAGGATGAACACGGTCGCTTGCGTGTCGGTGCCGCCGTCGGTGCCGGTGCCGGTAACGAAGAGCGCATTGCCGCCCTGGTGGAGGCCGGTGTCGACGTGTTGCTGATCGATTCCTCACACGGTCATTCCGAAGGTGTGTTGCAGCGTATTCGCGAGACGCGCGCCAAGTTCCCGCAGTTGCAGATCATCGGCGGTAACGTCGCCACCGCCGCCGGTGCCAAGGCACTGGCCGACGCTGGCGTCAACGCGGTGAAAGTGGGTATCGGTCCGGGCTCCATCTGTACCACCCGTATCGTCACCGGTGTCGGGGTACCGCAGATCACCGCCGTGTCTGACGCCGTCGCCGCTCTGGAGGGCACGGGGATCCCGGTGATCGCCGATGGCGGCATCCGCTTCTCCGGCGACATCGCCAAGGCGCTGGCTGCCGGTGCCTCCTGCGTCATGGTTGGCTCGATGTTGGCCGGAACCGAAGAGTCCCCGGGCGAGATCGAACTGTATCAGGGGCGCTCTTTTAAATCTTACCGTGGCATGGGCTCGCTGGGCGCGATGTCTAAGGGCTCCTCCGATCGTTACTTCCAGAGCGATAACGCCGCCGATAAGTTGGTGCCGGAAGGCATCGAAGGGCGCGTGGCCTATAAGGGCCGTCTGAAAGAGATCGTCCATCAGCAGATGGGCGGCCTACGTTCCTGCATGGGACTGACCGGCTGTGCGACCATCGATGAGCTGCGTACCAAGGCGCAATTCGTCCGCATCACGGGCTCCGGCATTCAGGAAAGCCACGTGCATGACGTGACCATTACTAAAGAATCACCCAACTACCGCCTGGGTTCATAATCCGGCGAGCCGGGCCAGGCATTTGCTTGGCCCACTGAGTTTGTACCGTTTTGCCCGTTCAATTTGCCAATATAGAGCCACTCAATGACGCAAAATATTCATCAAGACCGCATTCTGATCCTGGATTTCGGTTCACAGTACACCCAGTTATTGGCCCGTCGCGTGCGTGAAATCGGCGTTTACTGCGAGCTGTGGGCATGGGATGTCAGTGAAGCGCAGATCCGTGACTTCAACCCGAGCGGCATCATCCTGTCTGGCGGCCCGGAGAGCACCACCGAGGCCGGCAGCCCGCGCGCGCCGGAGTATGTGTTCCAGGCTGGCGTCCCGGTACTGGGCGTCTGCTACGGCATGCAGACCATGGCCATGCAGATGGGCGGTCGAGTAGAAAGCTCCACCGAGCGTGAGTTCGGCTATGCCAAGGTAGAGATCACGGCGCACAGCCGACTGTTCGACGGCATTCAGGACTCCCTCAGCGATGATGGCAAGGCCGTATTGGATGTATGGATGAGCCACGGTGACAAGGTGACCGCCATTCCGGCTGACTTCACCACCATCGCCAGCACCGAGAGCTGCCCGTTTGCCATCATGGCGAACGACGAGAAGCGTTTCTACGGCGTACAGTTCCACCCGGAGGTGACTCACACCCACCAGGGGCAGCGTATGCTAGAGCGCTTCGTGCTGGATATTTGCGGCTGTGCCGCGCTGTGGACCCCGGCGACCATCATCGAAGACGCCGTGGCGCGTATGCGTGAGCAGATCGGCGACGATGAGGTGATCCTGGGCCTGTCTGGTGGGGTGGACTCTTCCGTGACCGCATTGCTGCTGCATCGCGCCATCGGCAAGCGCCTGACCTGTGTCTTCGTCGACAACGGGCTGTTGCGTCTGAACGAGGCCGAGCAGGTGATGGCGATGTTCGGTAACCAATTCGGTCTGAACATCATCCATGTCAACGCCGAAGCGCGTTTCCTCTCCGCGCTGGCTGGCATCGCCGACCCGGAAGCCAAGCGTAAGACTATTGGTCGCGTATTCGTCGAGGTGTTCGACGAAGAAGCCGCCAAGTTGCCCCAGGTCAAGTGGCTGGCACAGGGCACCATCTACCCAGATGTGATCGAATCCGCCGCCTCCGCCACCGGTAAGGCGCACGTGATCAAGTCGCACCACAACGTGGGTGGCCTACCGCAAGAGATGAAGCTGGGGCTGGTTGAACCGCTGAAGGAGCTGTTTAAGGATGAAGTGCGCAAGATCGGCTTGGCGCTGGGTCTGCCGCACGACATGCTGTACCGCCACCCGTTCCCGGGACCGGGTCTGGGCGTGCGCGTGCTGGGGGAAGTGAAGAAAGAGTACTGCGATCTGCTGCGCCGCGCCGACGCCATCTTCATCGAAGAGCTGCACAAGGCTGACCTGTATAACAAGGTCAGCCAGGCCTTTACCGTCTTCCTGCCGGTACGCTCTGTCGGCGTGATGGGCGATGGGCGTAAATATGACTGGGTCGTCTCGCTGCGTGCGGTAGAGACCATCGATTTCATGACCGCCCACTGGGCGCATCTGCCTTACGACTTCCTGGGCCGCGTCTCCAACCGTATCATCAACGAAGTCAACGGCATCTCACGCGTGGTGTACGACATCTCCGGTAAGCCGCCAGCCACCATCGAGTGGGAATGATTTCGCGTCTGGCAACAGCCTGAACGGACAAGCCGTAAAACACCGCTAAGCCCGCATCACTGCGGGCTTTTTTGTTTTTGTGTCTGGCGATGCCGCCGAGCTTTTAATTATTATAGGGTAATGGGCTAGTTTACTCGCTGCCGGCGTGCGTTGGCACCTAGATTCAACATCGTCATTTCCCGTCGCGAGGGGGCTGCGGGTGTTAATATAGCCGTCAAGTTTTCAATTTCCCGGGTACGAACATGAAGCAACGTATAGAGCGCTCTGGCGTATCGCTTGATGCCCCGTATCTGGATCTCCAGTGCGAGGAGCTCAAGCAGGCTGGGCTCGCGGTGGCTCATGTGCGTGGCCGAGGTTGTGGCTGCAAACTGAAGCTAGACGACCAACAGGTGGCGAGATTAAGGCTCTGTTGCGCGCTCCCTTGATACCGGTGGCCGCGGTTACCCGTTGTTATGGCGTGTCCCGAACCGTCTTTTACAAGTATGTTGGCGTCATCACGCCACATCAATGAGGAGCTTGGATGAACCAACAGCTAGACACTGCAGATAACGTGCGCCGTAAGGTGGCTTCTGCTACAGCGAAGAAGCACAAAGCCGAGTTGGGGCAATTTATGACGCCGTCGACTGTGGCTCGCTTTATGGCGTCGTTGTTTCCAGCCAGTAGTCAGCAGACCTGTCGTCTCCTGGATGCTGGTGCGGGGGTCGGCGCGCTGTCCTGTGCTTTTCTTGACCGCTGGGTGATGGGGGAGTTTGGCTTTGAGTCTGTCGAAGCAACGGCTTATGAGGTGGACGCGAAATTACAGGGATACCTTAAGCAGCATTTGGCGGCCTATAGCAAGGTCAAGGCTGAGGTTATTGCTGGGGATTACATCGCGCTGGCAACAGCCGAGGGCCCGCAGGCTAGGAGCTACACCCACGCGATCCTCAATCCGCCCTATAAGAAGATCAACAGCAACTCAGCGCACCGGCTGGCCCTCCGCTCGGTTGGCATCGAGACGGTGAATCTGTATTCGGCCTTTGTCGCGCTGGCGGTGGCGCAGGCTGCACCGGGCGGCCAGATTGTGGCGATCATCCCACGTAGCTTCTGTAATGGGCCCTACTACCGTCCGTTTCGTGATTTTATCTTGGCGCATACAGCCATTCGCCATATGCATCTTTTTGCTGCGCGCAATAAGGCATTTAAGGACGATAACGTGTTACAAGAGAATGTCATCATCCACCTGGAGCGGGGCGGCCAGCAGGGACCTGTGACGATCACCACCTCGACCGATGATAGTTTTACCGATCTTGCCACAAACGAACACCCGTTTGAGCGGATCGTGTTCCCGGATGACGTCGATCGTTTCATTCATGTACCCACCACGACAGAGAAAAGCGCTATTGAGTTATCCCCTGCCGTGCGTTATTCGTTGGCCGATATGGGGATCAATGTATCGACCGGGCCGGTAGTGGACTTCCGTTTGAAAGCGCACCTGCGAGACATGCCTGAAGAAGGCGCAGTGCCGCTTATTTATCCCGGGCACCTGAACATCACCGGTGTGCGCTGGCCGTTGCCGGGCTTGAAGAAGCCGAATGCGATCATGTGTAACGCTGAAACGGAAAAGTGGCTTTATCCGAATGGTTTTTATTGTGTGGTGCGTCGCTTCTCATCAAAGGAGGAAAAGCGCCGAGTGGTGGCGAGTGTCGTTGATCCTGCGGTTTTTGGGAGGAATACCCTGTTGGGTTTTGAAAATCACATGAATCTTTTTCATGAGAACAAGCGCGGCTTGCCCGAGTCGCTGGCCCGAGGGTTGGCCGTGTTTCTGAACAGTAGCGCCGTGGATGAGACCTTTCGCCGCTTCAACGGTCATACGCAGGTCAACGCGACTGATCTCAAGCGGATGAAGTATCCGAGTCGTGAGGCGTTGATCGCGTTGGGTCAGTGGGCCAAACAGCATCGCGAAATTACGCAGAACATGATTGATAAACAATTAGGGAAATTGATCGCATGACTGATAAGAAGAATGACTACATAGAGGCCGCTCATCAGATCATCATGTCGCTAGGTCTACCTCGTGCGCAGCAAAACGAGCGCTCAGCATTGTCATTGCTAGCCCTACTGAACCTCACGCCGGACAAGCCGTGGTCAGCAGCGGAGAACCCGTTGATGGGGATTACGCCGATCATGGATTGGGTTCGTAAGCACTATGGCAAGACGTATGCGCCGAATACCCGCGAGACTTTCCGACGTCAGACCATGCACCAGTTCTGTGATGCTAGCTTGGCTCTCTATAACCCGGACAAGCCAGACCGTCCGGTGAATAGCCCAAAGGCCGTTTATCAAGTCGAACCCGCAGCCCTTAACCTACTGCGCAGTTTCGGCTCCGCGCAGTGGCGCGACAATCTCACGGCTTATTTGGCTGAGCGTGAAACGCTGGTGGCCAAGTACGCGAAAGCGCGCGAGCAGAACCGCATCCCGGTCGAGATTGCGCCGGGCAAGAAAATCACCCTGAGCCCAGGCGAACACAGCGAACTTATCCGGGATATCATCGAAGCGTTCGCCCCGCGTTTTGCGCCAGGGAGCGTGCTGATCTATGCCGGTGACACCGGCGACAAGTGGGGCTATTTCGATGCCGAACTGTTGGCCGAGTTGGGCGTGGATGTAGATTTACACGGTAAGATGCCCGATGTGGTTTTACATTTTACCGAAAAAAATTGGTTGTTGCTGGTGGAGTCTGTCACCAGTCATGGCCCGGTTGATGGCAAGCGTCACGTCGAACTCGCTAAACTCTTTGCCAGCGCTAAGGCCGGGCTGGTCTATGTGACCGCTTTCCCTAACCGCACTATTATGAGCCGCTACTTGGGCGAAATTGCGTGGGAGACCGAGGTGTGGGTGGCCGATGCACCATCGCACCTGATCCACTTTAACGGTGTGCGCTTCCTTGGGCCGTATCCGGCGGAAGATAATGGGGAATAGCCTCGTTTCCCCATAAGGATCGGGCTCTCGACGGATTGTCGCGTAATATGAGGAGTAGCGCCGTGAGCGGGAGACAGAATGGGGCATACGCGGAAAACAGAAAGGCGGGCTGAGACCCGCCTTGCTACACAGGAAAGCGACGTGCGCGCTTACTTCATCTTAGCGAAGCTGCGGCGGGCGGCGTCGATGGTCTTCTGGATGTCCTCCTGGCTATGGGCCAGGGACATGAAGCCCGCCTCGAAGGCGGACGGTGCCAGGTAGATTCCCTCTTCCAGCATCAGGTGGAAGAAGCGCTTGAAGCGCTCGGCGTCGCAACGCAGCACGTCTTGGTAGCCGGTTACACTGGGCTGATCGGTAAAGAAGATGCCGAACATGCCGCCGACGTGGTTCACCACCAACGGAATGCCCTCTTCATGCGCGGCGGCCAGTAGGCCCGCGGCCAGGTTGTCGGTTAGCTCAGTCAACTGCGGGTAGATGCCCGGCTGGTTGATTTCGTTCAGGCAGGCATAGCCGGCGGCCATGGCGACCGGGTTGCCGGACAGGGTACCGGCCTGGTAGACCGGGCCGGTCGGCGCGAGCGCTTCCATCACCTCACGGCGTCCGCCGAAGGCGCCTACCGGCATGCCGCCACCGATGATCTTGCCCAGGCAGGTGAGATCTGGAGTAACGTCGTAGTACGCCTGCGCGCCCCCCAGGGCGACGCGGAAGCCAGTCATCACCTCGTCGATGATCAACAGCGCACCATACTGATCGCACAGTTCGCGTAAGCCTTGCAGGAAGCCTGGCTGAGGCGGAATACAGTTCATATTGCCGGCTACCGGCTCGACGATGATACAGGCGATCTCTTGCGGATACTGGGCGAAGGCGGCGCGCACCGACGCCAGATCATTGTACTGGCAGGTCAAGGTGTGCTTGGCGAAGTCGGCCGGTACGCCCGGTGAGTTGGGCTGACCCAGGGTCAGGGCGCCGGAGCCGGCCTTGACCAGTAGGTGATCGGCGTGGCCATGGTAGCAACCTTCGAACTTGATGATCTTATCGCGGCCAGTAAAGCCACGCGCCAGGCGGATGGCGCTCATGGTGGCTTCGGTGCCGGAGTTCACCATGCGTACCATGTCCATGCTGTCGATCAGTGAGGTCACCAGCTCGGCCATGCGCACCTCCATCTCGGTCGGGGCACCGAAGCTTAGCCCGCGTTCGACGGCGGCGATCACCGCGTCACGGATCGCCGGATGGTTGTGCCCCAAGATCATCGGTCCCCAGGAGCCTACGTAGTCGATGTAGGCCTTACCATCGGCATCATACAGGTAGGCGCCGTCGGCCCGTTCGATAAACAGCGGCGTACCGCCAACGCCGGTAAAGGCGCGAACCGGGGAGTTCACTCCGCCGGGGATTAGCGTTTTGGCCTGCTCATACAGTCGTTCGGACTTATTCATTCTCGGCTCCAGGCTGATAAAAATAGAGAAATAACCCTATGCTATTCTAAAGAAGTCTGCCGCGAGATGAAATGCGTCGTGGTGTGCCATGGCATCGTGTTGATTTTTGCTGTTAGAGACATTGTCTAATACTTTGCGGAGACGGCGCCCTCCAGAGAGAGTAAAATGCTCAACCTATTTGTACTATTTATCTATTCCTTGACCAACTTCACTGACTGAATTAACTATGACTACGCAACAAGACTCGAGCTCTCAGCCGATGACGCCCCGTTTACGGCGCAGTAGCGTGCTGAGACGCGTAATACACCGGGATAAGACACCGCTCGCCACCTTGGTGCTGGCGGCGATCGTGGGAACCTTGGCCGGGCTCATGGGCGTTGCCTTTGAGCGTAGTGTGGACTGGGTGCAGCAGCAGCGTTTGGCCAGTCTGGCCGAGGTCGCCAATTACTGGTATATCGTCTGGCCGGCGGCGATCTTGGGATCGGCGGTGTTGGCAATGTTTGGTTATTACCTGGTGCGTCGTTTCGCCCCCGAGGCGGGGGGATCGGGGATCCCGGAGATTGAGGGGGCGCTGGAAGATCTGCGTCCGGCACGTTGGTGGCGTGTGATCCCGGTGAAGTTCTTCGGCGGGATGGGGACCCTCGGCGCCGGCATGGTGTTGGGGCGAGAGGGGCCGACGGTACAGATGGGCGGCAACCTCGGGCAGATGGTGTATGACCTGTTCCGTCTGCCTAAGCGCGACAATGAGACGCGTCATACCCTGTTAGCCACGGGGGCGGCGGCGGGTCTGACCGCCGCCTTCAACGCTCCGCTGGCCGGTATCCTGTTCATCATTGAAGAGATGCGCCCCCAGTTCCACTATAGCCTGGTGTCGATCAAGGCGGTGTTCATCGGCGTGATCATGTCCTGCGTGGTGTTCCGCTTCTTCAATGGCGAACACTCGGTGATCGAGGTCGGGCGGCTGGGCGTAGCCGAAATCAACACCCTGTGGCTTTATCTGGTGTTGGGCATGGTGTTCGGCATCGTTGGCGTGCTGTTCAACCAGGGGGTATTCCGTACCCAGGATATGTTCATGCGGATGCATGGCGGTGACTGGCGTAAGTTGATGCTGATCGGCGCGGCGCTAGGCGGTCTGTGCGGGGCATTGGGCCTGATCCAGCAGGAGGCGGCCGGCGGCGGTTTTGCTTTGATCCCTATCGCGGCAGAAGGCAACTATACGGTCGGCATGTTGCTGTTTATCTTTATCGCTCGAGTGGTGACCACGTTGCTATGCTTCGGCTCCGGTGCGCCGGGCGGGATCTTTGCCCCGATGTTGGCGCTCGGCACCTTGCTGGGCACCGCTTTCGGCATGGCGGCGGCCTATCTGTTTCCGCATTACGGCATCGACCCAGGTACCTTCGCCATCGCCGGGATGGGGGCGTTGTTCGCCGCTACGGTGCGTGCGCCGTTGACCGGTATTGTGCTGGTGCTGGAAATGACCGATAACTATCAGCTTATTTTGCCGATGATCATTACCTGTCTTGGCGCTACACTACTGGCGCAGTTTTTGGGTGGCAAACCGTTATACTCCCGTATCTTGGAGCGGACGTTGCACCGTCAGATGCAGGAGCAGCAGGATGCGCAGAAACGGGCGGAGCAGAGTGGGCAATAAGCGCACAATACTTGAATGGATTAGTCGGGTATTGGATAATCGCCCGATGAGTCAGTATGCCCGACGCCAAGCGGCATTCTGATAGGTACACTGGCTGGAGCAATCAATGAGTGATGAAATGGCAGTGCCGTTGCAATTTACCGATGCGGCGGCAAATAAGGTGAAATCGCTGATCGCGGATGAGGATAACCCGAACCTGAAGCTGCGTGTGTACATTACCGGTGGCGGTTGTAGCGGCTTTCAGTACGGTTTTACTTTCGACGATAAGATCAATGATGGTGACATGACCATCGAAAACCAGGGTGTAGCGCTGGTCGTTGATGCGATGAGCTTGCAATACCTGGTAGGCGGCACGGTGGACTATACCGAGGGGCTGGAAGGGTCACGTTTCATCGTGAATAACCCGAACGCCAAGACCACCTGTGGTTGCGGCTCGTCGTTCAGTATCTGAGCCGTCAGGCTAACGGCTAATCACAATGGCACCCTCCTATGGAGGGCGCCATTTTTTTATGCGCGAATCCAAGCCTGTGGTGACGCCGAAAGCCCCAGCGTGCGGATCGCTAGTCGTTGACCGCTTCCTGCGCTGCCGCGTGGGGCACTATATTCGCGCCTCATACCACAGGCGTCAGTCAAGAGTAAAGGTAGGCAGCTTCAGGTGCCAGCGGATGGCGGCCAGCCGAATCCCCAGGGTGATGATCATGCCCAGCATCATCGCCTGTTGCAGCGGTATCCCGAAGATCACATATCCGGTGACATGGACGATACCGCCGATGATGCAGGCGGTGGCGTAGATCTCGGTACGCAGGATCATCGGGATTTCTCGCGCCAGTACGTCGCGGATGATACCGCCACCGACGCCGGTGATCACCCCCATACAGACGGCGATCATCGGCCCCGCCCCTGCGGCGAAGGCCTTATTGACCCCGATGCCGACAAAGACCGCCAAGCCGACGGCATCCAATACGGGTAATACCCAACCGGGCAAGCGGCGGGGTTGGCGTACTAATACGATGGTTAACAGGCAGGTGACCATCGCCACAACCAGATCCGTCGGATCGCGTACCCAAAATACTGGGCCGTTATCCAGCGCCATGTCGCGAATGGTACCCCCTCCCACAGCGGTCACCACTCCCAGCACCAAAACCCCGAAGGGATCCATACGTAGCTTCCCCGCCAACAGGACGCCGGAGATGGCAAAGACGGCGGTACCCAAAATATCTAACCAATAAACCAGCATAACTTTGACCTCGTTAATGCCGCCAACCTCCGGCAGAATTGATTGTCGCGATAATGATTTGTGATCTTATTGTTTTTATTGGAAATCACCTTGCAGAGGCGGCGCATAAGATAGCGTGAAAAACGCGGCGTTGCCATGCCGGTAAGGCGATGGCGGACGGGCTTTTCGCTATTCTGTGCGGTGGCTCGCGCCGATGGCGGATCCCACCGAATCTGGCGGCCTTTTGTCTGACAAGGGGGAAGGCGCTGACGGCGGAAAATAGGGCGCGCGGCGGCGCGCCCGGGGAGGCTAAGAGGCGGGCTGAGGGCGGGGTAACGCCTGTAACTGAGCGCAGAGTGACTCCGCGGCCAGAAGAATGCGTGGCCCGCTGCGATTGAGCCAGTCGCGCTCGACGGCGATCACCGGCACTGTCAATTGCGGGCGCCAGAAAGCGGCGACACTGGCGGCCTGCTTGGCATCACCGCCGATGACGATCGCCTGGGGATGGCGCGCGATCACCTGTTCGCGGCTCACCTGCGGCCAGGGTACTGGGCTTTGGGCAAAGATATTGTGCGCTCCACACAGCGTCAGCAGATCGCTCTGCAACGTCTGGCCGGAGGTGGAGAACAGGGGCTGGCTGCCAAACTGCATCATCACCCGCAACGGCGCCCCTTGCGCATAGCGTTGGCGCAATTCATCCAGTCGCTGGCGAAACGCAGTCGCAGCCTGGTGCGCTTGCTCCGGATGGGGGCTGTAGGCGGCGAGTCGGTCGAGATCGTCGGCGATCTGGCTGACCCGTTGGGGATCGGCGTAGAAGATCGGAATACCGAAGGCGGCGAGCTGATCGATCGCCCGGCGCGGGTTGCCGCCGTGCCAGGCCAGGATCAGATCGGGTTTCAATGCCAAGATCCGCTCCAGATTGATCCCGTTCCACGACGCCACCTTTTCCAACTTGGCCGCGGCGGGGGGATAGTCGGAGTAGGCGCTGACAGCCACCATACGTTCGCCCAGCCCGGCGGCGTAGGCCAATTCGGTGGTATGTGGCGAGAGGCTGATGACGCGCAGTGCCGCCGCCCACAGCGGGGCGCACAGGCTGGCGCCGAGCAGCAGGGCGAGCAGCGCGTTGCCGCCCATCCCGCGCCGGCGATCTGTCTGGCGTAGGGCGGCCATGGCTTACTGCTGGGCCAGTTCGCGCAGCATGGCCTCCACCATCAAGGTGGACTGCTCGGCGGCGACTTTAAGGAACTCATCGAAGCTGAGGTGGGACGCTTGATCGGCGACATCGGAGATGGCACGTACCACCACGAAAGGAGTGGCGAAGGCGTGGCAGACGTGGCCGATGGCCGCAGCTTCCATCTCGACCGCCGCCACCTGGGGGAAGGTGCGGCGGATGCGAGCCAGCGGTTCGGCGCCATTGATGAAGGCGTCGCCGCTACAGATCAGGCCGCGTACCGCGTTCAGTTGCAAGGCACCGATGCAGCGTTCAGCCAGGGCGATCAGTGCCGCATCGGCGCTAAAGGCCGCCGGGCAGCCGGCCATCTGACCCGGCTGATAGCCGAAGGCCGTGACGTCGGCGTCGTGGTAGCGTACTTCGTCGGAAACGACGATGTCGCCGACGCGCAGGGTGCTGGCCAGACCGCCAGCAGAGCCCGTGTTGATCACCAGGTCAGGCTGGCAGTGATCCAGCAACAGGGTGGTACCCATTGCTGCCGCGACTTTGCCGATGCCGGACTTTAACAGCGCCACTTCGACACCATGCAGACGGCCGGTATAGATCTCGCAGCCGGCCAAGGTGAGGGTCTGGCGGTTTTCGATGCGTTCGCGCAGCAGCGTGACTTCCTGCTCCATGGCGCCAATGATGCCTACTTTCATATCAATACCTATTCTAGGGGGAAAACCAAGGATCATTGCGGCAGTCTACCATAGCCGCGTTGCGGCTGCCGAGGCGTGCTGTGGTGAGGAACGCGGAGGGGGATAGGGCGGCAAGATAGACCAATATCTGTTAGGCTGTGAAAAATCGGTGACGCAGCGCGTCGCCCATCGCGCTCACGACGCCAGGAGGTTCGCTATGCGTATTGATTTCGCCGCCAAACTCAGTTACCAGCGCCCTGCGCGTTCGGCGGGCGATGCACAGCACTTGCACGACGCCTATGAGATCAGCCGTCAGTTCGAAAGCGATCGTGGGCGTATCATCAACTCGGCGGCCATTCGTCGCCTGCAACAGAAGACCCAGGTGTTCCCGTTGGAGCGTAACGCGGCGGTGCGTTCGCGTCTGACGCACTCGATGGAGGTGCAACAGGTAGGTCGCCATATCGCCCGCGAGATCCTGTATTCTCTGGCCCGAGAGGGGCGCACCGAGGCGCTGGGGCTGGCGCACTATACCGAGGCCTTCGAAAGCTGCGTCGAGATGGCCTGCTTGATGCACGATATGGGCAATCCGCCGTTCGGTCACTTCGGTGAGGCGGCGATCAAGGCGTGGTTTAGCCGTGAGCTGGGAGTGAGCGCCGACGGCCATAACCAGCTGGATGATGAGGCTTGCCGGGTGCCGGTTCTACGTCCTAGTGGGCGTGATGCATCATTGGATCGGCTACGCGCGCAGTTGCGCATCGATCTGAGTAACTTCGAGGGTAACGCCCAGTCCATTCGTCTGATTCATACCCTGCTGAAACTGAATTTGACCTATACGCAGACTGCCTGCGTACTGAAGTATACTCGGCCGGCTTATTGGCAGGGGCCGCTGCCTCAGGCATTCGATTACCTGATGAAAAAACCCGGCTACTATTGGGCTGAGGCGGACTTCGTCGAGCAGCTGCGCCAGCAGGTGGCGATGCCGTTGTACCACCGCTTTCCGTTAACCTACATCATGGAGGCGGCGGATGACATCTCTTACTGCGTGGCGGATCTCGAGGACACGGTGGAGAAGCATCTGTTAAGCGTCGAACAGTTGTATGGCTACCTGAAGGCCGAGTGGGGGACGGTGATGGCGGGCGATCTGTTTAGCGTCGCGGTGCAGGATGCCTTCGACCGCTGCAATAAGAAATATGGGCGGCGCAGCGCGGACGATCTCTTTTTTATGTATCTGCGGGTCAATGTTATGAAGCTGCTGGTGCCTCATGCCGCGAGATGCTTTTTAAATAATTTGCAACAGATTTTTGTTGGTGCCTTTAATGGCCCGCTGCTGGCTGCCGGGTCGGAAGAGTACCGCCTGCTGAATATATTTAAGCAGGTAGCGCTGAAGCATGTATTTAATCATTTCGAGGTGGAGCAACTGGAGCTGCAAGGGTATCGGGTGATTAAGGGGTTGCTGGATATTTATAGCCCGCTGCTGGCGATGCCCTTCGAGGCGTTCCAACGGCTGGTACAGGATGACCGTCACCCTGACTATCTGATTGAAACCCGGCTATTTCATAAGCTCTCAGTGAAGCATCGCTTGGCCTATTGCGAAGCCGTGGATGGTTTGGCGTCGTTGTCCGGGGAGGCGCTGAGGGTACAGGAATATTATTACCGCGCTCGCTTGATTCAGGACTATATCAGCGGCATGACAGACTTGTACGCCTATGATGAGTACCGTAGGCTGATGGCGGCAGAATAATCGCGTGAGCGCCGCGGGGGAAGTGCTGGGGTTTTGTAAATGTAGATGTATAAATATTTACGCTTCCTTGACTTTATTGCGGTGAACTTCATTTCCGTTTCCTACTCTTAGTAAACATAATATCACTGTCGAGGTATCGCGGTGATGGTAGCGTTACGAAAAGTAATGTTACTGAATGAATCCGTTTTATCGTTGCTAAATACGAGAGAAAATCGTGCTATGAAAAAAACCACTTTAGTATTGAGTGCCGTCGCATTGAGCCTGGGTATGGCGCTGAGCCCGATGTCCGCCAGCGCGGCAGAGACTTCTTCCGCCACCACTGCTCAGGCATTGCCGAGTCTGGCGCCAATGCTGGAGAAAGTGATGCCGTCTGTGGTCAGCATCAACGTTGAGGGCAGTGCGACCGTCAATAACAATGTGCCGTCGCAGTTCCAACAATTTTTCGGTGAAGACTCCCCGTTGTGCCAGCCTGGTTCCCCATTCGGGGGTTCCCCCCTGTGCCAAGGCGGCGGCAATGCACCGTCTAAAGAGCGCTTTAAGGCGCTGGGCTCCGGGGTGATTATCGACGCGGCCAAGGGCTACGTGGTGACCAACAATCACGTCGTGGCGAATGCCGATAGCATCAAGGTGCAGTTGAGCGATGGTCGTCGCTTCGATGCCAAGGTGATTGGCACCGATCCGCGTACCGATATCGCGCTGATCCAACTGAAAGATGCTAAGAACCTGACTGCCATCAAGATGGCTGACTCCGACAAACTGCGCGTCGGTGATTATGCGGTGGCGATCGGTAACCCGTATGGCCTGGGTGAGACCGTGACCTCCGGTATCGTCTCTGCCTTGGGGCGTAGCGGCTTGAATGTCGAGAACTACGAAAACTTTATCCAGACCGATGCGGCCATCAACCGGGGTAACTCCGGTGGTGCGCTGGTGAACCTGAACGGGGATCTGATCGGCATCAACACCGCGATCTTGGCACCGGACGGCGGGAACATCGGTATCGGCTTCGCCATTCCGAGCAACATGGTGAAAAACTTGACCGGTCAGATGGTTGAATACGGTCAAGTGAAACGTGGCGAGTTGGGCATCATGGGGACCGAGTTGAACTCCGAACTGGCCAAGGCGATGAAGATCGACGCCCAGCGTGGTGCTTTCATTAGTCAGGTGCTGCCGAAGTCCGCCGCCGCGAAGGCGGGGCTGAAGGCGGGTGACGTCATCGTCTCCCTGAACGGGAAGAGCATCTCCAGCTTCGCCTCGTTCCGGGCGGAGATCGGCACCATGCCGGTCGGCAGTAAGCTGTCGCTGGGTATCATTCGCGATGGTAAGCCGATGACGGTCGAGGCGACGCTGGAGCAGAGCAGCCAGAGCCAGGTCGCTTCCGCTAATATCTTCAGCGGCATCGAAGGTGCCGAGTTGAGTAACGCCGCGGGTGGCAAGGGCGTGAAGGTGGACAACGTGAAGAAAGGCTCTACCGCCGCGCGTATCGGCCTACAGAAAGGGGATGTCATCCTGGGCGTTAACCAGCAGGCTATCGCCAATATCGGTGAGCTGCGTAAGATCCTGGATGCCAAACCGCCGGTTCTGGCGCTGAACATTCAGCGTGGCGATAACACCCTGTATCTGTTGATGCAGTAAGTCAACAACACCCGATTATCCAACCTTAATCGCCCGGCTTAGGCCGGGCGATGTTTTTATCGCTCCCTTGCTTTCTCTGCCTAGAACCGCACTTAGCCTGCGGTTTACCCCGATTAACTCTCGCTCCGATTGGCTACCGATGTGACTTCTCTCGCGCTACCCGACTTACGCCGCCTCGGCGCAAGTGATGGCACGCCCCTGGGCGATGTGCAGGATCGGCCCGCCCATCGTACGCGCCTCGTGGGCGCTATGGGTCACCAGTAACGCCGTCTGACCGGCGGCGGCGAGGATGGCTCGGACTTCTTGTCCCAGACGCTCGCGCGTTGCCTCATCCAGACTGGAGAAGGGCTCATCCAATAACACGATATCGGGCTGCGGAGCCAAGGCACGCGCCAAGGCGACCCGTTGCTGCTGGCCGCCGGAGAGGGCGTGCGGATAGCGCTCGCCGATTCCCTCCAGTTCGATCAGACGCAGTAGTTCGTGTACCCGCGCCTGCTGTTGCTGGCGCGGTTGACGCCGTAGGCCGAAGGCGATGTTCTGCGCCACGGTAATGTGTGGAAACAGCGCATAATCTTGGAAGACCATGCCGACACGGCGCAGCTCGGGTGGCAGATGGTGCTGTGGCGAGGCGACACAGCGTCCTGCGAGGTGGATGCTGCCCTGGCTGAGGCGTTCAAAGCCGGCGATGGCCCGCAGCACGGTGGTCTTGCCGCTACCAGAGGCGCCGAGCAGGCTGGCCAACTCACCGCGACGCAGATGCAGAGAGAAGCCGTTCAGCACCGTTTGGGTATGGCGTCCGTGGCCATAACCGACATGCAGATTATCGAGGCTGAGGGCCAGGCTATTCATCATCATTCTCCCACCTGTTTCAATTGATTGCGAACCAACAAGGCCATCGGTAACGTGCCGGCCAACACGATCAACAGCGCGGCGATGGCGCCGTCTTCATAGCTGCCGCGTGCCGCCTCGGCGTACAGTAGGGTCGCCAGGGTTTCGACATTCACCGGACGCAGCAGCAGGGTGATCGGCAACTCCTTCATGGTATCGGCAAAGACCAGTAGGGCGCTGCCGATCAGCGCCGGACGTAGCAGCGGTAGGTGTACGCGCCAGAAGGTGCCGCGCTCGTTGGCCCCGAGGGAACGGGCGGCCTGCTCCAGACTGGGCGGGATGCGAGCCAGTCCGGCATCCAATGCCCCCAGGGTGATGGTCTGGAAGCGCAGGGTACAACACAGGACCAGTAGCAGGCCGCAGGAAAATAGCGGCAGGCCGCGTATCTCCAGTATGCTGGCCAGCCAGCGATCGGCGTATAGCGCCGGCGGCATAAAGCCGATGGCGAGGATCGTTCCCGGTACGGCATAACCCAGCGAGGCCAGGCGCAGACTTAGACGGCGCAGTGGTGAGCTGGCTGGTGCCAGCGCTCGGATACGGGCATACCAGGCGAGCGCCAGACTGATTGCGATAGCCAGCAGGGTTACGCTCAGCGCCAAGATCAGGGTATTGCCCAGAGCGACCAACAGATCGTGCGATGGCAGATGCTGGTTTTCGAGCCGCTTGACGCTCTGCCAGATCAGATGCAGCAGTGGTACGACGAAGCCCAACAGCAGCGGCAGCGCCGTCAGCGCCGTCAGCAACCAGGCACGCACGCCGTGCAGCGCTTGTGGCTGGAGTGTGCGTAGTCCGCGGCCCGCGTAGCGTTGGCGGCGGCGGCCATACATTTCCAGTGTCAATAGCAGGAAGATAAAGCCTAACATCATACAGGCGATCTGGGCGGCGGCGGCGATGTCGGAGCGGGTGATCCAGGTGGTGTAGACGGCGACAGTCAGCGTCTGCACACCGAGAAACTCGGAGGCACCGAGATCGTTAAGCGTCTCCAGCAGCGCCAAGCTAATGCCGACGGCCAGCGCTGGCCGGGCGAGCGGTAAGACTACACGCAGGAAAGTGCCGCGTCCGTTTTCACCTAGGGTACGCGCCGCCTCTAGCAGATGGGCGGGTTGACTGATGAACATCGCTCGCATCGTCAGATAGATATAGGGGTAGAGTACCAGGCTGAATAATACAATGGCGCCACTGACGGAACGGATATCCGGTAGGCGGAACTGGCGCGGACTGTCGTAGCCAAGCAGTAATCGCAATGTGCTCTGCAACGGGCCGATGGGGTGCAGCAGATCCAGCCAGGAAAAGGCAACGATATAGGTTGGCATCGCCAGCGGCAGCAGCAGTCCCCACGTCAACCATCGTCGGCCAGGAAATTGGAAGGCGCTGACCGCCCAGGCACAGCCGACGCCAAGGGTTCCAGCCAGCAGCGCGACGCCAAGCAGCAGCCACACGGTGTTCAGCGTGGCTTGCGGCAGGACATAGCGTAGCAGGTTGCCCCAATGGGCGAGGTCGCCATCCAGCGCCAGCCATAACAGCGAGAGTAGCGGGGTAACGGCCAGCAGGGCTACCAAGATGGCACCGGGTGCCAGTGGGGAGCGGAGCAGGCCGCCCGCCGGCGCGAACCGGCGGGGAAGGCATTTACTGATCGAAGCCAACTTTATCTACCAACAGACTGGCTTGTTTACGGTGTTGAACGATCTCGCTCAACGGCAACGGATCCGGGGTAATGGTGCCGATGGTCGCGGCGATAACCGGATCGAGCGCGACGCCTTGGCGTACCGGGTACTCATAGTTGGCGCGCGCATAACGTTGTTGCGCTTCGGGCGAAACCAGGTACTCCATCAGTTGGATGGCCGCTTGACGATTGGGCGCATGACGGGCGACGGCGGCGCCGCTGATATTAACGTGGGTGCCGCCGCTGGCGAAGGTCGGAGCGATCACGTTGATTGCCTCCCCCCATTGGCGTGCGTCACTGCCCGCTTTGGCATTCTTCAATTGGCCGACGTAGTAAGAGTTGGCGATACCGATGTCGCAGATGCCGCCGAGGATATCGCGTGCCACGTCACGATCACCGCCGGTCGGTTTACGCGCTAGATTGGCCTTGAGGGCGCGCAACCATTGCTCGGTCTTCGCCTCGCCTTGGTGGGCGATCATCGCCGCCACCAGTGCGGTGTTGTAGGGGTGTTGACCGGAGCGCATGCAGATACGTTTACTCCACTCCGGCTTCGCCAAATCTTCATACTGGATCGCGCTACCCGGTAGATCCTTGGCGATATACAGCACGCGAGCACGCATCGACAGAGCGAACCACTGGTTATCGCTACCGCGCAGGTTGGCAGGGATGGCCTGGGTCAAGGTGGCCGAGTCGACAGGTTGGGTCACGCCAGCTTCGACCAGATCCAGCAGGTTACCCGCATCGACGGTCATCAACAGATCGGCGGGTGAGTTGGCCCCTTCGGCCTTAAGACGTTCTAACATCCCCTCCTTGATATACACCGTATTGACCTGAACCCCGCTTTGTTGGCTCCATCCTTCGAGCAGGGGCTTGATTAATCCCGGCTCGCGGGTGGTATACAGGGTGAGCGATTCACTGGCCGCACCGGCAGGTAGGGTGCTTAGGCCGAACAGCAGGCTGGCTGCGCCCAGTCGTAGCCAAGTGTTTATGCGGGAGGATAGGGTGCGCATCATCGATTGTTCTCCATATCAACGGGGGGCGGCGCGCGACCTGCGGCGCCGTACCAAGCGAAACGGATTGTAAATGATAATGACTTTTAATTTCAATTTAATTCTTGTTGTTGCATCGGGTCGTGGTGATGGTGAATTCACGTGCAGGAAACCGCATGGGAGAAAGAGTAGGGAAGGCGGTGTTGGCAGAGCGGCACTGCCACGCCGCCCGGAACAGGGCGACGCGGCAAGGGGGCGGGGTTAATGGGCGCCGCCGCTGTCACCGGCGCTGGAGAAGGGCGGTTTGGCGAACCAGATCAGCACCAGCAGCACCAGGAAAACGCTGGCCGAGGCCCAGAAGATCTCATTGGCCGAGATGATCAGTCCCTGGGCGGTGATGTCCTGGGCGATCAGGGCGGAGGCCTGATGGCTGCTCAGCCCAAGCTTCTCCATCTCGCCATAGGCATGCTGGGCGATGGGGTTATAGGGCGTGATCGATTCGGCCAGATGGGTGTGGTGCAGCGACTCACGCCGCGTCCACAGCGTAGTGGTGATCGATACCCCGATCGAGCCAGCCAGAGTACGGCAGAAGTTGCTTAGGCTGGACGCTGCGGCGATGCGATCTGGCGGCAGGCCGGATAGGCTGATGGTGGTCAGTGGCATGAAGAAGCAGGCCACGGCGAAGCCTTGCACAAACTGCGGCCACGCTGAGGCACCGAAGTCCATACCCGGCTCGAAGCTATAGGCGCGCCAGTAGAAGCAGATGGCGTACATGATGAAGCTAAAGGTGACCAGCCGGCGCATGTCGAGACGTGCGCCGAAGCGGCCGATGATCGGCGACAGCAACACCGGAATGAAGCCGACCGGCGCCGATGCCAAGCCAGCCCAGGTGGCGGTATAACCATACACCTCCTGGAGTAACTGTGGCAGCAGTACGATGGCGCCGAAGTAGAGCATATAGGCCAGGCTGATACACAGCACGCCGATGGTAAAGTTGCGGATCTTGAACAGCGACAGATCCACCACGGGATGTTCATCCGTCAATTCCCAGATCAGCAAGAAGACCAGCGCGACCACGGCGATGACCGTCAACAGGATGATCTCTGGGGAATTAAACCAGTCCAACTCCTTCCCTTTGTCCAGCATCACCTGTAGGCAGCCGACACCTAACGCCAGCAGGACCAGACCGACGGTATCGATCGGTTTATGCTCGATGCGTGTTTCACGCCCTTTTAGGGTCGACATGCTCACCAACACCACCGCGATGCCGAGTGGCACGTTGATGAAGAAGATCCAGCCCCAGTGGTAGTTATCGCTGATATAGCCGCCGAGGATGGGCCCACAGATCGGGGCGACGATCACCGTCATCGACCAGAGGGCCAAAGCCATATTGCGTTTGGCGGGGGGATAGTTACCGAGCAGCAGGCTCTGAGAGAGCGGAATCAACGGGCCGGCTACCAGACCTTGCAGTACGCGGAACAGGATCAGCATCTCCAGGCTGTGGGAAATTCCGCACAGCCAAGAGGTGAGGGCGAACAGCCCGGTCGACCACAGGAATAGTCGTACCTCGCCGAAACGCTTCGCCAACCAACCGGTGATGGGGATCGAGATGGCGTTCGCCACCCCGAATGAGGTGATCACCCAGGTGCCCTGGGAGTTCGAGGCTCCCAGGTTGCCCGAGATGGTCGGGATAGCCACGTTGGCGATGGTGGAGTCCAGTACCTGCATGAAGGTCGCCATCGACAAGGCGATGGTCATCCAGGCAAGCTTGGCTCCTTCAAGCGGTTTTTGTTGCACGGGTACCTCGGCGCAGATTAAGCGGCATTTGCCTGGATGATCTCGGCGATCTCACGATTTACCGGCGCCAGATCCAGCTTCAGTACGTCGCTCTGGTAGGCCGGCGTCTTACGGACTTGCTGGGCCAGCACCGCGCCTTGGGTATTGGCGGTGTCGACCGTAACCAGGGTGGAGAGACCGATACGCAACGGGTACTTAGCCAGCTGCTGTGCGTTCAGTTCGATACGTACCGGCAGACGTTGCACCACCTTGATCCAGTTACCGGTAGCATTCTGCGCCGGCAGCAGGGAGAAGGCGCTACCGGTTCCCATATCTAGGCCGACGACCTTACCCTGGTACACCACTTTGTCGCCATACATGTCGCTGATGACGGTGGCTGGCTGGCCGATGCGCATATTGGCCAACTGTGTCTCTTTAAAGTTGGCATCCACCCACATCTGATTAGCGGGGACGACCGCCATTAGCGGGGTATTCGGGCTGATCTGGGCCCCCACCTGCACGCTACGCTGTGAGACGTAGCCGGTCACCGGACTGCGGATCTGGGTACGCTCAAGGGCCAGCCAGGCATCACGCACCTGCGCCGCCGCTTGCAAGACGGCCGGTTGTTTCTCCAGCGGGGTCGACAGGATCAGCGCCTGGTTGGCGTTGTATTGTTGGATAGCGACATCCAGCGCGGCGCGGGCGCTGTCCATCGCATCTTGGGCGTGTTGCAGCTCTTCACGGCCGATGGCGCCGGAGCGACTCAACGCCAGACGGCGCTGATAGTCGCTGCTAGCCTTGCTCAGGGCAACCTGATTCACGACGATGTTGGCCTGGTATTGTTTAGCGTTGACCATCAGTTGGTGGGTTTGGCGGACACTATTAGCCAAGGCTGTCTTGGCGCGCTCGTAGGCTTGTTGGGCATCGGTTTTATCCAGTGTGACCAGCACATCGCCAGCTTTCACCAGATCGGTGCCTTCGAAATTGACTTGCGTTACGCTGCCGGAGACTTGGGCATTGATCTGCACCAAGTTGCCGGTGACGTAGGCGTCGTCGGTATCTTGGTGGTGACGTAGCACGATGAACCAGTAGGCTAGATAGGCCAGGGCGATCAGAATAAACACACAGGTCATCGCCAGCATCCAGGTTTTACGTTGTCGCTTCTTGTTTGGGGCGGGGGCTTGCTGAACCTGTTTCGCCACATTGTCACTCATGGTGTATCTCCGAGTTTTTCTTGTTTCTTACGAGTTTAATGATTTTTTAATGCTGCATGCATTTCCCGCCGCCCTCGGCTAACGCTCCGCCATGCCTGCGGCTAGGGACAGACGCAGGGGGGGCGTGGCAGAGGGAGTCAAACGGTAAAGAGTCTTAGCCGCGCATTGAAACAGACCGCCATGCCAATCGTCTGGCGGATACGTGCGCTATATCGTCGGATGAGGAGAAAATAGGCAAGAGAGAACGGAGGCGGATCGCGCGCGGGTGGATAGACCCCACCGCCGTGACACTCGGGAACCAGCGAGTCAAGGCAGAGGGGGCGGACGCGCGATCGTCTACATGCGTAAGGAGGTTATCGGCTCACCCGCTTACTGTGTCAATCCTGATTGCTCCATCTCTTCAATGCGCGATAACAGCTTACGTGTCAACACTTCCAATTGTTGTTGCTCTTCCTGTGTTAACGTTGACCATAAGAAGTGTAGACACTTATGCTGTGGTGGAATGATTTCAGCTAAAAATGCCTTTCCTGCCTCCGTCAGGTGCAGATGCAGACAACGACGGTCATTGTCGCTTTCGTGCCGCTCAATCCAACCCCGCTTCTCCAACTCATCGGCGATACGGGTCGCATTGGTACGCGATGATCCTAACGCCGCGCTGAGTTCGGAAGGTTGAATACTGTAGTCCTCTTGCGCATCCAGCGTAATCAACGCCATGAACAGCGTCTCATTAATCCCTTGTTCTTTCAGCATCTTGTTGCGGTTTTCTAGCAACTTATTCTGCATGTGCATGCACAGGCGGGTCAGCAGGATCTCCTGATAGGGAAAATCTTTCTGCCGCTTTGCGCGTTGCTTCAGCATTTCTTCGATTTGAGTGATAGAACGTGGCATTGAGTAATGACCTCATTGGTTTCATTGATTATAGTAACTTCGGTTATCAGTTTTGTAAACGACGTTTCTGAGAAAGCATTAACCGGTGTGGTAATAAATTTACTGAGGAAATTATAATGTAGTAATTTATTGTTTTTAATGTGTTATCTATAACAAAACGATAGATATGAGCGTCGCGACAGATGGAGGGAAGGCAGTCGCAACTCACCAAATGGCAGCGACTGGCGATGCTGATTGAAGCGTACAGATGTGGGTTATACATTTTTTCACTATTATCGAGTTAGGCCAATAACTCTTTATTTTTATAAAAAATGTCCTTACTCGATGGCGCCGGGATTCCGCTCCGGCACAGGTCTCCGCCGTGGACACCTGCTTAGGCCGCCCGTCGGTGTGTTGAACGTGGCGGGGTTCAAGGGACCCGCGCGCCGCACTCGCTGCTACAGGAAAAACGGCTGAGCGGCGGGGGACGCAGCGCATGGATTGAACCATTTAGTTAACTAATTAGAGTGAGAATAAAAAGTTACACTAGTAATATGCAATAAATCTTATGTCAGATTTGTGACATACACTACAAGAAACGTTAACGGCGCTTATTATAGTTATCTGAAATCGTCAAGGATATAGATATTATCTCCCTCGCCCGCAGCGTCCTCGCTTGGTTGGGCAAAAAGTTGCTGGTAACGTAGGCGAAAAGCCAACATCTCTGCGGCATCTGGTGCTAACTCGCGTAGAAAATCGAGTGCTAATCTCACCTGCTGTGGACTGATATCAGCATTTAATCCCGCCTTACGGATGAGCGAACGCCAATAATGGAGGTTGTCATCGGACTCGTTAACGATAAAAGTCTGATAGATCAATAACACCATGGCACCGTTATTAAGATGAGATTCGCCGCCGCTGAGCAAATAACGCACGAAGGCTTGACCCTGTTGCGTCCCCATCTGACTGATTAGGGATTCGACGTGTACTGGCTCGATGTTCAAACGCTGGGTCAAGCGTTGGCAAGCCCGTCGGGTTGGGGTATTGAGCACACGAAAGCCGGCGATAAACACCAGTGCCAGCGTGGCGAGCATTAACCAGATCATGCCGCTCTCCGCAAGTAACAGAGGGAACATCATACGGGCAAAGCTGGCGCTCGGCCAGCGCGGCGGCATTATCCGAGCGCTAGGCGTACGGCATGGGGGTGCGAGCAATGATTCAGGAGCGTTGAAAAGCGGAGAGCGGGAAAGAAGACGGCGCCCGCTAGGCGCCGTGCGGCATCTTATGAGCGACGACCAGCTTCGAACAGGAACCAGACGCGACGTTCGGTTTCGTCGATCCAGTTCTCGATCAGGCTCGCGCTGGAGATATCGTGGTATTCGTCGCAGACTGCATGAGCAGCACGCAGTTCGGCAGCAATTTGTTTATTGTCTTCGCACAACTCGGCCAGCATATCGAACGGATCGACATATTCTGCATCATTATCTTTGATGCGCTGGATACGGGAGATTTCCCCGATGGAGTGCAGGGTCGTGCCGCCGACTTTACGTACGCGTTCGGCGATATCATCGGTCATGGCAAACAGTTGTGCGCTTTGCTCGTCCAGCAGCAGGTGGTAATCGCGGAAATGCGCCCCACTCATGTGCCAGTGGAAATTCTTGGTTTTCAGGTAAAGGGCAAAAATGTCGGCCAACAGTGCATTCATTGCTGCGCTGATTGCTTTGGTTGCCTCATGACCCAAATCGGTTGGGGTAGACAGTGGGAGACGTTGGCGTGCTTGGACGTCGCTTTTCTTAACCGTGCTCATCTTGATCTCCTTATATTAGATAATCAAAGCAGCAGTAGTGCTCAGTACCCAAGCAGTATAGATCATCCTGTGTTAGTGGGGGTTTATTTATAATACATAGCGTTTCAAACAGATGCGGCCAGTAATCGTTACAGTGCGGTGTTATCTGCGCCAATGACGACAAAAATCTAACCATAAGTTGAGTGTCGGAGAGAGATACTTATTGCGTTGTAGACAGAGCGAAAAATGGCGGCTAAAACGCTGTTCGCACGGCAGGACGCAGAATTGGCCGGCGTACAGCGGCTGCTCCAACATGCGGCGCGAGATAAAGGTAATCCCCAGATTATTTTTGACACAGGCCAGAATGGCGTCGAAGGCATCCAGCGACAACACCACCTGTGGGTTATCCAAGCGGGGGGCCAGTTGGTGATCAAAGAAGGCGCGGCTGGCAGAGCCAGCCTCGCGCAGTAGCCAGTGTTGCCGGCTGAGTTGGGCGAAGCTCAATGCGCCACAGCCAGCCAAGGGGTGCGCTAGGCTGGCGACGACCACCATCTCATCTTCGAGCCAAGGGTGGCAGAGCAAGGCTGGATCGGTGACCGGGCCTTCCAGGAGCGCTACATCCAGTTCGAAGCCCGCCACCATGCCGGCGATGGTTTGAGTATTGGCGATGATCGGCAGCGGGAGCCAGCCGTAGCGTTGCTGAAAGGCATAGAGCAGATCGGGCAGCAGATAGCTGCCGATGGTTTTCGTGCAGCCGACCAGTAAGCGCGTGTCGCCGTTACTATTGTCGAACAGGGTTTCCACGCCCTGCATGCGCGTCAGCAGCTCGTCGGCGACCGGCAGTAGACGCTGTCCCTCGTGGTTCAATAGCAGACGGGCGTGCTGGCGTTCAAACAGCCGTACCCCGAGCTGACTCTCCAGTTCGCTGAGTGTCTGGGATAGGGCCCCCTTGGTCATGAACAGTTGCGTGGCGGCTTGCGTCAGGGTTCCGCCGCGCGCGATGGCGACGAAGACGCGTAGCTGCTTGAAGGTGATGTTCATTGTTTAGTTTCCCTAAACCAATGGTAAAATATTTATTGATTTTTTAAATAATATCCTGTGGCTATAGTATCAGCCATAGAAAGAATGAAAAACATATGAGGTGTTTCAGGTGTTGAGATTAATTCATCGCAAAGTTCGTAGCATGCCTACGCCGGCGGCTGGACTGGCTCTGGGTATCGCCAGTATTGGTTGGTGTTTAGAGAATGCGCTGCCGCTGCATGGTGTCGGACAGAACATCGGGGCACTGATCGCCGGCGCGATCCTGCTGGCGTTAACCGTGCGGTTTATTTTCCACCCAGACACCCTGATGCAAGACATCAAACATCCGGTCGTGGGCAGCATTGTGCCGACTTTTGCCATGGCGACGATGGTGGTCTCCGTCGCCGTCGGGCACTACCTGCCGCGTGTCGGCATGGCCTTGTGGCTGGCGGCGGTGGTCGTACACCTGATCGCGCTGGCGCTGTTCTTCTTCCATCGTGCCCGTGAGCCGCGTATGCACCACATGGTGCCGAGCTGGTTCGTGCCGCCGGTCGGCATCATCGTTGCTGACGTTTGCTGCCCGGGAGCACCGTTTGTCGGTTTCGCCCAGTTCCTGCTGGTGATCGGGATGGTGAGCTACTTGATCATGCTGCCGTTGATGATCTACCGCTTCATGTTCTGCAACGAAGTACCGGATGCAGCCAAACCGACCATCGCTATCATGGCGGCACCGGCTAGCCTCTCTTTAGCGGGTTATCTGACCGTGGTACAGCAGCCCTCTCTGCTGCTCTGCGCCATCCTGTTGGGCATCGCGTTACTGATGACGGTGGTGATCTACTGCTCTTTCTTCCGTCTGTTGCAGTTGCCGTTTAGCCCGGGTTATGCGGCTTTCACCTTCCCGATGGCGATTGGCGCTACCGCGCTGTACAAAATGTCTCATCTGGTCGCGCAGTATCCGGGAGCTGAAGACTATGCCGCTCAACTGCACCTGATGGCGACGGTCGAGGTGGCGATTGCCACGGTGATTATCGCTTACGTCGCGCTGCGTTATGCCCACAACTACTGGCTGCCGGGGCTACGTCTGAGCAGTAAGAATGATACCCAGTGCAAACCGATGGCTTGATGGAGAGTGAAATTAATGAATAGTCGCGCTATCTCTCTGGCTCCGTTATTGGCCGTACTGCTGTTCGCCGCCTGTACCGTATGGGCTCTGTTTCTCTAAAATGTGATGACTCTGTAATCGTTGTATCGTTTTCCCCGGCCAGATGGCCGGGTTTTTTTATTTCTCCCGTCTTGCGACGCAGCATCCCTGGGCTCCTGTTCTATAGTAATAACGTCAGGTCGTTTGCCTGGCGCCCTGCGGCAATGCCGCCTGGCCTCCAGCCGAGAAGGAGAGACGCCGTGAATAACCACGAACCGTCGCCGGCCCGAGCCACCCCGCCAGCGTCGGTCTTGCCCGCCGGCGATGATGATGAGGTGTACCACGCCATCCTGCGGATGGGGTTGGCGAGTTTGCATATGCAACTCGCTGTGATCTGCCGGGTCAGTAACAACATCGCCAGCGTCATCTACCGTTATCCCGCCTCAGCGGCGTTTTCTCCTGGGCGTCGGTTGAGTCTCAACGCCGATTTCAGCCAGCGGGTCATGGATGAAAACGGTGTGGTGGTGCAGGTCGCCCCACCCGCTGAGGTCGTGCAATGTCTGCCTGCCCCCTACCGTGCGCAGCCGCTGGGCTGTTATATCGGTGTGCCGTTATGGCTGGGAGAGGAGCGCTATGGCTTGCTGGAGTTGCTCTCATCCCAGGCGCCGTCAACGCCGTTTAGTGAGTCTCAGCTTGCCGATGTCGCGCTCCTGGCGCGGAGTATCGGTCACCTGTTGTCTCAGACGCGGCTGCTCCATACCAATCAGCAACTGATACGCGAGAATCAGCGCATCAACACGGTCATTGATAAGGCATTTAACTACGTGGCGATCGGCATGGCGCTGGTGGCTCCCGGCGGTTATTTCCGCCGCGCGAATCGCACTTTTTGCAAGATGCTGGGCTACAGCGAACTGGAGATGCGCAGCATCTGTTTCCAAAGCATCACCCATCCGGATGATTTAGCCTTGGACTTGCAGCATCTGGAGGATCTGGCGCAGCGCCGTATCGATGCCTATACCCTGGAGAAGCGTTATCAGAAGAAGGATGGCGCCTACCTGTGGGTGCGCCTGAGCGTTTCGGCCATCTATGAAAATGACGTGCTGTTATTTTATATCTCGCAAATCCAGGATATTCAGGCTGAGCGAACGGCGTTGCGCGAACTGGCGGCGCAGCGTGAACAGTTGCAGCGCCTGAATCAGGCGTTGACCCTCCAAGCGAGCATCGACTACCTGACGGGGATCCGCAACCGGCGTAGCCTGATACAGCAGTTCGCAACGATGCTAGCGCAGGCGGGATCATGGATGGCACTAGCGTTATTCGACTTAGACTACTTCAAACACTACAACGACACCTATGGTCATCAGGCCGGCGATGAGGCCTTGGTCTATTTCGCGAGCGCATTGCGCCATCATTTTCGCGAGCCGGAGAGCTTGATTGGCCGCTTCGGCGGAGAGGAGTTCATCGTAGTGTGCAGTGCCGAGCATGTCTGTGGTGTATTGGCGCGGTTGGATAAGCTACGTGAGACGTTGGATTACGGCAGCGATAAGGCATTGCAGGGCCATCTCACTGTCAGTATCGGCTGTGTACTGTTGCCCCGGCAGAGTGTGACTCCGCATGATTTCGATGCCTTGGTGCGTCATGCCGATGAGATGCTGTATCAGGCGAAGAATAGTGGCCGTAACCGATTGAAACATCGTGAATTGAAGACGCTGTAAGGCGGAACACCTTGGCGATCCGCCAGCGCGGTAGGCACAGGCCGCCGCTGGGGGCACTTCTGGCGTGATTTCAGCCGAGAATGGCCGTGGCGATGCCGAGCTGACGAGGATTAACCTGATGGCCCAATTGCATGGTGAGCGTTTCGCTGAGGAGTGTCCTGTTGGCGAATAAGACCTCACGCTTATTTAGAATATAATGATTTTTGATGGAAAAGAGCCTGCGCCGAGCGCGCAGGCTCCTATTTTTAGGGGGTAGACCTCTGTTAACTTGGCGGTAAAGTGACGGAGTACCTTCGGCTCGTAAATAAACTCTAGTCCCTTAATATTCTTGGCGTTCTGTTTGATCTGTTGGAATGCCTCGATAATAAAGTCCATATGCGTCTGGGTATAGGTCGCGCGCGGAATGGTCAGACGCAGCAATTCGGCGGGGCAGGGCAGTTGTTTACCGGTCTTAGGATCGCGGCCGAGTAAGAAGGAGCCGATTTCGACGGCGCGGATCCCGGCCACTTTATACAGTTCGCAGGCCAGTGCCTGGGCCGGGAACTGTTCGGCGGGAATATGCGGCAACAGCTTACCGGCATCGACGAAGGCGGCATGTCCCCCGGCCTGCTGGCAGGTGATGCCGATCGCCTCCAGCCCATCGACCAGGTATTGCACCTGGGCGATGCGGTAGGCCAGCCAATCCGGGTTCATGCCATCGTGCAACCCGACGGCTAGACGCTCCATGGCGCCGCCTTCCAGGCCACCATAGGTCGGGAAGCCCTCTTGCACCACGCACAGCGTGCGGCATTCGGTGTAGACGTCGAAGAAGTGCTCATCCTTAAAGCACAACAGACCGCCCATCGGTACCATGGCATCTTTCTTCGCCGACATGGCCAGCATATCGGCGAACTTGTAGGTTTCGCGAGTGATCGCCTCGATGCTCCAGTCGCGATATTCCGCCTCGCGTTGCTGGATGAAGTAGGCGTTTTCGGCAAAACGGGCCGAGTCCATCACCACCGGGATATCGTACTTCTGGGCGACGGCATACATCGCCTTCAAGTTCGCGATGGAGACCGGTTGGCCCCCCGCCGAGTTACAGGTGATGGTCGCCACGATATAGGGCACATTGTTGGCCCCGACCTCACGGATACCTTGCTCCAGCTTGTCGATGTCGAAGTTGCCTTTAAAGTCATGGCGTGCCGCGGTATCGAAGGCCTCTTCGATGTAGACGTTACGGATGGTACAGCCGTTGATCTGGCTATGACCCTGGGTGGTGTCGAAGAAGTAGTTGGAGAAGGCCACCATCTTGTTTCTATCCAACCCCTTCTCTTGTTCACGCTTCCTGATCAATACCGGGATGTAAATCTGTTCGGCGCCGCGTCCCTGATGGGTGGGGATGGTGTATTGGTAGCCAAAGATCCGCTTAACAGCATCGGCCAGCGCGTAGTAGCTACGGCTACCGCTA
This sequence comes from Edwardsiella hoshinae NBRC 105699 = ATCC 33379, assembly GCF_000474215.1. Taxonomy (GTDB): domain Bacteria; phylum Pseudomonadota; class Gammaproteobacteria; order Enterobacterales; family Enterobacteriaceae; genus Edwardsiella; species Edwardsiella hoshinae. Next base: position 63,208 of record NZ_BAUC01000021.1, on the reverse strand, counting down.
TAGGCCTCGTCACCACGCATCATGGCGGCCTGCATACTCTGCGTGACGGCGCCGGTGCCGCTGTCGGTGAGCAGATCGATAAATACGTCTTCGCTATCCAGCAGGAAAGGGTTCATCCCCGATTTGACGATCGCCAGCTCGCGATGTTCACGCGTGGTTCTTTTCACTGGCTCAATAACACGAATACGGAATGGTTCTGGTAAATGTGTAAAGTTATCCATGGTGCTTACCCTTTTAGCTATACAGGTAGGGAGTTCTTTACCGGCGGTAAAGAACGCTGTAGATAAATAAAATATAGGGCGAACGCGCGTGGATATAACGAAATAGTTATATCGTAGAGCGCATATCTAATAGAGCAAATCCCGCAATACGTTATCCTATGCGAGTTTGTCAAAGGTGTAAGTGTCGCGGATGAGATATTAGGAAAAGAATTCGACCAGGATGGTATCGAGATTAAACCACTTGCTAGGAATGTATGTTTCACATGGCTTTTTCATGATATGCAAATATCCGTAGTGACTTTTGTTAGCATAAAATGCTCGCGGGTAATTTGTTTGTCTATGATCATATTGGTCAATTGTGATGAAATTCACGCGCCATAATTTAACTGAATAATTTATCAGATAAAGTCAGGTGTTATTGTTAGCGTTAGTCTGGTGAGAGAATGTCACGGGTGATCATTGTCATGCGAAAAAGCTTGAGGATGCCGTTAGCGGCGCCTTGGCCGGGCAGCGCATATATAACGCCATGTTTATCTTGGTAAACACGATTCCTATTCTATTAGCGACGGGAAGACGTGGGGGAGAGAGCTCCTTCACATTGTTGCCGATATTGCCCTGGGGTGATGCCGAACTGTCGGCGAAACAGGGTGATAAAGGCGCTGATATTGGTGTAGCCGAGTTGGAGCGCAACGGCGGTGACAGCGTCGCCGTGGGCTAACAGCGGCAAGGCCTGTAAGAGGCGCAGTCGCTGCCGCCAGGCGGTAAAGTGCATCCCGGTCTCCTGCACGAAGCGGCGGCTCAGCGTGCGGCGGGAGAGGCCGACCACATGGGCCCACGCCTCGGCGCTGCGGGGATCTGCCGCTGTCTGTGTCAGGGCGCAGGCGATACGTTGCAGACGGGGATCGCTAGGGTAGGCCAGGGCCAGACGTGTGGGGGGGAGCGTCACGATCTCGTCGAGGATCACCGCCGCCAGGCGTTGTTGCTGTGCGTCGAGCCGTTGCTCGTCCCATGTCAGGACGCGTTGGAGCGCCGCTTGTAATAGCGAGGAGAGCGGCAAGATGCAGGGCTGCTGCGGCAAGCGCAGGCAGGCGTGTCGACGGATATAGAGGGCGATCCCCGGTACGGTATGAGTCAGACTTTGCAGGCGGTGCGGCTGATGTGGTGGGAGCCACAAGAGATAGCGCGGCGGCAGCAGCCATGCGCCCTGCGCGAGTTGGATAACCATAACTCCATTGAATGCACAAACTACCTGACCACGATTGTGTGAATGTTTTTGCGCTATCCTTCCCGTCGGCTCGATGACTCGGGCGATGATGACGGCCCCTTGGTGCGAGGCGGCGATGTGCGGCGCGAGCAACGGATGCTCCATGATCAGGGCGATTCCTGGAGACAGATGGCCTCAATGGGATAGCGATTGACCCGAGCAGGTTAGCAGGCCACGCACGGCATTGTCTATATTCTCTCCTGCGCCGAGCGTGCTCGGCATATCGTTAGCCCGATGCAGACAGGCGCTCCCGGTTTATCCCGTGTGAGGATGGAGAAGATGGCACAGATAGCCACGCAGATAAGCGGCCGATGGCAGGCGGCGATGATCATCGCCGCCATCTTACCCTTGCTCGATAGCAGCCTTATCAATGTGATCTTGCCCGACATCGCGCAGAGTCTACAGGGGGATCTGGTGGCCATGCCGTGGCTGGTTACACTTTACCTCATCGCCAGTGCGGCCGGCGTGCTGCTTTCCGGCTACCTGACGGCGCGTTGGGGATACCGCTGCGTGTGGCGCGCCTCGCTCACGGTATTTGCCGTCGCGTCCCTACTGGTAGCACTGGCCTCCCGTTTCGACCTGATGCTGCTGAGCCGCACGTTATTGGGCGTCGTCGCCGGGGTTATGATGGTGCAGGTACCGACGTTGATTGTGGTGAGCGTGGCGGCGGATCAGGTGAAAACGATGATGGGGCGCATCAGTGTATTGGCGGTTTTCGCCCCGGCGATCGGGCCGTTGTTGGGCGCATTATTGAGCGCGAGTGGGAGTTGGCGTTTCGCCTTCTGGCTCAATCTTCCCCTGGTCGTCGCGGCGTTATGGCTAAGCGGGCCGACGGTATGCGAAAACGTGCGGTCAGCGGCAGTGCGCTTTAATCGGCTTGTTTTCCTTCTGTTCTTCCTCGCTTTTTTCTGCCTGATGCTCTCTCTCCTCTGGGGGCTCTATTTCACTGTCGCCGCCTTGCTACTGTTTGCGCTGGCGACTTGGCTCAACCAGACCATGGCGGAGTCCCTGCTCACGCTGACGTTGTTTCGTCATGCGCATTATGCGGCCCAGATGGGGTTAGGATTGATCACTTCGTTGGTTTTTTATGGTTTTCTCGTTTATTACCCTTTGGCCGCGGTGTCGCAAGGGGCGTTTCCCGTGTGGTATCTGGGGGCGATGTTAGCGCTCCAGGGGATAGGAAGCGGCATTAGCCGTTGGCTCTTCTACCCACGGCTCGCCCAGTGGAGCGACTTTGGCGTGATGGCGTTGGGATTAGCCTTATCACTTGTGAGCCTGGTATTGATCATGCCCGGCACGTTGGGATGGCAGGCGCTGGGATTCTTGGTACGGGGGGGCGGTATCGGCTTGGCGTTGCTGGTTTTGCTTAGCGCGCCTTATCGGCTGACGCCGCGTATTTGGCTCAATGACACCAGCATGTTGATCCGTATGGTGCAGTTGATAGGGGGTGTCCTAGGGAGCTTGTTCAGTACGGCATTACTTTCGGCGCAGGTGCGTGTCGCGCACGGTTATCTTGGCTTTATAGGGATAACTCTGCTCGCGATGCTGGGTGCCGCTTATTCTGCTTGGCGCCTGGGCGATCCTGACACATGAGCGCGGCTCTTGGCCGCCATGTCGCGTAGTTATAGCCGGGGCGTGGTGAGCGCAGCGCGGCGGCGGGCTCCGTCTTGCGCGCCTCTCGCGCTAAGCGTCAGCGAGTGGGCGAGCTAGGGTGCCGCGCGTGGTTAGGACAGTATTGCCATGGCACGCGTTAGTGCTTCTGAACCTCTCCTTATTCCCCCCGCGATGGTCGGCACGGCCAGGGCCTTTAACTTGGCAAAAATTGAACCTATACCGCCATGCCCATAGCAGAGGATTGTTGTTATCATATTGATTTTATTTCTAATTTACTGATGCATCCCCATCAGCCGACAGCGTGGGCGGCCGGTGTGGCGCTTATTCGGGAAGAGTATTTCGTTATCAATATGTTTGCATTTTATCATATTGATTTTCATATGATTCTCATATTGAGAAGGGGCTGGGGGCATTAGGCCCAATGACGAGGACTATTTATCTTTATGCTAAGTCTTATTACATACGCGTCATTTATATTTGAGATGACTATCACACGCATCAACTATAACACAATGTTATTTACAGATAGATAATATTTGGCACAGTAATTGGATGTAATGGCTTTCCTGATATAGAACACACTATAAATAATGGTGAAGAGTGGAATCATGGCAAGCCTTCCTTCGGAGTTATTAGGATGTAAAAATATTTATAATGAATACACCAAGCCCGTTGTTAAGCGAACATGGGGCATCGGGAGTTTTGCCTCGCTGTGGATAGGGATAATGGTATCAATTCCAGCATTGATGCTGGGAACGGGGATTATACAGGTCGGTATGTCATGGTCGCAGGCGCTGTTTACCGTGGTATTGGGGCATACAATCGTGATGATCCCCGCTGTTTTGCTTGGGTATCCGGGGGCTAAGTATGGTATTAATTTCCCTCTGTTATCCCGGGCAGTATTTGGCATAAAAGGAAGTATCATCCCTACATTCGTTAGGGCTGTTTTGGGCTGTTTTTGGTTTGGTGTGACGGCGTGGATTGGCGGTCAAGCTATCACTAACATTATTTCTATCTTTTTCCCTGCGTATTCCTCGCTAGGCTTTATTTCAGCGTTTCTGTCTTTCTTTTTATTTGTACTGCTCAATATTATCGTGGCGTTTAATGAAAACGCCGGGGTTAAATGGCTGGCTGATAAGTCAGCAATGATTTTGATTTTTCTTTCTTTGCTGGTTATTCTTTGGGCGCTATCGGTGTCAGGTTGGAGTGTGAGTGCGCTTTTATCTCAACCGGCCGTCTCTGGGAAGGAGGATCTAGAAAACTTTTGGCTTATCTTCTTTCCCGCGCTATCATCATTTATTGCTTTTGACAGCACCATCGCTCTTAATATGTCAGACTTTACCAAGAATGCTAAAGATCAACGCTCTCAGTTCTTAGGACAAATAATTTTTGCACCGTTAGCTACCGCTTATATCGTGTTTGTCGGCGTAGCCATGACTGCCGGCTCTTCCATTGCCTTTAACGAAATAATTTGGGACCCGGTTGTTTTAATATCAAGATTTGAAAGCCCCTCCTTGGTTATCATCACTTCAGCATTTATTTTACTGGCTACGCTTACTACTAATGTACCGGCGAACTTAATACCACCTTCGAATGTCTTTAATACATTAATATCAAGCAAGATAACAGGATTTAAATACTCATATGCGGTGGTGCTGGTGGCCTTGCTTTCCGTTTTTGGCATGCCTTGGAAGGTGTTGGCGGACCCCGATAATCTTATTTTTGTGGTTCTTGGTATGTTGGGTGCGCTACTGGGGCCGATTACCGGGATCTATCTGGTCTCCTACTGGATTGAGAATAAGACCAAAATTGACATGGTGGATCTCTACAAAGTGGATAGCGGCAGGTATCAGGGCGTCAATAAAAATGCGGTCATCGCCTTGCTGAGCGTTTGGGGCGGGATAATGCTATCAAAAAATATAGACGCTCTGGCTTGGCTGTATGATTCATCGTATGTTTTTGGCCTATTCTTAGGCGCGTTTGTCTACTTTGCATTGAGTAAAATTAGCGCTAATGCGGCGAATCGGTAATCGTCAGCGCTCACCGGGAGCGTGCCATGTCGCGCTTTACGTCGAGAGATGATCATTGATGGCAGCATGAGTCTGCCGGAGGCATGCGAAACGTAAAGCGCGCAGGGTAACGCTAGGCTGAACGGGTAAAGCCGCTTACCGATCCTGATGCAGTTGCAGGCGTTCGCTGGCAACGGCGGTTGCTGTGAATGGCGGCATATAAAGAGGCAAGGGCTTCACAGCGGAAGCCCTTGCGGTAGTTAAGCCAATGCCCCTTCCACCAGTGACTCGGCCAAGGCAAGCTGGGTCTGCTGACTGGTTTGCAGGCGGGATTTCAGTTGGTCGCAGAGAGTCATCAGTCCATTCACTTTATCGATAATTTTTAGTTCTTCAGATCTAGGTGGAAGTGCAACAACTAGATTTTGAATCTGGCTCCTAGAGACGTTCTTCATAGAACTACTTGTTCCACCAGCGACCTTTGCATAGTAAATTCTAGCCGGTGGCCATGACCAATAAAACCCGCTGCTGACCTTGAGAGATGGCCTCGATGCTCTTATTGATCGCCTGCAACGGGTAGTAGCGGGGGGATTTGCCGCTACCGTCTGAATAGTAATCTTGGCCGATGATGGGCAGTTGCGCCGGGGTATATCCTTTCCAATGGCAGAACTTGTCCCAGAGCTGAGCCGGGCTGGGAAAATCGTTTAGCGCGATTTCGGATTCAAGTTGTGCGGGGTTAGTCTTGTCATGAAAGACGAAGCTATCGCCGTTATTGGCAAACACGAAAGGCACATCCAGCAGGTGGGCATAGTCAAGCCCCTGCTGCATTCCCTTGCTGACCTGATATTTGTTAGCCTTGGCCTCGATCACCGCCAACGGTATGCCCATTTTGTGATAGAGCACGATATCGGCCGATTTAACCGCCTTACGCGCCGCCATCTGGCCGCGTACCACCACTTTCCCATCCCGCAGCTTCACCTCTTGGCGAATCTGAGTGAAGTCGTCCCAGCCTGCGGCTTTGATCGCGGGCAGCAGGTATTTGCTGATGATGTCACTTTCCGTGAGTGTGCTCTTGTTGATCTCGGCCATAAGCAGGCTTCTCTCCTCAGGAGGCAGTTATTGAAAATTCTCTCATAAAATCAACATGATTTACTTGATCATCGGCGCAAAAAGTTATCAATCGCGCCGAGCTTGGATAAGCGATGCAGGGGAGTGCTGCGAAGCGCGAAAGCCTGTTGGCGTGCCTGACTTTCTGAAAACTTTCTTATTTTTGGCGAGGGTGAGGGCGCGGTGATTACCGCGTGCGCATATGGGATAAACCGATCGACGCGCTCGTGCCGTATACCTAAACATATACCAATAATCATCGGATTCTGCCGATGAAGACAAACGACAGACGCAAAAAAGCCCGCCAGACTTGCGCCGGGCGGGCTTTTCACTTTCCAAATTTGGTGGACCTGGCGGGAGTTGAACCCGCGTCCGAAATTACTACGCTGTCGGTACTACATGCTTAGTCTGGTCTTTACATTCGCTTGCCAGCTGCGGACAGACACGCCACTAACAAACTAGCCTGATTAGTTTTAACGTTTCACCCCCAGGCAGGAGCTCCACGCGATCTCTTTTGGGTTTGACCTCTCTTGATCCCCGTCCTAAGAGCGGAGGCTAGGGAGAGAGGGCTCTGCGCAGGTTATTAAGCTGCGAGTGCGTAGTTTTCGTCGTTTGCGACTATTTTTTTGCGGCTTTTTACGAGGCAAACCGCCCCTCGGCATGCACCTTGAGTTTCGCAAATCCCGTCGAATCCAGAATCAGGCCCAAGTGTGTAAACGGCAGTATACCAGAGTTTAGCGCCGTTGTGCCAGCCTTAGCGGTTGGCGTGTTTCATAATTCTTGCTTTGTCCTGCTTCCACTCGCGATCTTTGATGTCATCGCGTTTATCGTGTTCTTTCTTACCCTTAGCCACACCGATCTTCAGCTTGGCCCAGGCGTTCTTCCAGTACAACGACAGGGGAACGATGGTGTAACCGTCGCGGTTGGCGCTGCCGAACAGGCTCGCCAGCTCGCGCTCTTTGAGCAGCAGTTTGCGAGTGCGCGTCGGATCGCATACCACATGGCTGGAGGCGACGCTCAGTGGGGTGAACGTGGCGCCGAACAGGAATGCCTCGCCGTTTTGCAGCAAGATATAACTTTCGCTGATATTGGCCTTACCGGCCCGTAGGGATTTGACCTCCCAGCCTTGCAGCGACAGCCCGGCCTCGAACTCATCTTCGATGAAGTATTCGTGGCGCGCGCGCTTGTTCATGGCAATGGTTGCCGAACCCGGTTTATGTGCTTTTTTCTTGGTCATAGTAGCGTCATTATACTGTTGCGCGCGGCGTCTGAATACCCTGCGCCGCGGCGGGCCGCAGATTTATGGTCGGCATCCAGTGTGCGTAAGCCAATTCTCTCTGTCTAGCAATAAATGGTATTATGTTGGGGTTTATGTCGTCCAGGAATCGATATGCCGCAGATTAGCCGTTCCGCGCTGGTGCCATTCAGCGCTCAGCAGATGTACCAGTTGGTCAATGATGTGACTGCCTACCCGGACTTCTTGCCGGGCTGCGTCGGTAGCCGCATTCTGGAGAGTACACCGCAGAGCATGACCGCCTCGGTGGATGTCTGTAAGGCGGGCATCAGTAAAACCTTCACTACCTGCAATACCCTGGCCGACAATCGCAACATCCAGATGCGTCTGGTGGAAGGGCCCTTCCGCCGCCTGATGGGGGAGTGGCATTTTACCCCGTTGAGCGAGGAGGCCTGTAAGGTCGAATTGCATCTGGAATTTGAGTTTACCAACAAGTTGGTCGAACTGGCTTTCGGCAAGGTGTTTAAGGAGTTGGCTGGCAGCATGGTGCAGGCGTTTACCTTGCGGGCCAAAGAGGTTTACCGTGTCTGAGATGACTATCGAGGTGGTGTACGCACTGCCGGAAAAACAGTATTTACAGCGTTTGACGTTGCCGCAGGGCAGTTGTGTCGAGCAGGCTATCGAGCGTTCCGGGTTGTTGAACCTGCGGAGCGAGATCGATCTGAACAAGAACAAGGTAGGCATCTTTAGCCGCCCGGTAAAGCTCAACGATCCGTTGCATGACGGCGATCGGGTGGAGATTTACCGTCCGTTGATCGCCGATCCGCGCGAGCTGCGCCGTCAGCGCGCCGAACGCGCCAACAAGAAGTAATCCGGCGCGTTCGCGTCCACTAGCGCGTAAAAAAGGCGCCATCGGCGCCTTTCTCGAGAGCAGTGCAGATAACGATCAGTCGTTGTCTGCATCCGGTAGTTTTTTGGTGTTGTCGATGTTGGTCAACACACCGTTGCCGTTGAAGCTCAGGGTCAAGGTCTGTTGGCTAATGCCCTCATGGCTCGGCTCTTGGCGGAAGACGTAGTACCAGGTGCTACTGCCGAACGGATCCTGCAACAGCGGCGTGCCCAGGGTGTAGGCGACCTGCTGCTGCGTCATGCCACGGTGGATTTTGGCAACATCGGCTGCCGTCAGATAGTTGCCCTGGTTGATGTCGGGGCGATACACCACTTTTTCCACGGTGGAACAACCGGCGGTTAGCATTACCAGAACCACGGCGGCGGCAGTCAGCATTTTACAACGCATAGTTCATTCATTCCTTTTGGACACGAAGCCAGGGTAGCTGCGGCGCAACCCTGCATCTCGCTGCAGGATTCTCTGGGCGTCGAGATTACCACGCCGACGGGAGTGTAGGCAACGGCACGGCGGGTTGGTTCCCTGATTCTACGCCATCCCCTTGCCGACGAGGGCTCCCTTTGCCGGCGCGGATTAGGCCGCCAGTAGCTCGCGCGCGTTAGCCAGGGTGTTGCGGGTAACCGCGCTGCCGCCCAGCAGTCGCGCCAATTCTTGCAAGCGCGCTTTCTTGTTCAACGGTTGCATGCGCGTCTCCGTCTCTGCGCCGTCGGTTTCCTTGCTGACGTAGTAGTGCTGATGCCCGCAGCCCGCCACCTGAGGTAGGTGGGTGACGCACATCACCTGGGTCGACTCGCCGAGCTGGCGCAGTAGACGGCCGACGATAGCGGCGGTCGGGCCGCTGATCCCCACGTCGACTTCATCGAAGATCAGCGCCGGGGTATCCATCTTCTGCGCGGTGATCACCTGGATAGCCAACGCGATGCGCGACAGTTCGCCGCCGGAAGCCACCTTGCCCAGCGGTTGCAGCGGTTGGCCCGGGTTGGTGGTGACGCGAAACTCGATGCGATCGGCTCCCTCGGCGCTTAGGGCATCCGGGGTAAAAGTGACATCAATGGCGAAACGGCCATGGGGCATCGACAGCTCCTGCATGCGGGCGCTGATCTGACTGCACAGTTCTTGAGCGTAGGCGTTGCGTTGCTGGTGCAGGGATTGCGCCAGGCTGAGGGCCTGCTGGTGATAGTGGCGTACGTTCTCCTCCAGCAATGCCTCGTCATCCTGTTGACGATCCAGCGCCTGCTGCTCGTCCAGCAACTGTTGGTGCAGGTGTGGCAAAGTTTCCGGCGCCACCTGATGCTTACGCGCCAGGGCGATCTGGCGCGACAGACGTTGCTCCAGCTGTTGCAGGCGGGCGGGATCCATCTCGATGCCGTCGCCATAGTGGCGCAGTTCGTTACTCGCCTCATCGATCTGGATGGCGGCTTCCTCCAGCATCTCCAGCAGCGGGGTGAAGCGTGCGTCGTAGCTGACGAGTTCGTTCAGGCTGTGGCGGGCGCTATGTAACAAGCTCAAGGCGTTACCCTCCTCGCCGTCGGCGAGCGCCGCCAGGATCTGCTGGCTCAGGCTCAGCAATTGGCCGCTGTTGGCCTGGCGTTTGTATTCCTCGTCGATCTGTTCGAATTCGCCGGGTAGTGGGGCAAATTCGTTTAGTTCTTTCAACTGGTATTGCAACAGCTCGCGGCGCGCCTCACGCTCGCTGACCTGGCGTCGGTGGTCAGCCAGTAGCCGTACGCTATGGTGCCACTGGCGGTAGGCCGCGCGCATCTCTTGCAGTAAGGCATGTTGTTGAGCGTAGGCGTCCAACAGATGGCGTTGATGTTCAGGTTTGAGCAGTAGCTGATGGGCGTGCTGACCGTGGATCTGGATCAGCAACTGGCCGAGATCGCGCAGTTGGGAGAGGGGCACCGCAGTACCGTTGATAAAGCCACGTGAGCGGCCATCGGCGCTGATCACTCGGCGTAGCAGGCATTCGTTGCTGTCGTCCAGTTGATTCTCCTCTAACCAGGTTCGTGCCGAGGGAGCATCCGCTAATGAGAAGCGGGCGCAAATGTCGGCTCTGGGCATATTCATCCGCACCATGGCGGCCTCGCTGCGTCCGCCGAGGCAGAGGGTGAGGGCGTCGATGGCGATGGATTTACCGGCGCCAGTTTCCCCGGTAATTGCGGTCATCCCGCGCTGGAAGTCGATTTCCAGTTCACGCACGATGGCAAAGTTGGAGACGGTGAGCTGCGTCAGCATGGCTATTCCCCTGTACGGAATCACACTACTGTATTTAATACCAGTATAAACTGGTTTTTTATCCAGTAAAGTGAGCGACGCAAATTTTTGTTTGCCGCGCGTGATGTGGCGCGGCAATGGAGTCAAAATAGCTTTTTCGACCAGCCGAGTTTGCTGCTCAGCGTATTGAAGTAGCTGTAATTCTTAGGATGGATTAGGTTGAGGTGGTATTGGCTGCGTTGGATGAGCACCTCTTCGCCGTGCTGGATCGGCAGGGCGATCTGGCTGTCGCAGCTGATCTCCAACTCACTGCTAAAGTGGGAGAAGCGTAGGTGGATCTTACTGTCGCTATCGATCACCAGTGGGCGTGCCGAGAGAGTGTGGGGGAACATCGGCACCAAGGCGATGGCATCCAGGGTCGGAGCCAGGATCGGCCCGCCGGCGGAGAGTGAGTAAGCGGTGGAGCCGGTCGGGGTGGAGATGATCAGCCCATCGGAGCGTTGCGAAAAGGCGAAAGTGTCGTTGATGTAGACCTCGAACTCGATCATGTGTGCCACTTTGCCGGGGTGCAGAACCACCTCGTTGATGGCGGTGCTGCGCCGGTGCATCTGTTGTTCGCGGCATACTTGGACTTCCAGTAGGAAGCGGCGCTCGTGGTTGTATTCCCCCTCCAGCACACTAGAAAGTTGTTGCTTGGCGTTGTCCGGATCGAGATCGGTGAGGAAACCCAGGTTGCCGCGGTTGACGCCGATGACGTTGATGTCGTAGCGCGCCAGGATGCGCGCCGCCCCCAGCATGTTGCCGTCGCCACCGACCACCACCGCCAGATCGGCCTGCTGGCCGATGTCGGCCAGGGTGCCAGTTTGTGCATTCTGTAGCTTTAAATCGCGGGCGATCTGCTGCTCCACGATCACCGAGTAGCCTTTTCCCACCAGCCAGTGAAATAGCATCTCATGGGTGGCCAGCGCGGCGGGGTGGCGCGGATGTCCGACTAGCCCGATGGATTCAAAGCGTTTGTTCATGTTCCGGTTTTCCTGGTGCAGACGACAGAATGACGCCCATTATGCCTGGCTATCTTGAATCGCCAACTTTCATCCCCATAATAAGCCAAGTAGCGAGATAAATGCCAAAAACCGCGGAGAATTCCATGAGCAGTGAACAACAAAACATGACGCAAGAGCCGGCTAACGCAGAACAGGTGGACAATGCAGAGCTTCAGGCTGAGACTCAGGCTTGCGAGGCTGAGCCGGATGCGCGTGATGCCCGCATCGCCGAGCTGGAAGCTCAGCTGAAAGCCATGGGTGATAAGGAACGCGACATCATGCTGCGCGCCCGCGCCGAGATGGACAATATCCGTCGCCGCGCCGAGCAGGACGTGGAGAAGGCGCACAAGTTCGCCCTGGAGAAGTTCTCCAGTGAACTACTGCCGGTGATCGATAACTTAGAGCGCGCGTTAGACGTGGCCGACAAGTCCAATAGTGAGCTGGTATCGATGATCGAAGGCGTGGAGCTGACCCTGAAGTCCCTGCTGGACGTGGTGCGTAAGTTCGGTGTTGAGCAGGTGGCCGAGGTCAACGTACCGTTTAACCCGGAAATCCACCAAGCGATGACCATGCTGCCGTCGGAGGAGCATGCGCCGAATCAGGTGATGATGGTGATGCAGAAAGGCTACACGCTGAATGGCCGTCTGATCCGCCCGGCCATGGTTGCCGTCTCCAAGGGCTAAGCCCCGCCGGTCCCGCCCAGTGCGCGGGGCCACTGCATGAGTTAACCAGCCTCTTAGGCTGGTTTTTTTATGCCTGCGCTTCGTCTGCCTGTGGCAACTGCGGTTGCCAATCGATAGGCGCCAGCCCCTGTGCCTGGAGTAGGCGGTTGGTGGCGGAGAAGTGACCGCAACCGAGAAAGCCGCGATGAGCCGATAGCGGGGAGGGATGTGGTGCCTTCAGGATATGATGGCGTTGGCTGTCGATGATGCGCCCCTTTTTCTGCGCATGGGCCCCCCACAACAGGAAGACGATGCCCTCGCGTTGGCTATTCAGCGCCGCTACGACACGGTCGGTAAATTGCTCCCAGCCGAGATGGGCGTGGGAGTGTGCTTGACCACGCTCGACGGTCAGCACGGTGTTGAGCAGCAACACCCCTTGATCCGCCCAGCTCTTCAGGTAACCGTGCTGCGGGATAGTGAAGCCAGGGATGTCGTTCTGGAGCTCTTTATACATGTTTTGCAACGAGGGCGGCGTCGCGACACCGGGGCGAACCGAAAACGACAGGCCATGCGCCTGGTTCGGGCCATGGTAGGGGTCTTGCCCGAGGATCACTACCTTGACGTGGTTAAACTCGGTGAAACGGAAAGCGTTAAACACATCCTGTTGCGGTGGGTAAATGGTCTTACCATTTTTCCGCTCGGCGGCGACAAAGGCCAAGGTGTCGCGGAAATAGGGTTGCTCTTTTTCGGCACCGATTACGTCATGCCAGGTGAGTGACGGGATCATCTGCGCTTCCTTTGTCGTTTATTCATAGCTTATCAATTTGTTACTACGCTCTTCCGCCGTATGGGTTGCCAGCATGCGGCATGGCGCGGCGCTAGGGTTAGCTTACCTTGTCGCTGCGAACAGGGAAACCGCCGCGGCCCCCCTTTCTCGCTTCTCTCTGATCCGTGCGCGCCGGTATCGTGTCAATCCGGTGAAAAACCTTACTCTTTTTTAATGAGCGCAATTTTCTCTAAATTGATGTAAAACATAAATTTGCCTCAGTGGTAAAAATGACAGACCCAATAAAATTGATTTAGATCAAAGAATGCGACTGTTTTAACTGGTATATAACACATCAAGACAACATTGGTTTTACCAAATGGCCCGCGGTTGGCCGTAACCATGACCGAATTCGTGGATTTTTGCTCTATCTCAATTGGAGGCAACACATGATTAAAGGTATCCAGATCACCAAAGCTGACAACGCCGATCTGCTGAACTCATTCTGGCTGTTGGACACGGAAAAGGGCGAAGCCCGTTGCCTGTGTGCCAAGGCAGGTTACGCGGACGATCAGATCGTCGCGCAAAGCGAGCTGGGCAACTTCGAATACCGTGAAGTTGAACTGGACGTTGCACCGACCGTGCGTGTCGAAGGTGGTCAGCACTTGAACGTGAACGTGCTGCGTCGCGAAACGTTGGAAGATGCCGTTAAGCATCCGGAGAAGTATCCGCAGCTGACTATCCGTGTATCCGGTTATGCTGTACGTTTCAACTCGCTGACTCCGGAACAGCAGCGCGACGTTATCGCTCGTACCTTTACCGAAAGCCTGTAAGGGGGGCGGCGTGAGCCGCGCGATGGGACGTCTCGAATCGAGGAGCCGAAGGGCTCCTCGATTTTTTTTTCCGATCGCCAAACCCGCTAACGGGCGTTGGTTGCTGATTGTATGCGTCGCTGCGCCAGAGGGCGCCGGTGATCATCTGGGGGAGGCGTTGCATCGACGTTTTCCCCAGCGGTGTTATCCGTGTCCGCGCTCGCTGACGGCGGCGTGAGCCACGGTGAGCCGTGAGATGAAACAAGGAGCCGAAGGGCTCCTTGTTTCATTAGACACGCGCTTGGGGCGCCGGGGAGGGGGCGATTATTCGCCGCGCGGCTCGCCGCCGTCTGTCGCCGGCCGGTGGTTAGCACTGGGTTGACGGCGCTTACCCACATTCTTACTGTCGCGATGGCGTACTTTGGTCTTGCCCTTTTTCTTCTGCTCATCGAGCTTTTTCTGGGCGCGCTTGGCCTGTACTTTTTTCGACGGCTTGCCCTTGTTCTTCAGGCTAGGCGCCTTAGTCTCGGGGCGTAACTCATCGACGACACGCGATTTCAGCGGCTCTTGTAGGTAGCGGCTCACCTTGCCGAGCAGCAACTGGTCGTGCGCCTCGATCAGGGAGATGGCTGTACCCTTGCGTCCGGCGCGCGCGGTACGGCCGATGCGGTGCAGATAGACATCGGCGCTGCGCGGCATATCGAAGTTGAACACGTGGCTGATGTCAGGAATGTCCAGGCCGCGCGCGGCTACATCGGTAGCGACCAGCACCTTGACGCGCCCGTCTACCATGCGTTTGATGGCTTCGTTACGCTTGGCCTGTACCAACTCCCCCTCCAGGAAACAGGCTTGAATGCCGGCTTGATGCAGCCAAGTGACCAGCTCATGGACCCGCTCGCGTTTGCGTACGAAGATCACCGACTTGGTAACGTCTGGCTGGCGCAGCAGATGGCACAGCAGAGCGGTCTTATGCTTCAGGCTATCGGCACGGTAGTACCACTGTTGGATCTTCTTGCGCTCGCGGCGCGGCGGTTCGGCGCTAACGTCGACCGGATCGTCGAGCAGACGGTCGGCGAAGTCGTGCACCGCGTCCGACTCGAGAGTGGCGGAGAACAGCAGAGTCTGTTTGCGCCAACGGGTCTCGGCGGCGACGGTCTCGATGTCGCTGGCGAAGCCCATGTCGAGCATGCGATCGGCCTCATCCAGGATCAGGGTCTCTACCGAGCGGCAATCGAAGTTCTCTTCTTTAATATATTGCAGCAGACGGCCGGGGGTGGCGACCACCAGATCTTGGTTGGTGCTAAAAATCTCGGCATGGTTAATGTAAGAGACGCCACCGGTGATGGTGGTGATGTCCAGCGTGGTATGACGCGCGAGCTCCCGGGCCTGATCGGCCACCTGCATGGCCAGTTCGCGCGTCGGCGTTAAGATCAGGATACGCGGCGGGCCGGATTTCTTACGTGGGAAGTCGAGCAGGTGCTGTAATGCGGGCAGCAGGAAGGCGGCGGTCTTGCCGGTCCCCGTCGGCGCAGAACCCAAAACGTCCCTCCCGTCCATGGCGGGTGGGATGGCGGCGATCTGGATGGCGGTAGGGCGCTCATAGCCTTTATCGCGCAGGGCGTCGAGCAGGCGCTCGTCGAGTTCGAGTTCGGAAAAATTGGTTGCTGTCATGGTCTACCTCTGCTTGGGGCGCAGATTATAGACGGGTTGGCGGCGATCTTCACCCATTAAAGCACGCGGCGCGTGCGCATCGTCATTGGCCGTTAGGCGAATACCCCGTTCGCAGCCCGTGTAGGCTAGGGTTGCGGTCATTTCCTTTTTATAGCCGGGCAGGTATGGTATGCCGGTGATCGAACTCGTTCCAAGGAGCCTGCTGTGCCGTGTCTGACGTCAGCCGACCAACCCCTGCCGCGTAATGGATTTACCCTGAAACGTTTCTTTGTCGCCCACGATCGCTGTGAAATGAAAGTGGGTACCGACAGCATTTTACTCGGAGCCTGGTTACCGCTGACGGGCGACGAGCGCCATATCTTGGATATTGGCAGTGGCAGTGGGGTTTTAGCCCTGATGATGGCCCAGCGCAGCATGGCGCAGATCGATGGGGTGGAGATCGAGCCACTGGCGGCGGGGCAAGGGGCGGAGAATTTCCTGGCTTCTCCCTGGCCACATCGGCTGACGATGCACCCGCTTTCCCTGCAAGCGTTCGCGGCTGCCAGTCGGCAGCGTTACGATCTGATCGTCAGTAATCCGCCTTACTTTTCTCCCGGCGTCGCCTGCCGCACCGCCGCCCGCGCGACGGCGCGCTATACCGATTCTCTCGATCATCAGACGCTATTGCAGCAGGCCGCGGCTTTGAGTTCGGCGCAGGGGCGACTGGCGTTGGTGCTGCCGAGTGATGCCGCCGAAGCCGTGATCCGCTATGGTCAGGCTTGTGGTTGGTATCTGCTACGCCATACGGCGGTACGTGATCGGGCGGAGAAACCGGTACGCCGTGCTTTGCTGTTGCTGGGGCGTACTCCGGGCCCCTTTCAGTCAGATACACTGGTTATACGTGATAATACCAGTGAATACTCCTGTATTTTTCGCTCGCTCACGAAAGATTTTTACCTTTTCTTCTAGTGCTGTTGCTTTAGTTAGCACGTTATTCCAATATGCCCCTTAGGGCAGCGATGATCCTGCCTGCTATCTCACCCGGTGGGTGGGATAGTGCAGGGATTCAGGGCGTGATCCCCGACGCACCTCTGCTGGATAGCAAGACACCTGAATTTACCTTTGGACAGACAGCGTTTCGATGCGGTACCCCCGTGCGTTTCTGCGGCGTATGCGGCGGGTAAAAGAGATAAGAGGGCAGAATATGCAACAACGTTTATCTATGGCGGATACATTAGGATTAGGGTTGATGACCTTTGCCTTCTTCCTGGGTGCCGGCAATATCATTTTTCCCCCATTAGAAGGCCAGATGGCCGGTGAGAACGTGCTGTACGCCATGAGCGGCTTCCTGTTGACCGCTGTTGGCCTACCGCTGGTTTCCATCATCGCCGTCGCCAGCGCCGGCGGTGGCTTGCCGGCGATGACCCGCGACTTGCCGCGAGGCACTGGCACCTTCGCCGCGGTGCTTCTGTTTATCATTATTGGCCCAGCCTTTGCAGCACCGCGTACCGGTCTGGTGGCCTTTGAGATGGCGATCAAACCGCTGCTCGGTAGCCAAGGCGAAAGCGCGTTCCAACTGGCGGGAGTGCCGTTGGATGGCGTGCAGATGGGCGTGACGGCGTTGTTCTTCCTGGTAACGCTGGCCTTGGCTTGGAGCCGTGGTAAGCTGATCGACAGCGTTGGTAAGCTGTTGACACCGATGCTATTCCTGTTGTTGGTGGTGTTGGCCTTGGGCGTGCTGTTCCGCCCGCAGGGTGAGATCGCCGCCCCGGTCGAAGCCTATCAGACGATGGCGTTTAGCAAAGGCTTTATCGGTGGTTACAACACAATGGACACCTTTGCCGCGTTGATGTTCGGCATGTTGCTGGTCGACGTGCTGCGTGGCAAGGGCGTGACCTCACCGCGTGCCTGCTTCCGTTATCTGAGCATCGCCGGGGTGATCGCCGCTATCGGTCTGGCCTTTGTTTACGTCTCCCTGTTCTGGTTGGGGGCTACCTCGTCCACTATCGCCGCCGGGGCGAGTAATGGCGGGGTAGTGCTGGCAGCCTATGTTCAGGCGCTGTTTGGTCAACCAGGACAGTGGATTTTGTCACTGGTGGTGCTGTTGGCCTGTTTGACCACTGCGGTTGGCCTGGTGAGCGCCTGCTCCGATTATTTCTCGACGTTGACGCGTTTGAGCTATCGCCAGTGGGTGGTGCTGTTGAGCCTCATCTGTGCGGTGGTGGCCAACGTTGGTCTGAGTCGCCTGATCGCGCTGTCGGTACCCGTATTGATGGCACTCTATCCGCTGGCGATCGCCTTGGTGGTGTTGACCTTCGTTCGCCGTTGGTTGCGTAATCCGGTGTTGGGGTATCGCTTGGTGATGTTGGTGGCGCTGTTGTGCAGCTTGATGGATGGTGCCCGTGCCGCCGGTGCCGAGAGCGGCTGGTTGGGTGAGCTGCTGGCCTGGCAGATGCGTACGATGCCGTTGGCTGCCGATGGTATGGCTTGGGTACTGCCTTCTGCGCTCGCGTTGTTGGTGGCGTTGATGCTACCGGGCGCGCGTGATGCGGGTGCGCCGCAGGCTGCGTAAAAATTACGCGCTAATCTTCATGGCTAGGCCGGGCGTCCAGATGGACGCCCGGTTTTTTTCTGCTCGTTATTCACACCACAGTCTGATTTTTGGCGATGCGTCTGTCAGAGTGCAGCCGAATGAGAAAAATCGTGTTAGCCTATGGCCGGTATTGGCTATGGAGCCTCGGGGCGAGACGCTGTGGCCAGACTGCCTGCATGGAAAAAGAATGGGCGGGGAACTTTTGGGTGCGTATGGACTCTAACTAAATGCTTGCTCAAGTTTTTTGACGACTGGCGATCTATTTCATACGTGGAGACAGTTTTGGGGAGACATTACCTCGGATGAGCGAGCAGTTAACGGATCAGGTATTGGTCGAACGCGTCCAGAAGGGGGACAAGAAGGCGTTTAACCTGCTGGTAGCGCGCTACCAGAATAAGGTGGCGAGTCTGGTATCCCGTTACGTTCCATCGGGCGATGTGCCGGATGTGGCGCAGGAGTCGTTCATCAAAGCCTATCGCGCGCTGGATTCCTTCCGCGGTGATAGCGCGTTTTATACCTGGCTCTATCGTATCGCCGTCAATACGGCGAAGAATTATTTGGTTGCTCAGGGGCGTCGCCCGCCGTCCAGCGATGTGGATGCTGGTGAGGCGGAAAATTTTGACGGTGCCAGTGCGCTGAAAGAAATTTCGAACCCTGAGAACTTAATGTTGTCAGATGAGCTAAGGCAGATCGTTTTTCGCACCATTGAGTCATTGCCAGAGGACTTACGCATGGCAATCACGCTCAGGGAGCTGGATGGACTGAGCTATGAAGAGATAGCCGCCATCATGGATTGTCCGGTGGGTACAGTGCGTTCACGCATTTTCCGGGCGAGGGAAGCGATCGACAGTAAAGTTCAGCCGCTGATTCAGCGTTAGTCATGCGGTCACAGCAAAGGGTATAAGGCATGCAGAAAGAAAAACTTTCGGCTCTCATGGATGGCGAATTGCTGGATAGCGAGCTGATTGCTTCGCTGGTCAAGGATCCCGAGTTGCAGCAGACTTGGCAGCGCTATCACCTGGTTCGTGACACGCTGCGTGGCGACGTAGGCGAGACGGTACAGATCGATATCACCGATCGCATCGCCGCCGCGTTGGACGCGGAGCCGGTGCGTCTGGTTCCCAATGCAATCCCTGAATCTCAACCCCAACCCGCCCAATGGCAACGCATGCCTTTCTGGCATAAAGTGCGCCCGTGGGTCGGTCAGCTCTCACAGATGGGTATCGCCGCCGGCGTTTCGTTGGCGGTTTTGCTCGGGGTGCAGCACTACAATGCACCGCAGGAGGGGGTAGCCGAGCCGGAGTCGCCGGTATTCAACACTCTGCCGTTAGGTGGTCAGGCATCGCCGGTTAGCTTCGGTGTGCCGAACGAGGGCAATAACGCCCAGCAGCAGATCCAGCAGCAGCGTAAGCGCATTAATGCTATCTTACAGGATTACGAGTTGCAGCGTCGTCTTCACGCCGAGCAGTTGCAGGCCGAGGATAACAATGCACAAGCATCGATTCAGGTGCCCGGTACGCTGTCATTAGGAACCCAACAGCAGTAATGAAGCAATTTTGGTTTGCCCTGACTCTGTTGACCGGCAGCCTGTTCATCTCCTCCTCAGCCCTGGCCCAGGATACTGCGCCGGGGCTGCTGTTGCAGCAGATGAACCAGGCCAGCCGTTCACTCGATTATGAACTGGCCTTCATCAATATCACTAAGCAGGGCGTAGAGTCGTTGCGCTATCGCCATGCGTTGGAAAATCAGCAGCCGCTGGCGCAACTGTTGCAGATGGATGGTCCGCGTCGCGAGGTGGTGCTGCGTGGCAATGAGGTCAGCTACTTCGAGCCCGGTCTTGAGCCGTTCACCCTCAATGGCGATCACATCGTTGACGCCTTGCCGTCGGTGATTTTCGCCGATGTGAAACAACTCGCGCCTTACTATAACTTCATCTCCGTGGGCCGCACCCGAGTGGCCGATCGCCCCTGCGAAGTGATCCGCGTGGTGGCGCGCGATGGCATGCGCTTCAGTTATATCGTGTGGATCGATGAGGACTCCAAGCTGCCGCTGCGGGTCGATCTGTTGGATCGTGACGGTGAAACCCTGGAGCAGTTCCGCGTCATTGCCTTCGATATCGGCCAGCAGGTCGCCGATGAGATGCGCAGCTTCTCGCGCCTGACGCTGCCGCCGCTGTTGCGTCTGCCGCCGAACGACAGCGTCAGCTTTAACTGGCGTGCCGCTTGGCTGCCGGACGGTTTCAAAGAGATCTCACGTAGCCGGCGGACCTTGCCTTCGTTGGCCGAGCCGGTCGAATCTCGCCTCTATAGTGATGGTCTGTTCAGTTTCTCGGTCAATGTCAGTCCTGCCCGTGACGGTAGCAGTGATAACCAATACCTGCGCCAGGGGCGGCGAACCATCCATACCGAGGTGCGTAACAACGTCGAAATCAGCATCGTCGGTGAGTTGCCGCCGATGACGGCCAAGCGGGTGGCTAGTGCCGTCCGCTTCACGCGGTGATGCGCACATGATGCGGGAATGGGCGACGGTGATCCGTTGGCAGCATGGCGAGGCGCTATTGCAGTGTGAGGCGCATGCTGGCTGCAACGGTTGCCGAGCACGTCAGGGATGCGGCACGGCAGCCTTGGCCGAGCTGGGGCCGCAGACGCGCCATCAGCTACGCCTGGCAGTGTCACAACCCCTGCAAGTTGGGCAACGAGTCGAGATTGGCCTGCGGGAAGCGAGCGTGCTGCGATCGGCGCTGGTGGTCTATCTCACCCCATTGGTTGGCTTGCTGGGCGGTGCCGTCATGGGGCAGTTGTGGCTGGGATCGGATGGCGCCAGCGCGTTGGCTGCCCTATTGGGCGCTGTGGCGGGTTTTGTGCTGGCGCGTCGTCAAGCGCGCCGCATGGCGCGGGGCGTCGACTATCAACCGGTGCTGCTACAAGTCGCCTTGCCGTCCAGCCAGTTGCGCAGCGTAACGGATCCATCCACGCGCGAGTGAAGAGCGCTAGGTTTTGACCGAGGGGCTGTGTAAAATGCAGCGATTCGGCGCCTGGCGCCACAAACCCAAAATCATCGCTTTGAGCCCGTCCGCGTGTCCTTAGGCGAGTAATTCAGAAATCATCAGGCAAATATATTAATAATGAAGAACATACGTAATTTCTCCATTATCGCGCACATTGACCACGGTAAGTCGACGCTGTCTGACCGTATCATCCAACTTTGCGGCGGTTTGTCCGACCGCGAAATGGAGGCTCAGGTGTTGGACTCCATGGATCTGGAGCGCGAGCGCGGCATCACCATCAAGGCGCAGAGCGTCACGCTTGACTATAAAGCGCAGGATGGTCAGGTGTATCAGTTGAACTTTATCGACACGCCGGGGCACGTGGACTTCTCTTATGAGGTCTCTCGCTCGCTGGCCGCCTGTGAAGGGGCGCTGCTGGTGGTGGATGCCGGACAAGGGGTCGAGGCGCAGACGCTGGCCAACTGCTATACCGCCATCGAAATGGACCTTGAGGTGGTGCCGGTACTGAACAAGATTGACCTACCTGCTGCCGATCCGGATCGGGTCTCTCAGGAGATCGAAGATATCGTCGGCATCGATGCCACCGATGCGGTACGCTGCTCGGCGAAGACGGGCGTGGGCGTGGGGGACGTATTAGAGCGGTTGGTACGCGACATTCCGCCGCCGGAAGGCGACCCGGAAGCGCCGTTGCAGGCGCTGATCATCGACTCTTGGTTCGACAACTACCTGGGCGTGGTATCACTGATCCGTATCAAGAACGGTAGCCTGCGTAAGGGCGATAAGATCAAAGTGATGACCACCGGGCAGACCTATAACGCCGATCGCCTGGGGATCTTCACCCCGAAACAGCTCGACCGCGACGTATTGAACTGCGGCGAGGTCGGTTGGCTGGTGTGTGCCATCAAGGACATTCACGGTGCTCCGGTGGGCGATACCTTGACCCTGGCGCGCAATCCCGCCGATGCGGCGTTGCCGGGCTTCAAGAAGGTAAAACCGCAGGTTTATGCCGGCCTGTTCCCGGTGAGCTCCGATGACTACGATGCTTTCCGCGACGCGTTGGGCAAGTTGAGCCTGAACGATGCCTCCCTGTTCTATGAACCGGAGACCTCCACGGCGTTGGGCTTCGGTTTCCGCTGCGGCTTCCTTGGCTTGCTGCACATGGAGATCATCCAGGAGCGTTTGGAGCGTGAGTACGATCTGGATCTGATCACCACTGCGCCGACAGTGGTGTATGAGGTGGAGACTACCCGTAAAGAGGTGATCTACGTCGATAGCCCCTCAAAACTCCCGGCGGTGAACAACATTCAAGAGTTGCGCGAGCCGATCGCCGAGTGTCACATGCTATTGCCGCAGGAGTTTCTGGGTAACGTGATCACCCTGTGTGTCGAGAAGCGTGGTGTGCAGACCAACATGGTCTACCACGGTAATCAGGTGGCGCTGACCTATGATATTCCGATGGCCGAAGTGGTGTTGGACTTCTTCGACCGTCTGAAGTCCACCTCGCGCGGTTACGCCTCGCTGGATTATAGCTTCAAGCGCTTCCAGGCCTCCGACATGGTGCGGGTCGACGTGATGGTGAACGGTGAGCGGGTGGATGCCTTGGCGCTGATCACCCACCGAGCGAACTCGCATACCCGTGGTCGTGAGCTGGTGGAGAAAATGAAAGAGCTGATCCCGCGTCAGCAGTTCGACATCGCCATCCAGGCGGCGATCGGCACCCAGATTATCGCCCGCTCGACCGTGAAACAGCTGCGTAAGAACGTCTTGGCCAAGTGTTACGGCGGCGACGTTAGCCGTAAGAAGAAATTGCTGCAAAAACAGAAAGAAGGTAAGAAACGCATGAAGCAGATCGGTAACGTCGAGCTGCCGCAGGAAGCGTTCCTGGCCATTCTGCACGTCGGCAAGGATTAACAGCGACACAACGGGCGCGGTCGATTCCGCGCCCGTTGTGTTTCTGCCTGCTTGAGCAATGTTAGGTATTGATTGTAAGGAGTGATGGACATGGCAAATATGTTTGCCTTGATCCTGGTTATCGCCACACTGGTAACCGGTATCGTGTGGTGTATCGACCGTTTCAAACTGGCACCGGCGCGGCGCGCCAAGTTGGCGGCGATCAATAGCCAGACCGCACAGGGGCTGGATGCGGAAAATGCCCGTCTGGCGACCAAGGCGCCGGGCTGGATCGAAACCTGCGTCTCGGTGTTCCCGGTGTTGGCGCTGGTGTTGGTGATCCGTTCCTTTATTTATGAACCCTTTCAGATCCCCTCGGGATCGATGATGCCGACCTTGCTGATCGGCGATTTCATCCTGGTGGAGAAATTCGCTTACGGTCTGAAGGACCCGGTAACACAGACGACGCTGATCCCGACGGGTCATCCCAAGCGCGGTGATATCGTGGTGTTTAAGTATCCGCTCGATCCGCGTCTGGATTACATCAAGCGCGCCATCGGCCTACCGGGTGACAAGGTGGTGTACGATCCCTATAGCAAGGAGTTGACGGTCTACCCATCTTGTCAACAGGGCGAGAAGTGTGAGCGCCTACTGCCGATCACCTATAGCCCGTTGCGCCCGAGTGAGTGGGTGCAGACCTTTAACCAGATGAGCAGCAACGAGCCGAGCAGCGGTTTTTATCAGTATCCGATCGATGCAAGCGTGCCGAACGGTTATCGCATGGATCAGCGTCAGGAGACGCTGGGCACGGTGACCCACAGTATCCTGACCGTACCGCAGGCGCAGGACATGGTTTCCCGTTACTACCGTCAACCGGGTCAGCCGCTGGGGACTTGGATCGTCCCACCGGGTCACTACTTCATGATGGGCGATAACCGCGACAATAGCGCGGATAGCCGTTACTGGGGGTTTGTGCCAGAGAAGAACCTGGTCGGCAAGGCGACGGCCATCTGGATGAGCTTCAAGAAGCAGGAAGGTCAGTGGCCGACCGGCGTACGCTTGGAGCGGATCGGGGGAATTCATTAAATAACCCCCCTATTTACGCAGCATTCTCCCTTCAGTCGTTGTAGAATATTCCGCGTGACATGTTTGGCCCCCCTTAAGGGGGCCACTGCAAACGAAACAGCTTTGGATTGGCTAATGGCAAGGCAGGCCTGTTCCGTATGCTGCGGTTTTTGACGCATTCTGAATTTATTGGTATCTCATGAACCCCATCGTAATTAACCGGCTGCAACGCAAGCTGGGCTACACTTTTAGACAACAGGATCTGCTGATGCAGGCGCTGACTCACCGCAGCGCTAGCAGCAAACATAATGAACGGCTTGAGTTTTTGGGCGACTCGATTCTGAGTTTCGTCATCGCCAACGCCCTGTATCACCGCTTCCCGCGTGTGGATGAGGGCGACATGAGTCGCATGCGCGCCACGCTGGTGCGCGGCAATACCTTGGCGGAGATGGCGCGCGAGTTCGATCTGGGCGAGTGTCTGCGCCTGGGGCCGGGCGAGCTAAAGAGTGGCGGTTTCCGCCGCGAGTCGATCCTGGCGGATACGGTTGAGGCGCTGATCGGCGGCATCTTCCTCGATAGCGACATCCAGACCATTGAACGCCTGATCCTCGCCTGGTATCACTCCCGTTTGGAGGAGATCAGCCCGGGAGACAAGCAGAAAGATCCCAAGACGCGCTTACAGGAGTTCTTGCAGGGGCGTCACCTGCCGCTGCCTTCCTACCTGGTAGTGCAGGTGCGCGGCGAGGCGCATGATCAGGAATTTACTATTCACTGCCAGGTCAGCGGGCTGTCCGCGCCGGTAGTCGGCGTCGGCTCCAGCCGGCGTAAGGCCGAGCAGGCCGCCGCCGAGCAGGCGTTAAAACAGTTGGAGCTTGAATGAGCGAAGAAAAAAACTACTGCGGCTTCATTGCCATCGTTGGCCGTCCTAATGTCGGTAAGTCAACGCTGTTGAACCAGTTGTTGGGGCAAAAGATCTCCATCACCTCGCGTAAGCCGCAGACCACCCGTCACCGCATCATGGGCATCCACACGGAGGGGGCCTACCAGGCTATCTATGTGGATACGCCGGGGCTGCACATCGAGGAGAAGCGGGCGATCAACCGTCTGATGAACCGTGCGGCCAGCAGCTCTATCGGCGATGTCGAGCTGGTGATCTTCGTTGTTGAGGGCACTCATTGGACGCCGGATGACGAGATGGTGCTCAATAAGCTGCGCGATCTGAAGTGTCCGGTGATTCTGGCAATCAACAAGGTAGATAACGTGGCCGATAAGACCGCGTTGTTACCGCATATTCAGTTCCTCAGTCAGCAGATGAACTTCTTGGATGTTGTGCCGATCTCGGCGGAGAAGGGGACCAATGTCGATGCCATCGCGCGCATCGTGCGTCAGCACCTGCCGCAGGCGGAACATCACTTTCCGGAAGAGTATATTACCGATCGTTCCCAGCGCTTTATGGCCTCGGAGATCATCCGTGAGAAGCTGATGCGTTTCCTCGGCGAGGAGTTGCCCTATTCGGTTACCGTGGAGATCGAACGCTTCGCGACCAACGAGCGTGGCGGTTACGACATTCACGGCCTGATCCTGGTCGAACGCGACGGTCAGAAGAAAATGGTGATCGGCAATAAGGGTAGCAAGATTAAAACCATCGGCATCGAAGCCCGCCAGGATATGGAGGCCATGTTCGACGCTAAGGTGCATCTTGAACTGTGGGTGAAGGTGAAATCCGGCTGGGCGGACGACGAGCGTGCGCTGCGCAGCCTGGGTTACGTCGACGATCTGTAAGTCTCATCATGATAGACGGCTGGCAACGCGCCTTCGTGCTGCACGCACGGCCCTACAGTGAAACCAGCTTGATGCTGGACACCTTCACCGAGGGGCAGGGGCGGGTGCGGCTGTTGGCTAAGGGCGCGCGCAGCCGGCGTTCCCAACTGAAAGGGGCGTTGCAACCCTTTACTCCCTTGTTGATGCGCTGGGGGGGAAAGGGGGAAGTGAAGACCCTGCGCAGCGCCGAGGCGGTTTCGCTGGCGCTGCCACTCAGCGGCATCACCCTCTACAGCGGGTTGTATGTCAACGAACTGCTGGCGCGGGTGCTGGAGCAGGAGACCTGCTACAGCGCCCTGTTCTTCGATTACCTGCATTGCATCCAACAACTGGCCGGGCATAATGGTTCACCGGAGCCGGTGTTGCGCCGTTTCGAGTTGGCGCTATTGGCCCAGTTGGGCTATGGCATCGACTTCCTGCACTGCGCTGGCAGTGGCGAGCCGGTGGTCGATAGCATGACCTACCGCTACCGTGAAGAGAAGGGCTTTATCGCTAGCCTGGTGGTGGATCAGCAAAGCTTTACCGGGCGTGATCTTAAGGCGCTCGCCAGTCGCGAATTCCCCAATGTCGCTACCCTGCGTGCCGCTAAGCGCTTTACTCGTCTGGCGCTGAAGCCCTATCTGGGCGGTAAGCCGTTAAAGAGCCGTGAGCTGTTCCGCCAATTCGTGCCGCGCCGTCCGCCGGTCATGCCATCGACCTGAATCGAGCACACTGTCCCCCTGTTTGCCTGCCGGCTGTCCCACGCGCCGCGGACTCGTCGAGGGTAGACTAGTCAGATACCCTGCCGCCGCTTGTCTGCCGTCGGTGGGCGGGTAATATGGTGTCTGATAACCGGGTTATCCCGACCGATCATCCTTGAGGAGCTGTCATGGCCGATATTCTGCTGGGCGTTAACATTGATCACATCGCTACGCTGCGCAATGCGCGCGGGACACACTACCCCGATCCGTTACAAGCGGCTTTCGTTGCCGAGCAGGCCGGCGCCGATGGCATCACTGTCCATCTGCGAGAGGATCGGCGCCATATCACCGATCGTGACGTGCGTCTGCTGCGTCAGACCATCCAGACACGCATGAACCTGGAGATGGCGGTGACCGATGAGATGCTCGACATCGCCTGTGAGCTGCGTCCGCACTTTTGTTGCCTGGTACCAGAGAAACGCCAGGAGGTGACCACCGAAGGGGGGCTCGATGTCGCCGGTCAACGTGACAAGATGACGGCGGCGGTCGCGCGCTTGAGCGCGGCGGGGATTCAGGTTTCGCTGTTTATCGATCCCGATGAACGCCAAATCGAGGCGGCGGTCGCCGTTGGCGCACCGTATATTGAGATCCACACCGGTGCCTATGCCGATGCCGCGAATGAGCTGGCCCAGGCGGCGGAGTTGACGCGCATCGCCGTGGCGGCACGTTTCGCCGCCGAACGCGGACTGAAGGTTAACGCCGGTCACGGCCTGACTTACCACAATGTCCAGGCGATCGCCGCCCTGCCGGAGATGCATGAGCTGAACATCGGCCACAGCATCATCGGTCGTGCGGTGTTCGCTGGATTGAGCACAGCGGTCAGTGACATGAAACAGCTGTTGCTGGAGGCGCGTCGCTGATGGCGTTACGGGGACTGGGCACCGACATCGTCGAGATCGCCCGTATCGCGGCGGTGGTGGAGCGCAGCGGCGACCAACTGGCGCGGCGTATTCTCGCGCCGGCGGAATGGCAACAGTACCAGACGCATGCGCAGCGTGTACGCTATTTGGCCAAACGCTTCGCCGTTAAAGAGGCGGCGGCGAAGGCCTTGGGCACCGGGATCCGTCAGGGACTGGCCTTCGCCCAGTTTGAGGTGGTCAACGATACGTTAGGCAAGCCGGGGCTGGTACTGCATGGACGGGCCGCCGAACTGGCGGCCGAGATGGGTATCAGTACGCTGCATGTCTCGCTGGCCGATGAGCGTCGCTATGCCTGCGCCACGGTGATCGCCGAAGGGGCGTAGCCCTGCCGTTCAATCCGAGCGCCACCTGTGGCGGCGCTCGGTCTCAGCGTGATGTTTCTTTGGCTCCGCTTGCCGTCGGGGTGCCGGTGCTCAGATAAGGCTGGGCGGTCCGGATGACATTATCGATCTCATCCAGCAACTCTAACCACTCCGGCTCCAGATCGCTGGCCGCGACGCCATCGCGCAGTTGTTGCTCCAGGTAGTGGCACAGCCGCCGCAGGCGAGGCACTCCGCTGTAACTACTGCTGCCGTGTAGCTTGTGGATTAGGGCACACAGTTCACCCTCTGTCGTCTCCGCCTCGCCCGCCAGTTGGCGTTCGATGCGCTCATGCACCTGCGGCAGAAACGCGATCAGCATTTGCAGCATGTCGCGAGCCAGATCGGCTTTATTCGCCGCCTGGCGCAGCGCCAACGGCCAGTCGAAGGAGAGGTCGCTTACCGTCGGTGCGGGCGCACTCGTTGGGGTAGCGGGTTGCTCCTCTGCGCTGTAGCGAGTGAGCAGTTGGCGCAGACGGTTCTCGTCGATCGGTTTCGCCAGATAGTCATCCATCCCAGCGCGGAGTAAACGCTCACGTTCGCCATTTAACGCATGTGCGGTGACGGCGATGATCGGCGTATGGGTATGGAGCGGTTGTTGGCGTAGCCGCTCAGTGGTGCGAATGCCGTCCATCTCCGGCATTTGGATATCCATCAGGATGATGTCCACGTGACGGTCGCGCGCGGTGAGCAGCGCCTCCTCCCCACTGTGGCACAGCAGCGTATGTTGCACCTGTTCGTCAAGTAGAGCCCCGATCAACTTCAGGTTGGCCGGATTGTCATCCACCGCCATGACCGTTAGGGGGAGTCGGGCACCCTGCGTCGAGACCACTTGCGGCGAGCGTGGCGGCAGGGCGTTATCCAGTAGCGCGGGCAGCAGGCGGCTACTGGAGAGCGGTTTGAACAGGCAGCGACGGATGCCGCGCGCCTTCAGGGTGTCGCTGTCGTGCAGCGTATGGCTGGGTAACGCCAGGATCACCCGGTCGGCCAGACGCAGCGCACGGTTCAACTTTTCTTGCATGTGCTCCGAGCCAAGGGGGGTCTGGACCGCTAGACCGAACAGCAGGATGTCGTAGTGGCTGTCTGGGATCACCTGGGCAAACTGGGGACAGTAGGTGACCTCCAGTGGCGTGGCTTTCAATATGTCGAGGGTACACTGCGCGGCAACGGGGTTACTTTCGATATACAGCAGCGTTTGACCGCTGAGCCGTTCCAGCGGCAGCGAGGCTGGCGGCGCGTTATGATTGAGCTCCAGGCTGATGTGGAACCAGAAGGTCGACCCCTTGTGCGGTTGACTGTGGAAGGCGATATCACCGCCCATCTCGTTGATCAGTTTCTGGGTGATCACCAGTCCCAGGCCGGTACCGCCATGGCGGCGGGTGATGCTGGCATCCGCTTGACGGAAGGCTTGGAACAGCTGCGACTGTTGGCGCTCGGAGATCCCGATGCCCGTATCATGCACCTGCACCTCCAGCTCCACGGTTTGGGCGCTTAGGCTGCGTTGTTCGATACGGATGTCGATATTACCCTTCTCGGTAAATTTGATCGCGTTGCCTAGCAGGTTAGTTAGTACTTGCTGTAGGCGCATCGGGTCGCCCAAGACATGCTCCGGCACGTCATTACGAACGTTCAGCGTTAGCTCCAGCCCCTTGTCGTGGGCGCTGGGGGCCAATAAGGTCGCCACCTCGTCGATGGTCTCGCGCAACATGAAGGGGATATGCTCCAGCACCAGTTTGCCCGCCTCCAGTTTGGAAAAGTCCAGTACGTCGTTGATGATACTGAGCAGGTTGTTTGCCGAACGTTCAATGGTATGCAGGTAATCTATCTGGGTTGCGCTGAGAGGGGTCTTCAGCACCTGGCGGGTAAAGCCGATCACCCCGTTGAGTGGGGTGCGCAGTTCATGAGACATGTTCGCCAAGAATTCGGACTTGATGCGCGCCGCTTCTTGGGCGCGTTTTTTGGCCAGATCCAGTTCGACATTCTGGATCTCCATCTGCTCAAGGGTTTCGCGCAGATCAGAGGTGGCCTGGTCGATATTCTGCTGCATCTCCTCATGATAGGCGGTAAGCGACATGGCCATCGAGTTAATGCCGTTTTTCAGCATGTCCAACTCGCCCAGCATATGCCCCTCGACACGGCTGTCGAGCTGGCCACGCCGGATGCGGTCGACGGTGTTGACCATGTTACGGATCGGCCCGGTGACATCGCGCATCAGACGGTAAGAGAACAACAGCGCGATGCACATGCTGATCAGTAGCAGCAGGGTGGCGATGAACACCTCTTTGTATTGTTGTAACCGCACCGAGCGTAGATCTAACTCGATGGCGATGTAGCCCAGCGAGCTGTCGGCACCGTTAGGCGTTTGGGCCTGGTTGCGCTCCGAGATGATCGGGGTGCGCAGGATTAACGCATCACCATGCTTGCTGAGCATCAGATCCGTTGGCGGTGGGCTATTCTCTGGTAGTTGCAACGGTGCATAGTTATGGTGGTAGTTTGAGGTGACAAACAGTCGGTTCTGGCCGTCGAAGACGGCGATGGCGCGCACGATGTCGGAGTGGCGACGATGCAACAGGCCGATTAACTGACGAACTGCCTCGCGGTTGCGCGCGGTCATCCCATATTCGCTAGCGACGGCCAGTGGTTCGATGATACTGGCACCGGCATCGACCAGTTGATCCTGGAGTTCGTTATAGCGGTGCACGACGAAGAAGGTGCTGAGCAGCAACCCGATCAGTAGCGTCGGGGCTAGCGTCAGGATCATCATGCGCGCCCGCAGGCTATATTTGGTCATGGCGTTCCGATGTGGGAGAATTGGCGGTCAACACAGATTCGGTTAAGCCCTAGCTTAACCCACCGCACAGATAAGCAATCGACATGGCTCAATTTTACACACCGGGGCGCCGTACCGCGACCCGTAAAACCCTGATTGTGACCGCCGACGATCTGGATGCCTTCGGTCAAGGGGTGGCGCGCGATCAGGGCAAGACGCTGTTTATTAACGGTCTGCTACCCGGAGAACAGGCCGAGGTGATCCTGACGGAGGATAAGCGCCAGTTTGCCCGCGGGCACGTTAAGCGGCTGCTCAGCCAGAGCCCACAGCGGGTAGCTGCACGCTGCCCGCACACCGGCGTCTGCGGCGGATGTCAGCAGCAACATGCGTCGATCGCGCTACAACAGCAGAGCAAATCGCAGATGTTGCAGCGCCTGATGGCGCGTGAGGCGGGAGTCAGCATCACGCCGTCGGCGTTGATCGCCGCGGAGCCCTATGGTTACCGGCGGCGCGCCCGTTTCGGCTTGCAATTTGACGCCAAGCGCCAGCGGGTCGTATTGGGTTTCCGCCAAGCGGCGTCTAACGCATTGGTGGCGCTACGCGCCTGTCCGGTGTTAGCCCCGCCGTTGGAGGCGCTGTTGTTGCCGTTGGGTGACTGTCTATCGGCGTTACGCGCCCGTCGTCGCCTTGGACACCTAGAGCTGGTGTTGGCGGATAATGGGCCGCTAATGGTGTTGCGCCATCTCGATCCGCTGCACGCCGCGGATCAGGCGGCGCTGCTGGCGTTCGCTCGGCAGCACGGTTTGGCGCTCTATCTGAGCGACGGTCAGGGAGCGCCGCACCGCCTGCTCGGTGAGGCCCCCTATTATCAGGTGGCGGGGATGCGCCTGGAATTCGATCCACAGGATTTCATCCAGGTTAACGCTCAGGTCAATCAGCAGATGGTCACCCGCGCTCTCGATTGGCTTGCTGTGCGTGCCGACGAGTGCGTGTTAGATCTCTTCTGTGGCATGGGGAACTTCACATTGCCGCTGGCACGACAGGCCCGATGGGTGGTGGGCGTCGAGGGAGTACCCGAGTTGGTGGCGCGTGCGCAGAATAATGCACGTCACAATGGACTGAGTAATGTAGAATTCTTCCATCAGAATCTGGAAGAGGATGTGACGCGTCAGCCTTGGGCGGCGCAGGGATTCGATAAAGTCCTGCTCGATCCGGCGCGCGCAGGAGCCCCCGGTGTGATGCAGCATATCGTTCATTTGGCCCCGCGTCGGGTGGTGTATGTCTCCTGTAACCCGGCCACACTGGCGCGGGATAGCCGGGTGTTGTTACAGGGAGGCTATCAGCTGACACGATTGTGCCTGTTGGATATGTTTCCCCATACGGGGCATTTGGAGTCGATGGCGCTGTTTGAGTCTACGGCGCAGTAGACAGTGGATTAGCGGTTAGGCAGTCAGAGGGAGAGTACCATGGTCGCGGTAAGAAGCGCTCATTTGAATACGGCTGGTGAATTTGTCCCCGAACAGTGGGTGGCAAGCTTAAATATATCCAGCCCCGAGTCGTGTGAGCGTCTCACCGCCACCTGGCGCTATTGCCAGGAGAAAACGGCCGGTCATGCGGCAGCGCCGTTGCTGCTCTGGCGCGGCGTCGAGATGGTCGAAATCCTCTCGACCCTGAGCATGGATAACGATAGTCTGCGCGCCGCGCTGTTGTTCCCGCTGGTGGATAGCGCCGTGATCGACGATCAGCAGGTGCGCGACGACTTTGGTGGCGCCATCGCCGATCTGGTGCGTGGGGTGAGGGAGATGGATGCCATCCGCCAGTTGAAGGCGACCCAGAGCGGGGCGGCCGGATCGGAGCAGGTAGACAATATTCGCCGCATGCTGCTGGCCATCGTGGAAGATTTCCGCTGTGTGGTGATCAAGTTGGCGGAGCGCATTGCCCACTTGCGCGAGGTGAAGGATGCGCCGGAGGAGGAGCGTGTGCTGGCGGCCAAGGAGAGCTTCAACATCTACGCGCCGTTGGCTAACCGTTTAGGTATCGGCCAACTGAAGTGGGAGTTGGAGGACTATTGTTTCCGTTACTTGCACCCGGAAGAGTATAAACGCATTGCCAAACTGCTGCATGAGCGGCGCATCGATCGTGAGCAGTTTATCGATGATTTTGTGCATGATCTGCGTAAGGCGATGGCTAAAGAGGGCATCAAAGCGGAGATCTATGGTCGCCCCAAGCATATCTATAGCATTTGGCGCAAGATGCAGAAGAAATCGCTGGCTTTCGATGAGCTGTTCGACGTGCGTGCGGTACGGGTGGTGGTCGAACGGTTGCAAGATTGCTATGCGGCACTGGGGATAGTACACACGCACTATCGTCATCTGCCCAGCGAGTTCGACGACTACGTAGCAAACCCCAAACCCAACGGTTATCAGTCGATCCACACGGTAGTACTCGGTCCGCACGGTAAGACCCTGGAGATTCAGATCCGTACCCGCCAGATGCATGAAGATGCCGAGCTGGGTGTGGCGGCGCACTGGAAGTACAAAGAGGGGCCACAGGCAGGGGGACGCGCTGGCTATGAGAATCGCATCGCCTGGCTGCGCAAGCTGTTGGCCTGGCAAGAGGAGATGGCCGACACCGGTGAGATGATCGATGAAGTGCGCAGCCAAGTGCTGGACGATCGGGTGTATGTGTTTACTCCCAAAGGGGATGTGGTCGATCTGCCTGCCGGCTCCACGCCGCTCGACTTCGCCTACCACATTCACAGCGATGTCGGTCACCGTTGCATCGGTGCCAAGATCGGCGGGCGCATCGTCCCCTTTACCTACCAGTTACAGATGGGCGATCAGGTGGAGATCATCACCCAGAAGCAGCCTAACCCGAGTCGCGATTGGCTTAATCCTAACTTGGGCTATGTGACCACCAGTCGTGGACGCGCCAAGATCCATAACTGGTTCCGTAAGCTGGATCGCGATAAGAATATCCTGGCCGGGCGTCAGATCTTGGACGATGAACTGGCGCGTCTGGGTATCAGCCTGAAAGAGGCGGAGAAGTTACTGTTGCCGCGCTACAACGTGCATAGTCTGGATGAGGTGCTGGCCGCCATCGGAGGTGGCGATATTCGTCTCAACCAGATGGTTAACTTCCTCCAAGGCAAGATCAACAAACCCAGTGCCGAGGAGGCGGATCGCGAGGCGTTGAAACAACTGACCCAGAAGGGGCAATCCAGCGCGCGCAGCGATAAGAGCAGTGGCCGAGTGGTGGTCGAAGGGGTGGGTAACCTGATGCACCACATCGCCCGTTGCTGTCAGCCGATCCCCGGCGATGAGATCGTCGGCTTTATCACCCAAGGGCGAGGGATCTCTATCCACCGCGCCGACTGCGACCAGTTGGATGAATTGCGTCGCCATGCGCCGGAGCGCATCATTGACGCGGTGTGGGGGGAGAGCTACTCCAGCGGCTATGCGCTGGTGGTGCGTGTGACCGCGAATGATCGCAGCGGCCTGCTGCGCGACATCACCACTATTTTGGCCAACGAAAAGGTCAATGTGTTGGGGGTCGCTAGCCGCAGCGACACTAAGCAGCAGATGGCGACCATCGATATGGAGATCGAGATCTATAATCTGCAAGTGTTGGGCCGGGTGCTGGCCAAGCTGAATCAACTGCCGGACGTGCTAGACGCGCGTCGGCTGAATGCCGGGCGCGGCACCGCCGTGTGACCCGATACCCTTGGCCCGGGACGTGCACTGCCGTGCCGGGCTGCTCGCCGCCTCAATGGCGGCAGTTTGCTGAGTGAAACGACCGCGATGACCACCCCTGCTTTACAACGCCTTTTGACCATTATGCGCACGCTACGTGACCCGCAGCGCGGCTGTCCATGGGATCTACGTCAAACTTTTGCCACAATCGCCCCCTATACGCTGGAAGAAACTTATGAAGTGCTTGACACGATTCAGCGCAACGATTTCAATGGACTGAAAGAAGAGCTAGGCGACCTGTTATTTCAAGTCGTGTTTCACGCGCAGATGGCCCAGGAACAGGGGCTGTTCGACTTTGATGCGGTATGCGAGGGCATCTGTGACAAGTTGGAACGCCGCCATCCTCACGTGTTCGACGCGGACTACGACGAGAGTGCTCAGGCTTCCGTGGCCCGCTGGGAACAGCGTAAGCAACAGGAGCGAGCGCAGAAGGCGATGGACTCGCTGATGGATGATATCCCGTTGGCACTGCCGGCGCTGATGCGCGCCGATAAGATCCAGCGGCGTTGCGCCTCGGTGGGATTCGATTGGGACACCCTAGGGCCGGTGCTGGACAAGGTGTACGAAGAGATCGACGAGGTGATGGATGAGGCGCAACAGGCGGTGGTGGATGAGGCTCGGCTGAGCGAAGAGGTCGGCGATCTGCTGTTTGCCACGGTCAATCTGGCACGCCACCTCGGTTGTCGGGCGGAGAATGTGCTGGAACAGGCCAATCGCAAGTTTGAACGCCGTTTTCGCGCGTTAGAACAGGCGGTGATCGCGGGGGGAGACACCCTGGAACACGCCTCACTCGCGGAGATGGAAGCGATGTGGCAGCAGGTAAAACAGCAAGAAAAACAGTAGGGTGGAGCGCCTGATTCGACAAGTTTTCCGCCTTATTTTGCCTGTTTGACATAAATTGATAGGCATTAATGGGATTTTTTGGGGTTTTTTCTCTGTATCTTTTTGTTTAATAAGTGAAAGAAGATTATTGCGGGCGGTGTTTGGACGCAGTAAAGGGCGTAGGCAGGATCAGATCGTTTGTGGCAAATAAAACCTTCGGGTATACTACTGTCCCGTCCTGGTTCTTCCATCGTCTTTAAACCTAACTCTCAGGTTCAGCATGACAACGAATTATATTTTTGTGACCGGCGGGGTCGTATCCTCTCTGGGTAAAGGCATTGCCGCAGCCTCCCTGGCGGCCATTCTTGAAGCCCGTGGCCTCAATGTATCCATGATGAAGCTCGACCCGTACATCAACGTCGATCCGGGTACCATGAGTCCGATTCAGCACGGGGAAGTTTTCGTTACCGAAGACGGCGCGGAAACCGATCTGGACCTGGGTCACTACGAGCGTTTCATCCGCACCAAGATGTCCCGCCGCAATAATTTCACCACCGGGCGTATCTACTCCGATGTGTTGCGCAAAGAGCGCCGCGGTGACTATCTGGGCGCCACCGTACAGGTGATCCCGCATATCACGAATGCCATTAAAGAACGCATCCTGGAAGGGGGCGAAGGCCACGACGTGGTACTGGTCGAAATCGGCGGCACCGTCGGTGACATCGAATCGCTGCCGTTCCTGGAAGCTATTCGCCAGCTGGCGGTTGATGTTGGCCGTGAACACACCATGTTTATGCACCTGACCCTGGTGCCCTATATGGCGGCCGCTGGCGAGGTGAAGACCAAGCCGACTCAGCACTCGGTGAAAGAGTTGCTGTCTATCGGTATCCAGCCGGACGTGCTGATCTGCCGTTCCGACCGTGCTATCCCGGCAAACGAGCGCGCCAAGATCGCGCTGTTCTGTAACGTACCGGAGAAGGCGGTCATCTCCCTGAAGGATGTGGATTCCATCTATAAGATCCCGGGTCTGCTGAAATCACAAGGGTTGGATGAGTTTATCTGCAAACGCTTTAATCTGACTTGCCCGGCGGCCGATCTCTCCGAGTGGGAGCAGGTGATCTTCGAAGAAGCCAACCCGGCCGGTGAAGTTACCATCGGGATGGTCGGTAAGTATGTCGAACTGCCGGATGCTTACAAGTCGGTGATCGAAGCGTTGAAGCACGGTGGTCTGAAAAATCGTGTTAGCGTCAACATCAAATTGATCGATTCGCAAGATGTAGAAACCAAAGGCACCGAGATCCTGAAAGATCTGGATGCTATCCTAGTACCGGGTGGCTTTGGTTACCGTGGTATCGAAGGAAAGATCGCCACCGCACGTTACGCGCGTGAAAACAATATTCCGTATCTGGGCATTTGCCTGGGGATGCAGGTCGCCCTGATGGAGTTTGCTCGCAACGTCGTGGGCATGGAAGGCGCCAACTCAACGGAGTTCATGCCGGACTGCAAGTATCCGGTCGTGGCGTTGATCACCGAGTGGCGTGACGAAGAAGGCAACGTTGAAGTGCGTAGCGAAGCGAGTGACCTGGGCGGCACCATGCGCCTGGGCGGTCAACAGTGCAACCTGGTGGAAGGTACGCTGGCGCGCCAGTTGTACGGTGCCCCGAGCATTGTTGAACGTCACCGCCATCGCTACGAAGTGAACAACATGCTGCTGAAGCCGATCGAAGCCGCGGGACTGCGTGTTTCCGGCCGCTCTGCGGACAACAGCCTGGTGGAGATCATCGAGCTGCCGAACCACCCGTGGTTCGTCGCCTCGCAGTTCCACCCGGAGTTCACCTCCACCCCGCGTGATGGGCATCCGCTATTCTCCGGCTTTGTTAAAGCGGCAGCGGAGTACCAGAAACGTCAGGTGAAATAAGTGATTATGGGCAGGCGCGGGACTTTTGTTCCGCGTCTGTCGTCTGGAGTTTTAGTTTAACTTGTATCGAGGAAAACCTAATGTCCAAAATCGTTAAAGTCATCGGTCGCGAAATCATCGACTCCCGCGGTAACCCGACTGTAGAAGCCGAAGTTCATCTGGAAGGCGGTTTCGTCGGTATGGCTGCTGCGCCGTCAGGTGCTTCTACCGGTTCTCGCGAAGCACTGGAACTGCGCGACGGTGACAAGTCACGTTTCCTGGGTAAAGGCGTCCTGAAGGCGGTTGCCGCCGTCAACGGCCCGATCGCTGAAGCCATCATCGGCAAAGACGCGAAAGACCAGGCTAACATCGACCAAATCATGATCGAGCTGGACGGTACCGACAACAAATCTAAGTTCGGTGCTAACGCCATCCTGGCGGTTTCCCTGGCTAACGCCAAAGCTGCCGCTGCCGCGAAAGGTATGCCGCTGTACGCGCACATTGCCGAACTGAACGGCACTCCGGGCAAATACTCCATGCCGCTGCCGATGATGAACATCATCAACGGTGGTGAGCACGCCGACAACAATGTCGACATCCAGGAGTTCATGATCCAGCCGGTTGGCGCTAAGACTCTGAAAGAAGCCGTACGTATGGGTTCTGAAGTGTTCCACAACCTGGCTAAAGTTCTGAAAGCCAAAGGTATGAACACCGCTGTCGGTGACGAAGGTGGCTATGCGCCGAACCTGGAATCCAACGCGGCGGCACTGGCAGCTATCAAAGAAGCCGTTGAGAAAGCGGGTTACGTGCTGGGTAAAGACATTACTCTGGCGATGGACTGTGCAGCTTCTGAGTTCTACAACAAAGAAACCGGCATGTATGAACTGAAAGGCGAAGGCAAATCTTTCACCTCTAACGAGTTCACTCACTACCTGGAAGGTCTGACCAAAGAGTTCCCGATCGTCTCTATCGAAGACGGCCTGGACGAGTCTGACTGGGACGGTTTCGCTTACCAGACCAAAGTGATGGGCGACAAGCTGCAACTGGTCGGTGACGATCTGTTCGTAACCAACACCAAGATCCTGAAAGAAGGCATCGAGAAAGGTATCGCTAACTCCATCCTGATCAAGTTCAACCAGATCGGTTCTCTGACCGAGACTCTGGCCGCGATCAAGATGGCGAAAGATGCTGGCTACACCGCTGTCATCTCTCACCGTTCTGGCGAAACCGAAGATGCCACCATC
This sequence comes from Edwardsiella hoshinae NBRC 105699 = ATCC 33379, assembly GCF_000474215.1. Lineage (GTDB taxonomy): Bacteria > Pseudomonadota > Gammaproteobacteria > Enterobacterales > Enterobacteriaceae > Edwardsiella > Edwardsiella hoshinae. The sequence goes on along the minus strand of NZ_BAUC01000021.1, from coordinate 24,828 downwards.
GCCGACCTGGCGGTAGGTACCGCGGCAGGCCAGATCAAGACCGGCTCTATGAGCCGTTCTGACCGTGTAGCCAAGTACAACCAGCTGATCCGTATCGAAGAAGCGCTGGGCGCGGCTGCACCGTTTAACGGTCTGAAAGAAGTGAAAGGCCAGCACTAATCGCTGCCGTTTCACCGATGCAAAAAACCCGCCTTATGGCGGGTTTTTTCATGTCCGCGGTGTAACGATCAACTGACCGCCTCTTCACTGCGCAGGATCTGGTACAGCTCATCCTTGATCCTCAGTTTTTCGCGCTTCATGGCACTAATTTGCTCATTGAATAGCGCGCCGGGTCTGTTTTCAGCCCTTCTAATTTCATGATCCAGCTGGTTATGCTCATGGAACAGGGTGGCAAATCGGACGTCTTCGGTTTTCAGACGGGAGATCAGATCACGATACTCTGGGAACATAAGCCCTCCTTTTGGTCAGAACCCATCGCTAACTATGGCACAGAAACGGCGGCGAGTTTGTAACCAGGCTCTCAGCTTATCGGTTAGCCGGCGCTATTTGCCCTCCTGCGCCATGCCAGCGCAGGAGAGCGGCGATTACAGTGCCAGGAGGCAGGTGACGTTGTAGACATCACTGAGACTGCCGCCATTGACATCGCCGTTTTGCAACGACACCGTCATATAGGCGTCGCGCCCGGCCTCATCGCGGGTCCAGTAGTCGTTGGTGTAAAAGTTTGAACCGGGATAGAACGCCATATTGCCCCATTCACTCCACAGATTTCCCACCGCGCGCCGCTGACTATAACTGCCGCGGTACTCCCAACCATACTGATCATGATAGGCGCGTTGGCTTGAATTGGTTAACTCGCGTACCGTCGGCAAGCGTCCCCCCACAACTTGGCACGACTGTTGTGCCACGGACGGATTCATCCGGGAGGCCCCCTCGTTAACAAACCAGTGGCGCAGATTAATGTGATATTCACCGCGCTCCCCGTCGAGGCTAGTTAAGGTAATCGTGACATGCTGCTCGCCGCTAGCAGGCCGACGGTTAAAGGTTACCACTCCGCTATCGTTTACCGTTAGCCAGGCCGGTGTATTCTGGCTACCCGTGACGACGGCTTTCGCATCCAAGGGCGCCGTGCCATTAGGGAATTTTAGGGTAAAGGTGGCACGAGCGAATCCGGTGTGTGGAAAGCCGCTGTCATTGGCGAACGAGTAGTCGGCCGCCTGGGCCATAAGCTTCAGTACGGGCTTCATCATCACAATCTGTAGTGTGGTGGCTGCCGCGTCGGCGGCGAGACCTACCGAGGCCGGCTCCAGCGTCACCACGGTGGTACCGGAGGTGGTGCCACTGCGCAGGGTAATACGGTATTCGCCGTTACCGTTATGCTGCATGGTGCCCGAGGTGGTATCCAGCGCGGTGCCCGCGCTGAATGTCGCCGCGGCGCCGGAAAGCGTGAGCCGTGGCGCCTTATCCACCAGGGGATTCCCGTGACGATCGACCAGGCGTAGCGTTATCAGCGTGGTGGATTGGCCGTCGGCGACCAACGAACTGGCGCTACTGGTCAACACCGGCGATTGCGGGGGACCAGGCAGCAATAGCAGTTGTACCGATGCTGCTGTGCCAATCGTGTACGATTGCCCGCCTAGCGTGACGTGGGCGCTTAGCGTGAAACGCCCGGCTTGGGTGCCCGTCAGCGTCGCACGGTAAATCCCGCGCTCAGCCTGCTCATAGTTTACCGGGCTGAGGGTCAGACGCGTCGTTGCGGGAGACGCCGTGTCGCTATCGGTCACGCTGAACGCGATACCGCTATCAAGCCCGTTGATGGGGTTACCTTGGCTGTCTCGCAGATCCAGCGTTAAGGTGACGCTGTCCGTACCGTTAGCCTCGATAGCCACAGTGTGAGCGTTGCCGTCAGGCATGGTAGCGGTGCTGGCCGTCAGGCTCGAGCGGGTGACGCTGATATCGCCCGGGACAAAACGGATATCCAGCCGCGATGTAACGCTTGCCAACGCGGGCGCGGCGTCGAGCTGGACGCTGACCGTGCTGATCCCGGCTAACCGACTGCGGAGGGTGAAAGTGGCGTTGCCGTTAGCGCCGCTTGGTACGACGAGCGTCGAGCCGGTATTGCCGGCCCCGCTGGCAAGGATGGCGCCGTTGCTGGCGCTCACACGCAGTGGGATGTTTTGCAATGCCTGGCCAAAAGCGTCTTGCGCGGTTGCTGTGATGGTCGCACTGCTGGTGCCGTCTGCGGTGAGGGGGCCTGGGGGGGTGGCCGTCAACGTTAGCGTGACGGTATTGCCAGGCGGCGTGGACTGCACCGCTACCGGGCTAAGTGGCAATGGCTGTCCGTCCAGTGTGACGCCGAGAGTCGCGTGCCCTACACCGGTCGCCGTTAGACTGGCGCTATAGATGCCAGCCGCCGCCTGGCGGTAGTCCACCGCGCTTAGCGTGTAATCGGCGGTATTTCCCTGAATAACCTGAAAGGCGACGCCGCGAGTGCGTACCAGCGGATTGCCCTGGCGGTCTTTTAACGTCAGCTGGAGTGTGCTGCTCGTGTTACCATCTGCCACAATGGTGCTCTGACTGAGCTGTAACGCCGAACGGCCAGGGTCTGCAACGCTGGGGGCAAAACTTACCTCGACGGTTTGCGCCGATGGCTGGTTTGCCAAGGCTGCACTCAGCGTGGCGCGACTAACGGAGCGGCTGTGGAGTACTACCTGCGCTAAGCCATCGCGGTCCGTAACACGACTGAGGGTGGTTAACGCGGTACCCTGTGCCTCATTCGGTATGCCAACCGGCGCCAGGTAAGCGCCTTGGGTTACCGTGAAGATCACCGTCTCGCCCGGTAAGGGATTGCCGTTGCTATCCGTTACCTTGATCGACGCCAGATTCACGCGCGGGCCGCTGGCGGTGGCGCTACGCTGAGTCACATGTAAACTGCCGGGTACCAGTCGTGCGCTACCGCTGTCGGCGACGAAGTGCAGCGTTACTTGTTGTCGACTACCGTTCAGTTGGGCGTCGATCACGCTATTCCCAGCCCGCGTTTGGGTCACGTCAACGGCCGCCCTGCCATTGTTGTCGGTGAGTACGTCGGCAGTTTTGGCCCCCTGACCGCTGGCTTGCCCCGCCGGGGCGAGTTGGGCCTCATCGCGGGCGGTAAAGGTTACGCGTTGCCCGCTTAGCGGATTACCGTAATGATCGCTCACCCGCGCCGTCACTCGGTTAGCGCTGAGGCCATCAGCAGGGGCGTTATTCGTCGTGACCGACAATGCACCTGCCGCCATCTGGGCGGAGGCCGGGTCCGCCGTAAAGATAATCTCCTGGCTTATTTGGTTGCCCGTGGCCAGCCTTGCTGTTAGCTGATGCACGCCCGCTTTAGTACTGGCGAGGCGCAGAGGCAGTTTGCCGGCATCATCGGTTTGGGTATCAAAGCCGTCGCAGCGGGGCTGGCCGTTAATCAGACAGGTCGGCTCTAGCGCGGGGCTGATTAATGCCGCCGGCGCACCGTATTGCAAGGGGGCTGGCGGTGAACTTTGCGCCGTCACAGTGACATGTACCGGCATCTTTGCCGCCGGTTTGCCTTGCTCATCGGTCACCGTCAAATCGGCGCTGATCTCCTTGCCGGCGGCGACGTGTGCGGTCGATAGACTGACCTGCGGGCTATAGCCAGCATCTAACACGGTGATCGTCGTCACCACAGGTTCGCTACGGTTGCCATCTGTATCAATCAGTTGTGCACTTAATGCATACTGGTTCGGTCGCCCGCTTTCCGGCGGATTCCACGGCGGTAACAGCAGGGTGATATCTGTCGGCTTGTTGCCGGGGAAAAGGGCGCCGCCCGCAGCTTGCAATGCGTCCGCTTGCCACAGCACATCACGTAGGCCCGCGCTTGCTTGCACCCGGGCGTGTACTTCGACGCGGTTCGTCGCCACGCCGCTGATTAACGGCAACGAGAGTGTCGCGCTGGGCTGGCGGCGATACTGCATCACGATGTCGTAGTTGCGCGCCACCAAATCGTAGCGGCTGCCTTGCAGCGAGCGCAGCATCGCCATATTAGCGCTGTCGAGTTGGGCCGCCAGTGGCAGACCGAAACGCCAGTTGAATTCCAGTTTGGCGACGGTCTCCGACACGTCGCCCATTTTCTGCCCAACGCTGAGGGTCAGCAGCGGAAAAGGGGTATAGTTGACGGCGGTTGTCAAAGTATAGGGTGACGTTTTCAGCGCATTTACCGCGCCGGTGCCGGAAAGCGCCACACCCTCACCAAAATATTTTTCATAGCTCAGTTCACCACCCAGCGTTGGCATCATCGGTAGCCAATATTTCAGTTGGGTGTCATAGCCTTCCGCCGGGCGTTCATCATAACCGGCCTGCGAGGATGCTCGCCAGTCGGTCAGACGGAAGTAGCGATTGATCGAGAGGCTGAGCCAATCGGTTCTGGCTTCCAGCCCTAATCCCCAGCGGGCGTTACCTGCACTGGCGTCATAATCGTAAAAGGCATTGCCGCCTAGCATCCAGCGTTCAGCGATATACTGCCGCCAGCCGATACCGCCGTTTAAGATCGTGCGATCTTCGTCAATGCGTCCGCCTAATTGACTAAAGAGCAGGCGGTTTTCGGTGTCGTACCAGGGCAGTAGGAGGTCGGCACTGCCGGTGCCGTGCCGGGTAAATTGCACATTCACGTTCCCTTTGCCTTGCTGCCCGAGCCAGTCGCGCAGCGTCTCATTGGCAAACTGATTAGCTTGCGCGCTTATCTGGTTGCCTGCCAGTTGCCCAACGGCTGCCGTTGGCGACGGTGCCGCCAGGACATTTCCCCATAACCGCATATGCTCGGCGATAGCGTTCTCATCCCCGGACTGTCCGGTGTCTGTTGCGTTGATTTCTAACGAAGGGAGTGACTCGTCGCCGCGACTGGCCTGTGCCAGCGGTGGGTAAAGGGGAAGAATCAGCGTGCTTAGCAGCCAGTAGATCAGCAGCCCGAAAGCGGTACGGTGATGCAGCGTGTGAGAGATGCTCATTAATATGACCTAAAAATATTATGAATAAAACAAAATAAAACTTTCAGTGAATTGATGCGTTATATGACGCAATAGATGGTCCTTTTCATCTATTTTATTTATTAATTTAATTCCCTATATCTATTGTTACATATAAATAAAAGTCTAGGCGTTGAGAATAAGGGTAGTGCCGTTAATACCGTGTTCGCCATGGGTTTTCCTTTTTATCCTATTGTTTTTGCTTTGCATTTTTTTGTGGACTACATGAGTAAGAAGATAAAGCTATTTAACCCGACGCCGCTGAGGTTGGTGGCGAAGTCCGCGCATCCGTTGTGTGCGGCGCAATGAAAATAACCAGATTTATGCTATTCGCGAAGATAGATAGCATCTGGTAGATTGGAAACGACTTATTTATCTTTTAACTAAAAATAGTGACAGCAGATATAAGGCTATTATCAATTGATATTAAACTTAATAACATTAATCTTTATGCTTGACAATATTCTGTTTCGCACTTTTGGGGATGGGGTGATGTTGCGCGATAAGTTTAGGACGATATGTTACGTCGATGTGTTACACCGAGCAGATAGCGAAGACAGAGGATTCAGGCGTGGTGAGGGGGGCGTGATAGGCAAAAGGGAAACTGTCGCGATAATCAGGGGGGAGGTTCCCCCCCTGGGATGGCGCGGGTTAGATTACAGACCCGCGATCACTCGGCGTAGCAGACGGATGCGGGGTGCGATGCTCTCCAGCTCTAGGTACTCCGCCGGGCTATGGAAACCGGCGCCGATCGGGCCGAAGCCATCCAGCGAGGGGATACCCAGCGCGGCGGTGTGGTTGGCATCGGAGCCGCCACCGACCGCCTGCCAAGTGATGGCGATCCCCTCTTCACGCCCCGCCTGCTCGACGCGTGCCATCAGGGCTTCGGTATCCGCCGACGGTGCCATAGCCGGGGTGTGTGCGTCCTGATGCAGCTCACAGCTAACCCCTTCCAGGAAAGGCTTCTGGCAGCGTGCCTGCAACGCTTGGCTGACGCGTTGGTATTCGTCATTGCACCAGAAGCGCAGATCGACCACCGCCTGGGCGTGATCGGGGACGATGTTTGCCGCGTCGCCACCGTTGATTACCCCGACGTTGAGGGTGGTGCCCTTATCGCTGTCCGCTAGCTGGTTGATGGCGATGATGGCATGGGCCAGCGCGGTGATGGCGGAGCGGCCCTTGTCCGGATCGTTACCAGCATGAGCGGCGACACCGTGGAAGTTGAGGCGATAACGCGCCATACCCTTACGCGCTTTCACTAACGAGCCGTCGGCCCGTGCCGCTTCGCATACCAGTACGCAGCCACTGCGCTTGGCCAGTTCGCCGATCCACTGGTGGGAGTAGACCGAGCCAGTCTCCTCGTCCGGGTTCATGGCGACGGCAATACGCAGACGCTGACGATCTGATGCCTCCAGGCCGCGTAATGCCCACAGGATGTTGAGCAGCCCGCTCTTCATGTCGGAGACGCCCGGCCCGTAGACACGGCCGTCGCGTACGCTTAGCGGCCGTTCGGCGGCGGTACCCGGCGGGAAGACGGTGTCCATATGGCCCACCAGCAGCACATCGTAGTGATCGGCCTGCGGCTGGTTGGTGACAAAGACCCCCGGCCCGACCTGATCGCCGAGATCGACCTGCTCCGCGTGCCAGCCGGCATCACGATACAGGCGGGTGAAAGTGTCGGCGACGTGGGCCACGCCCTCGCGGGTCTGGGTGCCACAATCGACGTTGACTACGCTACGCAGTTCGTCCAGATACTGTTCCATTTGCATCGTCTTATCGCTCCGTGACGTTACAGGATGACGCGCATGATCAACATGGCGAGGAAGGCGTTGATGACCGAGATGCCGATCATCAGCGGAATGCGTTTCGCGGCGGTGCCGATCACCCCGAGGATGCGCCCTGCGTACTGGATCTGCGAGCCCATCAGGTAGATAGCCGGTGCCAGGATTGCCAAGTGGGTGCCGGTGAGCATGCCCTGGTCGAACAGCGCCACGGCAACACCAACACCGCCGCCCATCGACATCCAGCCGCCGATCAGAACGGCGGCAGCTTCACCCGGCAGGCCAAACAGTCCCATCAGCGGGCCGAATACCAACGCCAGTCCTTTCAGGGCGCCGGTGATTTCCAGCGCTTTGATCAACACGAAGGCCATCAAGACGTTGGGTAGAGTACTGGTGGTGGCGATATTCCAACCTTTGCGCGCGCCGGCGACAAAGACGTCGGTGATCATCGGATTTGAAGTCGGTGCAGACATTAGGCTTCTCCCTGTGCCGGATTGATGTCGGTTTTAGCGTGCTTCCCTGCGGTGAGGCGCAGGATGAGACGTAGCAGGTTGGCGCCGAAGATCTTCATCACGAACATCACTGCTACGCACAGGCCGATGGAGGCCGGAACCGCCGGGGTACCATCGATGGTCATCAGGGTGAACAGGACCGCACCGGAAGAGAAAAAGTTGGTGATCATCGCGCCGGCGGAGAACTGGAACATGGTGAAGACGTCGCGCTCATGCTCGGTGATCTGTCGGTCGTCGGACAGATTACGGGTCAGCGAGGCACCAACGTCGGTGCTTTGCAGGGAGCCGATCATCGCCAGGCCTGCGGAGCCCGGGATGCCCAGCAGCGGACGCAGCAGCGGGGTTAATAGCTTGCGCGCCGCATTCAATGCACCGTAGTGCTCCAGCACGTTGATCATCCCCAAGGCGAACATGACCGCCGGGATCAGACCGACGGCGAACAGAAAACCGTCCATAGCGCCGGAGCCGCCCTTACCACGGAAAGAACTGGTGGCGGCGTTGATCGTCTCGCCGGCACCGTTGACACCGGTGACGACTTTACCGAATGCACCATTCAGCGTGGTGAAGTCGAAGACGCCATACCACTCTTTGCCGCCCAATAGACCGGAGAAGAACACCATTGCAAACAGCAGGGCGATATATGCCCCAAAACCGACGCGCGGTTCGCTTGCGCTGGGGGGTACATGGGGGGAGATTGGACTACTCATGGATCATTTCCTTATGCCTGGGGTAGAAGTGTTACAAAATACAAGATTTAGAATATTCAGCAATACTTTTGCAGAATATATGACTTTGCTCAATAAAAAGTTTGGTTATTTATATGATTTATCGAGAATTTGAGGTCTGGCAGGGGAAAAAATTGAAATTCCGTGCTAACCATTCGGTATCGCAGAAATGTTACCGGGAACCTTTACACGGCAGGCAATAAAATACCCCGTCGGCGGAAAGCGAACGGGGTAGTGGACAGACGCGGCGGCGGCAGACAGCCTGTAGCGATCAGCACATCAGCACATCAGCACATCAGCACATCAGTACATCAGCACATCAGCACATCAGCACATCAGTACATCAGCACATCAGTACATCAGTGCGTAGAGTTGGCGGCGGAACTTACCAGCCAGCGCATCACCGGTGCCTAGCGCGGCCAGAATATCCATCAGCGTCTTGCGCGCGGCGCCATCGCCGGCGTTCAGATCGTGGCGCAGGTGATCCATCAGCAAGGTTAACGCCTCTTCATTGCGTCCCACCTGGTGGAGTTGCAACGCCAGCTGTACGGCCAGAGAGACATCTTGCGGCTGCTCGGCAACCTGTTGTTGCAGTAGCTGGATCTCCGGCGTATCGGCCGCCTGTTTCAGCAGTTCTATCTGGGCGATCAGGCTCTGATAGTGGCTGTCTTGATCCTGTAACGGCACGCGAGTCAGCAACTCGCTGGCATCCTCGCTGCGGTTGAGCGCGATCAGCGTCTCCGCCAACGCCAGGGTGATGTCACTGCGGGTCGGAGCCAGCGCATGAGCCTCTTTCAGTAACGGCAGCGCGCCGGCCATGTCGCCATTGGCCATTAGCTCGGCGGCCTGGGCGGCTTTCAGCTCTTCCGGTTTCGGCAATACGCGTGCTAGCAGATCACGGATTTGCTCTTCCGGTTGTGGCCCCTGAAAACCATCAAGCGGTTGACCGTCTTTAAATAGGTAGACCGTCGGGATGGCGCGCAGGCCGAACTGTGCCGCTACCATCTGCTCGGCGTCGCAGTCGACTTTGGCCAAGATAAACTGCCCGGCGTATTCGTTGGCCAGCTTATCCAACAGCGGCGTGAGCTGCTCGCAATGCTGGCTGCGGGCCGACCAAAAATAAAACAGGACCGGCACGGACATGGATTGCTCCAGGGTCTGGTGCAGGTTGGCTTCGGTAATATTGACTACGGTAGCGTTGATCATGGTGGTTTCTCTCGATCCCTTCGGCTAGATGATCTTAGATATGGGGGCTGTTGCCGCGATTGCAAGCCTAGCGTGCCGTCGCATGGCCACTGAGAATGCGATCCAGCAGTCGACCGGGCAGAATGCGCCGCAACAGACTGAGAACATGGGCGATTACGGTGACGGGATAACGTTGGCGTGGGCGCGGACTTTCCAATGCATGGCGCAGCTTGGGCAGCACCGCCTCTGGCGTCAGGGTAAAGCGGGCGGCGATGCCGGGATTGGTGACCGGTTGCTCGTGATTACACTGATGCACGTTGTGGGTGAAGCGGGTGGTGAGGGGACCAGGCTCGATCAGCGCCACATGAATGCCACTACCCCGTAGTTCCATGCGTAATGCGTCCGACCATCCTTCCAGGGCAAACTTGCTGGCGGCGTAGGCGCCCCTTCCCGGGGTCGCCACGATCCCCATGATCGAGCTAGTCTGGATGATGCGTCCTTCGCCCTGGGCCTGCATCGCTGGCAGCAGTAAGCGCGTCAGTTGATGAGTTCCGAATAGATTGGTAGAAAACTGGCGCTCCAGATCGGCTCGGCTGATCTGACTGAGGGGGCCATAGAGACCGAAACCGCCGTTATTGAACAGGGCGTACAGGCGGCCATGGGTCAGCGCCAGCACCTGCTGGGCAGCGTGCTCGACGCTGCGCGCGTCGTCGAGATCCAACAGGATCCCCTCCATCCCCATGGCGTTCATCGCCGCCACATCCTCGGCCTTGCGGCAGGCGGCCAGTACCCGGTAGCCGCGCCGCTGAAGATCCTGCGCCGCTGCCAGGCCGATACCGCTCGAACAGCCGGTGATTAAGATGGCTTTTTGCATAATTTTACCTAAGTTGCTCTGTTGGTCGCTGAATATTCATGTTTAATTAATGGGATGCCGCTGTTTTTTTCATCGGTCTCAGTAGTGGTAATAGCTGCTGTGCCATCCAGTCGGCGATGAACGGTTGGGCCTGCGCGTTGGGGTGCAAACCGTCGTCCTGCATCCATTCGGGCCGTGTGATCACCTGCTCCATATAGAAGGGCAGTAGCGTCAGATGGAGGCGCTCGGCCAGTTGAGGATAGAGGGCGGCGAAGGCCTCGCCGTAGCGCCGGCCATAGTTGGGAGGCAGGCGGATCTGCATCAACAGTGGTGTGGCCCCGGCCGCACGCACCTGAGCGACGATCGCCGTCAGGGTGGCGGCGATGGCGTCAGGCGGGAAGCCGCGCAGGCCATCGTTGGCACCAAGCTCGATCAGGACCCAGCGGGGCTGGTGTTGGCGCAGCAGTGCCGCTAGACGATGCAGCCCTTGCTCAGCCGTATCGCCGCTGATGCTGGCGTTGATCACCGTCACTGGCGGCGTCAGTGCCTGAGCACGTAAGGCGAGGCGAGCGACCCAGCCTTGTTGTTCCGGCAGGCGGTAGGCGGCGCTCAGGCTGTCACCCAATACCAACAGGGTGTCGGCGCGCGCCGCTGTCAGGCTCAATAGGCACATCACCAACAGGAGCGGGAGATGCCAGCGCAAAACGTTATTGAAGTTCATCATGTTGCCAAACGCGTCGGTGAGGGTGAAAGTCAGATCTCCATCCTCACTGCTGTCGAGCTAGTTGTCAAACGTGGGCAGAGCTTGGCGCTGATCGGGGAGTCCGGATCGGGAAAGTCGACGCTGTTGGGCATCTTGGCCGGGCTGGATGATGCTAGTTCCGGCGAGGTGTGGTTACTGGGTCAATCCCTCGCGCATCTCGACGAGGATCAGCGTGCCGCGTTGCGGGCTCACGACATCGGCTTCGTCTTTCAGGCGTTTATGCTGGTACCGACCTTGACGGCGCTGGAAAATGTGCAACTGCCGGCGTTACTGCGTGGTGAGGGCGAGCGCGAGAGTCGCCAGCGTGCGGTGGCGTTGCTGCAACAGGTTGGTCTAGGGCAACGTCTGCAACATCTTCCGGCGCAACTGTCTGGCGGTGAACAGCAGCGGGTAGCACTGGCGCGTGCCTTTAGCGCCCGGCCACAGATCCTGTTTGCCGACGAGCCGACGGGTAACCTGGATCGCCAGACTGGAGAGCGCGTTGCCGATCTGCTCTTCGAACTGAACCTGCGCCAAGGAACGACGCTGGTGATGGTGACGCACGATGCACAGTTGGCGGCGCGTTGTCAGCGGCGCCTGCGCTTGCAAGAGGGTTGTCTGCGGGAGGTTGCGTGATCCGGTGCTGGTTCTGGCGCGAATGGCGTACCCCGTCGTTATTGATCGTCTGGCTGGCGTTGGCCTTGGCGGTGGCTTGCGTGTTGGCGCTGGGGCGCATCGGTGACCGTTTGGAGCAGGGGTTGCAACGGCAGGGGCGTGAGGCGATCGCCGCCGATCGGGTGGTGCGCAGTTACCAGCCACTGGCCGAGACATGGTTGACGCAGGCACGGCGTGATGAGGTGCGTGTCAGCCAGCAGTGGGTCTTCTCAACCATGGTCTATGCCGCAGGCCAGCTCCAATTGGCGGAGGTCAAGGCGGTCGATGCCGCCTATCCCCTGTATGGTCGTTTGACGACACAGCCGCCCGGCTTACTGCCCCGCCCCGGCGAGGCCCTACTCGCCCCACGGCTGATGGCGCAGTTAGCCTTGCGCCCCGGCGATACCGTGGAGGTGGGCGATATCCGCCTGCGCGTCGCCGGAGAGGTGATGCAGGAGCCGGATGCCGCCTTTAGCCTGTTGCCTACCGCGCCACGCCTCGTGATCACCCTAGCGGATGCGCGGCGCAGTGGTGTGGTGCAACCGGGCAGTCGGGTGAGCTACCGTTACGGGTTGGCGGGGAGTCGTGCGGCGTTGGCGCGTTACGATGCCTATCTGAGCACGCGTCTCCAGCCTGATCAGCGTCTGACCCAGGCCGATCAAGGTTCGAATGTGTTGGGTCGTACCTTGGCGCGGGCGCAACAGTTCCTGCTGTTGTCGGTGCTGTTAACGTTGCTGTTGGCGATGGCTGCTGTCGCTATCGCGATGAACCATTACTGCCGCAGCCGTTATGCCTGGGTGGCGTTGTTGAAAACGCTGGGAGGGGGACGGCGCACCGTATTCCGCTGGATAGCGGGCCAGTGGTTATGGCTGTTGGCTTCGGCACTGCTGGTCGGTGTCGGGCTCGGATTGGCCGTCGAGGGCGGGCTACTGTGGTTGCTCGCCCCCTTGCTGCCCGCCGATCTCCCGGCCCCAAGCGCATGGCCCTGGTTGTGGGCGTTGGCCGGCATGCCGTTGATGGCGCTACTGGTCGGCTTGCGTCCCTATCGCCAGTTGTTGGCGACGCCGCCGCTGCGGGTACTGCGCGCCGATGCGTTGCATCCGGTCTGGCCGTTGCGCTATTACTTACCGTTGATGGCAGTGGTGTTACTGGCGGTGTTGCTGGGGCTGATCGGCGCCAGTCCGCTGCTCTGGTCGCTGTTGTTCGGTATGGCGTTGTTGGCCCTAGTGTTGGCGGTGATCGGCTGGCTGACGCTATGTGGGCTACGTCGTCTGGTTCCAGGGCATTTGGCGTTACGCCTGGCTTTGGGGCGTCTGTTGCGCCAGCCGGGTGCCACGCTGAGTCAGTTGGCGGCCTTTTCCCTTTCTTTCATGTTGTTGGCCCTGTTATTAACCTTGCGTGGTGATCTGCTGGAGCGTTGGCGTCAGCAGTTGCCGGCCGATAGTCCCAACTACTTCCTGTTGAATATTGGCGCGGAGCAGCACCAACCGTTGCTGGATTTTCTGCGGCAACATGGGGTGACGCCGCAGCGCTTTTATCCCATCGTGCTGGCACGACTGACGGCGATCAATGACCAGCGGCCCGTACGCCAGGGACAAGAGGAGTCGCTCAATCGCGAGTTAAATCTTACCTGGCTGGCGGATTTGCCGGCGGGGAATCCCTTGACGGCCGGTCATTGGCCACCGGGTGAGGGTGGGGTCTCGGTAGAGCAAGGGCTGGCTGGGCGTCTGGGGCTAAAGTTGGGCGATCGCCTGACCTTTAGCGGCGATAGCCGCCAGTTTAGCGCCAAAATCACCAGCTTACGCCGGGTGGATTGGGAGAGTCTGCGCCCCAACTTTTACTTTATTTTTCCTCCGGGGGCGCTGGATGCCCAACCGCAGAGCTGGCTGACCAGCTTCCGTTATCAGGGGGATACACGCCTGTTGGTGCAGTTGAATCGTCAGTTTCCGACTCTGACGTTGGTGGATATGGGGGCGATCCTGCGACAGGCGCAGCAGGTGTTGACGCAGGTCGGGCGTGCCTTGGAGGTGATGGTGGCGCTGGTGGTGCTGTGTGGCGTGTTGTTGTTGCTGGCGCAGGTTCAGGTCGGCATGCAGCGACGGCGCCAGGAGCTGCGGGTATACCGTATCCTCGGCGCGCCGCGTCGCCTGTTGCGTACGACGCTGTATGCCGAGTTTATCTTGTTGGGATGGGTCGCGGGAATGGTGGCTGCCGCCGGGGCTGAGGCGGCATTGTGGCTGTTGCAGCGTCGGGTTTTTGACTTCCCCTGGCAGCCTACCTGGTCGTTGTGGTGGCTGTTGCCGTCGGGCGCGGCCTTGCTGCTCGGTGCCTGTGGGGCAGCACTGGGCCACGGGCTGCTCGGCCGCCGCCAGTGTATTCGTTGACTCGCGCATGTGGCCGGAGGGGGCGTGTCGCTCTGGGCAGGCCCCCGCGTCAGGGTTAGCTCAGGTGGGCGATAGCCCATGCCAAGCCGTCTTGATACGCCGCTGGTAGCTGCGTGCGCAGGGCTTCCAGCGCGCCGACCAGACGCTGAGACTGGAAGTGATTCAGGTTGAGGTGGCCGACTTTGCGCCCGGGGAGTACTGCCTTGTGATACCAGTGCAGATGCACCAACGGTCCGGCCAGCCAGGCTGTATCGCGTTCGGTGCCGATCAGGTTGATCATCACCGAAGGGGTCGAGACATCGGGGCGTGGTAAGGGCAGATCGAGTAGGGCCCGCAGATGCAGTTCAAATTGGCTGATCGAGGCGCCGTTTTGGGTCCAGTGACCACTATTGTGTACCCGTGGGGCTAACTCATTGATCAACAGAGTGTCGTCATCGACAACGAAACACTCCATCGCCATGACCCCCACATATTCCAGGCGTTGCATGATGCGTTGCAGCATCGTTTGCGCTTTCTCCTGCAAGAAGGTCTCTGGCTGCGGAAAAACTACGCTGGCACGCAAGATACCATCCTGGTGTAGGTTATGGGTCAGCGGATAGAACACGCAGTGCCCATCGCGTCCACGTGCCCCGATCAGCGAGACCTCGCCACGAAAGTTGATCCCCTGTTCGACGATGCATTCGCCATACAGAGCCGGATCGAGTTGATGCTGCTCGCCGGGACGCACCCGCCATTGGCCACGCCCGTCGTAGCCGCCGCTACGCCGTTTGACGATAGTCAGCGGGCCGAGGCGTTCGAATAGTGTCGGCCAAGCCGCGGGGCTAGCCAGTAACTGCCATGGCGCATTCGGTAGCGCCAGTTCATCCAATAGCTGTTTTTGGCTATAGCGATCGGCCAAGAGCGGGAAGACGTCGCGATTGACGAAGGCCGGATGGCGGGCTAACTCGCGGGTCAGGGCGGTGTCAGGCCAGCGCTCGATCTCGGCGCTGATCACCGCTTGTTGCCAGGGCACACTGTGCGGATCGGCCTCGATGCCGATGGGGTAGACCGCGATACCCAGGGGCTCCCCGGCTTGGCGCAACATGCGTCCCAATTGGCCGTCACCTAATACGCAGACCGGTTTCATGCTTCCTCCCGCGGGTCGGGATGATTCAGCACCTCATCGCTCTGGGCCTGACGCCAAGCAGCCAGGCGGCCGGCGAGAGCGGCATCGTGCAGCGCCAGGATCTGGGCGGCCAGCAGGGCGGCGTTAGCGGCCCCCGCCTTACCGATGGCCAGGGTACCGACCGGGACTCCACGCGGCATCTGGACGATGGAGTAAAGACTATCGACTCCGCTCAATGCGGCACTCTGCACCGGAACGCCGAGCACGGGCAGTAGGGTCTTGGCGGCCAGCATGCCGGGCAGATGTGCCGCTCCGCCGGCACCGGCGATGATCACCTGGAGTCCACGCGCCTCGGCCTGCTCGGCGAAACGAAACAGCTTATCCGGGGTGCGGTGCGCGGAAACCACCTCGACGTGGTATGCCACGTCAAGCTGGCTCAGGATTTCGACGGCAAACTGCATGGTGGCCCAATCGCTTTTCGATCCCATGACGATGGCAATCTTGGCCGGTGCGGCGCTGACGGACATGGATGGCGTGCTCCTGTGGTGGCTCGGTTATCGATAGATACCGCCGATGGGCGGCGTTAACAGGAGCCAAGCATAACATAGCTATCTCACACAGGAAAACGTTTGCGTCGCTGTGAGACGGGGGAAAAACGGACTGATGTGTACGGTGATGGTCGGCGTGCGGCGACAGCGGGCGCGGTGAAAGTGGCTGGGTAGGGCATAGCATAAGATTAGTCATCTGCTCTCGCGATACGTTTATGCTAAGCTAAAAATATTAGCTCATGGAGTACCCGCCTGTTCGTGCAGCGTTATGCTGCGCAGCCGCTAATAAATGGATAAATAAGTTGTTAGTTAAGGATTACCATGGAAGGAAAAGCGCCGCGAGTATCGCGTTGCGGGGGACCGTTAGGCGTCTCTTTATTGTCACTGACGATCATTAGCTACGTATTGATACTGTATGCTGCCGAGTACCCGATCACCTTATTGTATGGCTTCGTCGCGGTATGTAACGCCGTGCTGCTCATTCTTCATCTGTTAATTGCGATATTTATTTTTATGCAATTTAATTGTGATCGGACGCAGGTATATAAATTGCCGTTGATCGCGGCCTATATTCTCTCGGCGCTTATTCTGTCCTATAGCTTATTATTCTATCCAGATGTATTTCAGAGCAGGAATTCGCACGCGCTGACCCTAAATGACTTCGTGTTATTTTATCTGTTGCGTTACGGCGGTATGGGCATGTTATTCCTGTATGCCTTGTACCTGTTTGTACGCGGTCGTACAGGGCTGGGCGGGCACCGTTCAGTGCCGGCGATTTGTGCCGCGATCGTTTCGCTTGTCACCTTGAGTGCACTGTTGCTCTCCAGCCGGACGGCTTGGCCGAATCCCGCCATTCTGCAAGAGAGTCTTTCTTATCACGCCGATTATCGCTATCTACTCTTGCCGACGATGGGGGCCCTATGGGCCGGGGTGGCGCTGTTACTGATATGGCAGACGCGTCTGGCGACGCATTTTTGGTTGGCGGTGACGTTGGCCTGTTTGGCCATCGTCGGGGGGTTTCTCTTGCAGTGGCGGGCGCCGCACGTGAACAGTGTCGGTTGGTACGGTTCGTTACTGTTCGGTCTATTGGCGAACTTCTGTGTGATGGCGATCTTTCTCTATGATATTTTTCAACGCTATCGCTGCATGCAGCATGCCTATGTCATTACCCACGATAACGCCATCCGTGATGGATTGACGCGCGCCTATAACCGTAGCTATTACTATGATGCGTTACACCACGCCTTGCCACAGGCAAGCGCCGAGCGTCCATTGGCGATCCTGATCATCGATATTGATCACTTTAAGCAGGTCAACGATCGTTACGGCCATTTGAGCGGTGATCGCGCCCTGATTGCCGTGAGCGACGTGATCGAACAGTCCCTTAGCGCCGGCGATGTACTGGCGCGTATCGGCGGCGATGAACTCTGTGTACTGCTGCTGGCGGTAGAGAATGAGGCGGGGCTTTATCGGTTGGCGGAGCAGATCCGTGAGCAGGTCGCCGCGTTGGCCTTCAGGGCACAAGATGGGCAGCCGGTGGCATTAACCCTGAGCATCGGGGGCGTGGTCTGTCGCACGGCGCGACAGAGCGCGGAGGGATACATGGTACAGGCGGATAGTGCGTTATACCAAGCCAAACAGACGGGCCGTAATCGGGTGGTACTCGCCCCCGGCACGTCTTAAGCGGGATGGATGGGCAGGTCGATTAGCGCCAGCCCTGCGGCATCGACGCGGATCATGGAGCCGTGTTGGTGCCAGGCACCGAGCACCGCCCGTTGGGCGCGGCTGCCGTCAGCCAGAGTAAAGTGGTGAATGGCTGGGCGATGCGTATGGCCGTGGATCATGCAGTGTACTGCGTGGCGCTGCAAGGTGGCACAGACCGTCTCCTGATTGACATCCATAATAGTCAGCGACTTGGCGCTATTGCTGCGTGCGCTTTGTTGACGCATACCGGCGGCGATCTTCAGGCGTAGCCGTAGGGGGAGGCGGCGGAATAGCCACTGGAGTAGCGGATTATGTACCTTGCGCCGGTAGCGTTGGTAATCCCGATCATCGCTGCATAGGGTATCGCCGTGCAGCAGCAAGATACGTCGATCATACAGGGTGATCACCTGCTCTTGCGGCAATAGGGTCATGCCACAGCGTGCGGCGTAGCGCTTGCCCAGTAGGAAGTCGCGATTGCCGTGAATGAAGTAACAAGGTACACCACTATCGCTCAGGCGACGCAGTGCGTCGGCGACCTGTTGGTGCAGCGGCTGCGGATCGTCGTCGCCGATCCAGTAGTCGAAGAAATCACCCAGGATATAGAGCGCCTCGGCCTGGCGCGCCTCCGTGGCGAGAAAGCGCAGAAAACCGGCGGTGATCGCCGGTTCCTGTTGGCTGAGATGTAAATCAGCGATGAACAGCGTTGCCATTCGGGCGATTAATCGCTCACGGTGACGCGTTCGATGATCACGTCTTCACGCGGTACATCCTGGTGCATGCCGTGACGACCGGTGGAGACCCCTTTGATCTTGTCGACCACATTCATACCCTCTACCACTTCGGCGAATACGGCATAACCCCAGCCGTCCGGGCGCTCGGAACGGAAGTTCAGGAAGTCGTTGTCGACGACGTTGATGAAGAACTGGGCAGTAGCCGAGTGCGGATCGTTGGTCCGCGCCATGGAGAGGGTGCCACGGCTGTTCTTCAGGCCATTGTTGGCTTCATTCTTGATCGGCGCCTTGGTAGCCTTCTGCTTCATGCCTGGCTCAAAACCGCCGCCCTGGATCATGAAACCATCGATCACGCGGTGAAAGATGGTGTTGTCGTAGAAGCCTTCGCGGCAATATTCCAGGAAGTTGGCAACGGTAGCCGGCGCTTTGTCGTCAAAGGTTTTGATGACGATGTCACCATGATTGGTGTGGAAAGTAACCATAACAATAATCCTGTTTTATGATGATTGAAGCGAGCGGGATGATTGTAGCCGATGCCCCTGCCGCTGGCACCTCTTTCTCGGGGAATATTCGCCCCAGGCACCGGTGTGGGCTTCATTCTCCCTTGGTGCTGCGTTAGTATAACTCTAACGTTTCTTTGTTATCAGCAACCATCACGGATACCCCCGATGCTTAAAATCTTTAATACACTCAGTCGACAGAAAGAGGAATTTAAACCCATTCATGCCGGAGAAGTCGGTATGTATGTGTGTGGGGTAACCATTTACGATCTGTGTCATATTGGCCATGGGCGTACTTTCGTCTGTTTCGACGTGGTAGCACGCTACCTGCGTTACCTGGGCTATAAGCTGAAGTATGTGCGTAACGTGACTGATGTGGACGATAAGATCATCAAGCGTGCGCTGGAAAACAAAGAGAGCTGCGAGCAATTGACCGAGCGCATGTTGGCGGAGATGCATCGCGATTTCGACGCCTTGAATATTGCCCGTCCGGACGTGGAGCCGCGCGCCACGCACCACATCGCTGAAATTATCGCGCTGGTCGAACAATTGATCGCCCGTGGTCACGCCTATGTGGCCAGCAACGGCGACGTGATGTTCGCCGTTGACACTGACCCGGATTATGGCCTGTTGTCGCGCCAAGATTTAGAACAGTTGCAGGCTGGCGCGCGCGTCGAGGTGGCGGAGGTGAAACGCAACCCGATGGACTTCGTGTTGTGGAAGATGTCTAAGCCGGGCGAGCCGAGCTGGCCGTCACCGTGGGGAGCAGGGCGTCCCGGTTGGCACATCGAGTGCTCGGCGATGAACTGTAAGCAACTCGGCTCCCATTTTGATATCCATGGCGGCGGTTCGGATCTGATGTTCCCGCACCATGAGAACGAGATAGCCCAGTCCACTTGTGCGCACGATGGAGCCTATGTCAATTACTGGATGCATTCCGGTATGGTGATGATCGACCGCGAGAAGATGTCCAAGTCGCTGGGGAATTTCTTCACCATCCGCGACGTGCTGGCGCACTACGATGCGGAAACGGTGCGTTACTTCCTGATGTCTGGACACTATCGCAGTCAACTGAACTACAGTGAAGAGAACCTGAAGCAGGCGCGGGCGGCTCTAGAGCGTCTGTATACCGCACTGCGCGGAACGGATGCCACGGCGCAGCCAGCGGCGGATGAAACCTTCGAAGGGCGTTTCCGTGCGGCGATGGATGACGACTTCAATACCCCGGAGGCTTACTCGGTGCTATTTGACATGGCGCGCGAGGTGAACCGTTTGAAGGGGGAAGATATGGCGCAGGCCAACGCGCTGGCGGCGCAATTACGTCGTCTGGCCGGGGTGTTAGGGCTCTTGGCGCAGGAACCTGATGCCTTCTTGCAGAGTGGTGCTGGCAACGATGACGCTGAAGTGGTGCAGATTGAGGCGTTGATTAAGCAGCGAAACGATGCCCGTGCCGCCAAGGATTGGGCGCGTGCCGATGATGCGCGTGATCAACTGAACGCCTTGGGGATCGTGCTGGAAGATGGCCCGCAGGGAACCACTTGGCGCCGCAAATAAGCGCGGCAGGGGACAAAAAGCCGGACTGAGCGCCGGCTTTTTTACGTCTGCCGCTCGCTTAGGCGACGACGCGAGCCTGTTGCCCGGCGAAGTCGACCACCTGACCGGCGACAATCTTCGCGCGTTTGCGTGTGTCGATGACGCCGTCGACCTTGACCTGGCCGTCGGCGATCAGGTTTTTGGCCTGGGCGCCGCTGTCACACCAGCCCTGTAGCTTCAGCAGATCGCACAGCTCGACGTGTGGATGATTGTCCAGATGGAAAGTTTGCATGCTCTTGTCTCTTGCCTGAAAAATTAACCGCCGCATAGGCGGACACGCCACTATTGTGCCAGTGTGAGAGGCTGGGCGCACGGGAAAGGTACGCCCGCTGCCGCACAGGTGGCCACTAGCAGTCGTGGAACGCTTCGCAGGCTTGCAGGGTGTTTTGCATCAGGGTCGCCACGGTCATCGGCCCTACCCCGCCGGGAACTGGGGTGATCCAACTGGCGCGCTGGGCAGCACCGGCGAAGTCGACATCGCCGACCACTTTGCCGCTTTCTAGCCGGTTGATACCGACATCGATCACCACCGCTCCCGGTTTCACCCATGCGCCAGGAATAAAGTTCGGTTTACCGACGGCGGCCACGATCAGATCGGCACGTTCAACATGCTGTTGCAGGTCTCGCGTGCGGCTATGGGTGATGGTGGTGGTGCAGCCTGCCAATAGTAACTCCAGTGCCATCGGCCGCCCTACGATGTTAGAGGCACCGACCATGACGGCATCCATTCCCTGGGTTTCGATGCCGCAGCGCTCCAATAGGGTGATGATCCCGCGCGGAGTACAGGGGCGGAGTTTGGGGGTGCGTTGGCATAGACGGCCCAGGTTATAGGGATGAAAACCGTCGACGTCTTTGTCTGGACGAATTCGCTCCAAGACCTTGCTATTATCGATCCCGACAGGCAACGGCAGTTGCACCAGAATGCCATCGATCGCGGCGTCGGCATTGAGTGTGTCGATCAGCGCGAGCAGTTCCGCTTGGTGGGTGTTTTCCGGCAGCGCATAGGCGCGTGAGAGGAAACCCACCTCCTCACAGGCGCGTTTCTTGCTACCGACATAGATTCGGGAGGCCGGATCGTCGCCGACCATGATGACGGCCAGTCCGGGCGCACGTTTACCCTCCGCCAGACGCTGCTGTACCTGCGCCGCCACTTCACTTCTGACCTGTTGCGCAATCGTTTTTCCATCAATAATTTTTGCTGTCATGGTGAGTTAATCCATCCTGGTTATGTTGCGGGGTAAGTCTTCATTGTCGCAGATGGCTGGTGCGCTGTCAGGTAGATATTGATCTCTATCAAGCATCAACCTGGCGCTGAGTATGCAGGCTATTTCCCCATTCTAGGCGGGAAATCCATGATTTACCGTGAAAGGCATTGACTCATTAGAGTGGGACCGTATAATCCATTCCCGCTTGAAACATCAGGCAGATGCAGCGGTTATCCCCGATGCGCCCTTAGCTCAGTTGGATAGAGCAACGGCCTTCTAAGCCGTGGGTCACAGGTTCGAATCCTGTAGGGCGCACCATTTTATTTCAATGAGTTACGCAATTTTCAATCCTGCTTGCTTTCCCTCCTGTGTCGTTTTTGTGTCGTTAAGCTCAAAAAGTTGGTCTATTTTTCTCGCGTGCTCGGTCAGGTGATTTGGTACCAGATGTGCATATCTGCGCACCATTTCGATTGACGCCTCCGTTTCTTTCGCGATGAGAATAGAATGCAGGACGGGGCCATCCCTCTCACAATGCGCTGTCTTAGGGTGTGACATCTACCCTTGTGATTGATTTCCGGCGCTGGCGGTGGGGGTAGCGATAGGTGAGGTTGTGGCGTTTTCCCCGTTCATATGCCATGGTGTTAGCTAACGCATTAGGGGATAAACGACAATAATTATTGCGCCGCCGGCATTCGTTCGGTGCGCATTGGGCGTAAGCACGAGCGTTTTTCTGCGGCGTTGGCAAGGCGGTGAACCCCTAGCGTTGCCCATTGAGCACATGCAGTGACTCACTACCGCTGGCGTTGTCGGCTATGCGATTCTCCCCTTGTGCAGGTGTTCGCTGACCTGTGTGGGGAATGTCTGAAAATAGCATCTGGCCATTGCCCATTGTCCGTGCCGTCGCTACCATCCTCTCCCGCTGTAATGGGGCCCTTGGTTAGAGTCGGGTGCTTAAGTCTGGGGATAAGCCACCCCATTACAGCGTCTGGCCTTTTAGCTCAGTGGTTAGAGCAGTCGGCTCATAACCGATTGGTCGCTGGTTCAAACCCAGCAAGGGCCACCAGATAAGCGGGCATCGTATAATGGCGATTACCTCAGCCTTCCAAGCTGATGATGCGGGTTCGATTCCCGCTGCCCGCTCCAACTATCCGCCACTAGCTCAGCATGGTAAGAGCCGACGACGATTCGAGGTTGTAGGTGCGAGGTTCGAGGCCTCGGTGGCGGACCACATTCAACATCGTTTTCAGCGATGAGAGGGCGCCTGACGCGTTGCAGGATTCTTTCGTCTCGACTGCGCCGATCAGGCCATCATTTATTTTTCGCGTTGCTTGTCCCGTAAGTGGTGTGACATGGCCCAGTAAGCACCATCAGGCGCGCTGTCGTCTATCTTTACCCGATGAGCGACTCGGCGGGCGTTGTCCGGGAGGTGCTTTTCCCTAGGGTAAAACAGCCTGGCAAGACACCATGGATATGCGCGGGGAATTAAGAGACTGGCCTAGCCGTTGCGTAGCGCGCGGAGTGGCAGCGGACACCTTTCCCCATGCCCAATGCGAGTATGTACGCTGTAACTGTACGATTAAATCGGAGACCGGAGGGATTATGCTCATTTATACATCCACACAGGCTCGCGCCAAAATTTCCGCTGTTCTTGATGCCGTTAGCCGCGGAGAGGTGGTGGAAATCACCCGCCGTAATGGTGCAGTGGCTGTGGTGATCAGCAAGGCTGAGTTTGAGGCGTACCAAAAAGTTAAGCTGGATAACGAGTGCGACAGCCAGATTATTGCGTTTCAGCTGTCCCGTTGAGGTGTTGACCGAGCCCTGAAATGGGGGAGTACGAGTAAAATAATCCTATTTTATGACAGCGCGTGACCGTATTACATCGGCGTTGCGGGGATGTTCGGCATTGCTCGGGCCAGGACGATAATCCACCGGGTTACTATCTTGCAGGATGACAGTGGGGAAGGGGGCGGTGCCGGCGCACCAGACCTGTGTTTACTCCTGACTCTGCTAAGGGGAGCATCACGCGCAGTCGAGGCCAGGAAAACCAATATGTAGCGGAGTGTGTTGATACATGCCATGGACGCTAAAATGTATTAGCTTTCTCTTCCTTATGACGTATCTCAGGGGCAATTGTTTACTTTAGGTAAAGCCAAACGCCTATCGAGGCGGCAATGCCCAGTGGCGTTCAGTAACTAGCATGGAGCTGCAAGGGTACGCTCAGTCGCGATGGCTTTAGCACTTTATAGGGGGCGACATTTGCGCGACGAGAAGGTTGGGGGAAGGGAATAAGATATTTAGTCATCTCTGGGTATTTTATTCCTATGTTAGCAATACATAAAGATGCCGCTTAGGTTTTTTAATTGTAGTTTTTTCATTATATTTAGCTTATGGGCACAGACGGTTTTATACGATATATGCAATTCGTTAGCCACTCCCTGGGGACTATACTCTTGCAAGAGTAGCTGTAAAATGGTTCTCTCCCGGCAACTGAGTATGTTTTTACGAGGAGCAGCGCTAGGTATATTGCCATGCAGAAGTCGAGCATAATCATTCGGTGTCGATTTTTCCGTTAGTAGATAACTAATTTTAAATAAAGAGAGCTCCAGGCATAAGTCGATTAGTTTACTGGGGACAATCATAGAAACTATCATGCGTGAGAGTCTGATTTTGTATTTGTTGAGAAAGTTAATTGTTGCCACAATATTATGACTGCTTCTAATTAAATTAAAGACGATGATCTCATTTTCACATCTTAGTAGTTTTAATGGTTGATATTCCAGGATGGATGCATTCTCTTCTATGTTTAAGATAAGATCACAAATAAAATTGGCAAGTAGGTTGTTATCCGTATAGACGGTTACTTGAGTCATTATACCACCAATACATTTAAAAACAGGTTTCTAATATTTATCCAGTGAAATAAAATAGTGCTGTTATAGCCTTAATAAGCTAATGCGCATAGCAGCACTTTATTTATAGCTCGGTTATTTTTAATTAATGGCAATAACAACTTGATATCATTATCTGTGTTACCAACCCGCGGCCAAGCCGAACCCTACCGCTGTATTATGTGATGAGTCCCAGGATGCATTGAGCCGAGCATTGATGTTATGGCTGATTTTATATTGCATCCCCATCGCAGCCGCATTACCGTTGCGATAATTACCGACGCCGACGCCATAAGAAAATGTATTTCCATTAACATAAGGTATTGATGAAATTGCTGCGATGCCAGCGAGCCCGGCATTGAGCCGTTTTTCGGTGCGATTTACCTTTTCATCGGTATAATGATTCGCTGAGGCTAGTGTCTGTTTATCTCCGTTAGCGCGAGCAATGCTTTCCGCATAATCGGCCTGCGCTCTTGCGCTTTGCTCTTTTTGATCGCTCTCTAGGCGAGTTGCCTGTTCCTGCTTATCCCCTGCAAGTCTGGCGGAGAGCTCTGTTTTATCGGCCTCTAGGCGTGCTGCGGACTCTGCCTGGTTAAGCTGATCACTGTATGCTTTCACTTTATCATGCATAGCCGAGAGCTTATTGTTGGTATCTACTTGTGCCGCCTGTTGCGCGTTATCGGTATACTGTTGA
>NZ_BAUC01000022.1 GCF_000474215.1 Edwardsiella hoshinae NBRC 105699 = ATCC 33379 | reverse complement strand
CGCTGGCGGTATGGTGTCTCCTCTGCGCGCTGGATGAAAATTTCTCACGCAGTGCACTCTGTACAAGCTGGTTAAAACTGATTATTTTGGCTATCCAGATGTCTAAAAATAAACATGGACTGTCTTTCCTTACCGCTGGAGCGCACGCATGCCAATCAGGATCCCCGATGCCTTACCCGCCGTTAACTTCTTGCGTAATGAAAACGTATTCGTCATGACGCATTCGCGTGCCGCAGGACAGGAGATCCGTCCGTTGAAGGTATTGTTGTTGAACCTGATGCCGAAGAAAATCGAGACAGAGAATCAATTCCTACGCCTGTTATCGAACTCTCCCCTACAGATCGACATTCAATTACTCCGTATCGATCGACGTGAGTCGAAAAATACCCCGAGCGAGCATCTGAATAACTTCTATTGTCATTTTGAAGATATTCAACAGCAGAATTTCGATGGTTTGATCGTTACTGGCGCACCACTAGGATTGGTCGATTTCGGTGATGTCGCTTACTGGACGCAGATTGTGCGGGTAATCGAATGGGCACGAGCTCATGTGACGTCGACGCTCTTCGTCTGTTGGGCGGTACAAGCGGCGCTGAATGTGCTATATGGGCTACCCAAGATAACGCGTAGCGAGAAGCTCTCTGGCGTGTACGGTCATCAAACGCTGCAACCCTTGGCATTGTTAACCCGTGGGTTCGATGAACGTTTTTGGGCTCCGCACTCGCGTTATGCCGATTTCCCGACATCGTTGATCCGCTCGGCTACTGACTTGCAGATCTTCGCTGAATCGGAGCAGGCGGGGGCTTACCTGTTTGCTAGCGCCGATAAGCGCATGGTGTTTGTCACCGGTCATCCGGAGTATGACGCCTATACGCTGGGTGATGAGTATCAGCGTGACGTGAGCGCCGGCCTGGAGCCAATGCTACCGTGCAACTATTTTCCACAGGATGATCCCGCGCGCACGCCGACGGCGACCTGGCGCAGCCATGGTCATTTGTTGTTTACGAACTGGCTGAATTACTATGTCTATCAGATAACCCCCTATGATCTACGCCGGATGAATCCAACCCTGGAGTAAGCCGCCGCTCCAGATGGCGCTCCATCGTCGCACTGCGTTGGGTGTCAGCGCCAGGCCGTCACGCGCCCTCCCGTTTGGGGATGGCGCATGGGCTAACATCCTCTTGATTTCTTTTCTTGGCCGTAATGCGTATAATCGCCGCCCTGATCCTGATGATTTGTTCACCAGACCCGCCTGTCTTACCAATACAAGAGTAGCGTCATGAGTAGTGTCAGCCTAATCCAACCGGAGCGCGATCTGTTCTCCTACACCCCTTATTGGGCCGAATGCTTCGGCACCGCACCGTTCTTACCGATGTCGCGTGAAGAGATGGATAAGCTGGGGTGGGACAGCTGCGACATTATCATCGTTACCGGTGATGCGTACGTGGATCACCCCAGTTTTGGAATGGCCATTGTTGGCCGCATGCTGGAGGCGCAAGGTTTCCGCGTTGGCATCATTGCCCAGCCGGACTGGACCAGTAAAACTGATTTTATGCGCCTGGGTAAACCGAATCTGTTTTTCGGTGTAACCGCTGGTAATATGGATTCGATGATCAACCGCTATACCGCCGATCGCAAGCTACGTCATGACGATGCCTATACGCCGAATAACGAGGGGGGAAAGCGCCCGGATCGCGCCACCCTGGTGTATAGCCAGCGTTGTAAGGAGGCGTTCAGTGATGTGCCGGTGATCCTGGGCGGTATCGAAGCCAGCCTGCGCCGTGTAGCGCACTATGACTATTGGTCGGACACCGTGCGTCGTTCGGTCTTGGTGGACGCCAAGGCCGACATGCTGATGTACGGTAATGGGGAGCGCCCATTGGTCGAGGTCGCGCACCGCCTGGCGGCAGGCGAGCCGATCGCCAGCATCTGCGACGTGCGAAACACCGCCATCATACGTAAGGAGCCGCTAGTGGGCTGGAGTGGCGTCGATTCGACCCGCCTCGATACGCCGGGGCGGATTGAGCCGATCCCAAATCCGTACGGCGACGATCTGGCCTGTTCCCCCAAAAACGCCGAAGAGGCGACGCCGATCACCGTTCGGGCGCCTAAGCCTAAGCCGTGGGAAAAAACCTACGTCCTGTTGCCGTCCTTCGAGAAGGTGAAGAGTGATAAGGTGATGTACGCCCACGCCTCGCGCATTTTGCACCACGAAACTAACCCGGGTTGCGCGCGAGCCCTGATGCAGAAACACGGCGATCGTTACGTCTGGGTTAACCCGCCGGCCATTCCGCTGAGTACCGAAGAGATGGATAGCGTCTATGCTCTGCCGTTCCAACGGGTGCCGCACCCGGCTTACGGCAAGGCGCGGCTACCGGCCTATGACATGATCCGTTTCTCGGTCAACATTATGCGTGGTTGTTACGGCGGTTGTGCCTTCTGCTCGATCACCGAGCATGAGGGACGTATCATTCAGAGCCGCTCCGAAGACTCGATCATTCGCGAGATCGAAGAGATCCGCGATAAAGTGCCGGGTTTTACCGGGATTATCTCCGATCTCGGCGGACCGACCGCTAACATGTATATGTTGCGTTGCCAGTCACCGCGTGCCGAACAGACCTGTCGTCGTGCCTCCTGTGTCTACCCAGATATCTGTCGCCATATGGATACCAATCACGAGCCGACAATTAAGCTCTATCGTCGCGCCCGCGATCTCGCGGGGGTGAAGAAGATCCTGATCGCTTCCGGCGTGCGCTACGATCTAGCGGTACAAGATCCGCGCTACATCAAAGAGTTGGCGACCTATCACGTCGGCGGTTATCTGAAGATTGCCCCAGAGCATACGGAGGAGGGGCCGCTGTCGAAGATGATGAAGCCGGGGATGGGCAGCTATTACCGCTTTAAAGAATTGTTCGATAGTTATTCGAAGCAGGCGGGCAAAGAGCAGTACCTGATCCCCTATTTCATCTCTGCCCATCCGGGGACGCGAGATGAGGACATGGTGAACCTGGCGCTATGGTTGAAGCAACATCGTTTCCGCCTCGATCAGGTGCAGAACTTTTACCCGTCGCCGTTGGCTAACTCGACCACCATGTATTACACCGGTAAAAACCCACTGTCTAAGGTGGATTACAAGAGTGAAGAGGTCGTGGTTCCGAAAGGAGAGCGTCAACGCCGTTTGCACAAGGCGTTACTACGCTATCATGATCCGGCTAACTGGCCGATGATCCGTGCCGCGCTGGAGGAGATGGGGCTGCAACACCTGATCGGCAATCGCCGCGAGTGCCTGGTGCCGGCGCCGACACTGGAAGAACAACGCGCCGCTCGCCGTGGTTATCAGCGCAACATGACGCCAGCGATGACCAAACACACCGGTGCGCCTCGCCGCTCCGCTGCGCGTCCCCAGGGTGCGGGACGCGCGGCAGCGATGCGTGGGGAGACGAAGGGGACGGCACAACCCACCCCGCGTTCGGGAGGAAAGGGCGATCATAGCCGTCCCGCTCGTCCCGCAGAGCGAACGTCCCGCCCGACACGCCCCGCCGGGCAGGCTAAGAAACCGCGCTAAGCGCTTCGGCGGCGGCCTCAATGCTTGGCGTTAGGGCCGCCAGAACGCTTCTTAGCGCCTACAGGCGCATATAGGTGGCAGGATCGGAACCGAGCCGCTTGCCGCACTCCAAACGGGCGATCTGTGCCAGCTCGCTCGCCTCCAGTTTAAAGTCGAACACGGCGATATTCTCCCTCAGGCGCATGGCCGAGACGGTTTTCGGAATGACGATGCGCCCACAATCCAGATGCCAACGAATGACGATCTGTGCCGCGCTCTTGCCATACTTGGCCGCCAGACGGCGAATCGGCTCGGCGTCAAACACGCCCTCTCCCCCCTGAGCTAAGGGGCTCCAGGCCTCGGTCGCGATGCCATGGCGGCGGTTCCAGGTTTGCAGCGTCGTTTGTTGCAGCAAGGGATGGAGTTCGATCTGATTGACAGCCGGCACGACACCGGTCTCGTCCAATAGGCGCTGGAGATGCTCAGGGTTGAAGTTACACACTCCGATGCTCTTGACTAACCCTTGTCGTCGCAGGGCGATCAGATGGCGCCAGGCGTGAACGAAGGTATCTTGTAGCGCCATCGGCCAATGGATCAGGTAGAGATCGATATACTCCAGGCGAAGTTTATGCAGGCTAGCATGAAAGGCCCGCTCGACCTCCAGATGGTCGGCATTCCACAGTTTGGTCGTGATGAAGAGCGACTCACGCGCCAGGCCGCTCTGCTGTAATGCCTGGCCGACGCCATGTTCGTTACCATAGATAGCGGCGGTATCGATGGCACGATAACCGACACGCAGTGCCTCGGCGACAACATCACGCGCCAGGGTATCGCTGACCTGCCAGACTCCTAACCCTAATTGGGGGATGCGGTTGCCGTCATTCAGCGTAATCGAGGGATAGGTGGGCATGGCGATCTCCATTGCGGGTTGCAGCGAATGATTTCTCGTCAGATTTTTTACCTTATCACACTCTTGTGTATCGGGGATCGCCTGGGCGGCTCGGCATGCGTAACGCGTGAGCCAGCTAGTATTTTTCTGTGATATGGGGTTATGTTATGGCCATCAGCCAAAAGGAGAGCCACCCCATGTTTGAACATGTAGATGACTATGCCGGCGACCCGATCCTCTCTCTCATGGAGCGTTTCAAGCAGGATCCCCGTCCCGAGAAAGTAAACCTGAGTATCGGCTTGTATTATGACCAACGGGGTGAAGTCCCGATGCTTTCTTCGGTCGCGAGCGCCTTAGCCCGCGTGAATGCCGCGCCCGCGACGGCGCCGCTCTACTTGCCGATGGAGGGACTGGCCAGCTATCGCAGCGCCGTGCAGTCGTTGCTACTGGGGGCCGATCATCCGGCGCTGCGCCAGAAACGGCTGGCAACGGTGCAAACGGTCGGGGGATCGGGGGCCTTGAAGATCGGCGCTGATTTTTTGCGGCGCTATTTCCCCACGGCAGAGGTGTGGGTCAGCGATCCGACGTGGGAGAACCATGTTGCCATCTTCGAAGGCGCTGGTTTTCGTGTTCACCACTATCCCTATTTCGATGTCCAAACCTTGGGGGTGCGTTTCGACGCCATGCTGGCGACGCTGGAGCGGTTAGCGCCGCAGAGCATCGTGTTGTTACATCCCTGCTGTCATAACCCGACGGGCGCGGATCTGACGCCTGCACAGTGGGATACGCTGGTGGCATTGTTGCGTCGGCGTGCATTGATTCCTTTTCTGGACATCGCTTATCAGGGATTGGGAGGCGGAATGGATCAAGATGTCTACGCCATTCGCGCCATCGCCGATGCCGGACTACCCTGCCTGATCAGTAACTCCTTTTCCAAGATCTTCTCACTGTATGGCGAACGGGTTGGCGGCTTATCGGTGCTATGTAGCGACAGTGCCGAGGCGGCGCGGGTCTTGGGGCAGTTGAAGGCCACCGTGCGGCGTAACTACTCCAGTCCGCCGTTGCACGGCGCCACCCTGGTGGCAGGGGTGCTCTGCGATCCCACACTCCATCGCCAATGGCGGGAAGAGGTCGAGGCGATGCGCTTGCGTATCATCGACATGCGTAAGCAACTGGCTGCCAGGCTCAATCAGGCGCTGCCACAGTGTAATTTTGATTACCTGCGTCGTCAGCGCGGCATGTTCAACTACACCGGGCTATCGCCTCAGCAGGTGGCGCAGTTGCAACAGCAGGATGCGGTCTATCTGGTGGGCAACGGTCGGGTCTGTATGGCTGGGTTGAATGAGCACAATCTTGAACGCGTCGCGGCGGCGTTGGTTCGTGTGATGGCCTAACCCCCGCAGAGGGGCGGACTGGAGGGGCGGCACGACGCCCCCCTATGCATCGATGGTGGTTGACGTAGATTCTGCGTTCACTCCCGGCGCTTCGGTCCCCTTATCCTTTTCTGACGCTGCGTCTGCCTATCTTTACAGAACTTTCCGCTGCGTTTTCTTGCCGCTGGCTGTACAAAGAATATACTTATCGAGGACGTTATCGACATGTGGTATCAGCAAACCTTGACGCTGCGGGCGAGAGCGCGCGGTTTCCATCTGATCACGGCGGAGATCACCGCCGCCTTACCGGCCTTGGGGCAGGTTCGGGTGGGGCTGTTGCATCTGTTGTTACTACATACGTCGGCGTCGCTTACCCTCAATGAAAACTGTGATCCCACAGTGCGTCATGACATGGAACGTTATTTTTTGCGTGCGGTGCCGGAAGATGCTCCCTATGCACACGACGATGAAGGGGCGGACGATATGCCCGCGCACATCAAGTCGTCTCTGCTGGGAACCTCGCTGGTGGTGCCGATACGCCAGGGCGCGTTACAGCTTGGAACCTGGCAGGGTATTTGGCTTGGCGAACACCGTATACAGGGCGGGATACGCCGTATCGTAGCAACCATACAAGGGGATAGGATTGATGGATAATTCGGCATTTATGCAATATTGCCTGTCGAAGCCCGGGGCGCAGCAAACATTGCAAAACCGCTGGCGCACCCACCAGGTGCGCGTCGGCGGCGTATTATTTGCGATGGTGGAGAATGGTGAGGCGCGTCCGGCAGTGGCGGTGAAGACTAGCTGTGAGCAGGCCGTCAGACTGCGCAGCCTCCACAAGGACATCGTGCCCAGCCGCCGCCTGAATAAGGCGCACTGGAGTACCGTATTCCTCGACGGTGCCCTCAACGATTCATTGCTCTATCAACTGGTGGATGGCTCTTACCAGTTGGCGCTGCACCAAGCCAGCGAGCAGCACTCGTTACAGTAATTGCTCTCCGTTCAAGCGGGCCCCAGCGCCGGATGTTACGCCTGACGCTGGGGCTCGTGTCAGCCTTGCTCGAGGATGGGGCGCAGGAAGCGCGCCGTATGCGAGGTGTCACACTGCGCGACGGTTTCCGGTGTCCCGGCGACCAAAATCTGTCCGCCTCCACTGCCGCCCTCCGGCCCCAGGTCAACGATCCAGTCCGCCGTCTTGATCACATCCAGGTTATGTTCGATGACGACAATGGTGTTGCCCTGATCGCGCAGTTGGTGCAGCACCGCGAGCAGTTGTTGAATATCGGCGAAGTGCAGACCGGTGGTGGGCTCATCCAGAATGTACAGGGTTTGCCCGGTGCCACGCTTAGAGAGCTCACGCGACAGTTTGACGCGTTGCGCCTCACCGCCGGAGAGGGTAGTCGCCGATTGCCCCAGGCGGATATAGCCCAATCCGACATCCATCAACGTCTGTAGCTTACGCGCCAGCGCCGGGACGGCGTCGAAGAAGCTGCGCGCTTCCTCAATCGTCATCTCTAGCACCTCATGGATGTTTTTCCCTTTGTACTTAATCTCCAAGGTCTCACGGTTATAGCGCTTGCCCTTGCAATGATCGCACGGCACGTAGATGTCCGGAAGGAAATGCATCTCCACCTTGATCACCCCGTCGCCCTGGCAGGCCTCACAGCGCCCGCCGCGCACGTTAAAGCTGAAGCGACCGGGGGTATAACCGCGAGCGCGCGACTCCGGTACGCCAGAGAACAGCTCGCGGATCGGGGTAAAGATACCGGTGTAGGTCGCTGGATTGGAGCGTGGAGTCCGCCCGATAGGGCTTTGATCGATGTCGATCACCTTATCGAAATGCTCCAGTCCCGTGATACTGCGATAGGGGGCCGGTTCGCTCAGCGTGGCGCCGTTTAGCTGGCGTTGTGCGATGGGGAATAGGGTATCGTTGATCAGTGTCGACTTGCCGGAGCCGGAGACACCGGTGATGCAGGTAAATAGCCCAACGGGCAGGGTTAACGTCACCTCTTTCAGATTATTGCCGCGTGCACCGCTCAGCTTGAGTACCCGCGCGGGATCGGCCGCGACCCGCTCGCTGGGGATGGCAATCTTACGTTGTCCGCTAAGATATTGACCGGTGAGAGAGGCGGGGGTCGCCATGATTTGCGCCACGTCGCCTTGGGCGACGATCTCACCGCCATGCACTCCGGCACCGGGACCGATGTCGATGATGTGGTCGGCGGCGCGGATGGCATCCTCATCGTGCTCGACCACAATCACCGTGTTGCCCAGGTTGCGTAGGTGCATCAGCGTATCGAGCAGGCGCTCGTTATCGCGTTGGTGTAAGCCAATAGAAGGCTCGTCGAGCACATACATTACCCCGACCAACCCGGCGCCGATCTGGCTGGCCAGACGGATACGCTGCGCCTCACCGCCGGAGAGTGTCTCGGCAGAGCGCGACAGGGTCAGGTAGTTCAACCCGACGTTAACCAAAAATTGCAGGCGCTCGCCGATCTCTTTCAGTACCTTCTCGGCGATTTTAGCGCGCTGTCCACTGAGTGCTAGTTGCTGGAAGAAACGTAAGGCCGCGCCGATGCTGAGATCGGCGATCTGCGGTAGCGTGGTGTCCTCAATGAAGACATGACGCGCCTCTTCGCGTAGTCGGGTCCCACCGCAGGCGGCGCAGGGGCGGTTGCTGATAAACTTGGCCAGCTCCTCGCGCACGGCGCTGGATTCGGTCTCTTTGTAGCGGCGCTCCATATTGTGCAGCACCCCTTCGAAGGGATGATGGCGCACGGTGGTATCGCCACGATCGTTAATGTACTTGAACTCGATCGCTTCTTTTCCCGAGCCGTAGAGCACCACCTTCTGTATTGCCTCATCCAGTGTGTCGAAGGGCGCTTCAATATCAAAATGATAATGGTCGGCCAACGAGCGTAGCATCTGGAAATAGTAGAAGTTACGACGATCCCAACCGCGAATAGCGCCGCCAGCCAACGAGAGCTCGCCGTTCTGCACCACCCGCTCCGGATCGAAGTACTGCTGGACGCCTAGGCCGTCGCAGGTGGGGCAGGCCCCGGCCGGGTTGTTGAAGGAGAATAGGCGGGGCTCGAGTTCGCGCATGCTGTAGCCGCATAAAGGACAGGCGAAATTGGCGGAGAAGAGCAGTTCTTCCGCCTGGGGATCGTCCATATCGGCGACCACGGCGCTGCCGCCAGAAAGCTCCAGGGTGGTCTCGAATGACTCGGCCAGACGCTGTGCCATATCGGGGCGAACCTTAAAGCGATCGACCACCACGTCGATACTGTGTTTCTTTTGCAGCTCCAGCTTCGGCGGATCAGAGAGATCGCAGACCTCGCCATCGATCCGCGCCCGGATATATCCCTGCGCGGCCAGATTTTCCAATGTCTTGCTGTGCTCACCCTTACGATCCTTGATGATCGGTGCCAGCAGCATCAGACGCTTACCTTCCGGCTGCGCCAATACATTATCGACCATCTGGCTGACGGTCTGCGCCGCTAGCGGCGTGCCGTGCGTTGGGCAGCGTGGCTCACCGACACGGGCGAACAACAGGCGCAGATAGTCATGGATTTCGGTGATGGTGCCGACGGTAGAGCGCGGGTTATGCGAGGTAGACTTTTGTTCGATGGAGATGGCGGGCGATAAACCTTCGATATGATCGACGTCGGGTTTCTCCATCAACGATAAAAACTGACGGGCGTAGGCGGAGAGTGACTCGACATAGCGCCGCTGTCCTTCGGCATACAGGGTATCGAACGCCAGAGAGGACTTACCGGATCCGGACAGACCGGTGATGACCACCAGTTTATCGCGGGGAATGATCAGGTTGATATTCTTGAGATTGTGGGTGCGAGCACCCCGTATTTCTATTTTATCCATTACCGACTTCCCGGATTAACAGTTACCGATCTCTGCGTGCACAAGCGTGATCAATAATTATGACATATTAAAAACTGAATGAATATCCAGTATTCAATAACCGTGTTCGTGCCGGATTACGGCGTACGCCGCAGAAACGATCGAGGATGCTCAAGCGTCGCTGGCGTGTTAGAATTTACCGTTTAGACTGAATAAATTTACTACATCAGGAGAGTCGATATGGCCAGCAGAGGCGTAAACAAAGTGATTCTTATCGGTAATCTGGGTCAGGATCCGGAAGTCCGTTATATGCCGAACGGCGGCGCTGTTGCCAACTTGACGCTGGCGACCTCTGAAACCTGGCGCGACAAGCAGACCGGTGAGCAGAAAGAGCGGACTGAATGGCATCGTGTCGCGCTGTACGGCAAGCTGGCGGAGATTGCCGGCGAGTACCTGCGCAAAGGCTCTCAGGTATACGTTGAGGGGCAGCTGCGCACGCGTAAGTGGCAGGATCAGAGCGGCCAGGATCGCTATACCACCGAAGTCGTCGTCGACATCAACGGCTCTATGCAGATGCTGGGGGGGCGTCAGGGCGGTGGTGCTCCGATGGGGAACCCAGGTCAGCAGGGGGGGTGGGGCCAACCACAGCAGCCGCAAGGCGCGGCTTTCAGCGGCGGGCAATCCGCACCGCGTCAGCAGCAGGGAGGCTATGCCGCACCGGCACAACCCGCTGCGCCGCAGAGCAGCGAACCGCCGATGGATTTCGATGACGATATCCCATTCTGATTGCGCGGATAACCGATTTGCAAGCCCCGCGTCGCGGGGCTTTTTATTAGGCATCGTTCGCCCTGGCGGGTAGAGGTATTGCAGACGGCGATGCGGCGGCACGGGGTCGTCGCTCCCGCCGCCCGGCAAAGATGAGAGAGGATGATGGTACTACGACGACTTTCTTGGATGGTGGGCAGCGGTGCTTGGCTGATGCCCTGGGTACTGTTGCTCTGGCAGTGGCTGGAGACCGGGCGTTACCAGGCGGCGCACTCCGCCCAGGCGTACCGTAGCTGGCAGGTGACGGTGTTGCTGGCCGATGCCGCCTTTGCCGGCGGTCTGTCGTTGCTGGCGCTGTTGATCGGGGCGCTCGCCCTGGCGCGTAGCACACCGGAAAGCGTGCGGCCTGGCCGGCGTATGGCAGAGTTGGTCTTGCTGGCCTTACCGCTGCTATTCGCCCTGTTCGTTGTCGGGCGATTCTGGCTACACGGTTGAGCGGGCCCGCTTAGCGAGCCCGCAACGTATGCGGTTATGGCGTGGTGAGCTCGTATTTTTTGATCTTGCGGTAGAGTGTCGCGATACCGATCCCTAACTCTTCCGCCGCCTGTTTCTTGTTACTGTGACGAGACAGCGCCTCGCGGATCATCTGCTTCTCCATCTCCTCCAGCGCGGTGCTGCCATGATCATCGCAGGCCACACTGCTCTGATAGTGGCTGGTGTCTTCGCGGTAGACCGGCGTGACTTGGCCGTTGACCAAGTTCGGCGGTAGCAGTGCCGTATCGATCACCTCGCCGCTTGGCACCACGTTGATCAGGTATTCCATCAGGTTGCTCAGTTCGCGCACGTTGCCCGGCCAGCGGTAGCGTTTGAGCAGCATCATCACCTGAGGGGAAATGCCGGGATAGACCAAGCCGATGCGTTTGGTATGTAGATTGAGGAAGTAGTGGATCAACAGTTCGATGTCGCCATTGCGTTCGCGTAACGGTGGCAGCGCGACGGGAATGACATTGAGACGGTAGTAGAGATCCTCGCGGAACTTCCCCTCGGCGATGTATTGCTCCAGATTTTGGTTGGTCGCCGAGATAATGCGGATGTCGACGGCGATTGGATTGCTAGAGCCGATCGGTTGAACCTCACGAGCCTCAATGGCACGCAGCAGCTTGGCTTGGAGCGTGAGTGGCATATCGCCGATTTCGTCTAAAAATAGCGTACCGTGATTGGCGGCCTGGATCAGGCCGACCTTACCGTTGGCGGAGGCGCCAGTGAAAGCGCCCTTCACATAGCCGAACAGTTCGCTCTCCAGCAGTTGGTCGGGAATGGCGGCACAGTTGATGGCGATGAAGGGTTTGTTGTTGCGATCGCTCAACTGGTGGATCGCGCGTGCGACCACCTCTTTCCCGGTGCCACTCTCGCCGACGATCAGCACGCTGGAGGGGCTGGGAGCCACGCGGCTGATTAAACGTTTGAGGGTGCGCATCGGACGGCACTCCCCCACCAAATGTTCGATGCGGGGATCGTCCGGATTCAGCTCGACGCTCATCGGTGAGTGAGACTGATGGAACGCCATCAGGAACAGCTGGTGGTCCTGTATATCGTGGAGTTGGCCGATGACCAATTCCTGGTGCTGATCGAAGGTGACGATATGTTGCAGATGGCCGCTCAGATAGTTCTGTTGATAGGTCAGTGGCCGAATATTAAATGTTTTACCAATAACTTGCTCATTAATGGCATTCAGTTGTTTTAATGCGGTGGCATTGGCAAATTTCGCTTGGTTATTTTCGTCAAGCACGATCACGCCCTGATCCATATTCTCGATCAGGCTAAGCAGTATTTTACTGACGCCATCGTTTGCTCCTTGGCTTTCCAATAGTTTAGAGACGAATATGTTGGATATATGACGAACATAGTCGGAGAACTCGTGTAAATTATCTTTTATTCGCTCCTGTTGCTCCTGGGTAAAGGCGACCAGACTGATCACCCCGATGCAGTTTCCTTGGAACAGGATGGGCGTACCGAGGAAAGCTTTCTCCTTACAGTTATCCTTACTGTTGCACCCCTCACAAACGGGATCGAAACGTGAGCGGATCACCACCTTTTCCTGTTTAGTATCGAGGACGTAACGCAGTAAGCGCGAGTTGCTGTTGAGCTTGCGGCCGAAGAACTTGCCGTAAGGTCCGGTGCCCGCGACGCGTGTCATGGTGGCATCGACGATTTCAACTTCCAGTTGCAGTACGCTCGAAAGCATCTTGGTAAAGCGCAGAATGATGGGTTGGATCTGCATCAAAACGGATTGCGTGTTTGCCGACGTCATAATTAAACCTTTCTTTTAGCACTTAACCAGTTACCTGTTGATATGGGTATATTGGCGGTGGTGACAACCTATTCCATTAGGTCACATGCATCTTCGTTTATCGCATGATACTAACTCAGCAAAATTGAATTTTGATAAAGATGGATTTCTTTTCGTGCGCGATACGACAAATATGTAATAGCCATCACACTTTATTATCAAAATGAGAGCGATGGCGGAGAGGTTATCAATATGGGTTGCTGATGGGTGAAAAAAAAGTGCCGCCGCAGGCCAAGCGAGTAAGTATTTAGTGTATTTACTCTGCTGATAATATGCACCCAACAGATAAAGCTGACCGCCTTTCAGGGCTTTTGAACATTATTTTGTGATGGCTCTCGCACAATATCATGGGCATGTCCGTTCCCCCCAGATAGAAAACAAATTTGGCACAGTTATTGTTTAAGTCTTATCAGTCGCTGTTATCGGCTGTTTGCAGGTCGGGCTCTCACCGCCTGGGCGGCGTAGCAGGTTGTCAGGTAGCCAGTCACTTACTCATTAGGGCCATACGATGAAAACTGTTAATGAAATTATCAAGGATATCAACGCGCTCAAGTCTAACCTTCATGACAAGGACTTTTTGCTGACCTGGGAGCAGAGTCCGGAAGAACTCAAGTTGGTGCTGGATGTCGCCGCCGCGCTGAAGACGATGCGGGCAGAAAACATCGCGACCAAAATCTTTAATAGCGGGCTGGGTATCTCCGTATTCCGCGATAACTCAACCCGTACCCGTTTCTCTTATGCCTCCGCATTGAACCTGCTGGGTCTGGCACAGCAGGATTTGGATGAAGGGAAATCGCAGATCGCCCATGGTGAAACGGTACGTGAGACCGCCAACATGATCTCTTTCTGCGCTGATGCTATCGGGATCCGCGACGACATGTATTTAGGCGCTGGTAACGCCTATATGCGTG
Source organism: Edwardsiella hoshinae NBRC 105699 = ATCC 33379 (assembly GCF_000474215.1). Classification (GTDB taxonomy): domain Bacteria; phylum Pseudomonadota; class Gammaproteobacteria; order Enterobacterales; family Enterobacteriaceae; genus Edwardsiella; species Edwardsiella hoshinae. The sequence goes on along the minus strand of NZ_BAUC01000022.1, from coordinate 142,499 downwards.
AAGTGGGAGCCGCGTTGGATGAAGGCTATGAGCAAGGCGTATTGCCGCAGCGCCCGGCGCTGGTCAACCTGCAATGCGATATCGACCACCCGACACAGTCCATGGCCGACCTGGCGTGGCTGCGCGAACACTTTGGCAGCCTGGAAAATCTGAAGGGCAAGAAGATCGCCATGACCTGGGCCTATTCTCCGAGTTACGGCAAGCCGCTGTCTGTCCCGCAGGGCATCATCGGCCTGATGACTCGCTTTGGGATGGATGTCACCCTGGCCCACCCGGAAGGCTATGACCTGATCCCGGATGTGGTTGAGGTGGCGCGTAACAATGCCAAAGCGTCCGGCGGAAGCTTCCGTCAGGTGAGCTCCATGGAGGAGGCATTCAAGGATGCGGATATCGTTTATCCCAAGTCGTGGGCACCTTACAAGGTGATGGAGCAGCGCACCGAGCTGCTGCGCGCCAATGACCATGATGGCCTGAAGGCGCTGGAGAAACAGTGTCTGGCCCAGAACGCCAACCATAAAGATTGGCACTGCACCGAAGAGATGATGAAGCTGACTCGTGGCGGTGAGGCGCTGTATATGCACTGCCTACCGGCTGATATCTCAGGTGTTTCCTGCAAAGAGGGTGAGGTCACCGAAGGGGTATTCGAGAAATACCGTATCGCTACCTACAAAGAAGCCAGTTGGAAGCCGTATATCATCGCCGCGATGATCGTCGCGCGTAAGTTCCCGAAACCGGGTCTGTTGCTGGAGCAACTGCTCAAAGAAGCGCAGAAACGCATTAAGTAACACCGTCGGCCGGCCTGCCGGGCCGGCCTCTCCGCCAGCGCGGATCTCTTTTTCGATGGATGAGGTTGGTTTATGTCTGTTTTCTCGTTGAAGGTGGATATTGCGCAGAACCGTTTCTTCAATGGTGAAACGTCGCCACTGTTCTCCCGTGCCGAAGCACAGAAAGCACGGGCCTTTCATAAAAAAATTACCGGCTACCGTCCTACGCCGCTGTATGCCTTGGATGAACTGTCTCACCTGTTCGGCATCGGCAAGATTTTGGTGAAGGATGAGTCGCAGCGTTTTGGTCTCAATGCCTTCAAGATGCTGGGGGGAGCCTACGCTATCGCGCGCCTGCTGTGTGAAAAGTATCACATGGATATCAATGACTTCTCCTTCGAGAAGCTCAAATCCACCCTGAGCGAACGCATGACCTTCGCCACGACCACCGACGGCAACCATGGTCGCGGTGTGGCTTGGGCTGCGCAGCAGTTGGGCCAGCATGCGGTGGTGTACATGCCGAAGGGCTCGGCGCGTGAGCGGGTAGAGCATATCCGTAACTTGGGCGCAGAGTGCATCGTTACCGATATGAACTATGACGACACCGTGCGCCTAACCATGAAGACCGCGCAGGAGCGGGGTTGGGAAGTGGTGCAGGATACCGCTTGGGAAGGCTATACCAAGATCCCGACCTGGATCATGCAGGGTTACGCCACACTGGCGGATGAAGCGGTTGAGCAGATGGCGCAGATGGGGATCGAGCGCCCGACGCACGTCTTCCTGCAAGCTGGTGTCGGTGCCATGGCCGGAGGGGTGTTGGGCTATTTGGTGGATGTGTATGGCGCCAACAATCTGCACTCGGTGATCGTGGAGCCGGATCTGGCGGACTGCGTGTTCCGTTCTGGGGTGAAGGGGGAAATCGTCAACGTCGGCGGCGACATGGCCACCATCATGGCTGGTCTGGCCTGCGGCGAACCGAACCCGTTGGGCTGGCCGTTGCTGCGCAACTGCGCCACCCAGTTTATCTCCTGTCAGGATAACGTCGCCGCCTTGGGAATGCGTGTGCTGGGTAACCCGTTGGGGCAGGACGCGCGCATCATCTCTGGCGAATCAGGCGCCGTCGGTCTGGGGGTATTGGCTGCCGTTCACCATCATCCGCGTCGTGAAGAACTGATGAAGACGTTAGGGCTGAATCGCGATTCCGTGGTGCTGTTGATCAGCACCGAAGGGGATACCGATGTGAAGCACTACCGTGAAGTGGTTTGGGAAGGGAAATACCCGGCGTGTGAATAAGCGCGGGGGCATCGTTGAATTCATGCTCCCCGCCCGGCGGGGGGATTACCACTGGAGAAGAATATAATGGCTAAGCAAGTTCCGTTCGATATGATTCTGGAGAAGGCACATCAATATAAAGACGACATGTCCCGTTTCCTGCGCGACATGATTGCCATCCCCAGTGAAAGCTGCGATGAAAAGCGCGTGGTGTTGCGCATCAAAGAAGAGATGGAGAAAGTGGGCTTCGATCGTGTTGAGATCGACCCGATGGGGAACGTGCTGGGTTACGTCGGCCACGGCCCGCATCTGATCGCCATGGATGCTCACATCGATACCGTTGGCGTCGGTAACATCAAGAACTGGACCTTCGATCCCTATGAAGGCATGGAGACCGACGAACTGATTGGCGGACGCGGTGCGTCGGATCAGGAAGGCGGTATGGCCTCCATGGTGTATGCCGGCAAGATCATCAAGGATCTGGGACTGGAAGATCAATACACCCTGCTGGTGACCGGTACGGTACAAGAAGAAGATTGCGACGGTCTGTGCTGGCAGTACATCATCGAGCAGTCCAAGATCCGTCCGGAGTTCGTGGTCAGTACCGAACCGACCGATTGCCAGATCTACCGCGGTCAACGCGGTCGTATGGAGATCCGCATCGATGTACAGGGGGTCAGTTGCCACGGCTCTGCGCCGGAGCGCGGCGATAACGCCATCTTCAAGATGGGGCCGATCCTGAATGAATTGCAAGAGTTGTCACAGAACCTGGGCTATGACGAGTTCCTCGGTAAGGGGACGCTAACGGTCTCCGAGATCTTCTTCACCTCGCCGAGCCGTTGCGCCGTGGCTGATAGCTGCGCCGTCTCTATCGACCGCCGTCTGACCTGGGGTGAAACCTGGGAAGGCGCGCTGGAGGAGATCCGTGCTCTGCCGGCGGTGAAGGCCGCCAACGCGACCGTCTCTATGTATAACTATGATCGTCCCTCCTATACCGGTCTGGTTTATCCGACCGAGTGCTACTTCCCTACCTGGAAAGTCGAAGAGGACCATATCACGGTTAAGACGCTGAGCCAGGCCTATCAAGGACTGTTCCGTAAGCAACCGGTCGTCGATAAGTGGACTTTCTCCACCAACGGTGTCTCCATCATGGGCCGCCACGGCATCCCGGTGATCGGCTTCGGCCCGGGTAAAGAGCCGGAGGCGCATGCGCCGAACGAGAAGACCTGGAAGGATCATCTGGTGACCTGTGCGGCGATGTATGCCGCCATCCCGCTGACCTACATGGAGCAGCTGAAGAAGTAAGTTAACGTCCCTCGCCCCGGCGCCGGTGGTGCCGGGGCTCCTCTGCGGAGTCACAACGATGAGAACGCTGATTAAGAATGGCACGGTGGTGAACCACGACGGCGAGCGATGGGCGGATGTGCTGATTGAGCACGGTATCATCAGTCGCGTTGACCCCGGCCTGAGCGAGGACGAGGCGGATGAGGTGATCGACGCGCAAGGTTGCTATGTGTTGCCCGGCGGTGTCGATGTGCATACGCACTTTAACATCGATGTGGGCTTGGCACGCAGTTGTGATGATTTTTTTACCGGCACCCGCGCAGCGGCGTGTGGCGGTACAACAACCATTATCGACCATATGGGCTTCGGCCCGAAGGGCTGTTGCCTGCACCATCAGTTGGCGGCCTATCATGACTATGCCGCCGGCAAGGCGGTGATCGACTACAGCTTTCACGGAGTGATCCAGCATATCGACGAGGCGATCCTCGACGAGATGGCCTCGATGGTGCACGAAGAGGGCATCAGCAGTTTTAAGCTCTATCTTACCTATGGTTTTAAGCTGGACGATGATGCGGTGTTGCGTGCCCTACGCCGCCTGCATCAGGTCGGCGCGCTGACCACGGTACACCCGGAGAACGATGCTGCCATCGCGCAACGTCGCGCCCATTATTTGGCGCAAGGCGAAGTGGCGCCGATTTTTCATGCCCGTAGCCGTCCCTTGGAGTGTGAGGCGGAGGCCATCGCTCGGATGATCAACTTGGCGCAGTTGGCCGGTAACGCGCCGCTGTATATTGTCCACCTCTCCAACAGGTTAGGGCTGGAGTATCTACGCTTGGCGCGGGCGCGTCATCAACCAGTGTGGGTGGAGAGTTGCCCGCAGTATCTGCTGTTGGATGAGCGTAGCTACCTGCGTGAGGATGGGCTGAAGTTTATCCTTAGTCCACCGCTGCGCAATCTGCGCGAACAGGACGCCTTGTGGTGTGGGATCAGCGATGGCGCTATCGATGTGGTGGCCACCGATCACTGCACGTTTCCTTACAGCCAGCGGCTGGCGCTCTCCGGCGGCAATTTCAGTCGTTGCCCCAATGGACTGCCAGGCGTTGAGAATCGCATGTTATTGCTGTTCTCCGCCGGGGTGATGACCGGGCGTATTTCGTTGCCACGTTTCGTGGCGCTGACCAGTGCCACGCCGGCGCGGCTGTTCGGCTTGTGGCCGCAGAAAGGGGTGATCGCCCCGGGCGCCGATGCCGATGTGGTGATCATCGATCCGCGCCGCACCACCACCATCCATCACAGCGCATTGCATGATAACGCCGATTATAGCCCCTATGAGGGCATGGTCTGCCGCGGCGAGATCCGCCATACCTTGGCGCGTGGCGAACGCATTTTCAGTGAGGGACAGTTTTGCGCCGAACCGGGGCGCGGGCGTTTTCTGAAGCGTAAAGCGTTTCAGGCACCGCTATAGGCAGTACGGCTGCGCCCGCATACCGCCGGGAAGCTTGCGCGACGGGATGCAGTCCGGTCCAACAACATACGAGTGAGGATATGATGAAGAAAAAAATCGTGCTCGCGCTGGGGGGTAACGCACTGGGCGAAGGGCTGGCCGAACAGATGCAGGCGGTGAAAACCACGGCACGGGCGATCGTCGATCTGATCGCCCAGGGCCATCAGGTGGTGGTCACCCACGGCAACGGCCCGCAGGTTGGCATGATCAACCTGGCGTTTGAGGCGGCGGCAAAGACCGAGGCGCATACGCCGATGTTGCCGATGTCGGTCTGTGTCGCGTTGAGCCAAGGGTATATCGGCTACGATCTGCAAAACGCGCTGCGTGAGGAGTTACTGGATCGGGGGATGGATACGCCGGTGGCGACGCTGATCACCCAGGTAGAGGTCGATGGTAACGATCCCGCGTTCCTCAATCCGAGCAAGCCGATCGGCTCGTTCTTCAGCCAAGAAGAGGCGGAGCTGCTGATGCGTAACGGTTACAACATGAAAGAGGATGCCGGGCGCGGTTATCGCCGCGTGGTCGCCTCGCCGAAACCGGTCGATATCGTTGAGAAGGAGACGGTGAAGGCGATGATCAATGCCGGTCAGGTGGTGATCACCGTCGGCGGCGGCGGGATCCCGGTGATCCGTGAGGGGAATCATCTGCGCGGCGCCAGCGCGGTGATCGATAAGGATTGGGCCAGCGCCAAACTGGCGGAGATGATCGATGCCGATATGCTGATCATTTTGACGGCGGTAGAGAAAGTGGCGATCAACTTCGGTAAGCCGAATCAGCAATGGCTGGATCGCCTCAGCCTGGACGATGCCCAGCGCTTTATCGATGAGGGGCACTTCGCCAAGGGCTCGATGTTGCCGAAGGTCGAGGCGGCGCTCTCTTTCGCCCGTACCCGGGCGGGCCGTGAGGCGCTGATTACCGTATTGGATAAGGCAAAAGAGGGGATTGAGGGTAAGACCGGCACCGTGATCTGCCAATGATCCTCGCCGGGCACCGGGCGTAGCGCTCGCGGTCATAAATGTCATCGTAAACCAGGGGGCGCTTAGCGCCCCCTGATTCATTGGTTTTATTTATTAACACGCTGCACGAGTGGCGTTTAAACGGGCTCAAGATTGTGGGCTGAGCTTCATCATGGCCTCCAGCACCGCGCCACCGATAGCGCGCGCCTTGTCGGAGACGGTGGTGTAGTCGGCCTGTGCGCCACGCGGATCGACATCGCCGATCTTAAAGCCAGCGCTGACCTCTAGCCCCTCGCTTAGCAGGCCGCGCACCATGCCTGGCAGCGGCGCCATTACCGGGGTGTTATCGATATGGGCCAGAATGTCGCCTTCATTGACCAGATCACCCAGCTTGACACAACAGTGCATGATGCCGGCGTGCGGCGCCCGGATCACCCTGCGGGTGGTATGGCCGTTGATATTGCCAGGGATACCGGTGTTCGCCTGGGCAAAGCCGCGGTAGATCACCCGTCCCAGATGGTGGCCGCGGTTGGTTTCGATCACCGCATCGCAGTCTTGACCGGCATCGAACCCGGGGCCGAGGGCAATGGTGACCGGCGCCATGTCACGGCGGGTCCCCAGATTTTGTTTGGCCAGGATGGCATCGACCAGATAGTGGGGTTGCAGTGCCGCCAGGGTGAGGCACTGCGGATCGACCAGCACTGGGATGATGCCTTGTTCGATCAGGCTGAAGGCCTGCTCGGCGCCTTCGGCGCGGCGGGCGGTTACCCCTTCGACGGTCATCTCACCATCGAACACCGCCTGGGCAAAGGCGACGCTGCGGCGGATCACCGTCGGTTTGGCCACCTCTAACATCAAGACGCGGAAGCCAGCGTGATACAGGCGTAGCGCTACGCCCGTCGCGATATCGCCCGCGCCGCGGATCGCCACTAAACGGTTGCGCTGTAGACGAATGTTCTGCTTCATTTGGCCACCGGCGGCGCGATTCTTGATCTGTAAGACCTCCGCCAGAATGCTGACGGCGATCTCCTCCGGCGTCTCGGCACCGATGTTATAGCCGATAGGCGCGTGTAAGCGTGCCAGTTGCTCCTCATCGACGCCGCTCTGGCGCAGTTGTTGGCAGAAAGTCTGTACCTTGCGTCGGCTGCCTAGCAGCCCTAAATAGTACAGCGGCTTGTCGATCAGACAGTCGAGCGCCTCTTTGTCCTGACTGTTGGTGGCGATAATGACGAAGCTCTCTTCCTCGATCTGCATCGCCGCGATGAGGTGAGTATAGCTGTCGCCGTGGTGTAGGCGGGTACCGGCGGGAAATAGCGCTGGATCCAGGCTCTCCTGGTAGGTATCGCCAACATGAATATCGAAGCCTAATGGTGCGGCCGCGTGAGCGATGGCGCGATTGACATGCCCGGCACCGATCAGTACCAGGCGAGGACGTAGACCGTGGACATCGATATACACCGACATCGCCCCGCCGCAGTCGGAGCCGACGGCATCTTGCCCACTGCGCGCCATGCGACCGTGGAAGACGCGTGGCTTACGTTCGGCTAGCGCCTGCATGGCTTGCTCAATGACCAGGCGTTCGACCATCCCGCCACCGATAGTCCCGATGATACTGCCGTCCTTTAATACCAGCATTTGGGCCGAATGGCGCGGTGTTGAGCCCCGGCTCTCGATGATCTGAGCCATAGCGAAGGGGCGGTTCTGTTCCTCAAGTTGCGCGGCTTGTGCAAAGATATTCATAACGACCTCAATGTTTACTGCCTTGTTGTTATTCCCAGCGCTGCCGCACGCATCCGCCGGCAGGGGGGGTGTCATGGCGCTGCAAGATGCGCGTAATCGGAGGATGTTCACGGACGGCGCCGAGCCAGATGGCATCCAGCGTGCCGTCATGCAGCAGGGCATACAGATCGGCGTCCGTAACATTATCAGATTGATAAAAGCGGTTGATCAGCCAGACCCGTCGAGCCCCCTGCGGGGTACCCTTGAACATCCCCTGCGGATGGCGGATAAAGCGGCTCATCGCCACCATATCCAGGCGTTCTCCCTCCGCCAGACCGCTGCATGCGGCGAACAGCGGCCAACGGTGTACGCACTGTGCGCCGACGGGATGCCCTAAGGGCGCGCCCCCACTCACGGCGATTACGCAATGGCTACTTTCAGGGATGCAAGGTTCGTGCCCCGCCGGTGCTTTTAGCGCTAGGCGATGCGCGCCATCGGCTTCCACCAGGATCACATCGGCCAGATCGCGTTGGGCCAAGGCGTCGATCTGTGCCGGCATGAAGCCGCGGACCTTACCGTTGGTTGCATCCCAGGCGGAGAAGCAGGCGGTGATGGGGGCGCGCAGCGCGTTGGCCGGTAAGGCCGCCGGGTGACGGCAAAAGAGAGTCGGGAGCGTGTCGGGGAGATACATGCGGGTCGTGGTGGTAACCAGTACCCGTCGCTGCTGGGCGGCCCAGGCCCGCGCCAGCCAATGCAGGGCGCTGGTTTTCCCTCCCGCGCCGATCACGCTGATCAGCAAGGGCTGCGCGCGCGTTTCACGATCACAAAACAGAGTATTGAGTTCGGGTATTATGCGGTTCACCGTCATGTGCTATGAATAATGTCATTAATCCCGTGGAAAAATAGAATGATGCCAGCAGAAGAATATATTAATCCCGAGGCAGTGAGTGCGATCATTCCCGCCGCCGGGCTATCGTCACGGATGGGGCAGTGGAAAATGATGCTTCCCTATCGCGATGGCACTATCCTGGATGCCAGTATTAATAACGCATTGGGATTTTGTCAGCAAATAATATTAGTGGTAGGGTTCCGCGCCGAGGTGTTATTACAGCGTTATGGTGATCATCCTCGCATTCAGCTGGTGGTGAATAACGATTATACCAGCGGTTTATTTTCCTCGCTCTGCTGCGGCGCGGCGCAGGTACAGAGTGACTATTGTTTTATCTGTCATGGTGATATGCCTTGCCTGACGCCGGCACTGTTCGCCCAGCTGTGGCGGCAGCGCGGGCCTTATGCCTTGCTGCCGCGTTATCACGGCACTCCCGGCCATCCGGTCCTCGTGCCTCGCAGCGTATTGCCGCAGGCGGGGCAGCGCTACCCCCAGCGCAGTATGCGTGAATATTTGCTGGCAAAAGATTATCGCTATCTTGATATAAATGCAGAAGAAATTATTTTCGATGTCGACACACCTCAGGCGTATCAATTGCTTTTGCAAAAATAAGTGCTTTAGTTTTTATATTTAAGCGATTGCGTTCACAATTAAAATAATTATATCAAGATTCGCATATCAAAGTGATACGAATTCTCTTTTTTTGATAATCTGATTGGCGCTGAATAAACCGCCAGGAAGTGAATGTGTTTTAGTGATTGGTATTCTCATTTAGCCGGTGTGAGCTGTTTCACAAATAGATAAAACAATTAGATATTACTCACGGTTTTTATCATCCAAAAGAAGGGAATAAAGATTTGGCGTGATTGTTGCTGATATCTAGCTAGCCGCCGGTGTGCGCGGGACGTACCCCGGTAAATCAATATCAGCGTTATGTCGCAGCAAGGAGAGAGTCATGGGTGATATTATGCGTCCCGTTCCATTCGAGGAGCTTCTGACGCGCATTTTTGATGAATACCATCAAAACCGCTCTATCTTTGGGATCCCCGAACAGCAGTTTTACCGCAAAGATAATCAGAATCTGATCAAGGTGTTCGGTGAAACCTGTGAGACCCCCATCGGCCCCGCCGCCGGCCCACATACTCAGCTGGCGCAAAATATCATCGTATCTTGGCTGACTGGCGGCCGTTTTATCGAACTGAAGACGGTGCAGATCCTCGACCGTCTGGAGTTGGATAAGCCGTGTATCGATGCGGAAGATGAGTGTTTCAACACCGAATGGTCTACCGAGTTTACCCTGCTAAAAGCCCACGATGAATACCTGAAAGCCTGGTTCGCTCTGCATCTGTTGGAGGAGATCTTCGACCCACGCACCCAGGGTGAGGCCAAGTCTTTCATCTTCAACATGAGCGTGGGCTATAACCTCGACGGCATCAAGCAACCGCCGATGCAACAATTCATCCACGACATGATGGACTCCGCCAAGCATCCTAAGTTTGCCGAATATCGCCGCATCTTAGCGCGTTTGGTCAACGATGAGGCATTCCTGGCCCGTCTGGGGCTGACGGAGCGGCGTGACCGCCTGGCCGCGTTGGCAGAATCGATTCCGGGCGACATGGCGCACGGCGTCACCTTGTCGACTATGCATGGTTGCCCACCGGATGAGATCGAGGCTATCTGCCGCTATATGCTGGAAGAGAAGCAACTGAACACCTTCGTCAAGCTGAACCCAACCCTGCTGGGGTACGCTCGGGTGCGTGAGATCCTCGATACCTGCGGCTTCGACTATATCGGTCTGAAGGAGGAGTCCTTCGAGCACGATCTGAAGCTGGCGCAAGCGTTGGAGATGTTGCAGCGTCTGATGGCGCTGGGCCGGGAAAAGCAACTGAGTTTCGGTGTCAAGCTGACCAACACGCTGGGCACCATCAACAACAAGGGTGCGCTGCCCGGTGACGAGATGTACATGTCCGGTCGCGCCCTGTTCCCGCTTTCCATCAATGTGGCGGCGGTGCTGTCGCGTGCTTTCGACGGCGAACTGCCGATCTCCTATTCCGGTGGTGCCAGCAAGTTCAACATCCGCGACATCTTCGAAACAGGTATTCGCCCGATCACCATGGCGACCGATCTGCTCAAGCCAGGCGGCTACCTACGCCTGACCGAATGCATGCGCGAGTTGGATCGCTCTGAATACTGGCAGATGCCGAAGGTCGATGTCGCGCGCCTGGAAGCACTGGCTGCCCGCGCCGTCAGCATGGAGTACACCCAGAAACATTGGAAGTCCGAGGATCGCATCGATGCTGGTGGCCCGCTGCCACTGACCGATTGCTATGTGGCCCCCTGTGTAACCGCCTGTGCTATCAAGCAAGATATTCCTGAATATATTCGTCTGATGGGCGAGGGACGTTATGCCGATGCGCTGGAGGTGATTTATCAGCGTAACGCCCTGCCGGCGATCACCGGCCACATTTGCGACCATCAGTGCCAGTACAACTGTACTCGCCTGGATTATGACAGCGCCTTGAATATCCGCGAATTGAAGAAGGTGGCGTTGGAGCGCGGCTGGCCGGAGTATCAGCAGCGTTGGCACAAACCGGCCGGCTCTGGCGACAAGCACCCGGTCGCGGTGATCGGTGCCGGTCCCGCCGGTCTCTCCGCGGGTTACTTCCTGGCGCGGGCCGGTCATCCGGTCACCCTGTTCGAGCGCGAAGCCAACGCCGGTGGGGTGGTGAAGAACATCATTCCGCAGTTCCGTATCCCGGGAGAGTTGATCGCCCATGACATCGACTTTGTTGCCGCTCACGGAGTGAAGTTTGCCTTCGGTTGCGATCCGCAGCTAACGGTCGAACAGCTACAGCAGCAAGGTTTCGCTTATGTCCTGGTGGGGGTCGGAACCGACAAGAACAGCGGCGTTCGTCTGGCGGGCGATAACCGTAACGTCTACCGCTCTCTGCCGTTCCTGCGTGATTACAACCGCGGCGTAGCCTTGCAGTTAGGCAAACACGTCGCCGTCGTCGGTGCCGGTAACACGGCGATGGACTGCGCCCGCGCTGCTCTCCGGGTCCCGGGGGTCGAGGACGTCACCGTGCTATACCGCCGTACCCTGAATGAGATGCCAGCTTATCGCGAGGAGTATCAGGAGGCGCTGGAAGACGGGGTGAAATTCATGTTCCTGACTAACCCGGAACGTTTTGAGCAGGACGGCACCCTGGTGGCGCGCGTCATGGCGCTCGGCGAGCCGGACGAACAGGGGCGTCGCCGTCCGGTGGCTACCGAACAAACCGTTACCCTCCAGATGGACGCCCTGATCACCGCCATCGGCGAGCAAGCCGACTGTGAGCACCTGGCTGCCATCGGCGTGCCATTGGACGACAGCGGCTGGCCGGCGGTACGCGATGCCAGCGGCGAAACCACGCGTGACAACGTGTTCTTGATCGGTGACGTGCAGAGCGGCCCCTCCTCTATCGTGGCGGCCATTGGCACCGCCCGTCGGGCGACGGACGCCATTCTGGCGCGCGAAAACATCGCGACCCGCTACGGCGACAAGTACTGGAACAACGTCGACCCGGCGCGCATCTACCAGCGTAAGGGCGCGATCGCCGTCACCCTGGTGGATAAAGACGACCGTGACGCCTTCGTGGCGCAGGAGGCGCAGCGTTGCTTGGAATGTAACTACGTCTGTAGCAAGTGTGTGGATGTTTGCCCGAACCGCGCCAACGTCTCCATTGCGGTTCCGGGGTTCCAGAATCGCTTCCAGACGCTGCATCTGGATGCCTATTGCAACGAGTGCGGCAACTGCGCCCAGTTCTGTCCGTGGCAGGGTAAACCTTACAAAGATAAGGTCACTATCTTCAGCTTGGCGCAGGACTTTACCAACAGCAGCAACCCCGGCTTCTTGGTGGAGGGTTCCCAGGTGCGTGTGCGTCAGGATGGTCAAGAGTGGCAGTTACATATCAATGAGGCCGGTGAGTTTGCCGAGGTACCGCCGGTGTTGAGCGACATGTGCCGCATCATCAGCCATGTCCACAATCATCACCATTATCTGCTGGGCCGGGTGGAGGAATAATCATGTTGATTCTGAAGAATGTCACCGCCGTGCAATTCGAGCCGGCGCTGGTGCGGGAAGGGATCGATATCGCCATCGACGGCGCAGAGATCCGCGCCGTCGGCGATAACCTGCATGCTCAGTTCCCTGACGCTCAGGTGAAAGAAATGCACGGGCGTCTGGTGATGCCGGGCATCGTCTGCGCGCACAACCATTTCTACTCCGGTCTGTCGCGCGGCATCATGGCCAATATCGCCCCCTGTCCGGACTTCATCTCCACCTTGAAAAATCTGTGGTGGCGGCTGGATCGGGCGCTGGATGAGGAGTCACTGTACTACAGCGGCTTGATCTGCTCGTTGGAGGCGATTAAGAGCGGCTGTACGGCGGTGATCGACCATCACGCCTCACCCAACTATATCGCCGGCTCCCTGGCGACGCTGCGTAAAGGTTTCCTGAAGGCGGGTCTGCGTGGTATGACCTGCTTCGAAACCACTGACCGTAACGGCGGTACCCGTGAGCTACAGCAGGGCGTCGAGGAGAACATCCGCTTCGCCCAATTGATCGACGATGCCAAGGCCAAGGGGAGCGAACCCTACCTGGTCGAGGCGCATATCGGGGCGCACGCACCGTTTACCGTCTCCAACGCCGGGTTGGCGATGCTGAGTGAGGCGTTACGCGCCACGGGTCGTGGGCTGCACATCCATGCGGCAGAGGATCGCTACGATGTCTCTCATAGTCATGACAAGTACGGTCAGGATCTGGTGGTACGCCTGGCCGAGTATGGCCTGATCAACGATAAGACCCTGTTAGCCCACGGGCTCTACCTCTCCGACGAGGATATTCGCATCCTCAACGAGCAGGATGCCTTCTTGGTGCATAACGCCCGCTCCAACATGAACAACCATGTCGGCTACAACCAACGTTTGGCGCAGTTCCGTAACTTGGCGCTTGGTACTGACGGTATCGGCGCGGATATGTTTGAAGAGCTGAAGTTCGCCTTCTTCAAGCATCGCGATGCCGGTGGTCCGCTGTGGCCGGATAGCTTTACCCGTTTCCTTTACAACGGCAATCAGCTGCTTAACCGTAACTTCGGCGCGCGTTTCGGGCGTCTCGAAGCGGGATATAAGGCGGATCTCACTATCTGTGACTACCCGTCTCCGACCCCGTTGGCGGCGCAGAACATCGGTGGGCATCTGGCCTTTGGTCTGGGCTCCTCTAGCGTACATAGCGTGATGGTCGAAGGGGTCATGGTGTATGAGGATCGCGCCTTCCCATTCGATATCGAGCCGATTTACGCCGAGGCCCGTAAGGTCGCCGCCCGGATGTGGCAGCGTATGGATGCACTGAACTGAGACCATAAAAGCGCCTCGGCCCGTAGTCGAGGCGCTTTTACACAAAGAGGGTGGAACATGATTGAGCAATTTTTCCGGCCGGACTCCATAGAGCAGGCGTTGGAGCTTAAGCGCCGCTTTCAGGATGAGGCCGTCTACTTCGCCGGAGGAAGTAAATTAAACGCCACGCCGACACGTACCGAGAAGCGTGTTGCCATCGCCCTGAAAGGGTTGGGCTTGGATCAGGTGACCTGGCATGGCGGGGCGTTGCACCTCGGCAGCATGAGTACGCTGCAACAGCTGCGCGACATGGCGTTGTTGCCGCAGGCGTTGCAAGAGGCGCTCGGTTTCGTCTACTCGCGCCATCTGCGTAACCAGTCGACGCTGGGCGGCGAGCTGGCGGCTCACCAGGCAGAATCGGTGCTGGCACCGGTGTTGCTGGCGCTGGATGCCCGTGTGCAGAGCGCCGATGGTGCGGAAATCGCCCTAGAGGATTACTTGGCCGCGCCAGACGATCGTCTGCTGACGGCGGTGATCATCGCCGATCCCTTCCGCTGCTGTGCCACGCGTAAAGTGAGCCGTTCGGCGGCCGGTTGGTCGGTGGTGACGGCGGCCGTCGCCCTGCCGGATGAAGGGGGGATACGCATCGCATTGGATGGTGTCAGTGAGCGCCCATCGCGGCTGCGCGATGTGGAAGGTCTGGGCTTGGAGGGTGAGCAATTGGAGCAGGCGGTCAGCGCTGCGATCGCACCGCGTGCCGATCTGAGCGGCAGCGAGGCGTACAAACGCTATATCGCGGGCGTCGTGGTGGCTGAACTGTTGGCCGACTGCCAGCAGATGAGGGAGGAAGCAAAATGACAATTCGCTTTACGCTGAACGGTATTCCTCGCACGCTGGAGTGCCAGCCGGGCGAGAATGTGCAGCAACTGTTGTTTGGACTCGGCATGCACTCGGTTCGTAATAGCGACGACGGTTTCGGCTTTGCCGGCTCCGATGCCATCATCTTCGATGGCGTGGTGATCAACGCCTCTCTGCTGATCGCCGCCCAATTGGACGGTGCGGTGGTGCGTACCGCCGAATCACTCGGCGCCTGGAACCAATTGAGTCCAGTCCAGCAGGCGATGGTCGACGTCGGAGTGGTGCAGTCCGGTTACAACGATCCGGCGGCGGCGCTGATCCTGACCGAACTGTTAGAACGTATTCCGGCGCCGAGCCGCCAGGACATCGACGATGCCCTCTCCGGGCTGTTCAGCCGCGATGCGGGTTACCAGCAGTTCTACCAGGTGGTGGAGCTGGCGGCGGCGCGGATGCGCGATCCGCAGTACCAGATGGAGGTCGCTCCGGAGTTTCGTGACGATCTGACGGTCGTCGGTAAGAACTGCCCGAAGGTGGATGCGGCCAAGATGGTGCAGGCCAAGCCCTGCTACGTCGAGGATCGTATTGCGGCGGATGCCTGTGTGATCAAGATGCTGCGCTGTCCGCATCCCCATGCGTTGATCACGCATCTGGATGTCAGCCGTGCCGAGGCTTTGCCGGGGGTGGTGCATGTTATCACCCATCTGAATTGCCCGGACGTCTATTATACGCCTGGCGGCCAGAGCGCACCGGAGCCGTCGCCGCTCGATCGCCGCATGTTCGGCAAGAAGATGCGCCATGTCGGTGATCGTGTCGCCGCCGTGGTGGCGGAAAGTGAGGCGATCGCCCTAGAGGCATTGAAGCTGATCGAGGTGGAGTACCAGATCCTGCGGCCGGTAATGTCCATCGACGAGGCGATGGCCGACGATGCGCCAGTGATCCATGATGAACCTATCGTCTATGTGAACGGGGCTCCTAGCGATCTGGAGGTGCAGAATCGGGGCTCGGCGCAGCGCGGCGAACATATGATCATCAACTTCCCCATCGGGGCACGCCCGCACAACAATATCGCCGCCAGCGTTCACGGCCGTATTGGGGATGTTGAGCAAGGCTTCGCTCAGGCGGATGTCGTCATCGAACGCACCTATGAGTCCACTCAGGCTCAGCAGTGTCCGACCGAGCCGCATATCTGTTACAGCTATATGGATGGTGATCGCCTGGTGGTGCACGCCTCTACCCAGGTGCCGTGGCACGTACGCCGCCAGGTGGCGCGTATCGTCGGGATGAAACAGAACAAGGTTCACATCATCAAGGAGCGCGTTGGCGGCGGTTTCGGCTCCAAACAGGATATCCTGTTGGAAGAAGTGTGCGCCTGGGCGACCTGTGTCACCGGACGTCCGGTCTACTTCCGCTATACCCGTGAAGAAGAATTTATCGCCAACACCTCGCGTCATGTCGCCAAGGTGAAAGTGAAGATCGGCGCGACCAAAGAGGGGCGTCTGACTGCCATCGACATGGACTTCCGCGCCAATACGGGGCCATACGGTAACCACTCCTTGACGGTGCCGAGTAACGGTCCGGCGCTGTCGTTGCCACTCTATCCTTGTGATAACGTTAATTTCCAGGTCACCACCTATTACAGCAACATCTGTCCGACGGGGGCTTATCAGGGTTACGGGGCGCCGAAGGGGAACTTTGCTCTGACCATGGCGCTGGCCGAACTGGCCGATCAACTGGGCATTGATCTGCTGGACATCATCGAACTTAACCGGGTGCATGAGGGGCAGGAGTTGAAGATCCTCGGTGCCATCGGCGAAGGCAAGATGCCGACGTCGGTTCCGTCTGCCGCCAGCTGTGCCTTGGAGCCGATCCTGCGCAAGGGACGTGAGCTGATCGCGTGGGATGCGCCGAAACCGGCCGACGGCGATTGGCGTATCGGACGCGGGGTGGCGATCATCATGCAGAAGTCAGGCATTCCCGATATCGACCAGGCCAACTGCATGATCAAGTTGGAGTCCGACGGGACCTTCATCGTCCATTCCGGCGGCGCCGACATCGGCACCGGCTTGGATACGGTGGTCAATAAGTTGGCGGCCGAGGTGCTGATGTGCCCGATGTCCGAGGTGCATGTCATCTCCGGCGACACCGACCACGCGCTGTTCGATAAGGGGGCTTATGCCTCATCCGGTACCTGTTTCTCAGGTAACGCCGCCAAGAAAGCGGCCGAGAATCTGCGCGAGAAGATCCTGTTCCACGGCGCACAGATGCTGGGTGAGCCGCGCGAGGATGTGGTGCTGGTCGCCCCAGGGATCGTGCGCGGTAAGCGGGGTGAGGTCAGCTATGCCGACATCGCCCATAAAGCCGAGACCGGTACCGGCTTCGGTACGCTGGTGGCGACTGCCAGCTACATTACCGCGGACTTTGCCTTCCCCTACGGGGCTAACTTTGCCGAAGTGGCGGTCAACGTGCGTACCGGTGAGGTTCGGCTGGATAAGTTCTATGCTCTGCTGGATTGCGGTACGCCGGTGAACCCCGAGCTGGCGTTGGGGCAGATCTACGGTGCCACCATGCGCGCCATCGGTCACAGCATGAGCGAGGCGATCCGCTATGACAGCGAGGGACGGCCGATCACCCGCGATCTGCGTACCTACGGCGCGCCGATGATCGGCGATATTCCGCGCGATTTCCGCGCGTTCCTGGTGCCGAGCGACGATCAGGTCGGCCCGTATGGTGCCAAGTCGATCTCGGAAATCGGGGTTAACGGGGCGGCACCGGCCATTGCGACGGCGATCCACGATGCCTGCGGTGTCTGGTTGCGCGAATGGCATTTCACTCCGGAGAAAATACTGCACGCGTTAGGAAAACTGTAAGACCGCTGAGGGCTGCCCCGCGGGGCAGCCCTCGGCCAACGATTCAATTAGCCGTTGGATAATAAATATCTGCATGACACAGCGACAGACGGATTAATGGGGACGAGACGTTCAGGGCACCCCTTTGCCGTTAGCGAGGAATCGCTGTAGGTGGATATTTATTAATTGGATCAGATGATCAAATTTACCCGAGGAGTAAAGGGATGTCTGATATACCGCGTGCTGGATCCGATCTTATTTATCAACTTGAGGATAAACCGCCTTTTCACCAATTAATGGTAGGTGCGGTGACACACCTCTTAGCTATTTTCGTTCCCATGGTGGCACCGGCGTTAATTGTCGGCACCGCCTTAGGCTTATCAACAGAAATTACCGCCTATCTGGTTTCGATGGCGATGATTGCCTCCGGCGTTGGCACCTGGCTACAGGTGAACCGTTATGGCTGCGTCGGCTCCGGGCTGCTGTCGATCCAGTCGGTCAATTTCTCGTTTGTCACCGTGATGATCGCGCTGGGCAGTGCGATGAAACACGATGGCTTGCATGAGGAGTTGATTGTCTCGACCCTGTTGGGGGTCTCCTTCGTCGGCGCCTTCCTGGTGGTCGGCTCTTCCTTCGTGTTGCCCTATCTACGCCGGGTGATCACCCCGACGGTGAGTGGGGTGGTGGTGCTGATGATCGGCCTGAGCCTGATCAAGGTCGGTATCATCGACTTCGGTGGCGGTTTCGCCGCGAAGAGCAGTGGCACCTACGGCAACTATGAAAACATCGGCGTCGGTCTACTGGTGTTGCTGGTGGTGATCGGTTTTAACTGTGCGCGCAATGCGCTGTTGCGTATGGGCGGTATCGCCATCGGCCTGATCGTCGGTTATATCGTGGCGCTGTGCCTAGGGATGGTGGATTTCAGCGCCCTGCGTGACCTGCCGCTGGTGACCGTCCCGGTTCCCTTCAAGTATGGCTTTACCTTCGACATGCACGCCTTCTTGGTCGCCGGCACCATCTACTTGCTGAGCGTGCTGGAAGCGGTCGGGGATATCACCGCCACCGCCATGGTCTCTAACCGCCCGATCGAGGGGCCGGAGTATCAGTCGCGCCTGAGCGGCGGCGTGCTGGCCGATGGCCTGGTGTCGGTCATTGCCTCCGCCCTCGGTTCGCTGCCACTGACCACCTTCGCCCAGAATAACGGGGTGATCCAGATGACGGGCGTGGCTTCACGCTATGTCGGTCGGGCCATCGCCGTGATGCTGGTGATACTGGGGTTGTTCCCGGTAATCGGTCGGTTCTTTACCACCATTCCCGCCCCGGTATTGGGGGGCGCGATGACGCTGATGTTCTCGATGATCGCCATCGCCGGGATCCGCATCATCATCTCCAACGGCCTACGCCGCCGCGAGACGATTATCGTCGCCACCTCCCTCGGTCTTGGGTTAGGCGTCTCCTATGATCCGGCGGTGTTCCGGGTATTACCGGATTCCCTGTATGTGTTAGTGGAAAACCCCATTTGTGCCGGCGGCCTGACCGCCATCATCCTGAATCTGCTGATCCCGATGCGGAAGAAAGCCGAGGTGCGTGAAGAGAAGGATGCGATGGTTGAGCCGTTACGCGGCGAAGAAGAGATGGATTGAGTCAATGAGTTGGCTGACGAGGAGTTAACCATGGTTTGTGAACACACGCTGAAGGCAGTGCGCGGCAGCATTCTGGATGTCACCCGTCGGGTCAGTGATCCGCAAGAGGTCGAATCCGCCCTGCGTTTTATCGAAGATGGCCTGTTGCTGATCTGTAACGGCAAGGTCGATTGGTGCGGTCCGTGGGAGGAGGGAAAGACACGTATTCCCGACTCGATCCGCGTACGCGACTACCGCGGCAAGTTGATCGTGCCCGGCTTCGTCGATACCCATATTCATTATCCGCAGAGCGAGATGATCGGTGCCTATGGCGAGCAGTTGTTGGAGTGGTTGAATAAGCATACGTTCCCGACCGAACAGCGCTATAACGATCTCGAGTATGCGCGCGAGATGTCTAACTTCTTCCTCAAGCAGTTGTTACGTAACGGCACCACCACTGCGTTGGTGTTCGGTACCGTGCACCCGGAGTCAGTGGATGCTTTGTTCGAGGCGGCCAGCCACATCAATATGCGCATGATTGCCGGTAAGGTGATGATGGATCGCAACGCCCCGGATTACCTGTTGGATGACGCTCAGAGCAGCTATGAACAGAGTAAGGCGCTGATTGAGCGCTGGCATAAGAATGGCCGCCTGCTGTATGCGGTCACGCCGCGTTTCGCTCCGACCTCCAGTCCAGAGCAGTTGGCGATGGCCCAACGTCTACGTGAAGAGTACCCCGACACCTATGTGCACACCCACCTGTGTGAGAACCGCGAGGAGATCGCCTGGGTGAAATCGCTCTATCCGCAGCATGATGGCTACCTGGATGTGTATCACCAGTATGGTTTGACCGGGAAGAACTGCGTGTTCGCCCACTGTATCCACCTAGAAGAGAAAGAGTGGGATTGTCTGAGCGATACCGGCTCGTCGATCGCCTTCTGCCCGACCTCTAACCTGTACCTCGGTAGCGGACTATTCAACTTACAGAAGGCTTGGCACAAGCGAGTGAAAGTCGGGATGGGGACCGACATCGGCGCGGGTACCACCTTCAACATGCTGCAAACCTTGAACGAGGCCTACAAGGTGATGCAGCTACAGGGGTGCCGTCTCTCCGCCTATGAGGCGTTCTACCTGGCAACGCTGGGGGGGGCCGCTTCGCTGGGGCTGGATGATCGCATCGGTAACTTCCTGGAGGGCAAAGAGGCGGACTTCGTGGTGTTGGAGCCGACGGCGACGCCGCTGCAACAGTTGCGCTACGACAACTCGGTCTCCTTGGTGGATAAGCTATTCGTCACCATGACATTGGGCGACGATCGCACCATATATCGTACTTATGTAGATGGTCGTTTAGTGTACGAACGCACCTAGAATGGCCCATTTTTGGGTTGAAATGACGTGGTATTAGGCCAGATAATCGTTTGCCTTTTACTTCCGTCCCATTTTTACCCGAATTTGGTCGCAGGATGTAGTGGCAGGGAGTAACGGCTGCCGATAAGGCAGCCGAACATGGGGCGGAGGGCAGATAAGAATCATAGGCCGCTCTGCATCAACAGACGTAAACGATTACGTTACAGATTAGTTTTCTAAATCACTCAGAGGACATCATCATGTCTAGCGATTCTTCTCAGGTATCGACGGCAGGGAAGTCACAGGGATCACTCGATAGCTTTTTTAAGATCTCTGCGCGTGGTAGCAGCGTACGTCAGGAGGTGCTCGCCGGTTTAACGACGTTTTTGGCGATGGTCTATTCGGTGATTGTGGTACCGGGCATGCTGGGCAAGGCCGGATTCCCGCCGAGCGCTGTCTTTGTAGCGACCTGTCTGGTGGCTGGCTTCGGTTCACTGGTAATGGGATTGTGGGCCAACCTGCCGATGGCGATCGGTTGCGCCATCTCCCTCACCGCCTTTACCGCTTTTAGCCTGGTGCTGGGGCAGCAGATTAGCGTGCCGGTGGCGTTGGGCGCGGTATTCCTGATGGGGATTTTGTTTACCGCCATCTCGGTGACCGGGGTGCGGACCTGGATCTTGCGGAACTTGCCGATGGGCATCGCGCATGGCACCGGCATCGGTATCGGCCTGTTCCTGCTGCTGATTGCCGCCAACGGTGTCGGCTTGGTGGTGAAGAACCCATTAGAGGGGCTGCCGGTGGCACTGGGGGCTTTCACCTCGTTTCCAGTAATGATGTCGCTGCTGGGGCTGGCGGTGATCTTCGGCCTGGAAAAACTGAAGGTACCGGGTGGGATCCTGCTGGTGATCATCGGTATCTCTATTATCGGCTTGATCTTCGACCCTAGCGTGAAGTACCACGGCCTGGTGGCGATGCCGAGCCTGGCTGGGGCTGATGGCCAGTCATTGATCTTTAGCCTGGATATCATGGGGGCCTTGCAGCCGGTGGTACTGCCGAGCGTATTGGCGCTGGTGATGACCGCGGTGTTTGATGCGACCGGGACGATTCGCGCGGTAGCGGGTCAGGCCAACCTGTTGGATAAAGACGGTCAGATCATCAACGGCGGCAAGGCGCTGACCGCCGACTCCGTCAGCTCGATCTTCTCCGGCCTGGTCGGTGCGGCACCGGCAGCGGTGTACATTGAATCGGCTGCCGGTACGGCTGCGGGTGGGAAGACCGGTTTGACCGCCGTGGTCGTCGGGGTGCTGTTCCTGCTGATCCTGTTCCTCTCTCCGCTCTCCTATCTGGTTCCGGGCTATGCGACGGCACCGGCGTTGATGTATGTCGGCCTGCTAATGCTGAGCAACGTGGCGAAGCTGGACTTCAACGATTTCGTCGATGCTATGTCCGGCCTGGTGTGTGCGGTGTTTATCGTGCTGACCTGTAACATCGTGACCGGCATCATGCTGGGCTTCAGCACCCTGGTGATCGGTCGTGTCTGCTCGAAAGAGTGGAACCGCCTGAACATCGGTACCGTGGTAATCGCGGTGGTGTTGGTGGCGTTTTATGCTGGCGGTTGGGCGATCTAACCGCGTCGGGAGTTGTTGCTGGAAAAGCGCCTACGGGCGCTTTTCTGCTTTCTGGCACCGGTGAAGTTCAACACGCATGCTACCAGATTGCATTTTCCGCGCCATTCTGGCCGTTTACGCTAGATTTCCCTTCGGTGAAAAATTCATAAGGTGATATTTTGTAACATGTTGCATTAATTACCTAGGCTGTGAGTCGGAACTAGCATGGAAATATTCTTCACAATCTTGATCCTGATTTTGGTGGTATCGCTCTCCGGTGTGCTGACGCGCATGCTGCCGTTTCAAGTGCCGCTACCGTTGATGCAGATCGCCATCGGGGCGTTGCTGGCCTGGCCGCACTTTGGGCTACATGTCGACTTTGATCCGGAGTTGTTCCTGGTGTTGTTTATCCCGCCATTGCTGTTCGCCGATGGCTGGAAGACGCCGACGCGCGAGTTTCTCCACCATGGGCGCGAGATTTTCGGTCTGGCATTAGTGCTGGTGTTGATCACCGTGGTCGGCGTCGGTTATTTCCTGCATCTGTTGTTACCTGAGGTACCGTTGGTGGCGGCTTTCGCGCTGGCCGCCGTACTCTCCCCCACCGACGCCGTGGCGCTTGGCGGGATCGTTGGTCAGGGACGTATTCCGAAGAGCATCATGGGGGTGTTGGAAGGCGAGGCGCTGATGAATGATGCTTCCGGCCTGGTCGCCTTGAAGTTCGCCATCGCCGTGGCGATGGGCACCATGGTGTTTACCGTCTCCGGCGCTACGCTGGAGTTTCTCAAGGTGGCGCTGGGCGGTCTACTGACCGGCGCGGCGGTCACCTGGCTGTACAGTAAGTCGTTGCGGGTGATGAGCCGTTGGGCGGGGGATGATCCGGCCACCCAGATCGTCTTCCTGATGTTGTTGCCTTTCGCTAGCTACCTGATCGCCGAGCATATCGGTGTTTCCGGCATCCTGGCGGCGGTAGCGGCCGGGATGACCATCAGCCAATCGGGGGTGATCCGTAACGCACCATTGACCATGCGCTTGCGCGCCAATAGCGTGTGGGCGATGCTGGAATTCGTATTTAACGGCATGGTCTTCATCATGTTGGGGCTGCAATTGCCGGGCATCTTGGAAAACTCCATCATCCAGGCCGAGCGCGATCCTAACATCGAAACCTGGTATCTGTTCGCCGATGTGGTGCTGGTTTACGCCCTGTTGTTGCTGCTGCGCTTTCTCTGGTTGTGGGGGATGAAACGCATCAGCCTCCGCTTTTTTCCCCGAAATCCATTGCAGTTCGCCACCTATAGCCTGCGCGATCTGTGGATCGCCTCTTTCGCCGGGGTGCGTGGAGCGATTACCTTGGCGGGCGTACTCTCCATTCCATTATTTCTGAGCGATGGTGCGCCTTTCCCCGGGCGCTATCAGTTGGTGTTCCTCGCCGCTGGAGTGATCCTGTTCTCCCTGCTGGTGGGGGTGGTCGCCTTGCCGTTGCTGCTGCGCGGCGTCGAGGTGAGCGATGGCAGCACCTATCGTGATGAGGAGCTGATGGCGAAGTCGATCAGCGCCGAGGTGGCCATCGAGAGTCTGAAGAAGATGCAGGAGCGCTTGGCGGCAAATAGTGAAGAGAATATCGATCCGCAGTTGCTCACCGAAGTGAGCTCTCGGGTGATCGGGAGCCTACGGCGGCGGGTGATGACCAAAGAGAATGCCGACGAGATCCGCGAGGTGGAGAACCTGGAGCGGCGTTTCCGTTTAACGGCGTTGCGCGCCGAGCGAGGCGAACTGTACCACCTGCGCGCCACGCAGAAGATCAGCAACGAGACGTTGCAGAAGATGCTGCACGATTTGGATTTGCTGGAGGCGTTGTTGATCGATAAGGCGTAATCGGGTACACGCCGCCGGATTGCGCCCCGGCCGCCATAGGCGGTCGGGGCGTTTTTATGACGCGCGCTCAATCGAGGCGGGGGGCGGGTGCACTGCCGTCGGCGCAGTGTGTCAGCCGTTCGGGGTGCATGGTTCCCGCCGGCCAAAATTCACGGCAGCGGGCAATCCAAGCTTGGGCGCTGTGTGACAGGTAGCGTCCATGGCACCAGATAAGCCCCAGGCGCCACATCAACGCCGGCTCTAGCGGTAACCACAACAGGCTGTGTGGATCGAGACGCAGGCAGATCGGCTGCGGCAGGATGGCGATACCGACGCCGGCCTGCACCATGGCGGCCAAGAAGTCCCATTGCCCGCTACGCACCGCGATCTGCGGTTGCACCCCGGCGGCGGAGAACGCTTGCATCAATTGTTGATAGAGGGCGAAGTCCTCGTTATATAGCAGAATATTTTGCTGGGCGAGGTCGCTCATGCTCAGGGCGCTGCGGTTAAGCCAGGGGGCCTGGCGTGGCAAGAGTACGTACAGCGGATGGCTGAACAAGGGGAGGGAGGCAATCGCCGGATCGGGGTGGGCCGACAGTGCGGTCAGCGCCAGATCTAGCTCGCCGGACAGCACCGCCTGCTCGACGGCCAGGCCGCCGAACTCGGCGATGTGCAGTTCGATGCCGGGGTAGCGCTGGCGAAACTCGCCGATTAGCCCAGCCATCTGGGTACCCACCATCGGCGGGATACCCAGCTTTAGGCTGCCTTTCTTCAGGGTGCCCAGATCGTCCAGCTCGGTTTTCAACTGGGCAAATTGGTCGAGGATAGCCAACGCGCGCTGGTAGACCACGTTGCCGCTGTCACTCAGTCGTAGCCCACGTCCCTCGCGGATCAACAGGGTACACCCCAGCTCCTCCTCCAGGTTGCGTAGCATCTTACTGATGGTCGGCTGGGTGACGAACAGCTTCTCCGCCGCGCGGGTGAAGCTTTGTTGCCGCACCACTTCAACAAAGTAACGTAACGTTCTTACGTCCATGCAGGACTCCGCTATACAGGGATAGGTATGCCATTTATCAATGGAGCCAATAATTTTAATTCATTTTATGCCTGTGATCCTCTCTGCCTATACTGTGCGCCTTATCACATAAATTCCCCTTCTGAGGTGAGTATGTCGCTGGCGTTACGCCATCGTTGGCTACCGCTATGTGCCCGTTTGCAGGTTCCGGCACAGGTGGCGCTGTATGCGCTGTTGTTTGTCTTTTCCCAATGGTTGGTCAGTCGCTTTGCTCTACCGGTGCCGGCCAACATCGTTGGTATGTTGCTGATGCTGGCGTTGATCGCGCTGCGTATTGTACCGCTGGCCTGGGTCAAGGCAGGTTCCCGCTGGCTGCTGGCGGAGATGTTGTTGTTTTTCGTGCCGGCGGTGGTGGCGGTCATGAATTATGCCGCGTTGCTGATGGTAGAGGGCTGGCGCATCGTGGCGGTGATCGCCCTGAGTACCCTGTTGACGCTTGGCCTGACGGCGCTGGTGGTGGATCGGGTGTACCGTTTCGAGCGGCGTCTCCAACGGCGGCGGCGCGCCGAGGTGACGCCATCATGAGCCGTCTGACGCTGAGTCTGCTGTGCCTGGCGGTGACACTGGCGCTCTACTTCGCCAATAAGCGCCTTTACCGGCGTGTTCATCGCATTTGGCTGATGCCATTGGTGTTGACGCCGTTGCTGCTGGTGGTATTGCTGCTGCTGGGGCATATCTCTTATCGCGATTATATGGGCGAGAATCACTGGTTGCTCTGGCTATTGGGGCCGGCCACCATCGCCTTTGCCGTGCCGGTGTATGAGAATCTGGCGATCATTCGCCGCCACTGGCTGTCGTTAACCATCGGCGTGTTGACCTCGACGCTGGTGGCGGTACTCAGCTCTGTTTGGTTGGCACGTCTGCTGACCCTACCGGAGAGTATCCAGCGCAGCCTGGCGGTGCGGTCGATCACCACGCCGTTCGCCATCGAGGCGGCCAAGCGTCTGGGAGGACAGCCGGATCTGGTGGCCTTGTTCGTGGTGATCACCGGAGTATTTGGTATGGCGGTAGGTGATCTGCTGTTATTGCGTCTGGCGGTGCGTAGCGGCATGGCCAAGGGGGCAGGATTGGGGGCGGCCTCCCACGGTGCCGGTACGGCCAAGGCTTATGAGTTAGGGCAGACCGAAGGGGTCGTCGCCAGCCTGGTGATGATGCTAGCTGGGGTGGCAACGGTGTTGCTTGCACCGCTGATCGGTCGCCTGCTGTGGTGACGCGCCATGAGGCCCCGCCGATAAGACGGGGCGCGCCCTCAAGGAAACATCTGCGCCAGATAGCGCGTTAAGCGCTCGCGGGACGTGAAGCCGTGAGGGATGCCGACGAAAGTCGGTGAGGCGGCATCGGGCAGTGGCGGGAAGCGGACATAGGCCGGGCTGCTGCGTTGTGCGTCGGAGGGTTGGGCGAAGCGTAGACTACGCTGGGCCAGCGCTGGGTGGATCAGCAATGCGGTTCGTCCCAGGCGTACCTCTCGATTGACATAGACATAGTGCTCCCCCTTGTGAAAACCATAGGCTTGATCACAGACGGCGTCGCGGATAAACCCGGCGCGCAGCAGGACTTGCGCAACCTCGTCGGGACGTAAATACATCATCATTCTCCCTGTTTATTTTTGCCCTCTGACCTTAACGGATCGCTGCCGCGTCACAAGCGGACTTTTCTGGAACGGCCGAGATCGACGGCGATCGCCAGTCAATCACTAGGCTTTTTAGCTGATCGTCGATATTGCGCCGTGCGAAGGCGACGAGGCGGTTAGCGGCCATACCTGGTAGGCTCTGTATGGCGAGAGGGAAACGACGGGGCGGGCGCCTTATCACGGCGCCCGGGTGGCATTACGAGAAGATGGTGAACGGCGAGCAGACGAATTGCTGATTGCCGATGGTCATATTGTAGCGGTCAGTACCCGGCTGGCCGCTCTGCATCTTGATACCGAAACGGATAGTAATATGAGCCGGGTCTGGGGTGAACGTGCCGCTGGCCTGATCATAGCGCGACAGGGTATAGACCACATCGTCGGACATATCGGCGGTACGTTTGGCCACGTAGGTTTGCGTCAGATTATTCGAGGGATCAGTGATCTTCAGCGCCATCATGTTGTCGCTATTGATCGCCGTGGAGAGCACCTTTAGCCCGCCGCAGTTGGTTTGCCCGACGGCTGGATAAGGGCCGATCATCTCCGCCGCTTGGGCGATACCAGAGAAGGAAGCCACCGTTAGTAAAGCGATAAACGTTTTTTTCATCATCATCGTGTCTGCCTGATGTAATCAAGGACGTCAGTGTCGTCAAAATGCAGCCGAGGCCGAGCCTGTTTGCAGTCGAAAAAATGCCGCCAACGTCAGCGCGTGGCGCAGTAAGAAGCAGCGCCTAGTGTAGGGAAACGCACTGTGGCGTCTAGCGGGGCAATGCAAAAATTTATGACAACGCGGAGAGAGTGGGGTTCCGTCGGTGCGCCGCGTACGACGCTGAATGTCAAGCTGGGTCAGGGGGAGAAATATTTATTTGCCAAAAAACGGCGTTAAAGGACGCTGGAGCCGCTTGAGGCATGTCGTGTCTAGCGCCATGTACACCGCTGAGCGCCAGTAACGGCGCGTCATCAAGGCGGTAAAGAAACGGGTGTAGGTTGTCACCATACACCCGTAGTTTGTTGATAGTCGTCTCGGCGAACGCTACGTTACAAGGTGGCGTGCTCCTCCTCCGGCGTCGCGCTGATGGTATTCATGGCAATATCACTTAGAGCCGCGATGTTATCTAGCGCACTTGAACTGCTGGCAGCAATGAACGGCGGGGTTGCTGGCGCGCGATCGACATCGACAATAGCCAGCGTGTCGTTGCTATTGTTGGCCGTGGCCGCGTCATTCAGTGGCGTGATGCCATCCGCTGCGCTGGCACTATTGGCGGCGTCAGACAGCAGGGTCGCCAGTACGCTGTGGCTGGTCTGGTCGTCGCTAGGGTTAGCCGTGCTACTGCCGTTCAATAGCGTGCGGCTATCGGCGGCATCGGCATCGGCATTAGCGACGGCGTCGGGTGGCGAGGAGAGAGGCACGCTGAGGCTGGGCTGCGGGGCGTTGTCAGGGCTCGCCGCGGCGTCATCCCCTGTCGCACTGCTATCGTGTACGGCATTGGCATTGGCGGCGGCACCGAACAGCGGGGGCGTTGGTGTGCTGTCGACGATAGTCAGTGTCTCGCTGAGCTGACTGGTATTCCCCGCCGCATCTTTGGCCGTTACCGTATAATCATAGGTCTGTGCGCTCAAGGGATGGCTAACCGTGATAGTCCAGTTCCCGCTGCTATCCGTTCGGGTGACATAATCCTGATTATCAATACGCAACGTTATCTCGACATCGGCCTCAGAGGCGCCGGTAAATGATGGTAAAGTGGCACTGGTCGTCTTATCTCCTGCGCTACCCGTTGCGGAACTACTGGCGAGCTCGGCCGTCGGGATTATCGGCGCTGTTGTGTCGATGGTGATCCACTGCTTTACGATCTTGGAGCGGTTCCCTGCCTTATCGATAGCCTGCACCGTATATTTATGTATGCCATCGCTTAAAACGCCAGAGGGCAAGGTGAAATCCCATGCGCCATTTGCCTGCGCCTGAATGTCATAGGTGTGGCTATTGATGGTGAGTTGGATCGTGGCGTCGGCCTCGGTCATACCCACGAACTTGGGCACGGCCAGGTTGGTTATCTGATCGCCGCTGATACCGCTGTCGGTCGATGCGTCCAGCGCCACGCTTGGGAGCGCGGGCGGCGTACTATCAATCGTGACAGAGCCCGTCAGCGGGGACGAGGTATTCCCCGCCGCATCGCTAACCTGTAGCGTGTAGGGATAAGCCCCATCCGGCAGTGCATCCTGGGATGGGAGCGTGAATGACCATGCTCCCGCCGCGTTGGCCTGAAACTTATAGCTCTGACTATTGAGGGTTAGCGTGATGGTGGCATTGGCCTCCGTGCTACCACTGAATGTGGGGGTCGTGGTATGGGTTAGGCTATCGCCGAGGGTGCCGCTATCCGAAGCCTGATCGAGTCCCCCTGTGGTACTGGGCGCGCGCGTATCAATGGTCAGAGCGCCGTTAAGGATGGCGGAGGTATTACCGATGGCATCTTTACCCTGGAGAGTATAGGTGTATCGTTGGTCGGTCAGGGCATCCGCCGCAGGCAAGGTGAAGCGCCAGGCTCCCTGGGTGTCCACGGTGATCTCATAAACCTTATGGTTAATCGTCAACAGCACCAGCGTATTGGGCGTCGCCGTTCCGCTGAACGTCGGCAGTGGGGTGCTGGTGATATTATCACCAGTTGTGCCGCTGTCTGTGTCGAGCGCAAGTCCCCCGTGGGGCGTGTCTGGCGGCGTGGTATCAATAGTTATCGTTCCTGTGGTGGACGGGGAGCTGTTGCCTGCGCTGTCCTTTACCGCAACTTGATAGGAATACGTGCCCGTCGAGAGGGCATCGCTGGCGGGCAACGTGAATGCCCAGCTACCATCGGCCGTAGCCGGAAAGGCATAATCCTTGTTGTTGATGGTCAGCGTAACGGTGGCACCCGGCTCAGTGTGTCCAACGAATTTGGGGGTGGTGATATTGGTGATGTTATCCCCCGTGACGCCCGAGTCGTATTCGGCGGCCAATGCAGCGCTTGGTGCCGACGGCGGAGTAGTATCAATGGTGATGGTGTCGGTCAGGGCGCTTGATAGATTACCGATCGCGTCTTTACTCTGAAGGGTGTAGGTGTAGGTGCCATCACGCAGCGCGTCTTCTGACGGCAAGGTGAAGCTCCAGGCTCCATCATTACCCACCGGGATCTCATAAACCCGACTATTGATGGTTAAGATGACCGTGGTGTTGGCATCCGCCTTACCGATAAACTTGGGCACAGTAATCGAGGTGATGTTATCACCAGGCCCCGTGTCCGTGTCGCTACTCAGCTCCCCGCTGGGCATAGCAGGGGGCGTCGTCATGATCGTTACGGATCCCATCGTTGCCGTCGATGTATTGCCGGCCGCGTCTTTGGCGACGACAGAATAATCGTGTAGTCCCTCGGTTAAGGCTTGGCTGAGCGGTAAGGTAATCGACCAAGCACCATCGTCTCCCGCCAGTGTGCTGTAGCTCATTCCATTGATGGTCAACACAACCGTTGTGTTACTCGCCGCCGTTCCGCTAAAGGTGGGGGTTTTTACGTTGGTGATATTATCCCCCACGACACCGCTGTCGCTCATCGCGCCCAACTCGACCGTTGGCGGCGTCGCGGGCGGCGTGGTATCCACGGTAAACTGCCCGTCATACAAGGCTGTGTTGCCAGCGTTATCCGTCGCGATGACCTGGTAGCGATACTCTCCCTCGGCCAGCGCGTTGGGGATCTGGAAAGACCAATATCCCAGGGCATTCACCGAGACGGGGTAAGTGACGTCGTTAAACACCATGACAATCGTCGAGCCCGGCGTGGTCTGCCCGGAGAGTATGGGATGCGCCTGGTTGGTGATTTGGTCGCCAATGATACCACTGTCGCTGCCGGCCTGGAGACCCGCATTGGCAGAGGGGGGCGTCGTCTGAATCGTTACTTCACCGGTTAGCGTCAGACCACTTGGGTTGCCGCTGCTATCCCTTACCGTAATGGTATAGGGATGATTGCCATCCGTTAAGACGCCGATGATAGGTGGCAATGTGAGGGTCCACTCACCATTAACGCCTGCGACCGCGGTAAACTCCCGCCCGCTGATACTCAAGGTGACCGTCGCCCCGCTTTCTGTGGTTCCGCTAAAGGTCGGCCTGGCGTTGTTGGAGATCTGGCTGCCTGGCGCACCTGTTTCACTGCTGCTATCCAAGCCGCCGGTTAACTGGCTGGGCGGAGTGGTATCAATGGTGAGGGTAGAGGTTACTAATTTAGTGTTACCCGCGATATCGGTGGCCGTTACCGTATAGGAGTAAATGCCATCCGCTAAAGTATCTGTCACGGGGAGCGACCACTGCCCATTCGCATCCGCAGTGGTGCTATAGCGATTACCATTAATGGCTAAGCTGATCGCGGCGTTCGGCTCTGCCGAGCCGATTAACGTGGGGGTTGGGTTATCGGTAATATTATCGCCTGGGGTCCCAGAGTCCGTATCGGGGTCTATCCCATTCAGTCGCAGAGCGCTGACGCTGTCAATGGTGACTTGCCCTGCCGTCGGCGCAGACTGGTTACCAGCAATATCTTTCAGGATAACCGTATAGTTATGCGTGCCATCGCTAAGCGGGTTAGTGATGGCGAGTTTCCAGTTCCCATGGTTATCGGCGACCGTTGAGTAGCTTCTCCCGCCAATCGTAAGCACGACGGTGATGCCGGCAGGGGCCGTACCTGAGAAATTTGGCGTCTTGTTATGGGTGATCGCGTCTCCGGCGGTGCCGCTATCGCTATCAGCATCTAAACTCACGCTCGTCACGGGGGCTAGCGTATTGTTTTGGAAGATGTGCAGGTTACCTTGCTGTGGGGCGCTGGTATTTTGCGCCAAATCCGTCACGTTCACCGTATAACTGTACGCGCCATGGGTCAGGGATGTTGGGAGGGTTATTTGCCAGTTACCCTCACGGTCGGCCGTCGCGGTATAGGATTGACCGTTGAGTGTCAGCGTGACGGTGGCGCCGGGTTTGGTCTGTCCGATAAAGACCGGTCGGTCGACATTGGTAATAAAGTCGCCCAAGGTTCCGCTATCCGTAGCGGTGTTGAGCATGACCGTCGTCGTGGGCGGGGTGTTATCGATAGTGAAATGACCGTTAATCGTCGATGTGGTCCCCGCCGGGTTTGAGGCGGTGACAGTATAAGAATAGTTGTCATTAGCCAGGTTAGCGAGGTTGAGGCTCCATTCACCGTTTGCCGAAACGGTCGCAGCATGAACCGTGCCATTGATGGTCACGGTGACCGTGGCGCCCGGCGATGTCATTCCTTTTAATGTCTGGTTGTTCGTGCTACTCCAACCATCGGCAATGTTCGGATCGGCGGTGGTATCCAGCCCGCCAGTCAGCACGACGCTGGCGGTATCGACCGTGATGGTTCCCGATACCGGAGTAGCGGTATTCCCGGCTTTGTCAACGGTGGTGATGGTGTAATCATAAGGCCCATCACGCAGATCGCGCGGGACGGTAAAGCGCCAGTCACCGGCGCTATTCGCGTTAACGCTATAGGTGCTACCCGCGATCACGATGCTGACTTTCAGGCCGGCTTCTGTTCTGCCACTCAGCGTTGGCCGCGGGTTATTGGTGAGGCTATCCCCTTGAATACCGCTATCGCTGTTACTATCCAACCCGCCGTTTAACTGGGGCGGCATAGAGTCAAGCGTAATTCTGATCGGATACTCGGTGGTCAGTCCGTAGCCGTTGGTCACACTCAAGGTATAGGAGTAGTAGCCCCCTTCGGGGGTCGTGTCAGGGAACAGATCGGCCGGCATCATGATCTGCCAGCGGCCATCATTATTGACGACGGTGGAGTAAGACGATGCATTGGGCCGATAGATGGTGACCGTATCGCCCGGGTTACCACGGCCGATGATCACGGGTGGCGTCGAATTATAGAACACGGTGTTGGGGGTACTGACGCTCGGTGAGCCGTCTAAATAATCTGGATGAGCGCCAAAGTTGGTTGTCGGCGGCAGGGCGTGACCATTGCTAATCGTGCCTGTCAGTCGACCCGTGTTACCCGCGCCGTCAGCGGCGATGACGGTATACTCATAACTCTGGTCGGTCTGGAGCTCGGCGCCTCTCAGCTCTAAGGACCAGTTACCCTGTTCATCGGATGTGGTAGTAAATCGTTTATTATTAATTAATACAATGACTTCACGATTCGGTTCGGTCGTGCCCTGTAGCGTGGGGTTCGGGTAGATCGACGCGCTGGCATCATTAGGGGTGTGATCCGCCTCGCGTAAGCCGGCCGTGATGTCTGGCGGGGTATTGTCGATTTTAAACGTGCCGTTAAATGTTGTGGTGGCTTGCGGGGTAATTTCCGTCAGTTTGTAAGTATAGTCGCCATCGATGAACGGCCCTCCCGGCAGCCTGAATGTCCATGTTCCGTTTGGCGTAACCGGAATACTGTGTGTTTGGCCATTAAACTCAATACGCAGGGTAGAACCAATGGCGGCTTTCCCTGACAGAGTGGGGGCGCTATTTTGCGTCAGATTGTCCCCGACGGTGCCCGTATCATCCGCGGGGGAAAGGTATCCGGCTAACGTACTGATCGTCACCGTAGCCGTGTGTGAGGTTTCGGTACCGAATTTATCAACAAAGGTGACGGTATAGTTATGCTCGCCCGAGGTGAGCGGGGCGCTGCTTGGAACGCGAAAAGACCATTCGGTTCCATCCGCGTTAATCGTCAGCGGGTAGGTTTTGCCGGCAATGGTGATCGTCCCGCGTAAGTTATCGGCGGCCTGGCCACCGCTAATGGTTCCGGTAAGGGTCGGGGCATGCACAGAGGTGAGGTTATCTCCCTTGGTGTCCGTATCCGTATTCTCGGAAAGACCGCTGGTAATCGTCAGTTGGCGTTTGGCGATATGGATTTGATCGGCCCTACTGGTGGCATTCCCTGCCGCGTCTGTCGCGGTGACGGTAAAGTTCACCGTATGATAGTTACCGTTATCGGCAACGATGCCGGCAGGCAGTTTAAACTTCCAGGTCCCGTCGGCCGCGACATCGGTAATGCGGTAATCCTGGCCGTTAATCCGGATGATGAGGCGCGTGCCTGGCTCGGCTCGCCCGGTGATCGTCGGAGTCAGTTGGTTGGTGTCGTACCGATCCCTATCGCCGGTATCACTCGCGCCGTCTAACTCGGCCGGCGTTAATGTCGGCGCCGTATTGTCGGTGGTGAGCCTACCGGTCGTCGTAGTGCTATTACCCGCCTGATCGGTGACTTGGATGCGGTAATCTGCGGTGTAGTTCGGGGGCAGACCCCACGTCGGCGCTTGGATTGACCAGTTACCGTTGGCGTCGGCGGTGACGGTGTGATTTTGCCCATCGATGCGCAAGAAGACGGTGGCGCCGGGCTCGGTGTTGCCGCGAAAAACTGGCCGCACTGTCTGGGTGATCATATCCCCTTTGATGCCGCTATCCGTGGCATCGGTGAGTTCGACCGTGGTGACTGGCGGGAGGGTATCAATAAACACGTTATTGTTGACCGCGGTGGACAAACTTGATGACTCATCGGTGGCGATAACCTCATAAGTATTTAATCCTTCCGGTAACGGACGGTCAACCCGGATAGACCAGGCGCCATCATTCGCCGCCGCCGTTGTGGTGTAGCTGTTGCCTGCGATGGTCAGCAGAATGGTCGTGCCGGGGGTGGCTCGACCAATAAACGTGGGGGTGTTGATGTTGGTGATACTGTCGCCTTGGGTGCCGGAGTCACTGGCCGTGTCTAACTGAACCGAAACTTTGGGAGGCGTAGCGCCCGACGAGATGTAAGTAAAGTTGCCGCTAATGGTGGTTTTATTTCCGGCAACATCTTCAGCCGTGACGGTATACGGGTTAATACCGGCGCTGGCATCTCTGGGTAATTCGAGCGACCATCTGCCGTCGTCATTGACGGAGGCGGTATAAACGGCATTATGAATTTCAACTTTGACGATGCTCCCTGGCTCTGCCATGCCGCTGAGCGTCGGCCGAACCAGGTTGGTGACGTTGCCACCGGTGGTGCCTTCCATCACGCTGGATAAATCGAGGCCGCCATTCAATTGAGAGACCGTATCAACCGTAAATTGATGCTGGCTGGTTGAGGTATTGCCCGCCTGATCGGTGGCGGTGACGGTATAAGTATAATCGCCCTGGGCAAGTGAGGTCGGCAGCGTAAGGCTCCACACGCCATCCGCGTCACTATTCAGGTTGTGGTTAGTGCCTTGAAATGTGACGACAATGGTCGAGCCCGGCTCGCTGGTACCGGTGAGGGTCGGCCGGGTCACATTAGTAATCCCATCCACCGATGATTGCCCGCTATCAGAGGCGGTATTTAAACCTGCCGCAGATGAGGGCAAGGTGGTATCAATGGTCAGCGAGCCGGTAATGGTCGAGCTTGTGCCGGCCGCGTTCTCAACCTTGACGGAGTAGACATAGGTCTCATCGGCCAATGCATTAGGCAGCGTCAAACTCCATTGCCCATCCGCACCGACGCTGACGCGATGATCGGTATTATCGATGGTAAAGATAACCGTGGTATTCGGGGTGGCGCTCCCATGGAAACGGGGACGCGTCACGTTGGTGATGCCATCATTGTCCGCGCGACCGGTATCATCGGCGGTTAACAAGCTCGCGCTCACCTCGGGAACGCTGGTATCGATAACCAGTGTCATATTGCCGCTGACTTGGCTGAGATTACCGGCAATGTCTTTAGCGGTGACCGAGACAGGGTAGTCGCCATCGGGCAATGGACTACTCAGCGTGAGCTGCCATTGCCCCTGGTCATCGGCTTTCACGGCGTAAGTTTGGCCATTGATCGCCACGAATACATCGGTATATGGATCTGAAGTTCCCGTCAGCGTCGGTGTTTTTACGTTGGTGATCGTATCGGTAGGATCACCGGAGTTGCTGCTGAGGTCGAGGTTGACACTGGGGGCGGACGGCGGGGTTGTCACCAGGGTGAACGCGCCTGTGAATGGCGTCGCCGATGCGTTGCCTGCCACATCGGTTACCGATAAGGCGTAATTATGGCTACCGTCACCCAATACCAGGTCGTCAGGAATTTGCCATGACCAGGCGCCACTATCATCGGCTTGCACGGAGTAATGATTACCCGCAATCGTAATCGTCACAACGGAAAAGGGCTTCGTACTTCCGGTTAAGACAGGATGGGGATCATTGGTAATGTTATCCGTATCGCTATCACCCGAGTCGGTTGCTGCCGAGAGGGCGGCGGTAACGGTTGGCAGTTGCGTATCGATGATGAGATAACCCGATTTAGATGCGCTATTGCCGGCGATGTCATCGACTTTAATCGTGAAGTTATGGCTGCCATCCGCCAATGGCGGCGAGACCGTCAACGCCCAAACGCCCTGTTGATCGGCGGTTATCTGGTAGACCTTGCTATTTAATGTGAGCGTCACGTTGGCGCCCGGCTCGGTTTTCCCCGTCAATGTGGGCTGCGTGTTGTTGGTGAGAAAGTCACCCTGCATGCCTGAGTCTGAGGCGGCAGATAAGGTAAATGTCGCGTCTGGGGCGCTGGCATCAATCGTGAATGTTTTATTAACCGTCGCCGTATTACCCGCTTCGTCACTGGCCGTCACCACATAATCATATGTGCCATCATTAAGATTGGTTCCCGGCGAGACGAACCAGTTGCCCTCTTTGTCGGCAACGGTAGTGAGTGTCATCGCGTTAATTGTGACGGTAATGACTGAATCCGGCTCGGATGTCCCACTAATAATCGGCTTGGGATTATTAGTGATGGTATCGCCAAGTACACCGGAGTCGGTTGCCGCATCAAGATCTGCGCTAAGCCCAGTCAGTTGAGTATCGATAGTCACATGAGTGGTGGTGGTGACGCTTTCTCCCGCCCTGTTCGTGATGGTAAACGTGACTTCATGGTTCCCATCGGGTAATGCTGGGGTAACCTGTTGCAGCCAATTACCATCCTGATCAATGGTTAAAGGATAGCTCACCGCGTTAATCGTCAGGCTAGCCGTGGTACCCGGCGTGGCACGGCCGATAAATGTAGGGGTATTGACGTTAGTCAGATTGTCCCCAACTCGGCCAGAGTCGGATTTTTCATCCAGCTTTCCGTCGATGAAGAGTAGAGGATCTTGTTTGGGGGGCGCGATAATCTCTTCTGGTTGTCCTGACGAACTATCGCTTGATGACGAACTTGAGACCGGCGGTGCCTGCGGTGTGGGCACGGAAGCACTCGCATCGGGGACTTCAATTTCGTTGGGTTTTAACTGTTTAGATAATTCACGCGTGACTTGTTTATCAACGACCTCTTTTTTATCAGCGGATTCATTGATTTCTTTTAATCTCTCATTCTCTTGCTGTTTTACCAACTGCTCTTGTTTTTTTATTAATTCTTTATACTCTTCAATTTTTTTCTGCAAATCAGCCTTTAATACTTCATCTTGTTCGGGGGAAATTTCTTGCGGTTCATTCTTATTATCGTCTGGGGCGTCGTCAGAGGTCATGCCTTCTAATTTGTCGCGCAGATAGACGGTATCTAACCCCAGTTGCTGGCTCTGGATGGTTGAAATGATGGCGTCTTGGCTGATGGTTTGTCCTGCGGTGTTACGCAGTTCAACTTTACCCAGCACAAGATTGGTCAAACCATCTTTTAATGTGGTGGTCGTGCCATCACTGGTGGTAACAATAAGATCAAACCCACTCACTTTATACGATTTTATATCGTTAAGTATTTCTCTGGTTGTTGAGTCTGATGCATTATTGGGGCTGGTGTTGTTGGTTGTGCTCATCGCAGGTGTCCTATAAGCTATGTTATTTCTCTTGAAGATAGAAATCAAACAATAGACTTCATCAAGCTACGACTCTACAAGCCAACCAAGGTAGAATAAATAAACCGAGGCGAATTTGAGCCTAAATTTTAAGTTGTTGGGCTGATTATTATAACGGATAAATGAGGTGAGAAACATATAATCAGCATAGCAATGTGGGCGTAATTTAGCTATTGTAATTAAAGGCAAAAATGGACGATGAGATCAATGCTGACAATGAAGAGCTCGCCCCCATGGTCGATGGGCTAAGCGGTGCGCTCTGTATTTTAATTTTAGTATCCAGTGTTTTTATGTTATCCAGCTCTGATTTACTGGTGGAGTCAGATGGCGGCGCATTTAAAATCAGAGACTCGTATGTGGAATTCGATAAGAAGACCATCCACTATGAAGCGGTGGTTTCGTTGTCGGCGACAGATCTATACCAGTTGAGGAAGCATTTTATTGATTCTGGCAAGAAAAAA
Source organism: Edwardsiella hoshinae NBRC 105699 = ATCC 33379 (assembly GCF_000474215.1). Classification (GTDB taxonomy): domain Bacteria; phylum Pseudomonadota; class Gammaproteobacteria; order Enterobacterales; family Enterobacteriaceae; genus Edwardsiella; species Edwardsiella hoshinae. The sequence goes on along the minus strand of NZ_BAUC01000022.1, from coordinate 104,638 downwards.
ATTGTCTTGTATGGCGCAGTGGCAAGTTCGGTTAAAAGTTTTAGAGAGAAAAACACTTACAACTTATTAAAGACTTACGCAGATCTTAAGCTACCTTCGAATATAGAGGTGATGTTTAAAGTAGGAGATATCTCTCTATGTGATAAAAGCACATCGTGTATTTACTGGGGATTTGACTAATGTATTATTTTGGTATTCTTTTTTATGCATTGACAATAAGCGGCTATTTTTTATTCGCCGCTGTAAAAAACGTGGTTAACCAGGCTGTGTTACTGGCCCCACAGATAACTTACGCCTGTGCTTTCTTATATTTTTTTCCATTATTTATCTTCTTGTCACATTTTGTTTTTAAATTAAAGTCAAGACGCTATTACGCATTATTAGCCACACAAACGAAACTGGCCGCGTCAGTCGCGGTGTCGTTGGGGTTGATTGGAACATTCATCGGGCTCACTGATATGGTGTCAGCGATTGCCGGTTCTCTCGGTGGCGACGGGGGGGATATCACCAGCAAATTAGGGGCAATGGTTACATCGATCTCCTCCGCCTTGAGTGCTATGGCGTTTGCTTTCTTGACCTCGATCATCGGCGTGTCCGTTTCGGTATTACTCTTAGTCAGTTTGAATTTCTGGGAGTTTTATTATGAAGCAGATAACTCGAGTAATAAAAACGACAAGAAAGCCACGGCTTCTGATGCCGAATTGCAATCATTACTATACCGAATGGAGACACTGGAGACGATTAACACCAATATTGCCAGCAAGTTAGTGTATGTGCCTGAAAATAGTAAGCTGGCGGAGTTGTTAGTTGACAATAGTCACATCATGGCGGAGCGTTTGCGTGAGATTAATGATTCCGTATTGCGACTTTCTGCAACTCAACGGGAATTATTAGGCGTAGTCAATAACGCGTTTGAGCATGTCGCAACATCCTTGAGTACGCTATCAGAGAACGGTCGCGAGGTTAACCAGTCTGTTAGCCAGGTAGCTCTGTCATTAAATACAATGACGGAAAGTACGCGTATGACGAATCAGTCTTTGGAGCATCTGGCAACGTTATTGGATGTGATTTCGCAGAATAGCACGATCTGTAATGAGAGAATAGAACTGAATCTTGACCAATTGCTCATGCTGAATGCCGACATTAATTTATTGATCGCCTTATATCAAAAAAGCCATCAATTTAAAGAAGATACGGAGGCGGCGAAGTTGGAAAAACTTAGCGCAATTATTACTCATCAAGAAAATTATATTCAAAAGCAGAACGAATTTAAAAATAAAATAAAGAAAATAGTAGAGGTGTTAGGACATGAAGGTTAACGCTCTCGTTGTTTTTTTCTGTGCCTGGAGTTCAATGGCTGCCGCAAATCAAAGCGAAGATAAATATTCATCCTTTGTCAATAATATGTATCAGGAGTCTGACATTATTAAATCGAAGGCGTTAGAGTTGGAATCCGAACTATTGCGTGCACAACAAACTAATCTATACTTTTTACCGAAGGTTGCGGCTGAGAGCAAGTATAAAACCGATGATGCGAAAGGGGCAGTTTTTGACCATAAAATCACCGCCAACTCATTAATTTATAGCACGTCAATCATCGAGCGTTTTAAGGAGAAAGATAGTAAGATCCGTGCTGCGGAGATCTCTTTATCAAGAGAGAAAGAGAGCTTATATAAATCCATCGTTGAGAATTTAATAGGCATTAAATATTATAGCAATCTTAATTTACAGGCCGCTAAGTTAGAGCAGACGGCTACCGATCTGTATAATCAAATCGAAGCTAGGTATTCCTCTGGGGTGGCTAAAACTAGTGATGTGGAGCAAGCGCGCCTACTCGTACAAAAAATAAAAACAGAGTCTGAAAGTATTAGCAAAGAAATAGAATTGCTTAAGGCGAATATTGAGCTGTCCACAGGCGTTAACTTTCCTGCTGATGTTGAATTGCCGGACAATATTTTGAGTAAAATAAATGCGCATAGTGCTAACGAAAAAGATATCTATAATAACTTAGATTATCAAATTTTGAGTGAACAGGCGGATGCGGCTAAGTTTAATGCCAAGCAACAAGATTCTTTTTTACAGGTCAGTCTGGTAGCCGAGGAGAAATATGATAATAACGAACGCGTCGCTAAAGATTCATATGCGGGTGTGCAGTTATCGATGAACATATTTGATTTCGATAAAAAAATAGCCTCAGGCGTCGGTATGCTCTCCTATAAAGCGCTAAAGAGTAAGATGGATTTTAAATATAAAGAATTGCTGGCCAGAATGAAATCAGTACAGTTAACGTTAAAATCGACAGCAAAAGAGATCGCCGGGCTGGAGGCACAGCGTAATACGACGGAGATGATCCTCGCCAGTCAGCGAAGAGAATATAATATTTCACAATCATCTTACTATGAAATGCTGAATACACAGTTTGATTACTTTGCGTTGCAACGCAGGATATCCGAGATGAAAATATCTTATGCTATCAATAAAGTATCGTTATTGCAGGTCTCCGGCGAATTGTTAAGACTATGACTAGTGGCAAGGTTTCACGCAAGTTTGTCATTTTGCTAGCAACGATGCTCTTTTTGCTTGCATATATTGGTATTGCGAAAATAGATATTGTTTCTCCTGGTACTGGCGTGATCACTGGGGCTTCGGATAAATTGGTTATCGTTAGCCCCGACTCAGGGTTTATTAGTAAGTTTGATCTTAAAACCGGATCTGAGGTTAAGGTCGGAGACATCTTGTTTTCATACACAAATCTTGATGTATTTCATCAAGAAAAAACGCTTAATGAACTAGTCTTGTTTGCCGATAAGCGCATTCGTGTTCTAGAAGAAGATCAGCGTCTGCTAAAAATAATATTAGATGAGAATGTAACCGATGAGGTTAAACTGCAAGTAGAAAATGATAATGATTTTGACCAGGAATTAAGTGCGCATAAATTCCTTAATGAGTATCTTTCTTTAAAGTTTGAGGCGGAAAATTTAAAACATCGAGAAAGTAAAATGTTGGAAGAGCGGGATGACCTGCAAAACAGACAAGCGCTATTAAAGAAAAAAGGTAACTTGTTGAGATTAGCGGGCGCGCCAGAAATAGAAATCATTAATAATAAAACCGAGATCAGTCAGATTATATCGCAGATAACGGCTGGTGATATTAGCCTGTTATCTTTGCAGAATGATATTAAGTTAGCGGATAAGCGTTTCCGCAGTAGTATTCTAGAACAACTCAGCAGTAATTCTGAACAGCTGGTTCAGTTACGCCGAGAACGCTTGGAAAACGTCGGGCAATTAGACTTGTTACGCAATAAAATCAAAGCGAATAGTGTCGTCTCACCGATTATGGGGGTGATTTTAAGCTTGGAGCGTAATTTTGATAAAGGCTCTTATGTGGAAAGTTCCCAGCCGGTAATGACGATTAAGAAGAATAACGAAAATCAAGTTATTGATGCAAAGATATTAGCTAAATATCGGCCGTTTATCTTCGTTGGTGCTAAATCAAAAATCATTGTGAACTCACCTGGCTATAAAGCTAACATTATTGGTGGCGTCACTAAGATTAGCGCCGACTCATTCTCTGATGATGAGAAGAATGGTCTTGAACGTTATTATAAAGTGGAGATAAAACCCGATGATGAGAGTGTTATCTCTCCGGAGATCGAAGGCGTTCAGGTCAATGTTTTCGTCCTGAGTAAAAAAGTCACATTGCTGAACTATATTACGGCGTTAGTCGGCAATAATCTTGTCTTTAATGTTTGGTAATATATATTATGCTTGGATTTGTCTCTGCATTATCATCCGCCGTAGCGGTGATGATATTACTGATGGCCGTGTTGTTAGTTAATTTATTATCGTTGGCGTTAGAACAGGATAGAAAAAAGGACTACGCTAACTTAATCTATAATAGTGAAACCGAACAAAAGAATAGAGTGGTGATGCCATTGAAAGGTTTTTCTTTTTCGGTGACTGATCTGCTACCTTTTCGTGCCTCGAAAGAAGGTGTGGTGATCCGAATCTATTGCACCTACGGCAATAATCTGAGTCTGGATATCGCCCAAAAATATACCACCTATAATTATATCGTAGCAAAAAAAGCACTCAGAGATATCGATCAGGTTTTGGTGGGACAACCGGTCTATGAACCTAGCGGTAAGAATAATTGTATTGCCGAGGAGGTTGCAAAATGACAAATGATTTTTTTGATGCGCTGCGCAGATATTGTTTTGTCGAGGGTGAAGATTTTATTATAAAAAATAAAAGCCGCGATATGCATGATATTTTAAATAACTTCAATGATTATATCAAAAATGATTTTTTCGATTTTAAATTAATTGCTGAAAGTTATCAAGATAATGCTTATTTGCCAAAAAATTTCATTGTCGAGTGGACGGAATCTCGCTTTATTATTTTGCAAAAAGAAAAAAATAAGATCGTTAATTTAAGTACGTCTGATGTGGTAACGCATGATGAGTTGCTCAGTAAGAAGGTGTTTTTCTTGGCCAAAGAGCTAAAGAAAATAGATGATGAAGATATCTATCATGCGATAAAGAAAATGACACCGAAAAGTGGTTATCTATCATTGGGCTTGATTGTCTTTGCATTAATGACGCCATTATATTCTAACTTATTTAATACGCGCTTAATTTATAGCGACTCTTATCATTCGATTTTTTTTGTCACTGGTATCTTTATCATCTTTACTATTTTCGAATTAGTGCTTAAAGGGATTATTTATGACAAGACATCACAGCAAGTTAAAAATAATAATATAAAGTGTAATGCCTTCTACTTACAGATATTGAAACTATCCAATTGTAGAGGGGCAGCGGTAAAAATACGTACAGTAGATTCTTCGGTCGTTGCACTATGGGAGTCATATCCGTTGATCTCGGTGGATGTCTCGTTAGCTTTTTTGTTTTTGATGTGCCTGTTTCTTATGATGGGCGGCTATGCCTTTCCTCTTTTGTTCTATTATGTCATTCTGACATTCCTCTGCGTTTACATTCGTTTCTCCGCCTATAAGAAAACATTACAGACGAATGCAGCCAGTTATGAAAAAATGACCACTCTTATCTCATTAGAGGAGAAAAGAAAAGAGTTGAAATTTTTAAGGAATTCTTTTTTTGAAAAATTACTCATGGATAAGGCAAATAAAGATGAGTACACTAAAATGGAGATGAATATCGATAATCACCATTGGAGTGAAATGATAAAAGCTAACTCATTTATTTCGATGATTGTTATGTTTATCTCTTCCTATTTTGCTGTGGTGAATGGTGTTTTAACGACAGCATCCATCATTGCGATTATGATTATTAATTCTCGGCTATCAGGTTCGCTGGTTAGCGGCGTTAATAGAATGTATATGTCGAAGTTGCATATGTTTCACATTAAGAGTAGTTTGACGGGGTTGCTGAAAGACCGAGATACTAACATATCCCATGACGGTATTGTTATCCCTGCTCTGGAACGTTTTACTGTGGAGAATTTAACGATCTCCTTGGCTGATAGAAAATTGGTCGAGAATTTGTCATTTTCAGCTACTCCCGGTGATATTATTGGCATCATTGGTCGTTCGGGATGCGGTAAGACATCGTTAATCAACGTATTATCTAATATAACGAATAACTATACTGGCTCAATAAAGTTGAATGATGTGGATATAACGCATATCTCTGAAACCTATATCCAGAATTGTATCGCCTATCACTCAACGAATAGCTCATTCATTAAGGGGACGATGCGCGATAATTTCACCCTATATGGCGTGTTGGATGAGGGAGACATTATAAAAATACTGAAGTTATGTTGTGAGAGCCTCGTGTTGTCAAAGGAGAATATCGATGAAAAGTTTGTCGATGAGCTAAACCTTTCCAATGGGGAAAGGCAAAAAATACTCTTGTGTCTCTCTCTGTATAAAAAGGCGCAGATCATTTTTATGGATGAGTCGACATCCTTCTTATCCTCCTCGGATGCCATAGCCTTTTTACAAAAAATAAAAAATTTATACGCAGGTGCTGTCGTTATTTTCGCAACCCATGATGTTTCTTTGCGAAAACTCTTTAGTCGTACTATTGAGTTATCAAACAGTGGGGTCGTGATGAAAAATGATACTGTGATTAATATTCCCTTTATGAAAGTGTAGTTGAACATAACGGCGTTGCAATGGGAGAGCAGATTGACCGCTTGGCCCCTCCGAGCGTGACGGCGCCTGATCCGTCGCTCGTTGTGGATAGGCGCTACCATCGTCACACGATGGATGACCTCATCGATGAAGATTTCATGCTAAAATTTATCGTGATAGCGGTGACGCTGCCTCTCGACCGTCGTAATAATGCGTTCAAGGCGTTCAAGGCGTTCAAGGCGTTCAAGATGCTTTACATCCGTGAGGCGCTGCCACGTTAGCCAGCTCTGCCAGGACGCCATCCAGGCTGCCCATTCTCCCGCTTCTATTCTGTTTCGTCTGCGCGCTGCCACGTTAGCCGGCGTCGGGTCATACTGCGATGCTTCACTGCGCCGCCGACGATCATACTGTCACGGCCCGATCCGCAGCATGCATGATGTTGCATGCCGGTATGCTCACACTGGTGAGTGGCCAGACCGATATTTATCTAACGCCCCGCGCAAAAGGGCGTGTCTGCGCACATGGGCTGACGGCAAAGTAGGAGAGCGGAATACCAGGCGTGAGCGGGGGGAGCGTCGATGTGCTCAGTACAGAGGCAATACCGCAGCATATGTCCTTCCTATGGTTAATAACGCGTGTTGTATCTCGGCGGGAGAGGGCATCAATGGCGCGACGCTTATCGGTGCAGCACCTTGATTGAAGCCAATGCTCGCTTGTTAAGGCGGATGATCGTGTGCGGTTTGGGCCGTGATGATTTGCCGCCCCGGCCGGCTACACAGGCGATGGGCGGCGGGCCAGGGTATAAATAGAGCCGGTTGGACGCCGTGGCAATGTGCTTCCTCTGCGTCGTGAGAGGCCAGTTGGCGGGACTGGGTGGTACCAGAGAACGGCGACATGCATGAGGGTGAATAGCGTGTATTACCTTGAGCCTATTTGGTAAACCACGTGCACGTAGCACACGATCTACGGTCATGGTCATTTGCCTTGACAATATGGTTAATATTTCGTTGATTCATGTTGTCATTATTTTGCAAACTGGTAATGTTTTGAGTCGATAGTTACATAACTTGAGCCCTTTTTTATATACGGAGCCGAAGATATAAAGATAGGATACTTAGCGAATCATTGTGTTGCAGTGATAATTTTAAAAGATTATCTAATGATGGACAGCCACGGAAACCAATAGGCTGAAGTTTAAGTTATACCAAAAATTATAATCAGTAAACTTATAGGGTACTAGGCCATTTTTTTAAAGAATATGCATGGGGAAATAATGTCCTGCGCAAAAGAAAAAAGGAAGTGAAAAGTAATCGAAAAGGATGATGGTTATTGACGCATGCGGGCATATTTATAGAAATGGCAAGTATGATTACAAATCAAATAACATCTCATTGATACATTTCCCTATTGTCGGCTTTATCAATGATAAAGTCTTGTCAACTGAAATTAATATCATTGCAATCCAAGGAAATCGACAGGATGAATGTATATTCAATACATGAGCATAAGCCTGTGTTTTTATCAGTTTATGGTGTTGCATTATTGCAATCTATTATTATTAAATTGACCTCTGGTAGAATGACAATAAATTCATCATTCAACGAGTCTATCTGTGTCACTGGTCCGGTTTTTATCTTTTTAGCTAAGGAGCAGACAATTAATGTCACTGTGGAGAAGACCGATGCGAGTATTTGCTATAGCGTGATTGAGGTGGATGCCCTTTCTATAAAAAAAGCCTGTGATAACTTTCTGTCTAACGGCGCAGACAATCCGCATTGCTTTAAAAATAGTGCCAGTAAGTGCTTGCTTGCCCCGGTTAACGCCGGCGTCTCTAAAGTGTTCGATCTTCTACAAACTAGCAATGAAATGCAGTCGTTATCCGCAGAGAAGCGAGGCTACCTGCTCCAACTGTTGCTCTCTGAATTTATTGATAATCAGAATGCCTTGCCGTTGTTTAGATTACTTTCGCTGAAGTCTTTGCGCGAAGATATCTATTATATGATTACCAATGATCTGAGTCAGCGTTGGTCGCTGAAAAAAATCGCGAGCAAGCTCTACATGAGCCCATCAACGCTGAAGAGAAAACTGATGCAAGAAAACACTTCCTTTAGCGAAATTTACCTTAATGCTAGGATGAATAAAGCGGTAAAACTATTAAGACACCATGAGTTTAATGTCACGCAAGTCGCTTACATGTGTGGCTATGACAGTGTTTCTTATTTTACCACTGTGTTTAAAAAGCATTTTAAAATTAAACCATCAACTTTCTTGGCCTTCGGGAAAAATAAGAATAAATCCTCTCGCTACCCATCATGAGTGCCGCCGCGGCTGTTGATAGCGAGGTCGCTGCGGGCGTATCTGTCGGTTCACGCGCTTTCTGGCCTGCGATCAGCATGACGCGATGCATGTGGGGCCGCTCTGTCGGTATTGCCGCATGCGAGCAATCCCTACGTATCCCGGTGGATTACCCAAGGCGCTAAGCGCGTTCCCATCTCAAGGTAGGCGTTGCTGTTGCGCCGATAAGGTGCCATGGCGGCGTGGGAAGGACGCCGCGTGCCCGCGTCGGGAGGTCAACATCTCATCATGCTCTCGCTTTGTTTTTGCGCGCCGCTCTGCTCAAGCGCGGGCGCAGGGGAATGGCTAGCTGGCGCGGCGGGGGAAATATTTATTTGCCAAAAAAAGGCCTGCTATCGCGAGCGTCGGCGTAGGATCGGCCATAGAGAGTCCTGGTATGGGTAGACTAAATGGAGGCATAGACGATGAGTGAGCGCATGAATATTCGACGTTTGACCTTCGATGTCGATAAGGCGATCTCTCAGCCGACGATCATTGAGATCGCGCAAGCGATCCATGGTTGCCGTGGGGTGAGCGCTTTTAATATCACTGTGAGTGATATCGATATCGAAACTGTCGGGATGGATGTCACCATCGTGGGCGACTACCTCGACCATGATCAATTGGTCGAGGCGATGGAGAATACCGGGGCGGCGGTGCACAGCGTCGATCAGATTGTCTGTGGTAGTGAGATCGTTGAGCGTAGTCCACGGGCGCGCTGAGTATGCGCCTGCTACGACGCGAGCACCATAACTACAATCTGGTCGCCCTGTTGGGGGGCGCTGTCTCTGGGACGATGAGTGCCGCGCTACTCGCCATCGGCACGTTATGGGCCGGCGCAGCGCCCCTCGCCAGGCCGATGTTGCTGACTATCGGCGCGGTCAGCGTCCTCTCCAGCGCCTTTGCCTTCCTACTCTCTCACTATGCCGGGTTACGGGATGATCTGCTGCATGCCGAACGTCAGCTTAATCTGACGGCGTCTGGGCGATTGGCCAGTGGCATACTGGGGCGTAAGATCTGGCGCCAGGCATGGCATGCAACCCTGTATACGGCGCTCGCCTACGTGTTTTGCTTTAGCTTGCCCTTTCTGGCGGCGTGGCCGTTTCCTCAGGTGTGTTGGTTACCCGCCGCCATCACGCTGCTGCTGATCGTCGTGATGGCGTTGCTTTTGGCGCGGGTGATGCGGGCGCGGCGCTGGGCGACCCTGGGCGTGGTATCGGTCGGTTTCGTGCTCTGCGCCGTGATCGGGGCGTTGTTGCGCTACCGTTGAGCGGGGTATCGCGCCGGAACGGGGGAAAGTTAATGGGAGCGAGACGATAAAAAAGGCGCGGCACCCAGAGGGGAACCGCGCCTTTTTTCAATATGTTAACTGATATTAATCAGTTCATGCCGTATTTTTTCAGTTTCTTGCGCAGCGTACCGCGGTTGATGCCCATCATCAGGGCTGCACGGGTCTGGTTGCCGCGGGTGTACTGCATCACCATGTCTAACAGAGGCTGTTCCACTTCAGCCAGTACCAGCTCATACAGGTCGTTTACGTCCTGACCGTTCAGTTGAGCAAAATAGTTCTTCAGTGCTTGTTTAACCGAGTCACGCAGGGGCTTTTGAGTCACCTGATCCTGAGAGTTAACGGTAGAAACGGTCAGTACGTCAGAATTTACGCGTTGTTCGAACATAGTTCTGTCAGCTCTTTTTTTACGCTAAGTTTTTCGAAGTATGCCTCCAACGCCTCCAGCTGCTCGCTGGCGTCCTCAATGGCGTTGAATGTGCGCCGAAACTGGTCATTCGGGGCGTGTGCCTGGAGATACCAGGACACGTGTTTACGGGCGATGCGCAGTCCTTTTCCCGAGCCATAAAAATCATGCAGCTCTTTGACATGCCCGGCCAATAGCCGCTTTATTTCGCCCAAGGGCATGGGCGGCAGCAGCTCCCCTGTGTCCAGATAATGCTGGATTTCCCGGAAGATCCAGGGTCTTCCCTGGGCGGCGCGACCAATCATCAGAGCATCCGCTCCAGTGTAGTCGAGCACCGCCTTGGCTTTATGCGGGTCAGTTATGTCTCCGTTCGCGATGATCGGAATGGAAACATGCTGCTTAACTGTCCGAATGCTGTCGTACTCGGCCTCGCCGTTAAATAGGCAAGCACGGGTTCGGCCATGAATGGTCAGGGCCTGAATGCCACAGCGTTCAGCCAATTGGGCAATCTCGACACAGTTACGGTGCGCCGGATCCCAGCCAGTGCGTATCTTAAGGGTCACCGGAACCGTCACCGCACCAACCACGGCGCGGAGGATCTGTTCCACCTGGTCGGGGTACTGCAACAGGGCAGAGCCGGCCAGTTTGCGATTTACCTTCTTAGCCGGACAACCCATGTTGATGTCGATGATCTGCGCGCCAGAGTCTGCATTGATTCTAGCTGCCGCGGCCATCTCATCGGGGTCGTTACCGGCGATTTGCACGGCTCGGATACCTGGCTCATCCATATGCACCATGCGCAGCCGGGACTTATCCGTGCGCCACACTTCCGGGTTGGAAGAGAGCATCTCGGAAACCGCCATTCCGGCGCCCATCTCATAGCACAACGTGCGAAAGGGGCGATCGGTGATGCCCGCCATGGGCGCGGCGATAAGGCGATTTTTAAGTTGGATATTTCCGATGCGCATAGACAAAGAGTGACCATACTGTGCCTGCAAGGGCGCGTATATTACGCATTTTTGCGCCGATATGAAAGGCCAAACTTTGAACAATCAGCTGTCGTAGATCAAGGAAAGCGGGATGCTCGCGACATATCGTCAAAATAATACAATATAAACAATTGCTTATTTATTTTTGCGTAAAAATTATGCTGGATTATTTTCTGCAAAGTTATTGTGACTGTCACGCAAAGGAAACAGTGCATCTCGAGGCGATTGCTGTTTTTATCAGCATGATCGCACTATTTTATGCGAGCGGAGTCTCATTTTCTTCTTGAATGCGCTGCAAAAGTAGCCGATGACCTGCCATGCGTGAGGGGGCGCGAATGGCGCGCCGTCTTGCGATGCCGAAAGCGGCAGCAAGGGCGCACGGAATAGGGAGATCGGCTGGCGGCAGAGGCCGCCGCCAGCCATGGCGCTTAACGGCGCACGCCGGTGATGCGACACCACTCTTCGCGTTCGGCCACGGCATCCAGCGCGAACTGGTCACGGTAGGCTTCGCAGACGCTCTCCGCCTGGCTCGCCAGGATGCCAGAGAGCCCCAGATGCCCTCCTTGCCGCGGCAGGCAGCTGATCAGCGGTGCCAGCTCACGCAGCGGGCCGGCCAGGATGTTGGCGACCACCACATCGGCGCTGAGATCGGCGGGTTGCTGCTGTGGCAGATAGAGTTCTAAGCGTTCGGCGACACCGTTGCGCTCGGCATTGTCGCGGCTGGCCTGGATCGCCTGCGGATCGATGTCGATGCCGATGGCCCGCGCGGCGCCCAACTTCAGGGCGGCGATAGCCAGAATGCCGGAGCCACAGCCGAAGTCGATCACCGTCTTGCCGGCCAGATCCAATCCATCGAGCCACTGTAGACACAGGGCGGTGGTCGGATGGGTACCGGTACCGAAGGCCAGCCCCGGATCGAGCATCACGTTGACCGCATCGGGATCGGGGATTTCGCGCCAGCTCGGGCAGATCCACAAGCGTCGGCCAAACTGCATCGGGTGGAAGTTATCCATCCACTCACGTTCCCAGTCTTTGTCTTCGATCTGTTCGATCTTATGGTGGAAACCATTACCGAGCGCCGGGTGGCGCGCCAGCTCGGCGACCACCTCGGTCATCTCGGTCTCGGCATCGAACAGGCCGATGACGTCGGTATCGCCCCACAGCAAGGTTTCGCCCGGCAGTGGCTCGAACACCGGATTATCGTGGCTATCCTGGAAGGTAACCGAAACGGCGCCGCACGCCATCAGCGCGTCGCTCAGGGTCTCCGCCTGACGGCCGGTGGAGTTGATTTTGATTTGGATCCAAGGCATGGCATGTCTCTTTTACTAGTCGGTTGATTCGCTGGCAGCGAGCGCAGGGGGCGTACGGCTGCCGAAATGGTTTCCTACCCAGAAGGCCAGCAATCCCAACAGCAGGGAGGGCACGATCGGGTGCAGGTGGAACAGTTGGATCTTTAGGCTGGCCAGCAAGGCGTAGCTGGCGGCTCCGGCGATCATCGAGCTGAGTGCGCCGTGCGCGTTGGCCCGCTCCCAGTATAGCCCCAGCACCAACGGCCAGAGGAACACCGCCTCCAGCCCGCCGAAGGCTAGTAGGTTCAGCCAGATGATCATCTCGGGTGGCCGCCAGGCCGCCAGCAGCAACAGGGCGCCAAGAATCAAGGTCGAGGCCGCCGACAAGCGGGCCAAACGGCGTTCGTTATGTAGCGCTTGAGGACGCAGGCCAAGATACAGATCTTTGACAATGGTTGCCGAGGACTGTAGCAGTTGGGCGTTGATCGTTGACATGATCGCCGCCATCGGTGCGGCCAGGAAAATGCCGGCGGCGAAGGGCGGCAATACCCGTACCATCAGCGTCGGGATTACCATGTCCGGCACCGTCAAATCGGGCAGTACCGCCCGGCCGAGTGCGCCCGCCAAATGCATGCCGAGCATCAATAGCGCGACGACGATGGTGCCGATGATGATGGCGCGATGCACCGCCTTGCTATCCTTATAAGAGATGCACCGCACGGCGGTGTGCGGTAAGCCGATGACTCCGAAGCAGACCAAGATCCAGAAGGAGGCCATAAACGGCAGGCTCAGGATATCGTCGGCGCCATGCGGCGACACCAGCTTGGGGTCGATGCGTTGTAGGGTCTCGACGGCGGCGTGCATCCCGCCAGCGGCATGGATGATCCCCGCCAGCAGCAACAGGGTACCAAGCAGCATCACCAGACCTTGCATGGCGTCGTTCAACACGCTCGCTCGGAAGCCGCCGAAGGCGGTGTATAGGGCGATGGTCACCCCGAAGATCAACAGCCCGGCATCGTAGGGGATGCCGGCGGCGCTCTCCAGTAGACGGGCGCCGCCGATAAACTGCACTGTCATCGCGCCGATAAAGGCGACCAGCAGGCTGAGGCTGGCGACCCACACCAGCAGGCGGCTGCCGTAGCGAGCGTACAGCATGTCATTGAGTGTTACCGCCTGGTACTTCCGCGCCAGGATGGCGAACTTCTTGCCCAGTACGCCCAGCGAGAGCCATACGGCGGGCAACTGGATCATCGCCAGCAGTACCCAGCCGAGCCCGTACTTATAGGCCGCGCCGGGACCGCCGATGAATGAACTGGCGCTGATGTAGGTCGCGGTCAGGGTCATGGCGAGCACGAAGCCGCCCATCGACCGGTCGCCGAGGAAGTAGTCGTTGAGAAAGTTACCTTTCTGACGGCGACGGTAGGCGTAGAACGATAGGCCGAAGACCAGCACCAGGTAGCCAATCAGAGGCAGGATTACGTCAGTCTGCATTATCGCTCCCTAGCGGTATCGATTTGAAAATCAGGCGAACCATCGCCCAACACAACAGAATAAATAACAGCGGCAGCAGTAGACAGGCCATTTCGAACCAGTGCGGTAGGCCGGTGATTCCCAACAGGCTATCGGGTAGATAGCCGGCGGCCAGCCAAGCCAGCAGATAGGCCAGGGTCAGCCATAAAGCCCAGCGGGCCTCACGGTGCGCCTGCGCGAAACGTGCATCCATGGGATCTCCCAGTGTTGGTAAGCAAATAAGCAAAAGCAGGGAATTGTACGGCAATGCGCCCGTCGATGCAGCGTCGGCTTAGCACCAGGAAAGCAAAAGGCCGGTTGCCCGGCCTTTGAGGAGTGTGCCATACGGACGGCGATTACTTGTCCTGTAGGCCCAGTTTCTTCTCCAGGTAGTGGATGTTGGTGCCACCGGCCTGGAAATTCGCGTCGTTCATGATCGACTGTTGCAGCTCGATGTTGGTCTTGATGCCATCAATGATCAACTCCGCCAACGCATTTCGCATGCGGGCGATGGCCACGTCGCGGTTCTCACCGTAGCAGATCAGTTTACCGATCATGGAGTCATAGTACGGCGGTACGGTATAACCGGCGTAGATGTGGGACTCCCAACGCACCCCGAAGCCACCCGGCGCATGGAAGCGGGTGATCTTGCCCGGACTGGGCAGGAAGGTCTTGGGATCTTCGGCATTGATGCGACACTCGACCGCGTGGCCGCGTACCTGCACCTCGTGCTGTTTGATCGACAGCGGTTGACCAGCGGCAATGCGTAGCTGTTCTTTGATCAGATCGACGCCAGTGATCATCTCGGTGACCGGGTGTTCGACCTGAATACGGGTGTTCATCTCGATAAAGTAGAACTCACCGTTTTCGAACAGAAACTCAAAGGTTCCCGCGCCGCGGTAGCCGATGTCGACACAGGCCTTGGCGCAGCGCTCGCCGATATAGCGACGCAGCTCCGGCGTGATGCCTGGTGCCGGTGCCTCTTCCACCACTTTCTGGTGGCGGCGCTGCATGGAGCAGTCGCGCTCGGCCAGATAGATAGCGTTGCCTTGGCCATCGGCCAGCACCTGGATCTCGATATGACGTGGATTCTCCAGGTACTTCTCCATGTAGACCATGTCGTTGTTGAAGGCTGCCTTGGCCTCTGCCTTGGTCATCAGGATGGATTGCGCCAGATCCTTGTCGCCTCGTACGACACGCATGCCACGGCCGCCGCCGCCGCCGGAGGCCTTGATGATCACCGGGTAGCCGATGCGCTTGGCGATGGCGCGGTTTTTCTCCATGTCATCATCCAACGGCCCATCGGAGCCCGGTACGCACGGCACGCCGGCTTTCTTCATTGCGTTGATGGCGGAGACCTTGTCCCCCATCAGGCGAATGGTTTCCGCCTTGGGGCCGATGAAGATAAAACCGGAACGCTCCACCTGCTCGGCGAAGTCGGCGTTTTCAGACAGGAACCCATATCCCGGGTGGATCGCCACCGCGCCAGTGATCTCCGCCGCGGAGATGATAGCCGGAATATTGAGGTAACTTTTAACGGACTGCGCCGGGCCGATGCAGATGGTTTCGTCCGCCAGCAGTACGTGTTTCAGATCGCGATCCGCCGTGGAGTGCACCGCTACGGTCTTGATCCCCAGCTCCTTACAGGCGCGCAGGATCCGCAGGGCGATTTCACCACGGTTAGCGATAACAATTTTATCTAGCATGTTCGCCCCGTTATTCGATGATGACCAGCGGCTCGTCGAATTCAACTGGTTGACCGTTTTCGACCAGGATCGCCTTCACTACACCGGATTTGTCGGCTTCGATCTGGTTCATCATTTTCATCGCTTCAACGATGCACAGCGGATCGCCGGCATTAACCTGCTGACCGACTTCGACAAACGCCTTGGCTTCCGGGCTCGGCGTACGGTAGAAGGTACCGACCATCGGAGAACGGACGACATGGCCGCTCAGGGCCGCATTACCGTTGTCGGCTGGCGTTACCGCCGCAGCCGGAGCCGCTGCCGCCGGTGCCGGCTGCGGCGCAGGGGCGGCGGCGTAGAACGGTTGCATGGCTGGCATGCTGGCCATCGCCGGGGCACGACTGATGCGTACTGACTCTTCACCTTCCGAGATTTCCAGCTCAGCGATGCCGGACTCTTCAACCAGTTCGATCAGTTTCTTGATTTTACGAATATCCATGTGTGATTCCGTACTCGTTGTTGTTACGAAGATTGTGGATGCACGCCGCGCACGGCGGCAGACAGGCGCACACTCCGGTTTAGCGTGATGCCGTCAGGCGGTTAACCGCCGCCTGTAGGGCATATTCATACCCCTCGGCACCCAGGCCGCAAATGACTCCCACGGCGACATCCGACAGATAGGAATGGTGACGGAACGGCTCGCGGGCATGCACGTTGGACAGGTGGATCTCAATAAACGGGATCTGCACCGCCAGCAGGGCATCGCGCAGCGCTACGCTGGTATGGGTAAACGCTGCCGGGTTAATCAAAATAAAATCGGTATTGCCGAAGGCGGCATGGATCTGGGCGATCAGTTCATGCTCCGCGTTGGACTGCACATGGCGCAGCTGCACGCCGAGCGTCTGTGCTCGTTGATCCAAGCGTGCCGTAATCTGCGCCAGCGTCTGGCTGCCGTATTTTTCCGGCTCGCGTACGCCTAGCATATTCAGATTGGGACCGTTGAGAAGCAAAATGTTGAACTTGTTGGCCATTGTGCTGCCATCTCCGGCAATCAGACGAATTTTGCCAAAATAACCCGATGTCGCCGCCTTGTCACTCTTTCTCTGCTAATTTGTGGCATCGATCGACATACAAGGTCGGGCATTATAATGATTTCGGTTCAATTCGCAGCTGAATACTGGTCGAATCAGCGAAGATATGCAACCCGCCTCGCTGGCGGGCGCGTCAGCACAGTAGCGATTAGATACTAAAAATCGCTGCAAGTTCCATTGGTTATCGCCACCATTGGCGGATTTTTTGATAACGCAATGCTAACAAGATCAGCGCGCCGAGTGCGTAAAAAAACGGCGGCGGAGAGAGGGTCTTGAGCGACCAGAGATAGTGGATCGGCGCGGCGATCGCCACCAGATAGATCAGATTGTGCAAGCGTTGCCAACGCGCACCCAGCGCCGACATGGCTCGCCGGGTCGAGGTGAGTGTTAGCGCCAACAGGATCAACCAGGCTGCCAGTCCCAGCGTGAGGTAAGGGCGGCGCAACAGTTCGCTGCCCAGGAGCCTCAGGTTGCCGCCCAGCTCCAGCATCAGGTAGCTCAGTAGATGCAGACTGGCCCAGGCGAAGCACCACAACCCTAACAGGCGTCGGGTGCGCATCAGCGCGGGCTGATGACCAAGGCGTGCCAGGGGGGAAACCAGCAGGGTCGCCAGCAGCAGCTTCAGTGCCATCAACCCGGTAAAATGTTGGATGTCCTTGGCCGGATCGGCGCTGAGCCACCCCTGTGACGCCGCCAGCGGCAGCCACAGCAGCGGCAGGGTGGCAGCCAGCCAGATGGCGATCTTTAGCCAGGTAATGTGAGACGTACTCAGCCGCTTCATCAATAGAACTTCCTCAGATCCATGCCTTGGTATAATGCGGCGACCTGTTCGCCATAGCCGTTAAACGGTAACGTCGGCTGGCGTTTGACGTCCAATAGGCCACCGCTGCCGATGAAGCGTTCGCTGGCCTGAGACCAGCGCGGGTGGTCCACCTGCGGGTTGACGTTGGCGTAGAAGCCATACTCGTTCGGGGCGAGCTGATTCCAGGTGGTGGGCGGCGCATTCTCTACCAGGCGGATATGAACGATGGACTTGATGCTCTTGAAGCCATACTTCCACGGCACCGTCAGGCGGATAGGCGCGCCGTTTTGCGGCGCTAAGCCCTTGCCGTAGACGCCGACGCTGAGCAGGGTCAACGGATGCATGGCCTCGTCCATGCGTAGCCCCTCAATATAGGGATATTTCAGCCCACCGCCGATAAAGCGATCCTTCTGACCCGGCATCTGCTCGGGGTCGTACAGGGTGGTGAACGCGACATAGCGAGCCCGGCTGGTGGGCTCGGCCTGGCGTAGCAGGTGTCCTAGTTCGAAGCCGACCCAGGGGATCACCATCGACCAGGCCTCCACGCAGCGCATACGGTAGATGCGCTCCTCTAACGGGAAGCGGCGCAGGATATCATCCATATCCAGGGTCATCGGCTTGGCCACCTCGCCGTCGATGGTGACTTTCCAGCCCGCGGTACGCAACGACCCGGCATTGGCCGCCGGATCAGCCTTATCCAGACCGAATTCATAGAAGTTATTGTAACCGCTGACCTTATCCTCGGGGGTCAAGGGAAGATCGGCCTGCCAGGCAGCGGGGCGGGTAAAGGTCAAGGGATCGCCCGGCGGTGCTGGGGGACGATCGTTGCCCTTAAACCAAGATAATAAATTGGCTTGGGCTAGGGGAGTTAAGGCCAGCGCCGCGCTACTAATACCGAGCGCCTTTAACACGCGGCGGCGCTGAAAGAAGAGCGCTTCCGGGGTGACATCGCTGTCGCGCAGTTTCGGGTATCGGGCCATATTCGACTCCTTGGTGATGAGGGGGATGATGACATCATGGCAGGAAATAGCGCGGAGGCGGGGAGTATCACAAAATTGTTATAGTTACGCGCGGCGGGCTCGCCACCGCGCGTTGGCGCCGTTAGCGCAAACGTACCAAGGTACGGCCGGTGATGCGGTTAGCCAACAGATCGGCCGCCGCTGGGATCGCCTGCTCCAGCGTGATCTCGTGGGCGCACTGTTGGTAGAAGCGCTCCGGCAAGAGTGCCGCCAGACGCTGCCAGGCGAGGGTGCGGCGCTTGGGCGAAGCCATCACCGAGTCCACCCCCTGTAGACGGACATTGCGCAGAATAAACGGCATCACGGTGGTGGGCAGGGTGAAGCCGCCGGCCAGCCCGCAGGCCGCGACAGTGCTGTTGCTATCCATTTGCGCCAGTACCTTGGCCAGGATCTCGCCGCCGACGGTATCGATAGCGCCAGCCCACAGTTGTTTCTCCAGCGGGCGTGCCGGTGTCTGGAACGCCGCGCGTGCCAGGACGCGTTCGGCGCCGAGCGCCAACAGATAGTCGTGGTTCTCCTCGCGCCCGCTGACGGCGACCACGCGGTAACCCAGTTGGCTGAGTAGGGCGACGGCGGTGCTGCCGACCCCGCCACTGGCTCCGGTGACCAGCACTTCGCCGCGCTCCGGGGTGACGCCACCTTCTTCCAGGGCCAGCACGCACAGCATGGCGGTGAAACCTGCGGTGCCGATGATCATCGCCTGACGACCATCTAGCCCTTGCGGTAACGGCAACAGCCAGTCAGCCGGCACTCGGGCCTGCTGTGCCAGCCCGCCCCAATGATGTTCGCCGACGCCCCAGCCGGTCAACAACACCGCCTGGCCGGGGACGAAACGGGCATCGCTGCTCTGGTTGACGACGCCGGCAAAGTCGATGCCGGGGACCATCGGAAACTGGCGGACGATCTTACCCTTACCGGTAATGGCTAGCGCATCCTTATAGTTCAGGCTCGACCAATCGACGTCGACCAGCACCTCGCCCGCCGGGAGATCATCGCTGCGCAGGTTTTGGATATGGGCGAGGGTTTGGCCGTCGCGTTGTTCGAGTAGCAATGCTTTCATGGTGGCATCCTGTTGATAAAGTGGCTCAATGCCGCCCAGTGCAGAGGAGGGCGACGCAGCTTATTCTATACCAGTAATCGGCCCCCGCCCGCTATGGCCGTGATCTCACCTGTGCGTGACCTGGGAACATCCCCCACCGGGCAGCACGCGCGACCCGTGCCACGCCTCACCCTGATTAATTGAGATAGTTTATTGTTTTTAAATGTATTTCTAATGATTACATCCGCTATGAATGCGTGCGTTGGCAAAACCGCGGCTCAGTCAGGCCGGTTATGACGACGATGATAGGCGCGCGCGGCCATTTGTAGTAAAAGTAGAAATGAAGTCGGCTAAAATAATTCGTAGAAATGATACTATGCCTGCGCGACGCGAGGTGTGGGGGCGCCGTTCCGGCCAGTGTCGGGCGGTAGTGCATCGTCAGGCGGAATGGGCCGCGATGTGTAACGGATCGGGTAGGGACAGGGATGCGTATTACGACCAAACTCTTTGCCTTCATTACCTTGCTGGTGGCGCTGGGCATGTTCCTCATGCTGTTGGGCAGCACCTATAGCTTTTATAACCAGACGCACCAACGCGCCGAGACACAACTCAACATCCTGACGGCAATGATCGATCAACAGTTGTTGGTCGAGTCTCCCGACAGCGTCAAGCGCTGGCTGCCGGTGATGATGCGCTCGGCAGGCGCGGTCGAACTGGCGGTCTACCATGATGATCGTCAGGTCTACGCTCACCATCTGCCGGCACTCTACCGCGCCTGGCATACACGCGATAATCTGCGTCATTTCGAGGCCCCGCTGCTGCAACATCCGGGCTACCGTCTGAAGATGGTGTATATCGAACCAACAGCCAGCTATAGCCATTCGTTAGAGCGTATGTTCCCGCTTTCGCTTTCCATTGCCATCATGGTGATCATGCTGGTGTTTGCCTACCGTTGGCTGCGTGGGCAGATGCAGGGGGTCGAGCGTCTGGAGCGGCGCTCCCGCCGTATCCTCGCCGGTGAACGCGATCTCAGTGCCATTGGCAGCCTGAACGAGTTGCCGGCCAGTGCCAGTAGCGCCCTGGACCGGCTATTATGGGAACTGGCCGAGGCGCGCGAGGAGCGCAGCCGCATCGACTCGTTGATCCGCGCCTTCGCTGCGCAGGACTCGCGTACCGGGTTGAATAACCGCCTGTTCTTCGACAATCAGCTCACGACGCTGTTGGAAGATGAGGCCGCGCATGGCGTGGTGATGATCCTGCGCCTGCCCGATCTGGAGGCGTTAGCCGATCAGCCGGGGCGGCGCGAGCGTGAGGAGTTCCGCTACGCGCTGACCAATATGCTGTCGACCTATGTGATGCGCTATCCCTCCGGCCTGCTGGCGCATTACTTCCAAAATAATTTCGCCGTGTTGTTACCGCACCGTTCGCAGAAGGAGGCGGAGGGGTTCGCTGCCCAACTGTTGGCCTCGCTGGCCGCTATTCCCGCGGCGCCGGGTGTGATCGCCGATGAGGTGCTGCATATCGGCATCACGCTTTACCGCGCCGGCGAGCAGGTCGAGGCGGTGATGGATCGCGCCGAGCAGGCGGCGCGTAACGCTAGCCTGCAAGGCGGCAACGGCTGGTATGTCGATCCCATTCCGCAGCCGGAATTGGTGCGTGGCAGCGTGCGCTGGCGCACGCTGCTGGAGCAGACGCTGGCGCGTGGGGGCGCGCGTCTGTTCCATAAACCGGCGGTGACGGTAGCCGGCGCGGTGCATCACCACTATATTTTGCCGTTTATCTACGACGGTAATCAGCCGATCCCCAGCGCTGAGTTTATGCCGCTGGTGCAGCAACTCGGCCTGGCGGAACGCTTCGATCGTCAGATGGTGAGTCAGATTATTCCGTTGTTGCGTCGCTTACCGGGGCAAAGGCTGGCCTTTCCGTTGACGGTTGACTCATTATTACAGCGCAGCTTCCAGCGTTGGCTGCGCGATACCCTGTTGCAGAGCGAGCGCGCATTGCGTCGGCGCATCCTGATCGAGCTGAATGAGGCCGATGTCTGTGCTCATCAGGCGCGCCTAGCCCCCATCCTGCGCCTGCTGCGTGGCCTCGATTGCCAATTGGTGGTGGCGCAGGCGGGGTTACGCATCGTCAGCACCACCTACATCAAGCAGTTGCAGGTGGCGTTGATCAAGCTGCACCCGGCGTTGGTCCGCAACATCGACCAGCGCATCGAAAACCAGTTGTTTGTACAAAGTATCACCGGTGCCTGCGAAGGCACCTTGGCTCAGGTCTTCGCCACCGGGGTACGGAGTCACGAGGAGTGGCGAGTGCTACAGGAGAAAGGGATCGCCGGTGGGCAGGGCGATTTTTTTGCAAAATCGCGACCGGTTCTCTAGTTGGAAAAAATATTGTGACGGATAATGAATTGGCCTTTTTGTCAGGAAAAATTCACGTAGAATAGCGTGCAATCTATGCTTATACGGTTGGTAGGCGCTTACGCTTCGTCGAGACGGTCTCCCGTCGGCGGCGCAATGAATTCAGCGTGCGTCTATCATTTTTTGCCGTCGTGATAGACATTATCTGTGATGAATTGTTATGCGCTGTGTTGTAGCCGGGAACGGAAGCGTGGTGCGATAACGTGGCGATGCGGAGTGTTTTGCCGTGTGGCGACTGGCGGGTGTGCGTCAGTGCCGCCTCCCTCTTCCGCTGTGGTGCCATGCTCATGAGCACCCTAATCTGTTGAATGGTAAACATGGTGTGATTTTTCACCGGAGCAGGACGTTTTTGCGCCTTGTCGCTGTTCCGCGTGGTTGGTAAAGTAAGCGGATTTTATTTTTCGCCTCCAGCTTTCAGGATTATCCTTCAGTTATGTTTAAAAAATTTCGTGGCATGTTTTCCAATGACTTGTCCATCGACCTGGGTACTGCCAATACCCTGATTTATGTAAAAGGACAAGGCATTGTTTTGAATGAACCTTCGGTGGTCGCCATTCGCCAGGACCGCGCGGGTTCTCCGAAAAGCGTTGCCGCCGTGGGACATGAGGCCAAGCAGATGCTCGGTCGTACGCCGGGCAATATCGCCGCCATTCGTCCGATGAAGGATGGGGTGATCGCCGACTTCTTCGTGACCGAGAAGATGCTGCAATACTTCATCAAACAGGTACATAGCAACAGCTTTATGCGGCCAAGTCCGCGTGTGCTGGTGTGTGTACCGGTGGGGGCTACCCAGGTTGAGCGCCGCGCCATTCGTGAGTCTGCCCAGGGCGCCGGTGCACGCGAGGTGTTCCTGATCGAAGAGCCGATGGCGGCGGCGATCGGCGCTGGCTTGCCGGTTTCCGAGGCGACCGGCTCGATGGTGGTGGATATCGGTGGCGGTACCACTGAAGTGGCGGTGATTTCCCTGAACGGCGTGGTGTACTCCTCCTCTGTGCGCATCGGTGGGGATCGCTTCGACGAGGCGATCATTAACTACGTGCGGCGTAACTACGGCTCACTGATCGGTGAAGCGACGGCCGAGCGTATCAAACATGAGATCGGCTCTGCCTATCCCGGCGACGAGGTACGTGAGATCGAGGTCCGCGGCCGTAACCTGGCTGAAGGGGTGCCACGTGGCTTCACGCTGAACTCCAACGAGATCCTGGAAGCGTTGCAAGAGCCGTTGACCGGCATTGTCAGCGCGGTGATGGTGGCGCTGGAGCAGTGCCCGCCGGAACTGGCCTCCGATATCTCCGAGCGCGGTATGGTCCTGACTGGCGGCGGCGCGCTGCTGCGTAACCTGGATCGTCTGCTGATGGAAGAGACCGGCATTCCGGTGGTGGTGGCCGAAGATCCGTTGACCTGTGTGGCGCGCGGTGGTGGCAAGGCGTTGGAAATGATCGACATGCATGGCGGTGATCTGTTCAGCGAAGAGTAATTCCTCTGCGGCGAAGGCATTGCATCGCCGTGGATGAGACGAATGCCGGGCACCGGGCGGAGAGGCTCTCCGCCCGGTGTTCGCGTATCGCGCGATCGCTACATGCACGGCGCGGCGCCGACGTCGAGGATAACGCAAATTTATGAAGCCGATATTCAGCAGAGGACCCTCTCTGCAACTACGACTTTTTCTGGCGGTGGTGGCGGCGGTAGGATTAGTGGTGGCTGACAGCCGACTCGGCATGTTTCAGCAGATCCGTACCTATCTCGATACCTCCGTGAGTCCGTTCTATTATCTGTCCAACGCTCCCCGTCAGCTCCTGGATACGCTCTCTAACACCTTCGCCACTCGCGAACAGTTGGCGCTGGAGAACCGGGCGCTACGCCAAGAACTCTTATTAAAAAATAGCGACTTGTTGTTACAGGGGCAGTTGAAGCAAGAGAATGCGCGTCTGCGCGAGCTGCTGGGCTCGCCGTTGCGCCAAGACGAACACAAGATGGTCACTCAGGTGATCTCGACCCTGCCTGATCCCTACAGCGATCAGGTGGTGATCGACAAGGGCAGCAACAGCGGTGTCTACTTTGGTCAGCCGGTGATCAGCGACAAGGGCGTGGTCGGCCAAGTGGTGGCCGTTGGTAAGGCAACCAGCCGCGTCTTGCTGATCTGTAACGCCGCCCATGCGTTGCCGATCCAGGTTTTGCGTAATGATATCCGTGTGTTGGCTGCGGGCAACGGCTGTAGCGACGATCTGCAACTGGAGCACCTGCCGGCCAACACCGATATCCGCGTCGGCGACGTGCTGGTGACCTCCGGCTTGGGGGGCCGTTTCCCGGAAGGCTATCCGGTGGCGGTGGTTTCGTCGGTGAAAGTGGATAATCAACGTGCCTACACGGTGATCAAGGCGCGCTCGACCGCCGGGCTACAGCGCCTGCGCTATCTGTTGTTGCTGTGGAGCGGCGATCGCGAGGGCAGCGTGCCCCTACCGCCGGATGCGGTGCAGCGGGTCGCCAACGAACGGCTGATGCAGATGATGCCGCAGGTCTTGCCGGCGCCTGCCGTCATGGGGCCGCCGGCACCGGGCAGTAGCACGCCGGCGACGCCGAGCACGCCGAAGACGGTCGAGGCCGCGGTGCAACCGGCGGCATCGACGCCCTCCGTCGCGCCCAAGGTGACGCCGCGTCGTAGTCAGGAGGGGCGTTGATGGGCGGTTATCGTAGTCATGGTCGTTGGATTATCTGGCTGTTCTTCTTGCTGGCCTATGTGTTGCAGATCATGCCCTGGCCAGACAATATCGCCATGTTCCGTCCGAACTGGCTGGCGCTGTTCCTGATCTATTGGACGATGGCGCTGCCGCATCGGGTCAACGTCGGCACCGGTTTCTTGTTGGGGCTGGTGTGGGATCTGATCCTGGGCTCGACCCTGGGGATCCGGGCATTGGCCTTCAGCCTGCTGGCCTATCTGGTGGCCTTCAAGTTCCAGTTACTGCGCAACATGGCGCTGTGGCAGCAGGCCTTGATGGTGATGGTCTTAACCGCGGCGATGGAGGCAGTGATTTTCTGGGGCGAGTTTGTCGTCGCCAATGCCAGCTTCCGTCCCGAGGTGTGGTGGAGTAGCGTGGTCAATGGGTTACTGTGGCCGTGGCTATTTTTATTGATGCGTAAGGTGCGTCGCCAATTCGCCGTGCAATGAAGTGGCGGCGCTAGACACAGGACTCTCGAAAGCGTATGTGTGAGATTTATCTGGCCTCGGGATCGCCCCGGCGGCGCGAGTTGTTGACCCTGATGGCGATCCCCTTCGAGCGCCTGAGTTGTGCGGTGGAGGAGCAGCGCCAGCCGGGCGAAGCGCCGCTGGCCTATGTCCGCCGCCTGGCGCGCGACAAGGCGCAAGCCGGGGTCGGCACCGCCCCGCAAGATCGGCCGGTGCTGGGGGCCGATACCATCGTAGTGCTCGACGGTGAGGTACTGGAAAAGCCGCGGGATCCGGCCCATGCGGCAGCGATGCTGCGTCGCCTGTCCGGACGTCGTCACCAGGTGATCACCGCGCTGGCGCTGGCCGACCGGCGTCATTGCCTCGACCACTACGTGGTGACCGAGGTGACTTTCTGCCCGCTGAGCGACGCAGACATCGCCGCCTACGTGGCCAGCGGCGAGCCGTTGGATAAGGCTGGCGCCTACGGCATCCAGGGTAAGGGCGGCTGCTTCGTGCAGGCGATCAACGGCAGTTATCATGCCGTAATGGGGCTACCGTTGGTCGAGACTCGTGAACTGCTGGCACGCTTTATGGCGTTAAGGGAGGAGTAGAAAGAGCATGACGACTGAATTGTTGGTGAACGTTACGCCATCGGAGACGCGGGTGGCCTACATCGATGGCGGCATCCTGCAAGAGATCCACATCGAACGCGAGGCGAAGCGCGGCATTGTCGGCAATATATACAAAGGGCGTGTGAGCCGGGTACTGCCCGGCATGCAGGCGGCCTTTGTAGATATTGGTCTGGAGAAGGCAGCTTTTCTACATGCATCCGATATCATGCCGCATACCGAATGTGTCGCCGGCGATGAACAGAAGAACTTCCATGTGCGCGACATCGCCGAGCTGGTGCGTCAGGGGCAGGATCTGATGGTGCAGGTGGTGAAAGATCCGCTCGGCACCAAGGGCGCGCGCCTGACCACCGATATCACCCTGCCGTCGCGCTACCTGGTGTTTATGCCGGGCGCCAGTCATGTCGGCGTGTCGCAGCGCATCGAGAGCGAAGCGGAGCGCGAGCGGCTGAAGGCCATCGTCGCCCCGCACTGTGACGAGCTGGGCGGCTTTATCATCCGTACCGCGGCGGAGGGTGCCGACGACGAGGAGTTGGCACAGGACGCCGCCTTCCTCAAGCGCCTGTGGATCAAGGTGATGGAGCGTAAGCGGCGTAATCAGACCAAGTGCATGTTGTATGGTGAGTTGGCGCTGGCTCAGCGGGTGTTGCGCGACTTCGCCGGGGCTTCGCTGGATCGCATTCGAGTCGACTCGCGCCTGACCTATGATCTGCTGCAAGACTTCACCCAGGAATACATGCCGGAGATCACGCCCTGTCTCGACCTGTACACGGGCAAGCAGCCGATCTTCGACATGTATGACGTGGAGAACGAGATCCAGCGGGCGTTGGAGCGGCGGGTGGAGCTGAAATCGGGCGGCTATCTGATCATCGATCAGACCGAGGCGATGACCACTATCGACATCAATACCGGCGCCTTCGTCGGCCATCGCAACTTGGATGAGACGATTTTCAATACCAACGTCGAGGCGACACAAGCCATCGCCCGCCAACTGCGTCTGCGCAACCTGGGTGGGATCATCATCATCGACTTTATCGATATGAATAGCGAAGATCACCGTCGGCGAGTGCTGCACTCCCTGGAGCAGGCCCTGAGCAAAGATCGGGCAAAAACCAGCATCAACGGTTTTTCGCAGCTAGGCTTGGTAGAGATGACGCGTAAACGCACGCGCGAGAGCATCGAGCATGTGCTGTGTGGTGAGTGCCCGACGTGTCATGGCCGCGGTACGGTGAAGACGGTGGAGACGGTGTGCTATGAGGTGTTACGCGAGATCGTCCGCGTGCATCACGCCTACGACAGCGATCGTTTCCTGGTCTACGCCTCCCCGGCGGTAGGCGAGGCGCTAAAGAGTGAAGAGTCCCACGCCCTGGCCGAAGTGGAACTGTTCGTCGGGAAGCAAGTTAAGGTACAGATCGAGCCACTCTATAGCCAAGAGCAGTTCGATGTGGTGATGATGTAACGCGGCACCGGCTTAGGGGCCTTGCCCCATAGGATGAGTTGGAAGGATAGGAGAACGCTGTGAGGCGACTGCCCGGTTACCTGCTGGTAACGCTGGCGACCTTGATCGTCTTGGTCGCCCTGCTGGTGAGTGGGCTGCGCTTACTGCTGCCACACCTCGATCGGCTGCGCCCACAGATCGCCGAGCAACTCAGTCAGTTGACCGGCGCATCGTCGACCATTGGCGCCTTACAGGCCAGCTGGCAATCCTTTGGCCCGACCCTGGAGGTGCGCGATCTGGCGATGCACGGCCGCGCCGGGCAACTCAAGGTGCGGCGCGTAACGCTGGCGTTGGATGTGTGGCAATCGCTGCTGCATGCCCGGCTTCAGTTCCGCGATCTCACCTTCTATCAACTTCAGGCGGTCACCGACCGCCCACTGGCGCGTGAGCAAGGTCATGGTGGATTGCAAGGCGATGAGCTGAGCGACATCTTCCTGCGCCAGTTCGACCACTTCACTCTGCGCGATAGCCGCCTGAGTTTCCCTTCACCGTCGGGGACTCAGCTGCAACTGACCATTCCCCAGTTGACCTGGCTGAATGGCCCCGAGCGCCATCGCGCCGAGGGCGAAGTCAGCTTTACCACGCCACAGGGCCAGCATGGCACCCTACAGGTGCGTATGGATCTGCGTGATAAGAACGGCTTGCTCAGCGATGGCGAACTCTACTTGCAGGCGCAACAGATCGATTTGTCCCCCTGGCTGAGCCGCTGGGTTAACCGTAATACCGGGGTGAATGGTGCCGACTTCAGCCTGGAGGCTTGGCTGACCATCCATCAGGGCGAGACGCAGGCGGCGCAGATCCGGCTGCAAGAGGGACAGGTGGGCTGGCAAGCCGCCGGTCAGCGCCACCGTTTGACCGTCGATGATCTGACCTTGCGCGCCGCGCGTACTCCGGAGGGATGGCGCCTGGATGTTCCGCGACTCAATCTGGCGACAGACGGCCACCCCTGGCCGGCGGGACGCCTGAGCCTGCTTTACCTGCCACCGGGGGCGCCGGGCCGCGGAGATGAATTGCGTTTGCGTGCCACCGATCTGCAACTGGCCCGCATTACACCGTTGCTGTCGACCCTGAACTTACTCTCGCCAGCCCTGGTACAACCGTTACAGGCGTTGCAGCCACAGGGAACGATTACCCGTCTAGGGCTAGACATTCCGCTGCGTCAGCCGGATCGCAGCCGAGTACTGGCTGATTGGCATGATCTCAGTTGGCAGCCTTGGCAATGGCTGCCCGGCATCGACCATTTCAGTGGTTCGCTGCGCGGTAGTGGGCAAGACGCCCGCCTGCGCTTTAGGTTGAACGACAGTACCCTGCCCTATGCCGCCTTGTTCCGCGCGCCGCTGGCGGTGGCGCAGGCGACGGGGGTGGTCAACTTCCAGCGCGATAGCGCCGGGTGGACGCTGAGCGGTCAGGATCTCGACCTACAGGCGCGCGCCCTGTGGACGCACGGCGGCTTCCGTTACCATCAACCCGCGACCGGGCGTCCCCTGCTCAGCATTCTGGCGGGTATTCGTCTGACGGATGCCCGCCAGGCGTGGCGCTACTTCCCCGAGCCGTTGATGGGGACGGCGCTGACCGATTACCTGAGCGCGGCACTGGAGGGGGGACAGGTCGACAACGCCACCCTGCTGTACGATGGCGATCCACACCAGTTTCCCTATGCGCAGCATGAGGGGCAGTTCCAGGTGTATGTGCCGCTGCGCCAGGCGACCTTCCGCTTCCAGCCGGACTGGGCACCGTTGACCGACCTGACCATCGATCTCGATTTCCTTAACGATGGGCTATGGATGTTCGCGCCGTCGGCCCACCTTGGCGCGGCGCGCGGCAGCAACATCCACGCCGATATTCCGCGTTATGCCGAGGAGCGGCTGCTGATCAACGCCGAGGTCGCTGGCAGCGGCAAGGCGGTACATGACTACTTTATGCAATCGCCGCTGAAGGACTCGGTCGGCGCCACGCTGGGCGAGTTGCAGGTCGGTGGTGCGGTCAACGGCAGCCTGCGTCTGGCGATCCCGCTCGATGGGGGCGTCACGCATGCCAGCGGCGAGGTGCGGCTGCGTAACAACCGTCTGTTTATCAAGCCGCTGGGCAGTGCGATGCAGGCGGTCAGCGGTCGCTTCCGTTTCGACGACGATCGCCTACAGAGTGACACGTTGAGCGCTCAGTGGCTGGGGCAACCGCTCAACGTGCAGTTCTCGACCACGCCGCAGCCCAAGCAGTACCAAGTGACGGTGGATCTGAACGGTGATTGGCTGCCTGCCCGTCTGCCTTGGCTGCCGGCGGGGGTGGCGGAGCACCTACAGGGGAGCGCCCCCTGGCAAGGGAAGGTGGCTATCACCTTGCCGGATCGCGGCACCAGCCGTTATCAGGTGGCGATCGACGCCAATCTGGGCGGGGTAGGGAGCACGCTGCCTGCCCCGCTGAGTAAGCGGGTGGCTACGCCTCAGACGCTGAAGGTGAATGTTGAGGGCGGCCTGGATGACTTTCTGCTCGACGGCAGTCTGGGGCGCGACGATCGTTTCGCCGCCCGAATTCGGCTTGGGGCGCTGGGGCCGGCGTTGGAGAGCCTGAGTTGGGTGCGCCAGCCAGGCCTGGCGCCCACCCTGGAGGCCGACGAAGCGCGTTTGCAACTGCCGGCGTTGGACGGCGCCGAATGGTTGGCCCTGCTGGCGGCACCGCTTGCCAGCCAACTGGATAGCCATAGCGTGTTACGTTTACCGGCCCGTCTAACCCTGACCACCCCACAGTTACATCTGGCCGGGCAGGTGTGGCACCAGCTGCAACTGCGCCTCGCTCGTCAGGGCGAGACGACGCATCTCCAGGTCGATGCTCAGGAGGTGCGCGCGACGGCGACGCTGGCGAACAAACGATTGGCGGCGGCGTTCGACTTTCTCTATTACAATCCTCAACCCGCGACCCGAGGGCTGGCGACGTCCGGCGCAGAGGCGACATTGCCCGGCGTGAATCGTCCGGCCTTGTTCGCCGACTGGCCGGCGATGCAGCTACGTTGCCACGCCTGTTGGTTTATGGGCCAGAATCTGGGACGAGTCACGGCCGATCTGCGCGTCGTAGGCGACACCCTACAGCTTACGGATGGCTTGCTCGACAGCGGCAATACACGGTTAACCCTACATGGGCGCTGGCAACAGCGCGCGGGGCACGATCAGAGCTGGCTGACAGGCAGCGTCAAGGGCGCCAATCTGACGGATAGCGCCGATTTCTTTGGTTTGACGCTACCGCTGCAACAGGCGCCGTTTAACGGACAATTCGATCTCAACTGGCAGGGGACGCCGTGGCAACCGCGCATCGCCAGCGTGAACGGTACGCTCCATGCCAGCCTGGGCAAAGGGGTGATCGAGAGCATGGATACGGGACATGCCGGGCAGTTGCTGCGCCTGGTGAGTTTCGATGCCTTGCTACGTAAGCTGCGACTGGATTTTCGCGATACCTTCGGCGCCGGCTTCTACTTCGATGGGATTAAGGGCAGCGCCACCCTGAACAACGGCGTGATGTCGACCGATGATCTGCTGGTTGATGGCCTGTCGGCCGATGTGGCGATGAGTGGCTCGGTGGATCTGGTTCAGCGCCGCATCGATATGCAGGCGGTGATCGCGCCGGAGCTGTCGGCCACCGTCGGGGTGGCGACGGCCTTCGCCGTCAACCCGGTGGTCGGGGCGGCGGTCTTCGCCGCCTCAAAAGTGCTGGCGCCATTGTGGAATAAGATATCGCTGATACGCTACAACATAAGCGGCGGGCTCGACAGCCCGACGATCCATGAAGTGTTACGTCAGCCGAAGAAGGAGAAGGCTCCATGAGGAATGCCAACGTCGCCTTATTGCAACTGTGTAGCGGTGAAAACAGTCGTGCCAACTTGGCCCAGATCGAGCAACAGCTCAAGCAGTTGAACGGCGCGATCAAGCTGGTGTTGACTCCGGAGA
The DNA here is from genome assembly GCF_000474215.1 of Edwardsiella hoshinae NBRC 105699 = ATCC 33379. Classification (GTDB taxonomy): domain Bacteria; phylum Pseudomonadota; class Gammaproteobacteria; order Enterobacterales; family Enterobacteriaceae; genus Edwardsiella; species Edwardsiella hoshinae. The sequence goes on along the minus strand of NZ_BAUC01000022.1, from coordinate 73,422 downwards.
ATGCATTGCTGTTTAGCGATGCAGCCGGTTATCGCCAGCACGCCGAGCGCGAGGGCGACGGGCCACTTCAGGAGGCGGTGCGCGATCTGGCGCGCCGCTACGGGGTCTGGCTGTTGGTCGGCTCTATGCCGTTGCTGGCGGATGAGGCTGCCGGCGGCATCACCGCCAGTAGTCTACTGTTCGACGACAGCGGAGCGCTGCGTGCCCGCTATGATAAGCTGCATCTGTTCGACGTCGATGTGCGTGATAGCCACCGCCATTACCGTGAATCCGACATCTACCGTTATGGCGAGCGGTTGGCGGTGGTCGATACACCGGTCGGCCGACTGGGAATGACCATCTGCTACGATCTGCGTTTCCCCGGCCTGTTTCAGGCGCTGCGCGCGCAGGGCGCCGAACTGATCTCGGTTCCGGCCGCTTTCACCCGCGTCACCGGTGAGGCGCACTGGGAGGTGCTGCTGCGCGCCCGGGCGATCGAGAACCAGTGCTATATTCTGGCGCCGGCCCAGGTCGGTAGCCATGGCGCCACGCGGCGCACCTGGGGCCACAGCATGGCGGTGGATGGTTGGGGCAGCGTGCTCCAGCAAAATGCCGATGCGGTGCGCCCGTTGAAGATTAAAGTGAATACCGACTCGCTGGCGGCGCTGCGTGGTCAGATGCCGCTGGCGCAACATAATCGATTCCAGCCTGAGCTGATCCACCTTCACCAAGGGTAAAAACACCATGAGTCTGACGTTTGTCAGTGAGCAGTTACTGGCTGCCAATAACCTGAATCATCAGGATCTTTATAACGTATTAGGGCAATTGAGCGAACGACGCCTGGACTATGCCGATCTCTATTTTCAATCCAGCGTACATGAATCCTGGGTATTGGAGGATCGCATCATCAAGGAGGGCTCCTACCATATCGACCAAGGGGTCGGGGTACGGGCCATCCACGGCGAAAAAACCGGCTTCGCCTATGCCGATCAGATCACGTTGCAGGCGTTGACCCAGAGCGCCCATGCCGCACGCAGCATCGTGCGCGAGCAGGGCGATGGCCGGGCACGGACCTTGGGGGGCCTGGAGGCGGTGGCGCGTTATGCCAGACATGATCCGCTGCACAGTCTGCCACGCGAAGAGAAGATCGCCCTGTTGTCTCGGGTGGATCGGGTGGCACGGGCGGAGGATGCCCGCGTGCAAGAGGTCAACGCCAGCCTGACCGGGGTGTATGAGTTGGTGCTGGTCGCCGCCAGCGATGGCACCCTGGCAGCCGACGTGCGCCCGCTGGTGCGTCTCTCCGTCAGCGTACTGGTGGAGCAGGATGGCCGCCGTGAGCGGGGGAGTTGTGGCGGCGGAGCGCGCTGTGGCTATGACTACTTCCTCGCCACCAGCGAGGGGGAGATCCGCGCCGAGGCTTACGCCCGCGAGGCGGTGCGCATGGCGCTGGTTAACCTGCACGCCGTGGCGGCACCGGCCGGCACTATGCCGGTGGTCTTGGGAGCCGGCTGGCCGGGCGTCTTGCTGCATGAAGCGGTCGGTCACGGGCTGGAGGGCGACTTTAATCGACGCGGTACCTCAGTCTTCAGCGGTCAGTTGGGGCAGCAGGTGGCCTCGCCGTTGTGCACCGTGGTGGATGACGGCACCCTCGAGGGGCGGCGCGGCTCCCTGGCTGTGGATGACGAGGGGGTTCCGGGGCAGTATAACGTGCTGATCGAAAATGGCATTCTGCGCGGTTACATGCAGGATAAGCTCAATGCCCGCCTGATGGGGATGGCACCGACTGGCAATGGCCGTCGTGAGTCTTATGCCCATCTGCCGATGCCACGCATGACCAATACCTATCTGCTGGCCGGCGAGAGCACCCCACAGGCGATCATCGAGAGCGTCGAGTATGGCTTGTACGCCCCCAACTTTGCCGGTGGTCAGGTCGACATCACCTCCGGCAAGTTTGTCTTCTCCACCTCAGAGGCCTACCTGATCGAGAAGGGGCGCATCACCCATCCGGTGAAGGGGGCGACCCTGATCGGTTCTGGAATCGAGGCGATGCAACAGATCTCGATGGTCGGCAACGATCTGGCGCTGGATAAAGGGGTCGGGGTGTGTGGCAAAGAGGGGCAGAGCGTACCGGTCGGCGTCGGCCAACCGACTCTGAAGCTGGACGCGATGACCGTCGGCGGCACAGCTTAAAGGTTGGCCGCTGTGCATTGATCCCACGAGGGGCCGGCATTGCCGGCCCCGCCTTCGCCGCGGGTGGGGAGCCCTTCGCCGGCGCCATCCGCTATCGTGGTTGGCTGCGCATCATCAGGCACCCTGATAGGCTGTTTGTGTGCGTTGCTGTTGATGATGATCTTCATCCGTGCGCCGTTTGTTGTGCTGCCTATGGGCCGGGCTGTGTACCTGGCTGTCGTCGCTGGTGCGCATCGAGAACGCCTACGCCTGGGGACTCTCCGGCTATACGACGCTGATCATCGTGATCTCCAGCCTCGCCGAGCCGCCGTTTATTCTGCCATTGGCATTAGAGCGTTGCGGCGAGATCGTGTTGGGTATCGTCTGCGCGGTAGTGGCGGATACCCTGCTGTCCCCACGCTCGGTCAAGGGCGAGATAGATCGGCTCGTTAGCGGGCTATTACTGAACCACTGGCAATTCCTCCCGCGTTGTGTGGCGAACGACGATCGCGCGGCGCTCGATCGCCATTGGCATACCCTGCTGCGTGAGGGGCAGGCGCTGGAGGGGATGCGCGCGAGCCTGGCCTTGGAGTCGCTGCGCTGGCAGGCAACCTGCCGCCGCTTGACGTATCTGCCTACCCTGACACTGAGTCTGATCACGCGGGCGTGTGAGATCTGCCTACAGGGCGAACGGCCGCCGCTGCCCACTTGCTTTCAGGCGCTGATCAGTGCTCCATTGACCACCCCGGCCGAGGCGTATCAGCGTTTAAAGCGGCTGCGTCGTCTCTTGGCGGCGTATGGCGGTACCCGTTTGTCCCCGGCGTTGATCGCCTGGATCGCCGCCGCCAGCCAGTTACAGTGGCTGAGTAAGGGGGGAGTGAGCGCGGTGCCCATCGGTCAACAGGAGGCGGCGCTGCTGCGCGATAGCGCGTCAGGACGTCCACTGCGCACCGCCGAGGGGCGTCATGCGTTGATCAACGGGGGCGTACCTGGCTGGCCACCACGCTGGGGACGCTGTTTTGGCTGTGGAGCGGCTGGCAGGCCGGCAGTGGCTGTATGATCATGATCGCGGTCGTCACGTCGTTGGCCGTGCGTACACCGAACCCGCGTATGGCGGCGATCGACTTCTTGTTGGGGGCGTTGCTGGCGTTGCCGATCGGCGCCCTGTATTACCTGCTGATCTTGCCCGCCAGCGAGCCGAGCCTGATGCTGCTATGCCTGAGCCTCGGGGGGCTGACCTTTCTCTGTGGGATGGCGGTGCAGAAGCGCTGTCTCGGTTCGCTGGGAACCCTGGCGTCGACGCTCAACATCCTGGTGTTGAGCAACCCGATGCATTTTCCGCTACAGCGCTTTCTCGACAACGCCCTCGGTCAGGTGATCGGCTGCGCGCTGGCCCTGCGCCAGGTGGTACGACACTTAGCGGCCTATGCTGAGGCGTGGGATGCTGCCGGGCATGAGGCCAGCCAGATCCAGCCACTGCGCCAGCTACAGCGTGTGTTGCAGCGCTATCGTACGGTGTTGCTGAATTAACCAAGATGGCGCTTGTTTAAGCGGGAAACCGTTTGCGCCGTGTCCAATTTCTCTGCATTTTGTGCTTGCGGTACGGCGGTCGCTGAGTATAATGCCGGACAATTTGCCGGGAGACAGCATGAAAAATAGCATCGGTCATTGTGGTTTGTCGGTCGTGATGCGACCGCAGCACCTGCCCTACCCGGGCAGCCACCAGCCGTTTTTCTCCCGTCGCATTCTCGATCGTGGAAGACCCCTCATTTGAGGGGTTTTTTTTTGCCCGTAACACGGCAAGGCGAAAAATTAACCCGAGTGAACAGTCTGCCAGCGCCGCGTGACGCCGGCGCCAGAATAGGAGAGCACAGAATGGCCAATCCCTTGTATCTAAAAGATATTATCTCCATCAACGATCTCAGCCGCAGTGAACTGGAGCTGGTGTTGGCGACCGCCGCGCGTCTGAAGGCCGAGCCGCAGCCGGAACTGCTGCGTCACAAGGTGATCGCCAGCCTGTTCTTCGAAGCCTCGACCCGTACCCGCCTCTCTTTCGAGACCGCGATGCATCGCCTCGGTGCCTCGGTGGTGGGGTTCGCCGATAGCAGCAACACCTCATTGGGGAAGAAGGGGGAGACGCTGGCGGATACTATCTCGGTGATCGGCAACTATGTCGACGCCATCGTGATGCGTCACCCGCAAGAGGGCGCCGCGCGCCTGGCGACCGAATTCTGCGGGCGCATCCCGGTGGTCAACGCCGGTGACGGTGCTAACCAGCATCCGACGCAGACGCTGCTGGATCTGTTTACCATTCAGGAGACGCAGGGACGGTTGAACGACATCAACATCGCCATGGTCGGCGACCTGAAGTATGGCCGTACCGTGCACTCACTGACCCAGGCGCTGGCCAAGTTCGAGGGTAACCGCTTCTTCTTTATCGCCCCGCAGGCGTTGGCGATGCCGGACTATATTCTGGCGATGCTGGAGGAGAAGGGTATCGCCTACAGTCTGCATGAAACCATCGAAGAGGTGATGCCGCAGTTGGATATTCTGTACATGACCCGGGTGCAGAAAGAGCGCCTAGATCCGTCGGAGTACGCTAACGTCAAGTCGCAGTTCATCCTGCGCGCCGCAATGCTGGAGGCGGCGCGCGATAATCTGAAGGTGTTGCATCCGCTGCCGCGTATCGATGAGATCACCACCGATGTCGACGCCACCCCCTATGCCTACTACTTCCAGCAAGCGGGTAATGGCATCTTTGCCCGCCAAGCGCTGCTGGCCCTGATCCTGAATGCCGAACTGAATTTCTAAGGGAGAGATGAGATGACTCACGATAATAAACTACAGGTTGAAGCGATTAACTGCGGCACCGTCATTGACCATATCCCGGCCCGCATCGGCTTTAAGCTGCTGACCCTGTTTAAACTGACTGAGACCGACCAGCGTGTCACCATCGGCCTCAACTTGCCCTCTAACGCCCAGGGTAGCAAGGATCTGATCAAGATCGAGAACGTGTTCCTCACCGAGGCCCAGGTCAACCAGCTGGCGATCTACGCGCCGCGCGCCACGGTCAACTGCATCGAAAACTATGAGGTGGTGCGCAAGATGGTACCGAGCCTGCCAGAGCGTATCGAAGCGGTGTTGAGCTGCCCGAACAGCAACTGCATCAGTCGCAGCGAGCCGGTTCACTCCAGCTTTAGTGTCCGCGCCCGTGACGGTGAGGTGCTGCTTAAGTGTAAGTATTGCGAGAAAGAGTTTGAACATCACGCGGTGATGGAGCAGTAATCGTCACCGTCGCCCTAGGGTTACCGCTCCTGGGCGAGCGTATTGCACGGCATGAGGCCGATGGTGGGGAAAAATGACGCCTGCGTCATTGAGAGGAGGGGGGCGGACTCCCTATAATGGGGGCGGTTACCGTAGTCCCGCGGTAATGGCCCATCCATCATCCTAAGGAGCAGATATGTCTGGTATTATCAGCACTGAGCACGCACCGGCCGCCATTGGACCCTATGTTCAGGGCGTTGATCTGGGCAACATGGTCATCACCTCCGGTCAGATCCCGGTCGACCCGAAAACCGGCCTGGTCGCGGACGATGTCGCTGCCCAAGCGCGCCAGTCGCTGGAGAACGTGAAGGCGATCGTTGAAGCGGCCGGCTTGCGTGTGGCCGACATCGTGAAGACGACGGTATTCGTCAAAGATCTGAATGACTTTGCGACGGTGAATGCCGCCTATGAAGCCTTCTTCAACGCACATAACGCCCCGTTCCCGGCGCGCTCCTGCGTCGAAGTGGCCCGTCTGCCGAAAGATGTGAAGATCGAAATCGAAGCCATCGCGCTGCGTCGTTGATGACGCCGGTCAGCCCATTCGGGCTGACCGTTTTCTACCGTCTCCCGCCGTACTTAACTCTGCATCTCTTCCGGCGCTGATTTGTCGAAGAACAGCTCAGTGATCAATTTATTATCGATCGGCTCTCCGCTCAGGGTACGCACCAACAGCTCGCTGCCCAACTGCTGCAACGAGAACACCATATCCGGTTGTACCCGCTTAATCTTCTGCAAGTGTTTGCTGGCGTTGACCAGGGAGATGGTCTTGGTGCCACTGCCCGCCACCTCTTTGGCCGCCAGAACGATAAAGGCGTTTTCTGCGTCGTCCTCGCGTAGCGCCAGGATATAGAGCGCCCGCGGCGCTCCGGCCTCTTTTAGCACCTCGGCGCTGGAGGGATCGCCGAGTACCACATCGGCATCCTGTGGGTATTCGTGCGGGATCCCCATCGGTACGATGGCGGTGATGGCGTCGCCGCGCGTTTTCAATCCATTGTAGATACTGAGGGCCAGCGGCGAGGCACCGGCGATGATAAAGTGGTTTTTCCGCATCACGTGAGAGATCCTGCCTTTAACCATGCGTTTAAGATTGCCGCCGATCACCGGGCCGATGATGGCGCTGACGGATGTGGCGAATACCGTAATCCCCATCACGATCACCGAGAGGGTGAACAGCCGCGCCGTGGCGGTATAGGGCACGATATCACCGTAACCGACGGTAGACATGCTGACCACCGAGAAGTAGAAGGCGGTGACCACATCGAGGATCGGCGGCTTGAACTCATCGCCCAGATAGAGCGAGCCGAAGAGAGCGTAGATCAGCAACGAGACGAAGCTGACTAAGGCAAACAACGAGCCGGCCGCCAAGCTGGCGCGGTCGAAACGCTCCCAATAGCGGATCAACAGAGCCAGCAACACCAGGGTATACAGCGTCAGGTTGTGGCTGTAATTCTCTAGGCTGGTCAGCGAGATATCCTGCCAGGTCCACTGGCTGAAGTCATGCCACAGCAGGCGCACCAGATCTTGCGCCTGCCAGATGGGCAGGCTGGGGTCCTGGATCAGCGACAAGATGGCGATGGCAAGCAGCAACAGCAGGGTGAACGCCCAAGCGACACGGGCGCGCAACACCAGACCGATGGACATCAGTATCAGTGCTACCCCCAGCATCACCCGCGGGATCTCCAGCAGGTTCACCATCGAGAGCGCCTCCTTCCAGCTGTGGAAGGTTTGCAAGGCGCCCGGCACATAACGAAACGCCTGGATCACCACCGGCTCGGCAAACAGGTAGCCTTCCAGGGCAACCAGCAAGGCGAGAACCCAAGAGGGGTGAAACAGGTTAGACACGCGGTGGAACAGTCTTTTCATGGCGATGCGTGATAAAGGAAATAATAAAAAGTGTAACGCGAATGTGCGCTTATGAATAGGGCGACCCGCCTGAGCGGCGGGTCGCTTGCGGTGGAACGAGTAAAATCAGAAAAAACCAAGCGCCTGGTCGCTGTAGCTGACCAGTAGGCATTTGGTCTGCTGGTAGTGCTCCAACATCATCTTATGGGTCTCTCGGCCAATCCCCGATTGCTTGTAACCGCCGAAGGCGGCGTGGGCTGGATAGGCATGGTAGCAGTTGGTCCAGACGCGCCCGGCCTGAATGCCCCGTCCCATCTGATAGGCCAGGGTGCCGTTGCGGGTCCAGACTCCGGCACCGAGGCCATAGTGGCTATCGTTAGCCAGCGCCAGGGCCTCGTCGCGATCGCGGAAGGTGGTCACCGCCAGCACCGGGCCGAAGATCTCCTCTTGGAAAATGCGCATCGCGTTGCTGCCGTGCAGGATGGTGGGTTGCAGGTAGTAACCTTGGGCCAACGCCCCCTCTAGGCGCTGCACGCCGCCGCCGGTCAGCAACTGCGCCCCCTCCTGTTGCCCCAGGGCGATGTAGTTCAGGATGGTTTCCAACTGGCCGGCGGAGACTTGGGCCCCCATCTGGGTATGGGGATCGAGGGGGTTGCCGCAGCGGATAGCCTCGACGCGTCGTAGGGCGCGCTCGATGAAGCGCTCGTAGATCGACTCCTGGATCAGCGCTCGGCTGGGGCAAGTGCAGACCTCGCCCTGGTTGAAGGCGAACATGGCCAACCCTTCCAGCGCCTTGTCGAAGAAGGCATCCTCCTTATCCATCACATCCGCGAAGAAGATATTGGGTGACTTGCCACCCAGTTCCAAGGTCACCGGGATCACGTTCTGGGCGGCGTAGCCCATGATGCGTTGGCCGACCTCGGTCGAGCCGGTAAACGCCACCTTGGCGATGCGTGGCGAGGTGGCCAGGTACTCGCCGATATCGCCGCCGGCACCGTTGACCACGTTGACCACCCCGGGGGGCAGCAGGTCACCGATGAACTCCATCAGCACCAGGATCGACATCGGCGTCAGCTTGGCGGGCTTAAGCACCACGCAGTTACCGGCCGCCAGCGCCGGTGCCAGTTTCCAACAGGCCATTAACAACGGGAAGTTCCAGGGAATGATCTGGCCGACGACGCCGAGGGGCTCATGGAAATGGTAGGCGACGGTCTCATGATCCAACTCGCTGATGCCGCCCTCCTGGGCGCGAATGCAGGCGGCGAAGTAGCGGAAGTGATCGATAGCCAGCGGCACGTCGGCGTTGAGGGTCTCGCGGATCGGTTTGCCGTTGTCCCAGGTCTCGGCATGGGCCAGTTGCACCAGGTGCTGCTCCATACGATCGGCGATCTTATTCAGCAGGGTGGCGCGCTGCTGCACCGAGGTCTCTCCCCAGGCTTGGCGGGCGGCATGGGCGGCATCTAATGCCAGATCGACGTCGCGCCGCCCCGAGCTGGCTACCTCACACAGGGGTTGGCCGGTGATGGGCGTTAGGTTAATGAAGTAGTGGCCGTCGACGGGGGCTTGCCACTGGCCGTTGATGAAGTTGTCGTAGCGCGCCTTGAGGCGGAGCGGAGAGCCGGCGCTGGCCGGCGTAAAGGGAGGGTGATCGGTCATTACTGTCTCCTTGGCAGATGGCGCCAGCGAGGCTGGCGGGTAACAGGCAATAACGCAGTCATCCTGTCAGCATAGGCGGCATTCCGCCGCCTCGACACCGACCACCGAGTAATATCCGCTGTGGCTCACAGATTTAGCAACTTTTTTGCATCACTTAATTGACTTCATCGCTACAGAAGAGCGCGCGATCGCGCAACAGATGGTCGTTGGCGCGTCGCCGGGTAAACCCGCTGCGATCGAAGAACTCGAGGATCTGCACCGCCAGCTTTCGGCCAATGCCGAGCTGATCACGGAAGTCGGCCGCGCTGGTGCTGCCCTGGCTGGCATCCAACTGGCGGATCAGTGCCGCGAAGTGGTACAGGCGTTCGGTACGGTAGTAACGGTCACGCACCACGGCGGTGATGTGGCCGAGCAGCGCCGCCTGACGTAGCGTGCGGCGCATCGTCTCCTCCTCGACGCCGAGCGTGGTCGCCAGATCGCGCACCCACCACGGCTCGTCGGCAAACAACGGCGCGGCGCGTTGCCACAGGGCGAGTTGCTGCGGCGTCATGGCGATGTTGTGCTGCGGCAGATGTAACCATCCTCGGCTGTTGCACAGCGCCCCTTCGGCCAGCAACTCGCCGAGGAGATGGAACACCAGGCCTTCCGGCTCGGTCGGCAGCGCCATGCGTCGCAGGCGAGCGCGCCCGACACCGAGCTGATCGCCGTGCTGTTGATGGTAGTCTGCCAACGTCTCCAGTAGGCGTTGGCGCAGCTGCTCTGCCGTCGTCCGGCTGAGCAGATGATCGCCGACCAACAGCAGATCGTCGCGCGCCAGCAGCGCCTGACAGGCGCTGTCGCTCAGTTGACGCGCCCACCCCAGCTCGGCGACACTCAGCGTCGCGTCGGGCAAGCGTAGCGCCAGAACCGTGGCGTCGTCATCCGCTTGCGCCAGGCGGCGTAGCGTGTCGAGGAACACGGGTTGGCGTTTGCCTCGGCGCGGGACGGTGAGTTGTAACACCCGCGCCGCGCCCAGGGTATGGCGCGCCGCGATGTCGCGCAGGATCAGGGTGTCGCCCTCCGCCAGCCAGAGGGGGTGATCGAGGATCAGCTCGGCCAGTGCTTCCCCCTGGGCGGTGGAGTGGGTCTCCAGCAGCGAGAGACGCCCGGTAATATGGCGGGCGGCATGATGCAGATGCAGCGGCTGCCAGTGTTGCAACGGGGCGACGCCATCCAGCGCCACCAGAACCCGTTGCGTCGGTGGAACGGCGGGACGTTGAGCTAAGAGCCAGTCGCCGCGTTGGATCTGCGCCTTCTCGACGTCGCCGCTGAGGTTCAGTGCCACGCGTTGGCCTGCCTCGGCCTCGCTCGCGTCGCGGTTTTGCGCATGCAGGGTGCGTACCCGCACCGGCTTATCGCAACCGGTTAGCCATAAGGTATCGCCGACACGCACCCGGCCTGCCAAGGCGGTACCGGTCACCACCAGCCCGCTGCCCTTGACGCTGAAGGCGCGGTCGATGGCTAAGCGGAAGCGGCGATCGACCCGGGCCGGGGCCGCACTCTGGCTAAGCAGATGTTGACGTAGGGCATCGATGCCCTGGCCGCTGAGGGCATCGGTTTCGAACAGCGGTGCGTCGGGCCAGCCCTGCTCGGCCAGCAGGGTCTGCACCTGGGCGCGTACGCGTGCTCGCTGCGCCTCATCCGCCCGCGTCGCCTTGGTCAGCGCCACGGTCAGTGCCGGACGCCCCGCCAGACGCAGCAGCAACAGATGTTCGCGCGTCTGCGCCATCACCCCATCATCGCAGGCGACCACCAGCAGGGCATGCGGGATGCCGCCGATCCCGGCCAGCATGTTGGCGAGAAACTTCTCGTGTCCGGGCACATCGATAAAGCCGACTACCCGTCCATCCGCCAAGGGGAGATAGGCGTAGCCGAGATCGATGGTCATGCCACGCCGCTTCTCTTCCGGCAGGCGGTCGGTATCAACCCCGGTCAGGGCGCGCAGTAGGGTGGTTTTGCCGTGATCGACGTGTCCGGCAGTAGCGATGATCATGGGCACAGTTCCTCTAATAACGCCTGTTCATCGTCCAGGCAACGCAGATCGAGCCAGAGTTTACCTTCTTGGATGCGACCGATCACCGGGCAGGGCAGGGCGCGCCAGCGTTCGGCCAGCGCCGCCAGGGTAGCGCCGCGTCCATCACGCGGCGTGAGGGTGATGGCGTGGCTAGGCAGGCGGTCTACTGGCAGCGAGCCGCTGCCGATCTGCGAGAGGCATGGCTCCAACGCCAGGTCGAAAGTCGCCTGGTAGTGGGGACGAAGGCCGCCGAGTAGGCGCTCGCCGCAGGCGGCGATCTCACTGGCCTCGCGCGTCAGGTGACGCAAGGTGGGCAGCGCCTGGCGCAGTTTTTCCGGCTGTTGATAGAGTTGCAGGGTGGCGTCCAGCGCCGCCAGGGTCATCTTGCCACAGCGTAGGGCGCGTTTGAGCGGGTGGCGTTGCAGGCGGCGGATCAGATCGCGCCGACCGACGATGATCCCGGCCTGCGGCCCGCCCAGCAGTTTGTCGCCGGAGAAGCTGACCAGATCGACGCCGTCGGCCAGCAAGCGCTGCGGCATCGGCTCGGCCGGTAGCCCATAACGGGTCATGTCCAGCAATGAACCGCTACCGAGATCGCTGATCACCGGTAGGCGGTGTTCGCGGCCCAGCTCGACCAGCTCGGCCTCGCCGACGGCGGCGGTGAAGCCGTGGATGGCGTAGTTACTGGTATGCACCTTCATCAACAGCGCGCTCTGTTCATTGATGGCCTGGCGGTAGTCGTGCAGGTGGGTACGGTTGGTGGTGCCCACCTCGTGCAGGCGGCAACCGGCTTGGATCATCACGTCAGGGATGCGGAAAGCCCCGCCGATCTCCACCAGTTCACCGCGTGAGACGATCACTTCGCGTCCCGGCGCCAGGGCGGCGAGCATCAGCAATACCGCCGCGGCGTTATTGTTGACTAGGCAGGCATCTTCGGCACCGGTCAGGGCGCACAGCCGCTCGGCGATGGCGCGATCGCGATGGCCACGCCCGGCGTCATCCAAGTCGTATTCGAGGGTGACCGACGCCGCCATGGCTTGGCTGGCGGCGGCGATGGCCTGTTCGGCCAGTAATGCCCGTCCTAGGTTAGTGTGCAGTACCGTTCCGGTTAGATTGAAGACCCGGCGTAGGGCGGGAGAGAGGGTGGCGGCGATCTGCGCGGCACAGGCTTGCGCCCAGTCCGTGCTCCAGTCAGGCAGAGCCTGGCAGCGGTGAATGGCGTCGCGGGCCTGCTGTTGCAGCGCCCGCAGGGTTTGGGTCACGAGTTGGCTGCCGTACTGGGCCTGTAAGGCGACGCAGGGCGGCGTTCGCAACAGGGTATCGATCGCGGGGATCTGGCTGTAAAGCACCTGATGATCTGAACTCATTGGACTATTCCATACCTTTATCTGCTAGCTACGCGGGGCGATAGCTTGCCATGATAAAGGCTGACGACAGAGGAATACAGCGGCAACCCGCCGATGGCGCAGGCCTTAGTCGGCAGGCGGCGCGGTACGCAGGAAGCTGTCGCGTTGGAACAGACGTTCCGCCAGGCAGACCAAGGCCGGGCGCCCGACACACCAGTTGGGGTAGACGCGGCGGAAGTTGAGGTAACTCAGGCAGCAGCCAGTGGCGATATCCGCCAAGTTAAGCGCCGATCCGTTCAGCCAGCGTCGTGCGGTGACCTGGCGCTCCAGCGCATCTAATCCACGCTGGATCTTGGCGCGTTGGCGTTGCAACTCTGCGCTATCCTGGCGTTCAACGGGGCGGCGTAGCTCGCGGACGATGCTGACGGCAGCATCGCAGACACCATCGGCCAGCGCCTCGACCTGGCGCACACGCAGCGCCTCGGCGCGATCGCACGGTAGGAAGCGCGGTGCCGCCGTTAACTGGTCAACATACTCGGCCACCAAGGGGGAGTCGAAGAATATCTCGCCGTCATCGGCGATCAGCGCCGGGACTTTGCCCAGCGGGTTGACGGCGAGGACACGTGCATCATCGAGATACGGATTGTCGCTGACGAATTCGAAGGTGAGCTGCTTTTCCAACAGCAGGACGACGATTTTACGCACAAAGGGACTGGTATAGCTGCCGATCAGTTTCATGCGGGCCTCCGGTTAGCGGGCGGCGCACGCGGGGGCGTGCGCCGTAGTGCTCCAGTATGGCAGAGTTTTCCGCACGGTGACTGTGCTCTCGCTGGCGAGAATCGACTCGCACTGTCGGCTCCGAGCCGGAGGTCGCCGCGGCAACGCGGCGTTAGGGCGCGAGGCCGGCGCGCGCCCTCCCTCTGTTGCGGCTTACTGGTGCTGTCCCTGCTTCTGTAGGAATTGCACCCCCTTGTCCGGGAAGTCGGTAAAGACCCCATCGACGCCCGCCTGGTTGTAGATCACCTCATACAGTTGGTCGACGTTGCTCACGTAGTCCGGCAGCTTATCGGCGCGGATGGTGTAGGGGTGGACCGCCATCTTATTGGCGTGGGCCTCCTTTACCATCTCCGTCAGCTTGATGTTCCCCTTACGCGAGTCGGCACTGACCAGCATGTGGTAGTCCGGCCCGATGCCATCGGCATACTGGGCGATCTGTTTCATCGCGCCCGGCTTAAACATCCAGTCGTAGCTGTAGTTGACCCAGGTGCCGTCCGGCTTCTTCTCTTGGGTTTCGTTCCAGTCGGTGTAGGCGATCAGCTGGACCAGTTTGAGGTTTTGCCCGTTCTTCGGCATCAGCTCATGCTTGATACGCTTGAGTTCGTTGGCATCGAAGCATTGCAGGTAGACGTTGTCATCCTTCGTGGTATAGCCATACTTTTTCAGGACCTGTAACACCTTGGCGGAGATATCCTTCCCCTCTTGCTGGTGGAACCAAGGGGCCTTGATCTCCGGATAGATACCGATGTTCTTGCCGGTCGAGTGGTTCAACCCCTGGATGAATTCGATTTCTTCCTCAAAGGTGTGTACGCGGAAGTCGGATTTGCCCATCGGGAAGCGGCCCGGGTAACTCTGTACCTTCTTGCCGTTTTCGATATCGAACCCTTCGGTGAATTTGAGCGATTTGATCTCATCCAGGGTGAAATCGATGGCGTAGTAGCGGCCATCCTGACGCGCTCGGTTGGGGAAGCGTTCGGCGACGTCGGTTACCCGATCCAGATAGTGGTCATGCAACACCACCAACTGATCGTCCTTGGTCATCACCAGATCCTGTTCTAGAAAATCAGCGCCTTGGGCGTAGGCCATCGCCTTGGCCGGCAGGGTGTGCTCCGGCAAATAACCGCTGGCACCACGGTGAGCGATGACCACCTTCTCGCTCGCGGCATAGGCACTCATTGCCAGGCTGCCACCGAGCAGGAGACCGGCTACTATTGCATTAATTTTCATAGCATTATCCTTATTTCTGCTGTGGTTTTGGCGACAAAAAAGGCTGCGCCTCGCATGCGCGGCACAGCCCTAGGTTAATCAGGACGGCGCGTACGGCGCCGCCGTTGCAGGGTTAGGCTTTCTTGTCTGCTTGCTCGCGCAGATGGTGTTTGTGTTCGTTGATCATCACCACCAGCAGCAGGATGACGGCCAGGATGCTGCCGCCGATCATTACCATGAAGCCGCCGTTCCAGCCGAAGAAGTCGACGGTGTAGCCGACGATGGCGCTGGCGGCTACGGAGCCACCTAGGTAACCGAACAGGCCGGTGAAGCCCGCCGCGGTACCGGCCGCTTTCTTCGGTGCCAACTCCAGGGCATGCAGACCGATCAGCATCACTGGACCGTAGATCAGGAAGCCGATGATGATCATGCAGGCCATGTCGACGTTGGGGTTGCCCGCCGGGTTGAGCCAGTACACGATGGTGGCGATGGTGACCAGGGTCATAAAGAACACCCCGGTGGCGCCACGGTTGCCGCGGAAGACCTTGTCGGACATCCAGCCACAGATCAGGGTACCGGGGATGCCGGCGTACTCATACAGGAAGTAAGCCCAGGAGGATTTATCCAGCGCAAAGTGCTTCACTTCTTTCAGGTAGGTCGGCGACCAGTCCAGAATGCCGTAACGCAGCAGATAGACGAACACGTTGGCGATGGCGATATACCACAGCAGCTTGTTGGGGAAGACATACTGCATGAAGATTTGCTTGGCGGTCAGCTCTTGCTCGGCCTTGGCGGAGTAATCGTCCGGGTAGTCGTTCTTATACTCCTCGATCGGCGGTAAGCCGCAGGATTGCGGGGTATCGCGCATCATGGCGAAGGCGAACAGGGCAACCAGGATGGCGGCGAAGGCGGGCATATAGAGAGCGGCATGCCAGTCGTTGAACCAGGCCATCCCCAGCAGGAATAGCAGCGGCGGCAGGCCACCGCCCACGTTATGGGCGCAGTTCCACACCGACACGATACCGCCGCGCTCTTTCTGCGACCACCAGTGCACCATGGTGCGGCCACACGGCGGCCATCCCATGCCTTGGAACCAACCGCACAGGAACAGCAGCACGAACATCACCATGATGCTGGAGGTGGCCCACGGAATGAAACCCATCACCAACATCACCACTGCCGCCAGGATCAGACCGGCTGGCAGGAAGACGCGCGGGTTGGAGCGGTCGGAGACCGAGCCCATGATAAACTTAGAGAAACCGTAGGCGATAGAGATGCCGGAGAGGGCAAAACCGAGATCGCCACGCGAAAAGCCCTGCTCGACCAGGTAGGGCATCGCCAGGGTAAAGTTTTTGCGTACCAAGTAGTAAGCGGCGTAGCCAAAGAAGATCCCCATAAAAATCTGCCAGCGCAGACGGCGATAGGTCGGATCTATCTGCGCGTCCGGCAACCGCGGCCTATGCGCCGCGGGCTTAAACATGCTTAACATAACTCTCTCCGATGACGGTTATTTATCGTTAGTCTGGTCCTAAAGCCGTTTCCCCAGTGAAATCGGTTAAGGCACTCGCTCATGGGTAAAAAAAAACAAGATATGCGCGTCTAGCGGCAAATTATGCCGCCAGAAGTCATTTTGTTTTCATTTTCGAGCGCAGGATAGGCAATTACGAACAATCAGACTGTGAGAGAGCCCTCATATTGTTACACTTTTATGAAATTGAGCGACAAATTAACCAATGGAGTAAAAAAATAAGGTTATTTGTATGACTTAAACATTTTGCCATGGTGATATTGATCACATTGATGAGCTTTTGTGGTCTTATTATTTTCGTTTTATGCGCGTATTTGCTCCTTATCAAACATTTCTCACCCGTAATATGGCCTACTAGCATCATTACTACTCATTTGGCTTGGGAGCCACTCATGTTACAGAGCCCCGCATCACAGGAAACTGACGTCGTCATTATTGGCGGTGGCGCCACAGGCGCCGGCATCGCCCGTGACTGCGCGCGCCGCGGCCTGCGTTGCATTCTGCTGGAGCGCCACGACATCGCCACTGGCGCGACCGGCCGTAACCATGGTTTGCTGCACAGCGGCGCCCGCTATGCGGTGACCGACGGAGAGTCCGCGCGCGAATGTATTGAAGAGAACCGTATTCTCAAGCGCATCGCCCGCCATTGCGTCGAGCGTACCGACGGGCTGTTTATCACCCTGCCGGAAGACGATCTGGCCTATCAGCCGCGCTTTATTGAGGCCTGCCGCGCCGCGGGTATCGAGGCTGAAGCCATCGATCCGGCCGAGGCGTTGCGCCTGGAGCCTGCCGCCAACCCGAATCTGCTAGGCGCGGTGCGCGTGCCGGACGGCACCGTCGATCCTTTCCGCCTGACGGCGGCCAATATGCTGGATGCGCGTGAACATGGCGGCCAGGCGCTGACCTATCACGAGGTGTGCGGCCTGCTGCGCCAGGGCGATCGGGTAACCGGTGTGCGCGTTCTCGACCATAAGTCGGGCCAGCGCTACGACATACACGCCCAGATCGTGGTGAACGCCGCCGGGATCTGGGGGCAGCACATCGCCGAGTACGCCGATCTGCGCATCAAGATGTTTCCGGCCAAGGGGGCGCTGTTGATCCTCGGCCACCGCATCAACAACATGGTGATCAACCGTTGCCGTAAGCCGGCGGATGCCGACATCTTGGTGCCAGGTGATACGATCTCGCTGATCGGCACCACCTCGACCCATATCGACTACGATCAGATCGACAATATGATCGTCACCCCGCAAGAGGTTGATGTCCTGATCCGTGAAGGCGAAAAGTTGGCGCCGAAGCTGGCGGCAACCCGCATTCTACGTGCCTATGCCGGGGTGCGGCCGTTGGTGGCCAGCGACGATGATCCCAGCGGCCGTAACGTCAGCCGCGGCATCGTACTGCTCGATCACGCCGCGCGCGATGGGATGGAGGGGTTCATCACCATCACCGGCGGTAAGCTGATGACCTACCGGCTGATGGCCGAGTGGGCCACGGATAAAGTGTGTGAGAAGCTGGGCGTCAGTACGCCCTGTACCACGGCCAGCGAGCCATTGCCCGGCTCCGAGCACTCTGCCGAGGAGACGCTACGCAAAGTGATCTCCTTGCCCGCCCCAATCCGCGGTTCGGCGGTGTATCGCCACGGTGATCGCGCCGATCGCCTGCTGAACGGCGATCGCCTCAACAGTAGCCTGGTGTGCGAGTGCGAGGCGGTGACCGCCGGTGAGGTGCGCTATGCGGTGGATTCGCTGACGGTGAATAACCTGGTGGATCTGCGCCGTCGTACCCGCGTGGGAATGGGCACCTGTCAGGGTGAGCTGTGCGCTTGCCGCGCCGCCGGTCTGCTGAATCGCTTTAAGGTCACTACACCGCAACAATCCATCGCGCAGCTCTCCCACTTCCTGAACGAGCGTTGGAAGGGGATCCGCCCGATCGCTTGGGGCGATGCCTTGCGCGAAAGCGAATTTACCAGTTGGGTGTATCAAGGATTATGCGGTATGGACGCCGAGCCGCCGCAGCGTGGGGAGAATGACGATGAAATTTGATACGGTGATGATCGGCGGCGGTCTGGCCGGTTTGGTGTGCGGCATCCGTCTGGCGGAGGCCGGACAGCGTTGTGCCATCGTCAGCGCCGGCCAGAGTGCGCTGCACTTCTCCTCAGGCTCCTTCGATCTGTTGTCGCGCCTGCCGGATGGCACGGCGGTCAGCGAGCCGTGCGCGGCGATCGACGAGCTGCAACGCCAGGCGCCCCAGCATCCTTATAGCCTGTTGGGGCGTGAGCAATTTTCCCGTTATGCGCGGGAGGCGGAGCGTCTGCTGGAGCGAAGCGGGCTGGCGCTGGTCGGCGATCATCGGCGCAACCATCTGCGCGTAACCCCGCTGGGGACCCGTCGTCTGACTTGGCTCAGCCCCAACGAGGTACCGGTCAGCGATATGGACGCCGCGCTGCCCTGGCAGCGCATCTTGGTGGCGGGCATCGAGGGTTTCCTCGACTTTCAGCCACAATTGGTGGCGGGCTCGTTGCAAGAGCAAGGGGTGCAGTGTGAGGTAGTGGAGCTGACGCTACCGGCGTTGGATCGCTTGCGCGCTAACCCGAGTGAATTCCGGGCGGTTAACATCGCCCGAGTGCTCGACGTGGCGGAGAATCGCCGCCTGCTGGCCGAGGAGCTAAATCGTCATGCGGCGCAGGTCGACGCCATTTTCCTGCCGGCCTGCATCGGGGTCGATTGTGACGATGCCTTGGCGCAGTTGCGCGCGGCGGTCTCACGCCCGTTGATGTTGTTGCCGACCCTGCCGCCTTCGGTGTTGGGGATCCATATTCATCAGCAGCTGCGCCGCCGTTTCCAGGCGTTGGGTGGGCTGATCATGCCGGGCGACACGGTGGTGCGTGCCGCGTGTGAGGCTGGGCGCGTGACGCGTCTGTATAGCCGTAACCATGGTGATATTCCCTTGCGTGCGCGCAATGTGGTGTTGGCCAGCGGCAGCTTCTTCAGCAACGGGCTACGCGCCGACTTTACCGGCGTGCGCGAGCCGGTGTTTGGCCTGGAGGTGAGCGCGGCGGCCGAGCGGGGCGCGTGGTGCCAAGCGTCGATGTTCGCCCCGCAACCCTATCTCCAGTTTGGCGTGCGTGCCGATGCTCGCCAGCGTGCCAGCATCGATGGCACCCCCCTGGATAACCTGTATGCCGCCGGCGCTGTGCTGGGCGGTTACGATCCGATCTATCAGGGCTGCGGCGCCGGGGTTTCCCTGCTCACCGCCCTGCACGCCGCGCAACAGATCTTGGCGGAGGAGGCACCATGAGTCTGCCTGCTGACAACAGCTTTGAACAATGCATCAAATGCACCGTGTGCACCACCTACTGCCCGGTGGCCAAGGTGAACCCGGCCTACCCCGGCCCGAAACAGGCCGGCCCGGATGGCGAACGGCTGCGGCTGAAAGATCCGCAGTTGTACGATGAGGCGCTGAAATATTGCACCAACTGTAAGCGTTGCGAGGTGGCTTGCCCGTCCGACGTGAAGATCGGCGATATCATCCTGCGCGCCAAGACCCAGTACGGTAATCACAAGCCGACGCTGCGCGACGCCATCCTCAGCCATACCGATCTGATGGGGACGCTGTCGACGCCGTTCGCGCCGTTAATCAATGCCACCACCGGTCTGAAACCGGTGCGTCAACTGC
Source organism: Edwardsiella hoshinae NBRC 105699 = ATCC 33379 (assembly GCF_000474215.1). GTDB lineage: Bacteria > Pseudomonadota > Gammaproteobacteria > Enterobacterales > Enterobacteriaceae > Edwardsiella > Edwardsiella hoshinae. The sequence goes on along the minus strand of NZ_BAUC01000022.1, from coordinate 53,867 downwards.
TGGATAAGGCATTGAAGATCGACCACCGCCGCGAGCTACCGAAGTATTCGCACGGCACTTTCCGCAGTTGGATGCGCAAGCAGGCTGGCGAGCAGGCGCGTTTCGCGGAGCAGGTAGCGTTTTTCCACGGTTGCTACGTCAACTACAACCATCCGCAGTTGGGTAAGGATTTGGTGCGGGTGTTTAACGCCATGGACATCGGGGTACAACTGCTGTCGCGCGAGAAGTGCTGCGGGGTGCCGCTGGTGGCTAACGGTTTCATCGAGCAGGCCAAGAAGCAGGCGCGGGTAAACGCCGATTCCCTGAACGAGGCGGTGCTGGGTAAAGGGATCCCGGTGGTGGCGACCTCGTCGAGCTGTACCTTTATGTTGCGTGACGAGTATCCGCACGTGTTGGATATCGATACCACGCCGGTGCGTGATCGGGTAGAGCTGGCGACCCGCTATCTCTATCGCCTGCTCGATGCCGGCCGCACGCTGCCGTTGAAGCCGTTGAAGCTGAAGATTGCCTACCATACGCCGTGTCATATGGAGCGCATGGGGTGGGCGCCCTATACATTGGCGTTGTTGCAGATGATCCCCGGCGTCGAGCTGATCATCCTCGACTCCCAGTGTTGCGGCATCGCCGGTACTTATGGTTTCAAGAAGGAGAACTACGAGACCGCCCAAGGCATCGGTGCCGGACTGTTCCGCCAGATCGAAGCCAGCGGGGTGGATCTGGTGGTCACCGACTGTGAAACCTGCAAATGGCAGATCGAGATGTCGACCAGCAAGCGCTGCGAACACCCGATCACCCTGCTGGCGCAAGCCCTGGCGTAAGGCGTACTACGTGATTTTCCCCTAACTTGTCATGATAATTTTTGAGTGAGTGTCCCTGTTTGGTCTCGGCGGTTGCCGAGACCTTTTTTCTTTCTGCCCCGCGGCGATAAATGTGGCGGGCGGCGCAGTTAGCGCGCCCACTTCCGGCTAGAATAAAACAGGGTTTTATAAACAAAGGAATGAAAAATCATGTTGACGGGGAATGTGCACTACCTGGCCCAGATGCCCTATCTGCCGGTGGCGATCCGCCAGGCGATCGAGTATGTGATGGCCAACTTCAGCGCGGCGACGCCAGCAGGACGCTACGAGATCGACGCTCAGCGCCAGTTTGTGTTGATCGCCCACGACGAAACCGCCGCCGCCGAGACACGCCGCGCCGAATACCACGCCCGCTATCTGGATGTGCAGATCGTGTTGGAGGGGCAAGAGGGGATGGGCTTTAGCAACCTGACGCCGGGGGTCCCCGGCGAGGATCGGTTGGCGGATAAGGACATCGCCTTCCTGCCGCTGGGCGCCGGTGGCTTACAGGAGAAGTTTCTGACCTTGCAACCGGGTGACTTTGTGGTGTTTTATCCGGGCGAGGTACATAAGCCGTTGTGTGCGCTGGGGGCCCCCGCGCCGGTGTGCAAGGCGGTGATCAAGCTGGATGCGTGCGCGCTCGGCCTGCTGGCCGACTAAGGGCGAGAGGGCGGTACGGCCATGCAGGCCGCGGCCGCCCCGAGAGCGGCGTCAGGCACCGGCCAGGGTCGCCACCATCACCGCTTTGATGGTATGCAGACGGTTTTCCGCCTGATCGAAGACGATGCTGTGCGGCGATTCGAACACCTCATCGGTCACTTCAATGCCACCGTGCAGCCCATACTGTTCGGCCATCTGTTTCCCCACGCCGGTCATCTCGTCATGGAAGGCGGGTAGGCAGTGCAAGAATTTCACCTGGGGATTGCCGCTCAGCTGTAGCGTTTGCCTGTTGACCTGATAGGGCAGCAATTGGGCGATACGCTCTTGCCAGGCTGACTTCGCTTCCCCCATCGAGACCCAGACATCGGTATACAGGAAGTCCACGCCCTGCACGCCTTCGGCGACCTCCTCCGTCAGGATCAGCTTGGCACCAGTCTGCTCTGCCAGCGCTTGGCACTGAGCCACCAGCGCCGCCTCCGGCCAGAAGGCGCGCGGGGCCACCAGACGCAGCTCCATGCCCATCAGTGCCGCGCCCTCCAGCAACGAATTACCCATGTTGTTACGCGCATCGCCGAGGTAGGCCAGCTTGATGGCCGATAGCGGCTTGGCGCAGTGTTCGCGCATGGTAAGCAAGTCCGCCAGGATCTGCGTAGGGTGGAATTCATCCGTCAGCCCGTTCCACACCGGTACCCCGGCGTACTGCGCCAGCGTCTCCACCACCGTCTGACCGAAGCCACGGTACTGGATGGCGTCATACATTCGTCCCAGCACGCGCGCACTGTCCTTGATCGACTCCTTGTGGCCTATCTGGCTACCGCTCGGGCCGAGATAGGTGACGTGGGCCCCCTGATCGTAGGCGGCGACCTCAAAGGCGCAGCGGGTGCGGGTGGAGTCCTTCTCGAAGATCAGGGCGATATTTTTCCCGGTCAGGCGCGCGACCTCCTCCCCCTGTCGCTTGGCCTGTTTTAGCTCGGCGGCAAGATTGATTAGGTATGCAATCTGTTGCGGGGTGAAATCCAGTAAGCGTAGGAAGTGCTGTTGATTAAGCTGATCCATATGACCCATCTCCGTTGTGGGATACGATGCTGTGATGAATTTATATTCACATTATGTGTATTAAAATTCAAATTCAACCCTTGAGTCGGAAATATTGTTTTTTCTTGAGTGGTGAGCCGTCGCTGCCTGTGGGAGAATGCGCGCAAGGCTTAGCGAGTGAGGAATCAGTGAAATGGCAAACCGAGAGCTGCTAGAAGAACAGCGTGAAGAAACCCGCATGATTATCGAGGAGTTGTTGGATGACGGCAGCGATCCGGATGCGCTGTACACCATCGAACACCACCTGTCGGCGGAGCGCTTTGAGGCGTTAGAGCAGGCCGCCGTCGAGGCGTTCAAGCTGGGTTACGAGGTGACCGACGCCGAGGAGTTGGAGGTCGAAGAGGGCCTCTTGCTGATGTGTTGTGACGTGATCAGTGAGGTGGGCTTAAATGCCGACACCATCGACGCCCAGGTCGAGCAATTGGTCGCATTGGCGGAGAAGCACGGCGTCAGCTACGACGGCTGGGGGACCTACTTTGAGGATCCAGACGGCGAAGAGGGTGACGACGAGGGCGAGTATGACGAGGACGAGGTCGATCAAGACGACGACGGCCGTCGCCATTAAGATCGACGCCGCACGAAATCGTCCTGACGGGAGCCAATGGGCTCCCGTTTTTTTTGCCGCGGGTTCGCCGGGATTAGAGGGGACGCAACATGCGCACCTCGCAGTCGACGTGGCGCGTGGCACCCAGCGCCTGGTCGATGCGCTCAAAGCCGAGACGGCGGTATAACGCGATGGCGGCGTGCAGGGTGGCGGTGGTCTCCAGATAGCAATGGGTAAACCCCTGCTCACGGGCGAAGTCCAACGCCTGTAACGCCAGCCGCCGCGCGACGCCCCGGCCGCGCAGTGCCGGCAGAAAATACATCTTTTGTAGCTCACACAGGTGCGCCTCCGCGCCCTCCAGTGGGGCGATGCCGCCGCCGCCCGCCACCTCACCGTTGAGTTCGACTACCCAATAGGCGCTGCGCGCGGCCGCGTAGCTTTGCGCCAGGCGATCCAGATTAGGATCGGAGACGGTGAAGCCCTTGTCGGCGCTGAGGCCGCATTCGGCGGAGACGTGCCGGATCACCGCGGCGATCGCGGCGTTATCGACCTGGGTCAAGGGACGGATGAGAATATCGGCGCTGTGTGGCTCGGTCATGGGACGGTCCATGTGCAAGTAGGCGGATTAGGGAATGGTTTAAATAGCACCCTAACCCGCCTGAATGCAAGTACCCGCCGCACCACCGAGGGTGATTAGAACTCCACATCCTCCAGGCTGAAGGTCTCGGTCTGATCGTTATAGGAGAAGATCTCGGCGTAGCGTCCCCAGTTGATCACGGTATCCAGCGTCTCACGCGCGGCTTGGTCGGAGAGGGCATCCTCCAGTTCCTGCTCGAAGCGTACTCGTGGGGCCCGGTGGCCTGGACGCTCGTCGAGCACGCTCTTGATCAGCATCGCCAGGGGGACATGACGCAGCAGGTGTTCGGCGAACAGCGCCTTGCGCGGCTGGGTATCCATGGCGGCGAACTGCTCGCCGGCCGGGGTGAGAGTGATGTCGCCCTGTTGTACGTTGGCGAAGTCCAGGTGTTGCAACACCTCGGCGACGGGAAACAGCCGGTCGACCTCCATGTGGAGCGCCAGTGCCAGATCCGGCATGTCGGCCCGCCCATGGTAAGGCGCGGCGGAGAGGCTTTCCAGCAACCCGGCGATCAGGTTGGTGGAGACGTGCGGCAACCAGGAGCCGAGACGCAGCTCGTGGCGCAGGGTGTTGTCGCTATTACGCGTCGTCATCTGGGCGTAGACCTGGTCCACCAGATGGCGGAAGGCCGGATCGAGGCGGTTACGCGGGTGGCGGAAAGGGACGGCGATCTCGGCGATGATCTTACCGGGATGGGAGGAGAGCAGCAGGATGCGATCGCACATGAACACCGCCTCCTCGATGTTGTGGGTGACGATCAGCATCGACTTGATGGGCAGTTTACCCTCGCTCCACAGATCGAGCAGATCGGTACGCAGGGTTTCGGCGGTCAGCACATCGAGCGCCGAAAACGGCTCATCCATCAACAGCAGGGTAGGATCGACCACCAAGGCGCGGGCAAAGCCGACGCGTTGGCGCATGCCGCCAGAGAGTTCACGCGGGTAGGCGTTCTCGAAGCCATCCAAGCCGATCAGATCGATGGCCGCCAGTGCGCGGGTACGGCGCTCGGCGGCGGGCATCCCCTGAGCCTCCAACCCGGCCTCCACATTCTGTAGGACCGTCAGCCAGGGAAACAGGGCGAAGGTCTGGAATACCATCGCCACCCCGTCGGCCGGGCCTTGGAGCGGGGCGCCGAGGTACTCGACTTCGCCGGCGCTGGGGGCGATCAGGCCGGAGATGATGCGTAGTAGCGTGGACTTACCGGAGCCGGAGCGGCCGAGTAGGGCGACGATCTCGCCCGAGTGCAGGGTCAGGCTCACCCCCTGGAGGATGGTTTGCCGGCCATGCGCCTGCTCGTAGCCGTGATCGACGGCGCGCACGGCCAAGATCGGCGGCGGGACGGCGGGCGGGAGCGAAAGGCGAGCGTCGGTCATGATGATCCTCCTCGAATGGGGTTAGTGGGCGCGGAAACGTGTTTCGGCATAGGCGTACAGCGGGCGCCACACCAGGCGGTTAAACAGGGTGACGAACAGCGCCATCATGGCGATCCCCAGGATGATGTGGGGGAAGTTGCCGCTGGCGGTGTTCTCGGCGATGTAGGCGCCCAGGCCATGGGCGATCAGCCGGGTGTCGCCCCACTGCACATATTCGGCCACGATGCTGGCGTTCCAGGCACCCCCGGCGGCGGTGATCGCCCCGGTGACGTAGTAGGGGAAGACGGCAGGCAGCATGATTTGGCGCCACCATTGCCAGCCGCGGATGTGGAAGTTGGCGGCGGCTTCGCGGTAATCGTTGGGGAAGCTCATGGTACCGGCCACCACGTTAAATAGGATGTACCACTGGGTACCTAGCACGATCAGCGGCGACAGCCAGATATCGGGATCGAGCTGGAAGTGGACGATGGCGATGACGAACACCGGGAACAGCAGGTTGGCGGGGAAGGCGGCCAGGAACTGGGCCAATGGTTGGATCTTCCCGGCCAGGGCCGGACGCAGGCCGATCAGTACCCCGAGCGGCACCCAGATGAGCGAGGAGAGCAGGATCAGCAGACTGACGCGCAGTAGGGTGATCAAGCCCAACAGGAACACATGGCCCACCTCATGCAGCGAGACCCCGCTCTGCACATAGCGCCCGACCCGTACGCTAAGATAGAGGGTCAGCAGCAGGATCGCCATGCTCCACAGGCGGTCGAGGTTGCGCCCGATGCGGCTAGGCCGGCGTGATGCCTGCGCCGGGCGACGGCGCGGGCAACGTAGCGGCAGGCGCGCCAGCCAGCCCAGCGAGCGGCCCAAGGGGGCGAACAGACGGTGGAACAGGCGGGTACGGCGCAGCAGGTTAAACAACCAGGAGGTCGGCGGATTAGCCGTTCGGGTGGTCTCCATGCGGAACTTATCTGCCCAGGCGACCAGCGGGCGAAACAGCAGCTGATCATAGGCCAAGATCACCGCTACCATGGTCAGCAGTACCCAACCGACGGCGTGCAGGTCACGCTGTAGGATCGCCTCAGCCAGATAGGCGCCGATCCCCGGTAGGACGAAGTGGGTATGGCCGACGGTAATCGCCTCCGAGGCGACGATAAAGAACCAGCCGCCGGACATCGACATCATCATGTTCCAGATCAATCCCGGCATGGCAAAGGGCACATCCAGCTTCCAGAAGCGTTGCCAGCCGGTAACGTGCAAGCCACGCGCCACCTCGTCGAGATCGCGCGGCACGGTGCGCAGGGACTGGTAGAAGCTGAAGGTCATGTTCCACGCCTGGCTGGTGAAGATGGCGAAGATGGCCGCCAACTCGACCCCCAGCACCCGCCCCGGAAACAGGGCGACGAAGAAGGTAACGGTGAAGGAGATGTAGCCGAGTACCGGCACCGATTGCAGGATATCCAGCATCGGTACCAACACCTTGGCGGCGCGCCGGCTCTTGGCCGCCAGGGTGCCGTAAATCAGGGTGAACAGCAGCGAGGCCAGCATGGCCACCAGCATGCGCAGGGTGGTACGCAAGGCATAGTCCGGCAGGGCGGCGGGAGCCAGGGAGATGCTCTGTTTCTCCAGACTGGCCAGGGGTTGCAGCGCCTGATGGAAGCCGATGGCCATCATGGCGATCAGGCTGATGATCAGCGGAAAGGCGACGACATCCCAGCGGTTGGGATGCAGGCTCAGGGGTTCGCGGGATTCGGATCGGCGGCTATCCATCGGGCTCCTCGCACTCGGCGACGCCGTGTGCGGCGTGGCCACGCGGGGGAGAGGCCGAGCGTTAGCTGTCTCTTCTCCGCAGAAAATAGATCATGACAGTGTGCAGAGTATAGCCGCTGCGACGCGGCTGGCCGAGCGTTGGCGCAGAAAGGTTAGGCGTTAAGCGTACAGGAAACACAACGGGGGCCGTCAGGCCCCCGTTGTGTTTAGCACGTGTGATGGTTTACAGCGCGGCGATCACCGCCTGCTGTTCGATCAGCTTGGCTTTCGCCTCGGCATAGCTGGTCAGCTTCTCGCGCTCCTTGGCGACCACCGCCTCCGGGGCGCGCGCCACGAAGCCTTCGTTGGACAGTTTGGCTTCGATGCGGGCGATCTCGCCGTCGATCTTGGCCACTTCCTTGCCCAGACGATCCAGCTCGGCAGCCTTATCGACCAGGCCGGCCATCGGGATCAACAGCTCGGCACCGTCCACCAGCTTGGTGACGGAGACCGGGCCCTTGTCGCCGGCAGAGAGTAGGGTGATGCTCTGTAGGCGGGCCAGCGACTGAATGAAGCTGCTGTTTTGCGCCACGCGACGCTGTGCGTTGCTATCGGCGTCACGCAGCAGCAGCTCCAGCGGCTTGCTCGGGGCGATGTTCATCTCGGCGCGGATGTTACGCACCGCGATGATGGTCTGCTTGATCCACTCCAGATCGGCCAACGCCTGGGCATCGTCCTGCGCCGCGTCGTACTGCGGATAGGGTTGCAGCATGATGGTGTCGGCGTCGATGCCGGCCAGCAACTTGACGCGTTGCCAGATGGTCTCGGTGATGAATGGAATGATCGGGTGCGCCAGGCGTAGCAGCCCTTCCAGCACGGTCACCAGGGTATGGCGGGTACCGCGCAGTTCGGCCTCGCTACCGCCGTTGATCACCGGCTTCGCCAGCTCCAAATACCAGTCACAGAATTGGTTCCAGGTGAACTCGTACAGGATATTGGCGGCGATGTCGAAGCGATAGCTATCCAGCGCCTCACGCATGGCTTTCACCGTGCGGTTAAACTCCGCCAGGATCCAGCGATCGGCCAGCGAGTAGAGCTTCTCGCCATCGTTAAAGCCGCAGTCGTGACCTTCGGTGTTCATCAGCACGAAACGGCTGGCATTCCATAGCTTGTTACAGAAGTTACGGTAGCCTTCCAGGCGCTTCATGTCCCAGTTGATGTCGCGGCCGGTGGAGGCCAGCGCCGACAGGGTAAAGCGCAGGGCGTCGGTGCCGTGCGGCTCGATGCCGTCGGGGAATTGCTTTTCGGTACGCTTGGCGATCTTCTCTGCCAATTGCGGCTGCATCATGTTGCCGGTGCGCTTCTCCAGCAGCGCCGGCAGGCTGATGCCGTCGATCATATCCAGCGGATCGATGACGTTGCCCTTGGACTTGGACATCTTCTGCCCTTCGTCGTCGCGGATCAGACCGGTGATATACACGGTCTTGAACGGCACCTGCGGCTTGCCGTCTTCATCTTTGATAAAGTGCATGGTCATCATGATCATGCGCGCGATCCAGAAGAAGATGATGTCGAAGCCGCTGGTCAGCACGTTGGTCGGGTGGAAGGTCTTCAGCGCCTCGGTGTTCTCCGGCCAGCCCAGGGTAGAGAAGGTCCATAGGGCAGAGGAGAACCAGGTGTCCAGCACATCGTCGTCCTGGGTCAGTGTCACCTCGTCGGCCAGGTTGTGCTCGCGGCGCACCTCTTCTTCGCTGCGACCGACATAGACACGTCCTTCGGCGTCGTACCAGGCCGGGATACGGTGACCCCACCACAGCTGACGGGAGATACACCAATCCTGGATGTCGCGCATCCAAGAGAAGTACATGTTCTCATACTGCTTCGGCACGAACTGAATGTCGCCGTTCTCGACCGCTTCGATGGCTGGCTTGGCCAACGGGGCGGCACGCACGTACCACTGGTCGGTCAGCATCGGTTCGATGACCACGCCGCCGCGGTCGCCGTAAGGCACCGTCAGATCATGCGCCTTGATTTCGACCAGCAGACCGGCCTCGTCACAGGCCTTGACGATGGCCTTACGGGCGGCGAAACGCTCCATACCGCGGAATTGAGCCGGCAGTTCGCTGCTGTAGACATCGCATTCGACGCCGTTGGTGTCCAGCACCTGCGCCTGATCACGAATGTTGGCATCGAAGGTGAGGATGTTGATCATCGGCAGCTGGTGGCGTCGACCCACCTCGTAGTCGTTGAAGTCGTGTGCCGGGGTGATCTTCACGCAGCCGGTGCCTTTCTCCATGTCGGCGTGTTCGTCGCCGACGATCGGGATGCGGCGGTTGACCAGCGGGACGATGACGAACTTACCGATCAGATCTTTGTAGCGCGGATCTTCCGGGTTGACCGCCACACCGGTATCCCCCAGCAGGGTCTCCGGACGGGTGGTGGCGACCACCAGGTGATCCTGGCCGTCAGCGGTCTTGGCGCCGTCGGCCAGCGGGTAGCGCAGGTGCCACATAGAGCCCTTGGTTTCACGGTTTTCCACTTCCAGATCGGAGATGGCGGTACGCAGTTTCGGGTCCCAGTTGACCAGGCGCTTGCCGCGGTAGATCAGATCTTCCTGATACAGACGGACGAAGACTTCCTTCACCGCGTTGGACAGGCCATCGTCCATGGTGAAGCGTTCGCGCTCCCAGTCGACGGAGTTGCCCAGGCGGCGCATCTGGCGGGTGATGGTGCCGCCAGATTCGGCCTTCCACTGCCAAATCTTGTCGATGAAGGCGTCGCGGCCATAGTCGTGGCGGGTCTTGCCCTCTTCGGCCGCAATCTTACGCTCAACCACCATCTGGGTGGCGATACCGGCATGGTCGGTGCCGACCTGCCACAGGGTGTTTTTACCCTGCATGCGCTGGTAGCGGATCATGGTGTCCATGATGGTCTGCTGGAACGCGTGGCCCATATGCAGGCTACCGGTCACGTTCGGCGGCGGGATCATGATGCAGAAGCTTTCTTTGCTGGTGTCGCCGTTCGGCTTAAAGTAGCCCTGCTGTTCCCAGTGCGCGTACAGCGGCTGTTCGATGTCTTGCGGGTTGTATGTTTTTTCCATTCTTCGTCTGTTTCGTCTGATCGGTCAGTGAGTTGGCGGCGTTGCCGTGGTCAAGTGAAAGCCGACGCTGCGATAGGCTTTATAGCGTTCGCGCGCCAACTGCTTTAATGCGTCTTCGTAAGGCACGAAGTCTATCACTTCATGGAAAGCGGTGGCAAAATCCGCGAAGGTCGGCAACAGGCTGATCAACAGCTCGCGCGGCGCGCTGCTGCGCTTGCCCGGCCAGGCGAGCTCCACCGGTGCGCCGAAGCGCGGCCCTTCGCCGGCCAGATTATGCGGCACGAACTGTTGCGGATCGCGCGCCCACAGCGCCTCGTCTAGGCGTTCGGCCTGTTCTTGACTGGCGCAGGCCAACAGCACGCGCTTACCGGCGCGCCAGTGTTGGCACGCCAGATCGCAGGCCAGCGTTTCCACATCGTCCGGCGCATCCGCCGCTTGCGGTTGCTCCAGCAAATAAAAGGTTGCCTGTTTCATCGGGAGTCGGATCTATCCTGCTAGGTGATTGCCGCGCCGTCGGGATAGGCGACACGGCATGGCCGCCCGAGTGTGGGACGGCCCGTCCTTACTATTCTACAGCAAGGGCGGGAATATTCATGCTCCCCCTCCGGTGCGGGAGAGGGAGCGGCGGGATCACTCTTCGCCGTTCAGCCCCGCGCGGTTGAGCAGGAACTGGGAGAGCAGTGCCACCGGACGGCCCGTCGCGCCCTTGGCCTTGCCGGAGCGCCAGGCGGTGCCGGCGATGTCCAGGTGCGCCCAGTTATATTTGCGGGTAAAACGCGCCAGGAAGCAGGCGGCGGTGATCGCCCCGCCCGGACGGCCGCCGATGTTGGCCATGTCGGCGAAGTTGGAGTCCAACTGTTCCTGATACTCATCCCCCAGCGGCAGACGCCAGGCGCGATCGCCCGCCTGTTCGCCGGCGCTCAGTAGCTCGGAGGCCAATGGGTTGTGGTTGGCCATCAGGCCGGTCAGGTGGTGGCCCAGGGCGATGACGCAGGCCCCGGTCAGGGTGGCGACGTCCACCACCAGTTCCGGTTCGAAACGCTCGACATAGCTCAGCACGTCGCACAGCACCAGACGACCTTCGGCGTCGGTGTTGAGCACCTCGACGGTCTGGCCGGACATGGTGGTGAGGATGTCACCCGGACGGTAGGCGCGCCCGCCCGGCATGTTTTCACAGCCGGCCAGCACCCCGACGATGTTGAGCGGCAGTTGCAGCTCGGCGGCCATGCGCATCACGCCATACACCGACGCCGCGCCGCACATGTCGTACTTCATCTCGTCCATGCCTTCCCCCGGCTTGAGCGAAATGCCGCCGGCGTCGAAGGTCAGCCCTTTACCTACCAGCACGATCGGGCGAGCGTCCGGGTTCGGGTTGCCCTTGTATTCGATCACCGACATCAGCGATTCGTTCTGCGAGCCTTGGCCGACGGCCAGGTAGGCATTCATGCCCAGCTCTTTCATCTGCTGCTCGCCGATCACCCGTGTGGCGACGGAGCCCGCGTAGCTGTCGGCCAACTGACGTGCCTGCGATGCCAGGTAACCCGCATTACAGATGTTAGGCGGCATGTTGCCGAGATCCTTGGCGGCCTTCACCCCGGCGGCGATGGCCAGCCCGTGTTGAATGGCGCGCTCGCCGCTGGTCAGTTCGCGCCGGGTCGGCACGTTGAACACCATCTTGCGCAGCGGACGGCGCGGCTCGACCTTGTTGCTCTTCAATTGATCGAAGGTATACAGGGTCTCTTTGGCGGTCTCGACGGCTTGACGCACCTTCCAGTAGGTGTTGCGCCCCTTGACGTGCAGCTCGGTGAGGAAGCACACCGCCTCCATCGAGCCGGTGTCGTTGAGGGTATTGATGGTCTTTTGGATCACCTGCTTATACTGGCGCTCATCCAGTTCACGCTCTTTGCCACAGCCGATCAGCAGGATGCGCTCAGAGAGCACGTTGGGTACATGATGCAGCAACAGCGTCTGCCCCACCTTACCCTCCAGCTCGCCGCGGCGCAGCAGGGCGCTAATGTAACCATCACTGATCTTGTCGAGCTGTTCGGCAATCGGGGACAGGCGGCGAGGTTCGAATACGCCGACGACGATGCAGGCGCTACGCTGCTTTTCCGGGCTACCGCTCTTTACACTGAACTCCATGCACTCTCCTGAATCTTAAAGACAGCGGCCAGAGGGGCGGATAAACTATACTCAAATACGTTACGGCCCCTTGCCGTTGAACTGACTAGAAACAATTATTGCCACCCGTTTTCGGCTGCCTAACGGTAAAATCGTGCCGGCAAAGTTATGACCCGGCCCTCGTTGCGGCTTTTGCTGTTTTTTCGCACGGGCGGCAGTTAAATTTGTCGTTTTCGTGACTAACGATTACGGTACAATCGGTTTGCAGTACAATCAGTTTACCTGACAAGCGGTTGGCGTTTTGGGATCTGGTCACGGTCCCGGCGAGCTGTTTTACGCCACCCAGGCAGCCCAGGCTGTAATCGTGCTACCCATTGTTGCCGCGGCCATGATCATCATAAAAATGGCGCGTTAGCGTAGAAATTATCTATTTTCCTGCAAAAATACAAGTTTTCACAGGCGTAATAAGCGTGATCATCATTAGATATCTAGTACGGGAAACCTTTAAGAGCCAGGTCGCCATCCTGTTTATTCTGCTCTTGATCTTTTTTTGCCAAAAGATGGTGCGGATTTTAGGGGCGGTGGTGAACGGCGATATCCCGACCAACCTGGTGTTCTCCCTGCTTGGCTTGGGGATACCGGAGATGGCCCAGCTCATCTTGCCGCTTAGCCTCTTTTTAGGGCTGCTGATGACCCTTGGCCGGTTGTATACGGAAAGCGAGATCACGGTGATGCACGCCTGTGGGTTGAGTAAGGCGGTGCTGATCAAGGCGGCGATGGTGCTGGCCTTCTTCACCGGGGTGCTGGCGCTGGCCAACGCCTTCTGGCTCAGCCCGTGGTCCTCACTGCATTCCGATGAGGTGATGGCGGAGGCCAAGGCCAACCCCGGCCTGGCGTCGCTGGCCGAAGGGCAATTCCAACCCTCACAAGACGGCAACTATGTGCTGTTCGTCGGTAACGTGAAGGATAAGAAGTTCCACGATGTCTTCCTGGCACAGCTGCGGCCGAGCGGCTCGCAACGCCCCTCGGTGGTAGTGGCGGACAGCGGCCATCTGGTGGAGATGAAAGACGGTGGGCAGAAGGTGGTGCTGGATAGCGGAACGCGCTACGAGGGCACCGCCATGCTGCGCGACTTCCGCATCACCGACTTCGTCGACTACTCCGCCATCATCGGCCACAAGTCGACGATGCTGGATCCGACCAATGCCGATCAGGCGAGTATGTCCGCGTTGTGGCATTCCGATGAACCGAGCTTCCGCGCCGAGTTCCACTGGCGCTTGACGCTGGTGTTCTCGGTGGTGGTGATGGCGTTGATGGTGGTACCGCTCAGCGTGGTCAACCCGCGTCAGGGGCGGGTATTGTCGATGTTGCCGGCGATGCTGCTCTACCTGATCTTCTTCCTGTTGCAGAGCTCGCTGCGCTCCAACGGCGGCAAGGGTAAGCTGGACCCGATGATCTGGATGTGGGCGGTGAACGGCTGCTATCTGTTGTTGGCGCTGGCGCTGAACCTGTGGGATACCGTGCCGATGCGCCGCATTCGTGCGCGCCTGAGCGGAAAAGGAGTGGCCTGATGTTTGGCGTTCTCGATCGTTATATTGGCCGCACCATCTTCAACACCATCATGATGACCCTGTTCATGCTGGTGTCGCTGTCCGGCATCATCAAGTTTGTCGATCAGTTGCGTAAGGTGGGCCAGGGGGATTACTCCGTGGCGGGCGCCGGGCTGTTCACCCTGTTGAGCATTCCTAAAGATATCGAAATCTTCTTCCCGATGGCGGCGCTGCTCGGCGCGCTGCTCGGCCTGGGGATGCTGGCGCAGCGCAGCGAATTGGTGGTGATGCAGGCCGCCGGCTTTACCCGCATGCAGGTGGCATCGGCGGTGATGAAGACCGCCATTCCGCTGGTGCTGCTGACCATGGCCATCGGCGAGTGGGTGGCGCCGCAGGGCGACCAGGCGGCGCGCAATTACCGCGCCCAGCAGATGTACGGCGGCTCGCTGCTGTCGACCCAGGGCGGCCTGTGGGCTAAAGATGGTAACCAGTTTATCTATATCTCGCAGGTGGTGAACGACCGCACCCTGGCCGGGGTGAGTATTTACACACTCAACGACCAGCGTAAGCTGACCTCGCTGCGTTACGCGGCGGCGGCCACCTTCGACGGTAAGCAGTGGAAGCTGACTCAGGTGGAGGAGTCCAACCTGACAAACCCTGAGCAGATCACCGGCTCGCGTACCCTGAGCGGGGTGTGGAAAACCAACCTGACGCCGGATAAGTTGGGGGTGGTGGCGGTCAGCCCCGACTCGCTCTCCATCAGCGGCCTGTATCACTACGTGAAGTACCTGCAACAGAGCGGCCAGGAGTCCAACCGCTACCAGCTCAACCTGTGGAGCAAGATCTTCGCCCCGCTCTCCGTGGCGGTGATGATGCTGATGGCGCTGTCGTTTATCTTCGGCCCGCTGCGCAGTGTGCCGATGGGGGTACGGGTGTTGACCGGCATTTGCTTCGGCTTCGTCTTCTACGTGCTGGATCAGATCTTCGGCCCGATGAGCCTGGTGTACAACGTGCCGCCGGTGATCGGCGCGGTACTGCCCAGCGCGCTGTTCCTGGCGATCAGTATCTACCTGCTGCTGCGCCGCAGCTAACGGCGTGGGGATAGGGGAAAGGATATGCGGGGCGCCTGAGGGCGCCCCGCTGGTATCTGATGAGTAAAACCTCCGGGCGAGGCATGAGTGCGTAAGGGGGCGGCATCCAAAGCGGCCCGCCGGTGTGATGTCAGTGATGACTCACTTTGCCCGCCTCACCCTTGGCCTCGGCCTTAACGCTTTTGCGCCGCCAAGGCGCTGACCAGATCGTTCACCCCATCGCTCATATTCTTGAAGCGCGTCAGGTCGCTACGGGTGACCACCACGAATACCCCGATGTTCTTCTCCGGGATCAGCGCCATATAGGTGATGAAGCCCCCGGCGCCGCCGGTCTTCTGAATGATCCCCGGATGGCCATCCTGCGGCGCCATATATACCCAGCCCAGTCCCAAGGCGGCGGCCTTACCCGGCACATCCATCCCCTTCACCTGATTCAGCTTGGCGCGTGGGTAGTACATCTTCAACAGACGCGCGGCGTAAGGACTGCGCGGCTGCTGGCCGCCGGCCAGAAACTGCTGCATCCAGCGGCGCATGTCGTCCGGGGTGGAGTAGACCCCGCCGCTGCCGATGGCCGCCAGCGAGGAGAGACACGGACTGGCGCTGCGCGCCGGGATCATCAGGCGCGCACACTGCGCCGCCGTCGGGGTGTAGGTGGTATTACTCATGCCCAGCGGACGGGTGATCAGGCGCTGAAACAGCGCCGGATAACTCTGGCGGGTGGCGTGAGCCAGGGCATCGGCCAGCAGATCGTAACCGAGGTTCGAGTAGGCGGCGGCACTACCCGGCGCGACACTCAGCCGGGCGCGTTGCAGCCATTGCCAACGCTGGCTGTAGGTCGGCCAGGTGAACACCGCCCGATTGGCGGCGCCGCCCGGCTGCTCACGCGGCAGGCCGCTGGTGTGCGAGGCCAGATGCATCAGGCGGATCGGCCGTCCCGAGGCGTTAGTGGGCACTCGCTTTCCTGGTGGTGCATAGCGCGACAAGGGATCGGTCAGCTTGACCTTGCCTTCGGCGTCCAGTTTGACCAGGACCTCGCTGGTCATCAGCTTGGTCAGCGAGGCGATGCGGATCAGCGAGTCGGGACGAGGCCGCTGATTGTTGCCGGGACGGGTCTCGCCGTAGCTACGGAACAGCTGCGCTTTCCCGTCGATGGCGACCAGCGCCATGCCGGTGGCACCACTGTTATAGAAGATATGCTCGGCATAACGATCGACGGTGGCGCGGATCTGGGCATCCGGCGTGGCGGCATGGGCGGATACCCCGCTCAGCACACAGCCGATGGCCAGCGCGGCCAGGGAAAAAAAAGGGCGAAAATGAGTATCCATGTCATTCAGAACGCAAGGGAACAAGGGGGGTAAGTATAGTAATGCTTGCCAGCACTGCACAGCAGCGCTTTTGCCGGGAAATTTTGTAAAAAAGCACCGCAGAGTGCTGCGGAGGGTAAAAATGAATGTGACGCGGCGCACATGCGAGGGTAACCTTGCTACGCTTTACATTAGGGACGCGCACGGGCGTGATGGTGGGAAATTTGATACTGTAGTGCAGTTATTTTTTCCTCTTTGTCTTCCGTGAACATATAATGCGCAGCGGTCTGTGATGACTGAAACCGAAACCGAACAACCGCCTGCGCGGCGTTAAGCACCCAACAGGAAAGAGAAACATGAAAATGAGTATCCGTGCGCTTTTCACGGTACTTCTGGCCGCGGCTGCCTGCATGCAGTCTGCGTTTGCCGTGGTATACCCCCTGCCGGCGAACAATAGCCGAGTGGTTGGTGAGAATCTGCACATCCAAGTCCCGGAAGATAGTAAGTACCCACTTGAGCATTTCGCTGCGAAATACCAGATGGGGCTGAGCAACATGCTGGAGGCTAACCCCGGCGTCGACCCCTATCTGCCGCGCGCAGGCCGTAGCCTGACGATTCCGCAGCAGCTGATCCTGCCGAACACGCCCCACGAGGGGATCGTGATCAACAGCGCCGAGATGCGCCTGTATTACTACCCGAAAGGCAGTAAGACGGTGGTGGTGTTGCCGATCGGCATCGGCCAGCTGGGCCGCGACACCCCGATGAACTGGGTGACCTCGGTACAGCGTAAGAAGGCGGGCCCGACCTGGACCCCGACCAAGAAGATGCATGAAGAGTACGCCGCCAACGGCCAGTACCTGCCTGCGGTCTTCCCGGCCGGCCCGGATAACCCAATGGGGCTGTACGCCCTGTATGTTGGCCGCCTGTATGCGGTACACGGCACCAACGCCAACTTCGGCATCGGTCTGCGTGTCAGCCACGGTTGTGTGCGCCTGCGCGACCCGGACATCAAGTGGCTGTTCGAGAACGTCCCGGTCGGTACCCGGGTGCAGTTCATCAACGAGCCGGTGAAGGCCACCGTCGAGCCGGACGGCTCGCGCTATATCGAGGTGCATAACCCGCTCTCTACCACCGAAGCCGAGTGGCAGTCACGCGCGCCGGTGCCGATCAAACTCAACGCCGCGGTGAGCAAGGTGATCGCCGATCCGAGCGTCAACACCCATGCGGTGGACGAGGCGCTGAAGGCCCGCTCCGGCATGCCGGTGAAGATCAACTAAGCCGACGCGTTAACGGTGATACCAGGCGGGCCGGATGGCCCGCTTTTTTTTCGCCCGAATGGAGCGCGCCAAGTGGGCGGAGCGGGGCGCCGCGCCTCTTGGGCTAACCCTCTGAAAAACTTACCTGCCTGCGAGCGCCGTTTTTTTCAGCACTTGAAAAGATCGCGAGTGGATAACTGTTGCAAGGCGACGCCCACTAGGTATAATGCACCTGTTTTCCGCATCCCCTTCTGTGCCGAAGTGGCGAAATCGGTAGACGCAGTTGATTCAAAATCAACCGTAGAAATACGTGCCGGTTCGAGTCCGGCCTTCGGCACCAAGTGATGCGATTAAGCCACCGAAAGGTGGTTTTTTTGTATCTGAAATCTGTGCTATGCACGTCACTGTCTCTCTCGCTTTTTCAGCCAACCGAAGTCGACCTGCTTCAAGCAATATCAACTTACTGATGCGGGTACAATTGCGGGGGATATCGCGGTTTGATCATGTTTATACTCATAAATATCGCCCCATCGACGTATTACCGGCACCAGAATTACTGTTAGTATCCTGAAAAACGCTGTCCGCGTGACCGTCGTGATGATCACCTGAAGCTGGAAATACAGCGCGTGTACGACGGAAACTACCGTGTCTATGGCATACGTAAAGTCTGGAGTCAATTGCAGCGCAAATGCTTCACTGTAGCCAGATGCACGGTGGCGCGGTTAATGAAGGTAATGGGCCTCGCGGGTGTGCTACGAGGTAAAAGGATGCGTACCACTGTCAGTCGTAAGGTAGAGGCCGCACATGACCGGGTAAACCGCTAATCCGTGGCAGAGCGGCCGGATCAGCGGTGGGTGGCTGATTTCACCTTTATTAGCACCTGGCAGGGGGTCCCTATGTGGCGTTCATCATCGACGTGTTCGCATGTGTTATCGTGGGCTGGCGGGTGTCATCATTGACGGAAACCACATTCGTACCGAATGCGCGGGAGCTGGCTCTGTGGGTCCGGCGGCCGTTAGGAACCATTCATCATAGCGTCAAAGGCTCGCAGTATGTGTCGCTGGCGTACCACAGCGGCTACAGGAGGAGGAGCTTCTGGTTTCAACGGGTAGTACGGCTGACGCTTATGATAATGCCATGGCCGAAAGTATCAACGGTCTGTACAAAGCGGAGGTGATACACCGACAGAGTTGGAAAAACTGGCAGGAAGTGGAGCTGGCCACACTGGCGTGGGTGGACTGGTACAGTAATCGTCGGTTGCTTGAGCTGCTGGGTCACATCCTGCCCACTGAAGCAGAAAACGTGTATTACGCTTCCATCGGGAACGATAGCTATGGCAGCCTGAGTTCCCAGACTTAACGCTCTCCCATAAAACCGGTACGGTTCAGATGGTTGTCATGGCAAGGAGTGATTGATACTCCGATATATGCCTTCACTTACTTGATATGTTTTTTTGTGATTGAAGTAGCCAAATTCCCTGAATGCAGTAAAATGCTGTGCGTTATAATTTAACGACGAAGGGGGAGGGAGAAGTCATGAAAGATCAAGATGTTAGAACTGCTGTGCATCATAAGCTTTTGAAAGAATCGCATTTAGATCCTGATTGTCTTGTAATCGATGAATTTTCCATCTCCCTTGGTGCCAGTAGAGCAGACATAGCTGTAGTTAACGGAGTTCTTCACGGCTACGAACTAAAAAGTGAGCATGATTCCCTGGAAAGGTTGCCGTTACAAATCAAGCATTATTCTGCCGTTATGGATAAGGTTACGCTCGTTGTCGCAGATAAGCATCTCGACGGAGCGCTTCAACTAATTCCTAACTGGTGGGGGGTTAAGACCGTATCGGTAGGGCCAAAAGGGGCAATTCGTATCAAACACATGCGTGGTGAAAAGCTCAATAGAAATTATGACTCTTTGATGCTTGCTCAGTTGCTATGGAAAAACGAATGCATTGATATTCTAGAACGTTGGGGCTGCTCTAAAGGTTACAAAAGCAAACCCCGATTTGAATTATGGAATGTCGTTGCCAATCATATCCCGGTTAAAGATCTACGACTTGAAGTCAGAACTGCATTAAAAAAACGGATCGATTGGAAACTTAGGGCCTAGCCGGTAGAGTTTGTGATAACAGAGTTAACTGTCTAACTACTAGAGTGAGATGGTGTGTATGGGCTACCTTGCGCCATTCTTTAGAGCCACCTGATTTATTAGTGCCGTTAGCCCTATTATAAATGTACTGATCCCCCCAACTAAAGTTTGGACCATATGCCTGATATAGAGCTGAATTGGCGAGAGTAGTACATAGAGTTTTCGTTTGCCCCCATCCATTCCCCTTAACGGCAGTGCCCTTTACAAAAATCCATGAATTGTCATTCGAATATCTCACCGCAACATACTGAGACATGAATCGTGGGTCCACGCTCGTAATGGTGGCACTTGCAGTTGGATAATCACTGAAACATGGTGTCCTGCCATTGCCTAAATTCTGTACTACATATAACCAAAGAGCATACTCATGTCGTGGAATAGGATGAATTACATGCTGTGGAATTCCCGTTTGCGAGCTTGGATAAGAGGTTGAAGATAAAATCACCGTTCTCCAGGGGTCTTGTCCTGAAAGCGAGTTGATCGTGGCTAATGCCTGTTGTTTTAAGTTATCGTTGGCGTTTTGGATATCGCCATAATCAATGATGATATCAATCAAACTTGGTTGAAGATTTAACAGATTCAACAGTTGTGGAAACGCGTGCCACGTCGTTGGACTAAGTGAAATGGCTACGCCATTAGATACGTTTCTCTGAACAGCATGTATGTAGTTTGCCGAGGATGTTGGGGAAACGACAGGGACAATCTCCTTTCCATGAGATCTGGCATCATTAATGCACATATCTAAGGGATGAGAACGACTCGAACCATGTTTATCTAAATACTTTAAATCTAACAATACTGGACGATTCGGTGTCCAGGACGTTGCAAGATTAGTACCGAAGTCAGATAAATAGCCGCTCAACGATTTTTTATAACAGTCATTTTCGTAGTCCCAGTCAATATCAAGAATGGTAATGATGGGAGTAATTCCTGAGATTGTTGTCTGATTTAGCTGCATCAGAGACTCATACTCAGCAGGTTTCCATCGTATCTGTGGATAGTAATGGTGATAACTCATTAAAATTCCTTAATTTTCATATCAAATTATGAGACACGTGCAAGGATTTTATACCTCTGAATTTAAAAGAAATAATTGAGCTAAATCTAAAAATCCCACATTAAAGAAATGAAGTGTCATTTCAGTTTTGCATGGTAATGTACCGCAGGTTCGATAGCGTCACCCATGTAAACCAGCAACTGGAGCAGTGGATGGCTGAATTTGCTGATAAACGGGAGCTTCGTCAGTTCAGACAAACACCAGAGCAGCGCCTCGCGCTGGAACAGGAGCATCTGCAGCCGTTGCCAGATACGGACTTCGATACCAACTACTTCGACATCCGCCACGTGCCCTGGGACAGCTATATCGAAGTTGGCGGCAATCGTTGCAGCGTTTGACCTGCCCCCAGGATTAGATACAACCTTCAGTTAGTAATGTCGGTTGGTTTTTCTTCATATTTCCTGTTTTGCCAGTCCGTTGCGAATTCAGCTGGTGTCTGGTAATCCAGCGATGAATGGGGACGGCACTCGTTATAATCCTGCCGCCAGTCATTAATCGTTTTCCGGGCATGAAGAATATCGCTGAACCAGTGTTCATTCAGATACTCATCGCGAAAGCGTCCGTTAAAACTCTCAATAAATCCGTTCTGCGTTGGCTTACCTGGCTGGATAAGCCGTAGTTCCACACCATGCTCAAAGGCCCATTGATCGAACTCGCGGCAGGTAAATTTGTAAGTATCCCTGCAAAACGTACCATTCACTTTTAGAGATCTTCCGACGTACTGATTATGTCCTCTGAGGAGATCACCATGCGTAAAGCCCGATTCACAGTCCACACAACCATTGAACGTGCTATTAGGCTCATAGAGATTAGCCAATAAAATGCGCTAACGTGGAGTTAACGCTCTTTACCTTTTCCCAAAGGCAGTGGATGCCTGCAATACGATCAATTTCCGCCTTTAAGGTAAGGGTTTCTGGTGCAAGAACCAATGGGCTCTTGTTAACTACGCGATCCTTATCGCGTTTGACATACAGATACTGTCCATTCCCGAGCGGATGTTCGGAGGCATAGCTTGGCTCGAATTTCCCAGCCTCAAGCCGGTAACCCAATTCATTTAACGCTTGGTATATCTCGAGAGAATTCAGCATGTCCTACACCACTCCTTGATGAAAAAGCGTTAAGCGCCTTTCAACATATCAAACACCACCCGGGCAAAGCCTTTCGCCAGTTCAGGATTAGAGAGGTACTGCATCATCATCTCCTGCTGGGCCTCATTGCTGTCCATCACGGCATCATCAATGGCTTGCGGGAAATCGCCTAACATCGCCTGTTCGCGTGTGTTGTTAGCGATCTGGGTCATCACCGCCTGGTTTTCTGACAGCTTATCGCGCACCGTAAAAGCATAATTGATCATGTCCTTATCGGTGAGATTATCGGTGACAAAAAGCTCATTCAGACGAGCCAGGATATTCGACAGAAACTCCGCTTTCTTGTCCTTCGGCTTCGCCGTACCGACGTCATTACCCGGCTTGATTTTATATTCCTCTGCATCCTCTTTCAGCTTCAGATGCTGTTCGCGGAGTTTCGACAGGCGATAATGACTCATCTCGATGCTGCTTAAATCAATCTCGTCTTCTTCGATACGCTGTTCATGCAGCAACGGACGCAGATGGCGGGCAAACAGGCTCAGCTTTTCCAGGTTCTTGTCATCGTAATCGACGATTTGCGACATAAACTCGTAAAAGCGGACAAAGCTGCCGAGATCTTTCTTGAAGATATCCAGCTTACTTTTTTCTTTCTCGCACTCTTTGAAGGTGTTTTCCGCGTTGGTGATCAGCACAACATCGCCGGTCTTCTTAGTGCGTTCAAACATCTCTTTGGCCAGCAGATAGGCATCAATCGCCGAGGTGTAGCGGTTTTTCCAGCGCTCCACCGCCGGTTTGCAGATATTACTAATAGCCGCGTTGGATTTGTTTTTGCTGAAGAACGCCGTGCAGAATTGCTCCACTTCGCTCCACAGGAAAATGCCGCTGGTACGCAGCTTTTCATAAAGTTCAAAGACCAACTGCGGATCGCTGACATCCGTCAGTTCTGCGGTCTGGTAGTAGGGCTGGAAAGCGGCCAAAATATCTTCAGGCTCGTTGTAGAAATCGAGTACAAAGGTGCCCGACTGCGCCTTCCCAGGATAGGTACGGTTCAGGCGCGACAGCGTCTGTACACACTCCACGCCGCCCAGCTTCTTATCCACATACATGGCACACAGCTTGGGCTGGTCGAAACCGGTCTGGAATTTGTTGGCCACCAGCATCACCTGGTAGTCATCGGTATCAAACGCTTTACGCATATCCCGGCCTTTTAGGCCCGGGTTCATATTGATCTCGGTGAACTTCTGATGAAGCAGCGCAAGGCTGGTGTGGTCATCTTCGTGGAACTCCACTTCCCCGGAGAATGCCACCATCGCGCTGATCTTGTCGTACTTTTGCTCGGCGATGTATTTATCGAACGCCAGCTTGTAACGCACCGCCGCCTTACGCGAGCTGGTCACCACCATCGCTTTCGCCTGGCCAGCCAGCAAGTGCATCACATGCTTGCGGAAGTGTTCAACGATCACCCTCACTTTCTGCGACACGTTATAATCGTGCAGCGAGACCCACTGGTTCAGTTTGATCTTGGCTTTCTTGCTGTCCACTTCCCGGTCAGGATCGCCCAGCTTTTGCAGTAGCTTATACGCCACCTTGTAGTTGGTGTAGTTCTTCAGTACATCAAGAATAAAGCCCTCTTCGATGGCCTGACGCATGGAATAGACGTGGAACGCTTCCGGTTTGTTGGTTTTCGATGCCGGCTCCAGCGGATTAGGACGACGGCCAAACAGCTCCAGGGTTTTGGCTTTTGGCGTGGCGGTAAAGGCATAATAGTTGAGGTTGCTGCTGCCTCGACGCGCGGCGACGGTAGCATCCAGAATATCCTCTGAGGACATCTCCACATCGTCATCCGTTGCTTCGGTCATCAGCACTTCTTTCAGCTGTCGCGCCGTTGAACCGCTCTGCGAGGAGTGCGCTTCATCGGCAATCACCGCATATTTACGCTGCTTGAGACTGACGCTGTTTTCAATCGCCTTCAGGACAAACGGAAAGGTCTGGATGGTGACGATGATAATCGGCTGCGAGTTTTCCAGCGCGCTGGCCAGCTTCTCCGATTTTGAACCGTCGCCTTCCTTGTTATTGATCCGCCCGACCACGCCATCCTGATGCTCAAACTGATAGATGGTGTCTTGCAGCTGATCGTCCAGCACGGTACGGTCCGTCACCACAATCACCGAGTGGAACTGCTTCTCACCATTCTCATCGTACAGGCGGGAAAGCTGATGGGCCGTCCAGGCGATAGAGTTCGATTTGCCTGACCCCGCACTGTGCTGAATCAGGTATTTATTGCCGGTGCCTTCCCGGGTGGCGGCGGTGATCAGTTTGTTCACCACATCCCACTGGTGATAGCGTGGGAAAATCAGGCTCTCGCTTTTGTACTTCAGGCCAAGGGCATTTTCTTTTTCGACGATTTGCAGATGCACAAAACTGGCGAGAATTTTCAGCAGATTATCCGGCAGCAGCACCTCATTCCACAGGTAGCTGGTCGCATAGTCGTTGGCGTCTTCCGGGATGTCGTTCCCCGCACCGCCGTCATGGGTGCCTTTATTAAACGGCAGGAAGAAGGTTTTATCGCCATCGAGCCTGGTTGCCATAAACACTTCGTACTGGCTGACGGCAAAGTGCACCAGCGCCCCACGTTTAAAGGTCAGCAGCGGCTCAGGCTTATTGGTGCCGGGATCCTTGGGCAAACGCGTTTTCTTATATTGCGTAATGGCGTTTTGCACCGTCTGCTTAAATTCAGACTTCAGTTCCAGGGTCGCTATCGGCAGGCCATTGACGAATAGCACCAGGTCGATACGCCACTTCTTGGCCTTAACGCCGGTTTCTTCAAAGGCGGCGTTCGAGGCATGCGGGCTATAAACCAGCTCCGGCACCAGGCGGCAGATATTCTGCTGGTAGCGCGTCAGGGTTTCCGGATTGAGATTATGTTCCGGCTTAAACTGGCACAGGGAGAAGCGCGCATTGTGGCTCTTGATGCCATGACGCAGCACGCCGAGGGTACCGTAGGTACGCGACAGCATATCGGTGGCATTGATATCCGCTTTTTTCAGCTGCGCCACCAGCGCATCGAGGAAATGGCGCTCGGTATCGCTGGGATAAATTTTGGTAAACTTCTCCCACTCCTGCGGCTGGGTGGTCTGCACAAAGCTCAGCGCATCCTGCGAGTACAGCGCACGTTCGCGATCGTAACCGTCAGTTTTACCACGAACCCAGCCTCGATCGATCATCTGCGCGATCATTTCATCCTGGAAAATCCGCTCTTTGGTGCTGTCCATGCTCATGCGGTGGTCTCCTCTGGCTCCTCAATATCCTTTGTATCAGGGGCAACCCAGTCGCGGACGTCGATTTTTCCGGTGACGGCGGCGGAGATCAGGGCATTACGGCGTTCCTGGAGCAATACAAGTGAACATTCAGCATCATCGATCAGTCTTGAATATTGAGCTTTCATAACCCCAACCATTTCATCAATATTTTTTTGCTCTGAATTTGGAGGGATAACAATTGGAATATTATATACTTGCTCAACCCTTAAATGACTAACCGTGCTTCCAGCGGCCTCACTTTCAATATATCTTTTAAGACAGTCTGAAGTTAGATAGTCGAATAAAAAATTAGTATAGTTACTCTGATGACAAATAAAATTCATCATCCGCTGCCCCATACATAATTTTGTAAAAGCAGGAACGATACAAATTTCACCAGCAGGAGCCTCACGTGTAAATAATATTGAACCAACAGGTGGAACACCTCGCTCAGTCCAAATTTTAAAATCTCGTTCATTAGTATAAAGGGCATCATCAAGTACTAAGCTTTGTTTTTTTACATTCGTAGTACGTACAACCAAATACTCACCATCATCAAAATATTCAGGGGTCCTATTCTTACAGTCAATTATATGAGCCACATGTTTTAATTTCTTAACTTCCCAATGTTCTGGCACTTCCCCCAACCATTCAACACCAGAATCTTTCATCGGCACATCAGGGTTTAGCCCTTTGGTGACGGCATGACTAATCACTGCCTGACGTTTTTCTTTCAGCAGTTCAATCAGTTGCTGTTGCTTTTCGATCAGGTTATCGATTTTTGCGGTTTCGTGATCTAAAAACTCAGTTATTTTCTTCCGTTCTGATTCAGCCTTTGGTACGGAAAATTTATAATTACTCAAGTGCTCCTGGGTCATACTTGGTAGGGCTGTATTTGTAGAATAACGAGAAAACTGTATCGTGAGTGCAAGATAATAAAGATATTTTGCCTCAAAACCTTCATTTAATTCCGTGTAATACATTGTATCAACAGTCCAGAATGGCTCATTTATATATAATGGCTTGTCGATAGTTCCCTTGCGTCCAAGTAATACAGATGGCTTGTCATACATAAATTTAGATGCGAATGTAAATTGCCCACCTGACCCCATAACTGGATAGCCATCATCAGTTTGAACAGATTTATAATCCTGGCCATTTTTTATTGTCGCCAAGTTTTTCAATCTACAAATAGTCCAAGACTTAGGCACTAGCCCTAGCCACTCAACCCCAGAATCCTTATACTCCGGATACGCCTTATAGTTAGCCATCAGGAATGTACCTCCTGTAGCAGCTTCATAATCTCGGTGCTGACTGCATCCAGATCGGCATCGATCTCGGATAGTGGGCGCGGCGGCTGGTAGACATAGAAATGGCGGTTAAACGGAATCTCATAACCGACAATCCCCACCTCACCATCTTTGGCATCGCGCTTATCGGCGTTGATCCAGGCGTCATTCACGTGCGGCAGCACTTCCGCTTGGACGTAGTTCTCAATCAGATTACTGGTAGACTGCGCCGGATTCAGCGGCACGTTTTCGTTATCACGCAACTCGCCGTCCTGTTCAAATTCCACCACCTTGCCCTTGTATTCAAACGCCCCGTACAGCGGCTGAGCGGCTTCTTTCAGCACCTTCTTCACCACCGGCTCGGCATCCGGGTTTTTGCTGGTGATAGCGTCGATAAACTGCTTGTTCTCTTTCGCATCCAGCTTCACTCCCGCCGTCTTGATGGCCTCCTTCAGGATCAGCTTGAACTGGTTGAAGTCATTGCTCACCCGCGTTTTTCCGCCCGCCTGCGTCGCCAGAGCCGTCTGAATCTGCTGTGCTTTTTCCATCAAGGCGCGCTGTGCCAGCCACAGCTTGCGGTCGAGCAGGTCTTTAATCTGCTTCTCTTTCAGCTCGGTAAATTCGGCTTTGATGATGGCACGCGCTTCGGCTTCCAACCCGGAGAAATCACCGTAGGTCTCCGCCTGCCACTGGGCCGCGAACTCGTCATACAGGCGTTCCATCGGCGCATTAAACGGCTTCGGCGCAAAGCGCAGTGTCGCAATCGCCTCATCCGTCACCTGAGCGGATAACCGCAACGGGCGCTCAATGGTCAGGCGGCGATAGCCAAAGTCGGTGCTGTTAAAGATTTTGCTGGCGAAGGTTTTCGGCGCTTCGGTTTTGGCGGTGGCAGGCTGACGACCACGAGTGGATTTTTGCTCGGCGGCTTTTTCCAGCCCCAGTTCCTCTAGGGTGGTGGTCTCCACCACCTTAAAATCCCCGAAGGTCTGGGTGATCAGCTTGATATCGTCTTCGCCCATCAGGTTGCGCTTGGAACCCAGCGATTTACGCATCTTGCCGCACAGGTTGCTGCCATCAATCAGCTGGACTTTGCCTTTACGCTCCGCTGCCTTCTGGTTGGAGAGGATCCAGACGTAGGTAGCAATGCCGGTGTTGTAGAACATGTCTGTTGGCAGCGCGACGATGCCTTCCAGCAAATCGGCTTCCAGAATGTAGCGACGGATTTCGCTCTCACCGCTGCCCGCACCACCGGTAAACAGTGGGGAACCGTTAAGGATAATCCCGATGCGCCCGCCGTTGCTCACGCTGCCATCCACATTGTGGCTGTCGCGCATTTTGCTGATCAGGTGCATCAGGAACAGCAGCGAACCGTCGGAAACACGCGGCAGGCCCGGACCAAAGCGACCGTTAAAGCCCTTCTGCATATGTTCGTCGTTAATCTCGCCCTCAATCTTCTTCCAGTCCACGCCAAACGGCGGGTTAGAGAGCATGTAGTCGAACTGGTCCTGCGGTAACTGGTCGTTAGAGAGGGTGTTACCCAGCTTAATACGGCTGACGTCCTGACCTTTGATCAGCATGTCGGCTTTACAGATAGCGTAGGATTCTGGGTTCAGCTCCTGACCAAAGGCACGCATCACCGCGTTTGGGTTCAGCTCATGCACATACTCCATACCCGAAGAGAGGAAGCCACCGGTCCCCGCCGTCGGATCATAAATGGTGCGGATGATGCCGGGCTGCGTCAGGGCTTCATCATCTTCCATAAACACCAACGAAGTGGTCAGACGCACGATATCGCGTGGGGTGAAGTGCTCACCGGCGGTCTCGTTAGAGCTTTCCGCGAAACGACGGATTAGCTCTTCAAACACCAGGCCCATCTCATAGTTGGAAATCGCTTTCGGGCTGAGATCGGTGGTGGCGAATTTCTTCACCACTTTGAACAGCAAGTTGGCATCTTCCAGCAGGCCGACAAACTCGCTGAATTTGAAATGTTCGAAGATCTCTCGCGCATCGGGCGAGAACGCCTGGATGTAATTCTCCAGGTTGGCTTTGATGTCGTTCTGCCCCATCTTGCCCAGATCCATCTTCGAGGTATTGAAGAAGGAAAGCCCGCTGGCGCGCAGCAGGAACTTCTCTTTGGCCTCTTCCGGCAGTGGACTGGTTTTTAACTCATCATATTTCGCCACCACCGCATCTTTGGTTTCCGCCAGCACACACTCAAGACGGCGCAGCAGCGTAAAGGGCAGGATCACGCGCCCATACTGAGACTGTTTGAAGTCACCGCGCAGTAGATCAGCCACCGACCAGATAAACGCAGCCGTTTGAGAAAAGTTAGTGTTAGTCATGAAACCCTCAGAAGAGATCGCCGCCGTGTAGCACATGCCCCGGCAAAAAATTGTTTTGGAAAATTGTGCGTAAAATAATACCCGCTACAGAGGCCATCGCAACCGATATGGGCTGATCCCACCCCAGTAGACGATCTGAACCGTAGCGTGGACTGCCCCCTAACCAATAGATGATCCTGCCCTAGAGTTTGCGCATAGGAGCGCGTATGGACACACCACGATTTATGCCTGAATTTGAGGAAGAAGCCGCCCATCAAATTACCGAGCGCGGCGACTCCGTGACTGAAGTCTCTGCGCATGTCTGCGCACAGCCTCTATAAATGGTTATGGGCCATCAAACTCGATCATAGTGAGCAGCATGCCCGTGATCTGCTTATGGTATCGACACGTTCTGGCTATGTGTCGATAAAATGTACCTTTTAAAACATGTTTCCGGGATAGGTTTACCGCATCGACACGTTCCAGCCATATGTCGATAAAACGTGATTTTTTAAACATGGTGACGTGACATGTCTATGGCATCGACATAGTATGGTTATATGTCGATTAAAACGGTTTTTATAACCATATGAACTGGAATGCAGAAACCCCTTACAACGCGTTGCCGCTACTGCCGCCTGACCTGGAGTGCATTGAAACGCGCAGCGTACTTAAAGCATGCATAAGGGCGCGCGCAGCAATCGCTGAGTTGAAAACGGCCGTTGAGTTGATCCCCGATCAGGGGTTGCTGATCAACATCCTTCCGATGCTGGAAGCGAAGGACTCATCGCGCATAGAGAACATTGTCACTACCAGCGATCAACTCTTTCAGTATGCTGACCGCGCAGATGGCGCAGATCCGGCGACTAAAGAAGCGCTGCGCTATCGTACCGCGCTTTATGATGGCTATAGCCATCTTGAGGACTATCCACTCTGTACCAACACAGCGGTAGCTATCTGCACCAAATTACGCGCAGTTCAAACCGACATCAGGAAAACGCCGGGCACGGTATTACGTGCTCAGAATAACAAAGTGGTATATACGCCGCCGGTTGGTGAAGATGCCATTCGTAATTTACTGGCGAATTGGGAGCGGTTTATACACGGTGATGATGATTTAGATCCATTAGTAAAAATGGCTATTGCGCACTACCAGTTTGAGTGCATTCACCCGTTTCCGGATGGTAACGGAAGAACAGGCCGCATCCTGAATATTCTGTATCTGATCCAGAGTAAATTACTTTCGCTGCCTATCCTGTATCTGTCCCGCTTTATCCTGGAGAGACGCGATGATTACTACACGCTCCTTCGTAGGGTGACAGAAGAGGGTGATTGGGAGTCGTGGCTATTATTTATGCTGGAGGCGGTGGAGAGTACGTCCCGATGGACCACGGATAAGATATCGATTGTGCGGGCATTACTAGCTGAAACCACAGAGTATGTGCGCGAGAAGCTACCGAAAATCTACACCCATGAACTTGTCCAGGCGCTTTTTGCACAACCGTATTGTCGGATCGATAACCTTGTTAAACGTGGTGTAGCCAAGCGCCAGACGGCATCGACATACCTTAAGCAGTTGGTCGAAATTGGTGTGTTGGAGGAAATGAGCGTTGGCCGTGAAAAGCTGTATATCAACACCAGGCTGCTACAGGAGTTGAATCAGTAGCGAATGTTTGGAGTGTCCCACCCGGGTAGACGATCCTGCCCTATAGTTTTTTGGGTCAGCCCAAACGTGGCCTCACAGGCTTCGCTGGATATTTACCATTTTCTGACGCGTGAGGTGGGGCGGAATTTCTCCCGTTTATTCCGGTGGTGGAGTATGACGCTCGGGGGGGATGTCGGGCGGGTATTCGTTCAGCTCTTTGATCGCGCGCTGGCGGTGTGGCTGGGTGAATGCTCGGCGTTGTGCGTGATGCAGCCCACCTGTGGATGTGGGCGGGTGGTTGAGCAGAGCGGTGATGTTTACAGTTGCGATCACTATGTAGAGGCGGCGCACCGGCCTAAGGGGAGCGGGACGGGGTGTCCCGCCCCGCAGGCGCCCGGGAGAATAGGGCGATGCGCGCCGACGGTGGATCAGGCCCCGATTACGCCGCCATCGTCACGGGTGATCATCATAATGGTGGAGCGGGGTATGCTGTCGCCGCCGTCGGGGAAGTGGGACGGCGCGCCGTTTTCGCCGGGGTGTTGTACCCCCACGAACAGGGTTTTGTTGTCGGGGGAAAAGGCTAATCCGGTTATTTCGCAGGCGATGGGGCCGGTCAGGAAGCGTTTGACCTCTCCGCTCATCGGGTCGCCGCACAGCATTTGGTTATTGCCTTGTCCGGCGAAATCCCCTGAATTGGAGTAGTTGCCATCGGTCTGGATCCACAGGCGGCCCGCCTTATCAAAGCCGATGCCGTCGGGGCTGTTGAACATGTTTTCGGCCACGATGTTGCTGCTGCCGGCATAGGGGGTGCCTGGATGCACCGTCGGGTTGCCGGCGAGCAGGTAGAGATCCCAACTGAATCGCTCACTGGTGTGATCGCCGTCGGCGGGCATCCAGCGGACTATCTGACCGTAGTGGTTGTTGGCGCGTGGGTTAGGGCCGCCGACCGGCTGCCCCGCTTTGCCCCGGTTTTTGTTATTGGTCAGCGTGCAGAAGACGTGTTGGTTGTTGGGGTGTATGGCTACCCACTCTGGGCGATCCAGGGTGGTCGCGCCGACCTGTGTGGCGGCGCGGCGGGCGAAGATCAGGATTTCGCCTTGATCGTTAAAGCCGTTTTCCGGAGTCAGCCCATTCTGGCCGAAAGTGAGTGCAATCCAGCGTCCGCTGCCTTTGAGTTCGTTTTCCGCCATCTCGAATTGGGCGACAGACAGCGTGCCGTGATCCAGTAGGTTACGGTTGGCGGCGTCGTTGCCCGGCTGGTAGCGACCGTGCGAGACAAATCGGTACAGGTGCTCGCCGCGTTCGTCGTCGCCAAGGTAGATAACGACATGGCCGTCTTTATTAAGGGTGAGCGCGGCGTTTTCATGTTTGAAGCGTCCCAGGGCGGTGCGCTTTTGCGGGATAGCGTCCGGATTGTGCGGGTCGATCTCCACCACCCAACCAAAGCGGTTGGGTTCCTGGGGATGTTGGCTGACGTCAAAGCGAGCGTCGTGTTGATGCCACTGATAGACGCTAGGCGTCGCGCTAATGCCGTAACGGCGATGGTCGGCGCTGAGGTTAGCCGGTGTCTCGGCACCGAAGAAATCATTGAAGTTTTCTTCGCAGGTCAGGTAGGTGCCCCAAGGGGTTTGGCCGTTGGCGCAGTTATTACATGTTCCCAAGACATAAAGACCGCTGGGGTCGTCTTGGGTCTTGAGCAACTCATGTCCTGCCGCCGGGCCAGTCATCATCATTTTGGTGTATGCCGTGATCCGGCGGTTGCGTTGCCCTTGGCGGTCAATGCGCCACTGGCCGTTGTGGCGGACGATCTCAACCAGAGTGACGCCGATAGCCGCCTGCGCTTTACGCACATCGTCTGCGCTCAGGGCTTTACCCTGATGGGGGAACAGATATTCGTAGTTGGGGTATTCGTTGTTGATCGCCAGTAGCGCGCGATCATCGCTGATGGGGAAGAAGCTCATTCCGTCGGTGTTGTCGCCGAACTGGCGTTCTTGTGCTGCGGCGTCCTGTGTGCCCGATTGGGAGAACGCCGGCGCGTCGGCAAAAATCGGATCGCCCCATGAGAGCAGCGGCGTGGCTCGGTAACCGGGCGGAACGAGGATGCTATCTGCAACGGAGGCTGCGATCGGTGTAAAATTCACCAGGGAGGTCGGCGTGAGCGCCGCGACGGCCTGGGTAACCGGGTTGAGGGCTAAAAAGGCGCTGGCGCTGGCGGCGGCGCTGCTCGCCAGAAAGCGGCGGCGTGAGAGCCGGACGGTGATCATTTGGCTGAGCTGCGAGTCTTGCTGGTCATCGTTATACATTGACGTGCCCCTTTGGTCGTTTCCATCGCTTTCCTGCGAGGTTGTTAGCTAAGGAAAAAGCGGTGCAAGGATAGCCAGCCAAGATGACGCTGAAATGAATGTTATGTTTCCGGTTTGTTTCTTACCTGTTGCTTTTAGGACGGCGATATCTGTATGGCGGAGAGGGGAGGACGGGTATACGCCCCGTCACGCGGGGTGACGGGGCGTCTGTGGGGCAGGGGACGCTATCAGCGCACGATGATCCCCAGCAGGATGCCGATGTCGGCATCATAAGCAGCTTTTCTTCAGTTCTGCTTTATTGAGTACCCTGCAACGATATGCAAGAATGATTCAGCCAGAAATTGACAATTCGATGACTCAGCTTATATGGTACTGTTTTATTTTTCGATACGATTTCATTTTTTTGGTAAATAGATTATGGATAAAATATTCGATATCGTAAATGGATTGCTCATCGCAGCAGTTTCAAGTGGGAAATTGCAGGAAACGCAAATTCTACTATTTATTCTTATTGTTGCTCCACTGGCTCTTGTTGTGTGGAAAATACGAGGAGTTGTCGCGTTTATTAATGAAGTCAGAAACTCTAAATTAAATGAATTGCAACACATGTTGGATGGTCATGAACTTCCTGATGAAGTTAATGCTTGCATAAAGAATGAGATTAAGAGAATTATAGGATATCGCATGACGGGTATCGCTGATGTCGCTAAGCAACAAATTATATGGCAATTGTTGGAGAGAAATAGTCATTTGGTTTCGGCTGATTTTTTCAAGAAATTTAGATCGTTTTTGTTAATAAAAGACAAAGTGTTGGTATTTAAGAAGGGGGGGCTTACTGGTTTGAAAACGGCATGTATGGTTGGCTCTCGTGCCAATTTCTGCTGTCCGCTGTTTTATTCATGGTATTATCAATTTACAGATATGAACAGATTCCTGCTTGGGGACATTTAGTTCTATATTCAGTTTCTATAATCATGTTCCTACTCTTTATAGCTTTTGCGAATTTGATACCACGATCTAAAGAATGCAGTTTACTAAATGAAATATTACAAACTCAATCAGATAATCAATCTGAATGATTAAGCGTTGATAGGGCTATCAAATATATTTTTTGAAAGCCCTATCGGTCACTGATACGGCTAATTCAACCTATATAGCTCCTGGCATCCATATAGACTTCGGCTTAATAACAACCAGCGCTGCCAGCCACACTAGCTCCATTGTCACTAGGCTGGAGCCGATCATTCGGCTAGTGAGGTGTTAAACCACCCCGGCCTCATGGCTTTCGTCAACGCGCCGCAGGTGCTGGTAACCCCGATCACCTGTGAGGCCAATAGCAAGCCTATGTTAAGTTCTGGAAGATCGGGGAGAGATGGCTTTGCTAGTTTATAAAAAATGACATAGTTTCACTATTGGTGTAACTAGATTACATTTAATAAACTAGCTTAGCCATTCTGCCAGGATCTGTTCCAGTTTCTCCAGCGACTGCGCGTGCTTTTCTTCCGACATCCGTCCAATATTGCACAGCTTCCATTGAACGGCAGGCAAATTCTGAATGTGGGGCTCTGGTGCTAAATTCCAGTCAGGCTCCCCGCGTTTAAATGACATCAGGAAGTCGAAATCCTGTTGCGTAAAATGCGCTTTCAACGCGCTGAGCATTCTTTCCGGGACCTCTCTTAGCTCTTCCAGTGATACTTCCTCAAAGGTCATGCCGCTGAATTCATTTTGAAAGGGTTCAGTAATATCCTTCCAGCGTGGGCTAAGCACTTCGGACAAGGGGCGATTATGGCTGAGCAAGTAAGCGATAAATCCATTGAATATCGTGCGATCGATCCCTTGTGTATCAAGGAGCATTTTGACGTCGTAAAAATCTCTGGGGTGCTGGCGATCTAACGCAGCGCATAGCTTGCCGCCGTACAAATCAGGTAGTGAGACCACCGGGATCGCGGCAAAACCAAATTCTTCCTCCACAGCTTCCACGACGTCGCGTTCTTGTGGTGGATATAAGGTTCCCCGGGCAACTGGCGAGACTTCTATTTTAATTTGCGCGTCGTCCGTGGTGGCTATGATGCGCATCTCATCGGGATGATTGGTTTGCAGCACTGCGCTGAGCCCGGCTTGTGTTTCCAGTTCTGTTGCGATGCGGGTGAGCGCTTCCCGCACGTTGGGCAAGGCGACCGCTCTGCTTTCCAGCGGGATGTAGGCCAGATCGATATCAACGGACAATCGGGGAAAATCACGGATGAATAAGTTGATCGCCGTTCCCCCTTTTAGCGCAAAACAGGCCTCGTTAGCGACATAGGGTAATGTGCGCACCAGCAGGGCGACCTGGCGGTAGTAGGGGGAGGTTTTATCCATGATTTATGCTCTGCTGAGTAAAATTTTCGGGCACAGTAATCTGGTATTGCGTGTTCAGTCTGCCATTAACCACGACTTGTCGCTTGCCTGTGCCTAGGTCGATTCTGCTGGTGTCCACGCGTTTGAACCATGCATGTTCATAGAAACTGGCGAAAAACAGATACAGGCGCTTGATTTGTACGGACTGGCTGAGCGTAAGCAGCTTTTCCACTTTACGTGGGTTGAGATTGACCAACCCCTGAAAAAGCTCGGCAGCGTGCTCAAATGAGATTTCCTGAGGGACTGCGCTTAACAGCTCATAGGCAGCCAGTTCTGGTACGCTGGCGGTTATTTTTTTCCCTTTAACCTCAAGCTCGGTTCGGAACTTCTCATCCAGTTGAGGAAGCTTCAGAGCTGATACTATCAGCCACTCAACGCCAGGAAATTCTTTAAACCATTTGGGTAATATCATTTTGTTTTCAACACTAAGCCAGCATTGACTCTGCTTAAGCTGTAGGTAATGGGAACGGCCCTGCCAGGAGAGACTACTCAGTCCGGCCAGATGCACCGGCGCTTCAAGCTGGTTTTGCAGACACCATAGCGCATCGCTCCAGTCCGGTTCCCGTCCTGCGCGCGCATAAACACCAGCCCGCCGTTTTATCAACCAGCCATTTTGCGCGTATTTAAAGGCCAGAGAAGGTGATATGCCGTTCCGGGTCAGCCAGGATTGCAAAACCAGGCTTCCCGGAGCGGTATTTTGCAACAGCCAGTTTATTTTTGACGACATAGATTCACTCAGGGTGTAACTATAATAAAAAAAGTAAACTATTTGGTGAGTGAAAAGTCAATGTACGGTGTCCGTCGCAGCATAAAAATTGCCAGCGAGAGTGGTAGGTCGCATACGGGTAAACCCTGAACGGCTTGTTTTGGTTGGGTTGTAACTGATTGCATCAGTGGTATTTTTTGCAAATTCCGCCTACCAGCTCATGCCGCCGTTGCTATCACCACATACGCGGGTTCAAGAAAAACCGGCCTCACCCGGCCACTCCAGCGCTATCACCAGCATCCATGCGCCGAGGCAACAGCCAATCCGCATGCCGGGAGGTCATGCGATCCAACCGAGCCGCCCGGGACGGCGCATGGGGAGTGGTGCAGGGGTGGGCATCAGTGCAGCGGCAGCGTAACGTAGCGGCAGAGGAAGCGCGCCTCGTGCGCCTCATCCAGCCGTATCTGAAAAATGTCGTGTTCATCCTGTGGCGATGTCGCTTCGCGCCATGCCTGAAAGCCCTGTAAATTCATCCGGGTGATAATTTGATCGGGCGTTTCTCCCTGCGTCAGCGCTTCCACCACCTGTTGCAGGGGGAGAGGCAGCGTTTGTGCAGGCCACGTCACTTCAACGCTGACGAGTTGGCGGTGTGTCCGGGGTATCATCGGTCAGTTTCTCCGTGGTTTCGCTGTCGTTCAGCCATAAAAATAGGGTCATTTTTTGCCGTTACAACGTTCTCCGGACGGTTCCACCATACGGGCGTGCTGCCGTACTGTTTTCCCATATAGTGGGATCGTGGGCGATGTGCGCGCTGTTTTCCGCCATCAGCGGATGCGTTGATGGCCCACGTTGCCACGTCGGCGTGAGTGAGGGGCGCGAGGGCAGGCTGGCACCATAAAAAACGCCCCGTCACGCGGGGTGACGGGGCGTCTGTGGGGCAGGGACGCTATCAGCGCACGATGATCCCCAGCAGGATGCCGATGACGCCGAAGTCGGCGTCACTGAAGGTGGTGTTGGCGATGCCGATCTGGCCGAGTACCGGCAGCAGGAACACCGGCAGGAAGGTGATCAACAGCCCCTGGGCGAAGGCACCCAGGATGGCGCCGCGCCGTCCACCGGTGGCGTTGCCGAACACCCCCGCCGCCGCGCCGACGAAGAAGTGCGGCACCACGCCCGGGATGATCACCGTCATGTGCAGCGCGTACAGCACGAACATGCCGATGACCCCGGCGGCAAAGCTGCTTAAGAAACCGACCAGCACCGCGTTGGGGGCGTAAGGGAACACCACCGGGCAGTCCAGCGCCGGCTTGGCGTTGGGTACCAGCTTGTCGGAGATGCCCTTAAAGGCTGGGACGATCTCGGCGATCACCATCCGCACGCCTTGCAGGATGATGTACACCCCGGCGGCGAAGGTGATGGATTGCATCAGCGAGAACATAAACCAGTTCTTGCCGCCGCTCACCTCACGCACATAGTCACTGCCGGCGAATAGGCAGGTGATGATAAAGATGATGAACATGGTGAAGGAGATCGCCACCGGCGTATCGCGCAGGAACAGCAGGCTCTTCGGTACATTCATGTCTTCGGTTGAATGCTCTTTGTTACCGAACTTGCTGCCGATAAAGCCGGCCAGTACATAGGATACCGTCGAGAAATGGCCGATGGCCACGTCGTCCGAGCCGGTGATCTTCTTCATGTAGGGATGGGCGATGGCCGGGAAGAACACCATGCAGCAACCGACGATCAGCGAACCGACCAGCACCAGCATCGTGCCCTGCATCCCGGCGGTCGCCAGGATCACCGCCACCATCATCGACATAAACAGCGTGTGATGACCAGTGAGGAAGATAAACTTCCACGGCGTCAGGCGGGCGATGACGATGTTGATCAGCATGGCGAAGAACATGATCATCGCCATCTCACGCCCGAAACTCTTCTGGGCGATGGAGACGATGGCCTCGTTGTTCGGCACCACGCCGTTAATACCGAAGGCGTGCTGGAAAATAGCGGAGAAATCGCCCAGCGAACTGACCACCAGACCGGCGCCGGCACCCAGAATGACAAAACCCATGATGGTCTTGATGGTGCCTTTAATGCATTCGGTGACCGGTTTTTTCTGCGCGATTAGGCCGATGAGCGCGATCAGACCGACCAATATCGCCGGCTCGGACAGCACATCCTGCATCAGAAAACGGAAGAATGACATGCTGCCTCCACTAGAGTGCGCCGAGTTTACGTAGGGCGACGCTCAGACGCTCTTTCATCGCCACTTTATCGATCATGTTATCCAGCGCGACGATCTCGCCGCCGACCTGTTGCGCTACCAGCTGCTCGGCGATATCGGCGGTACCGACGAAAATATCGCTGGCGGTACCTTTGGCGGAGCCTAAGTCAACGTGGTTAACCTCGGCGTTGACCTGAAGATCTTTTAGGATGGTCTTGATGCTCATTTCCATCATCAGACTGGTGCCTAAACCGTTACCGCATACTACGGTGATATTCATAATTATTCCCTCGGTGTAATCAGTGATTAATAACGCGCGATGACTTGCAGAATCTCATCGACGCTTTCTGCCTGTTGCAGCCTATCGATATCGTCTTGGTTATCGAACAGTTCGGCGAGTTTGGCGATGATGCCGATGTGGCTATTACTGTCGGTGGCGGCCAATACGATCAGTAATTTAATCGGATCGTTACCGGCAGAGCCGAATTCGACGCCGTGTTTAATCACGGTCAGGCCTAATGCCAATTGATTAACGCCATCTTCCGGACGGGCATGCGGCATCGCCATGCCGGGGCCCAGCACATAATAGGGGCCGATCTTGTTATGCGACTGAATAATGGCCTCGACATAGCCAGGGGTAATCGCATTATTTTCTATCAGTGGGGCACAGGCGGTTTGAATCGCCTCACGCCAGTCCGTTACCTGCTCGATAACCTGAATGACGTTGGGGGTAAGCAGCGTCGTCAACATTCAATCGGCTCCTGGTCATGTCGGCTGTTTTTTTAAATGATTCTCTTGTGAAAGGCATAGTAGAGAGCAATGGTAGCGCTATCTAGTTCGCCGATGTGATTTCGTGATAGCGCTATCATTTTGGCGTGCAATTAGATCGCCGATTGGCAAAGCGCAGCGCTGCGCTGATCATTGGCGGCAAGCTGTGCTACCGTAAGGCGGTCAGTGATCAATGTGAATACCCCCTACTTCATGGAAAAAATACGCAAGAGAAAAGGCACCGGGCGCGTCACTCTGCAAGAGGTTGCACAACGGGCCGGTGTCGGATCGATGACGGTGTCGCGCGCGCTACGCACCCCCGATCTCGTCTCCGCCAA
Organism: Edwardsiella hoshinae NBRC 105699 = ATCC 33379; assembly: GCF_000474215.1. GTDB lineage: Bacteria > Pseudomonadota > Gammaproteobacteria > Enterobacterales > Enterobacteriaceae > Edwardsiella > Edwardsiella hoshinae. The sequence goes on along the minus strand of NZ_BAUC01000022.1, from coordinate 14,981 downwards.
GCTGCGCGCCAAGATCGAGCAGGCGATCGCCGAATTAGGCTATATCCCGAACTCGGCGGCGGGGATACTGGCATCGGGACAGAGCCGTACGGTGGCGGTGGTTGTCCCTTCGCTGCGTGATTACGCCAGCTCGGTGTTCCTGCAATCGTTGCAGGCGGCGTTGAACGACAACGGCTATCAGGTGGTCATCGGCTGTCACGATTACCAGGCGAAGAAGGAGGCCGAGGTGCTCTCTACGCTGTTGCAGAGTAGCCCGGCGGCCCTGGTGGTGTTCGGCGCGCTGAATGCGGAGCAGGCCGTCGAGCTGCTCGCCAATAGCGCGTTGCCGGTGATCTGCGCCGCCGGCGAGGACGCATACCCCTTCGCCCTGAACCTACAGAGCAATATCGGCGACGCGGCTTACTTCCTCACCGAGTACCTGCTACGGCAGGGGCACCAGCGCATCGGCTATATCGGCGCCCAGATGGGACGCAAGATGCAAGGGCAACAGCTGAGCGGCTGGAGCCGGGCGATGCTGCACCATAACTACAGCGCCGAACAGAGCATTACCACGCCCTATGTGGCGACGATGGAGTTTGGCCGCCAGGCCATCAGCGACATGTTGACCCGCCAGCCGGAGCTGGAGGCGGTGGTATGCAGTCACGAGGCCATCGCGCTGGGGGTGCTGTTCGAATGCCAGCGGCGGCTGATCAAGCTGCCCGGCATGTTGGCGCTGGCCTGCGTCGAAGGCTCCGCCAATTGCGACCAGATCCACCCCTCGTTAACCTCGCTGCGTATCGACTACGCCAAGATGGCGCATGAGGCGGCGAAGCGTCTACAGCGTTGGCTAGCGGAGCCGGACGCCGAACGTCCCGGCACGCCGCAGACGGTGAGCTTCCCCTATAAATTCGTCGCCCGGCAAAGCGCCTAGGCACGCTGCGACCTCTGGCCCACGACGGCCTACCCGTTAAATCCCAGCTCGGCGGAGATGGCCTCGGCGGTGGCGCGCAGAGGGGGGAGCAGGGTCTCCAGCCCAATCTGCGCCAGACGGGCGCTGGAGAGAGAGACGGAGACCGAGTAGCTGACGCGCTGGCGGATATCGAACACCGGCACGGCGATGCAGGAAACCCCTAGCTCATTCTCCTCCCGATCCAGCGCGACCCCCTCTGCGCGCACTTGCGCCAACTCGCGCTGCATGGCCGAAAGCCGAGTAATGGTGTTGCAGGTTAGCGCCACACGAAGTCTAACAAAAAAACGGTTATCGAAATAAAATGGTGATAACTGTTACCCGTGACTTTGATTACTGTCACAAATGATATGCCGTACTCAATGGTGAGATAGCCGCCTTATTTTTAAGGAGTCGCTATGACCAGACGGCGTTATTTGATTATATTGCTGATGTTTATAGTCATCGCAATTAATTATATGGACCGGGTGAACTTTTCCGTGTCTATTCCAGATATTCAGCGAGATTTGCATTTTAGCCTGGCCGAGATCGGTGATATTTCTTTTGTCTGGGGGATGGCCTATGCCTTGTTTAATTTCCCTGGGGGATGGTTGGCGGATAAATTAGGACTACGTTGGGGGATCTTTGCCGCCTTTGGCTGGTGGTCACTCTTTACCATCGCTTCGCCCTTCGCCAGTACCCTCACCGGCTGGTTTATTATCCGTGGCTTGATGGGCGTCGGGGAGGCGCCGATCTGGCCCTTTAATGCCAAGGCGGCGAATAGTTGGGCGGCGCCGTCCGAGCGCTCTACGGCTTATACCTTAGCCGGATCGGGGCAATATCTTGGCCCCGCTATCGGCAGTATTTTGGTGGGCTGGATTGTCGTTTCGTTGGGGTGGCGCTGGGCGTTTGTCCTCTTTGGTGGCGCCGGTCTGTTGTTGTTGCCGCTCTGGCTGTGGGTAGTGCGTGATAGTCCGGCGGATGATCCGCGCGTCAATCGGCAGGAGCTGACCTGGATTGGCAATATGGTCGACGCGCGTCAGGAGAAAATTGACTGGCCGGGGATCCGCCGGGTATTTACTTCGCGTACCGGGATCGGCATGCTGCTGATCTACCTAACCTTCGGTTATATTTTATTTACCTTTCTTAACTGGGTTCCCAGTTATATGTATTACACCTTCCACATGGATATTCTGAAAAGCGCCCTGTGGTCGAGCCTCGGCGCCTTTATGGGTTTTATCGGTTTTCTGTTATCCGGCCCATTTAATGATCGGTTGGTGCGACGTTATAACCGGTTGACGGCGCGCCGGATTGGCACGGCATTGCCGATGTTTTTGGCGGTATTGTGCGTCGTGGCGTCGTTGATGACCGCTCAAAGCGGACTGGGGCGGTTGACCGCCATCTTGATCGGCCTGGTGCAGCTGTTTATGAACCTGACTGTCGGTGCCTGGGCGGTGAATATTATCGATATCTCCCCCAATCAGGCGTCGACCGGGATGGTGTATGGCATTTTTAATGGGGTGTTGAACATCATGGGGGCGTTGAACTCGCTGATCCTGACCGCTATCGCCTCGGCCTATGGCTTTCCGCTGGCGTTTGGCAGCGCGGTGATCTTCATGGTGATCTTTCTGTTCAGCATCTTGTTCATTGTCGATCGGCGCAGTTATGAGGCGCTTACCCACTATGCCCTGGCGGCGCGCCGTCAGGGAACGGCGCAGAGCTAACCGGATGTGTAGCCACCGCGCCGTTAGGCGCGAGGGGCGGTACACGACTGAGCCTGTGGTGCAGGAGGGAAACGTTAACTATAACGGCTTATGTTGTTTGTTTCTGGTTGTATCGACAGGCGTTTTCTTGAGTGTGATCGCATTTTTACCGGCGCTGGCCGCGGATGATAGCGAGCTTATGCTGGCCGAGTCATGCGTTGAGCGCATCATGGTCAAGTAACGAGACGAACGACGAGGAGGCGACATGAGACAGGGGGTAGCCGGTTGCGCGCTGCTGTGTTTACTGGCAGGGAGCGCTTGGGGAGCGGCGCCGGGTAAAAGCTATGATGTGTTCATCATCCCGAGCGCCGGGGTCAATACCCTGATCACGCAGACCAGCGAACAGCTGGCAGAGTGTGGCCTCACCAGCCTGGCGCGCCAGGGGTTTATGCCCCATGTCACGCTCTATCTGGCCGATTATGGTCCCGATGCCTTGCCCCGCTTACAGCGTGAGGTGGCGGCGTTGAGTCGCCAATGGCAGCCCTTCCCGTTGCAGCTAACCCATCTGACCCAGACGCGTGGCGACTGGCTGATGATCGCGGTGCAAAACAGCCCGTCGTTGCAGCGCCTGTCGGACAGCCTGGTGCAGCGCCTCTCGCCCTATCGTGATAAGTCGGCGGCGATGCCGGCCTGGGTCAATGCCTATCCGGAGAAGAAGGCGGCGTTTGCCCAGTATGGCAGCCCGAACGTCTTTACACACTTCGATCCCCATATCACCCTGCTGGCGCAGAGTGACCATGCCGCCTTGAGCCAGTTTATGCAACGCTACGGCCAACACTTTAGCGCCCAGCGCGTCGAGGCGATCGGCTTGGGGATCAGCGAGACGGATAGTCATGGTCAGAGCCGCACGCTGTTGGCACGTTACGACTTTAGTGCGCCGACGGCGCCACAGGCCGCAGCTAAACCGTAACATGGGGCTAATAAGGCGCCGCGCCACGGCGCCGCGCGGGCGTTAGCGGCGGATGATGCGCCCGTCGCCATGCTCGGCGTTGGCCTGTTTCAGTTTTTCCGCCCCGGTGGCCTGGATCAGCCACAGCGAGGTGAAGCCGCGCAGGTTGCCGTAGCTGTATTTGGGATTGTTCGGCTCCAGCGGTTGGGTGATGGTCAGCAGGCGTTCGCCGTCGCGGCGGCGCGTCTTGTGGAACGAGACGTAGATATCTTCATCCCTGAGTAGAAACAGCGCCTCTTGGGCGACGATGTCGGCATTGAGGTCGTTATCCGCCACACTCCACAGAAACATGACGATCTTGACCGGGCCAAAGGAGCTGTCTTCGACCAGTTGTACATTGATCTCGCTGGTCTGTGGTCGGTTGCCTTTCAGCGCATCCTTGATGCGCTCGACCAGAAGCGTGGCCCGTGAGTTGGACATGGTCTTTTCCTTTAACGTATGAAAATGGCTGTCTCCGAGCGCCGCCGAGTGAGGCGCCACGCAGGTGACGTCGTTGCATTATTATTGTTCGTTGGCCGTCTCCGCCCCGCGAAGTGAGGGGGCGCGCGCGGAGCGCGGCAGGGTAGTTTAACGCACAGACCGTTGCAGTGGTATCGCTCCGGCGGCAAGAGGGGGGCTTTAGCGCGAGCATAAAAACGCCTAATATATTTCCTCCGCGTAAGCGGGTGGCATGACGAAGGACGACGAGAGGGTCGTCTTTTTTATGTCCCGGACGCGACGATGGGGCGGTCAGAGGCAAGGGGCCGCCCACCCTATAAATAATTAAGGTGATAATGATGGGTATTTCTCGCAAGATCAAAGGAATTGCGGCGGCCGCGTTGTTGGCATTGGGCTGCGTTGGGGCGAACACGGCGTCGGCCGAACCGTCGGGTAAGGGGATGAGCATCTGGTTCGACGTGGGCGGCCCGGTCGGCGAGTCCTACGTGACGGTGGTGCAGAACGGCGCCAAGCAGGCGGCGGAAGATCTGGGCGTCGATCTGCGTCTGGTCTACTCCGACTGGCAGCCGCAGAAGATGATCGAAAACTTTAAGCAGGCGCTGGCGGCCAAGCCGACCGGCATCGTGGTGATCGGTCTGCCGGGCGATACCGCCTATCAGCCGTTGATCAAGGAGGCGATCGATAAGGGCATCCTGGTGACCTCCATCGATACCGAACTGCCGGGCACCATGGAGGCCGAGCAGAGCAAGGGCTTCGGTTACGTCGGCGATAACAACGCGGTGCGTGGCCTCCGTCTGGCGAAAGAGGCGGTGCGTCGCAGCGGCCTGAAGGCCGGCGATCGCGCGTTGGTCTGGGGGCTGAAGGATCGGGCCGCGCGCAGCGAATCGACCCTGGGGCTGATCAAGGGGTTGGAGCAGGCCGGCGTGAAAGTCGACTTCCTGCAAATCTCACCGGAGGTGGATAAAGATCCCTCACTGGGCGCCCCGGCCTTTACCGCCTACATGGCGACCCACCCGGACGTGAAAATGGTGCTGGTCGATCACGGTGCCTTGACCGCGCAGATGGGCAACCTGATGCGTAATGCCGGTATCAAGCCGGGCGACGTCTATGTGGCCGGTTTCAGCCTGTCGCCGGCGACCGCCGAGGCGATCAAGTCCGGTTATGTACAGCTGGTGGCCGATGCCCAGCCCTACCTGATGGGCTACCTCTCCGTGGTACAGATCGTCCTGACCAAGCGTTATGGCTTCTCTGGCCTGGACATCAACACTGGCGCGGGCTTCGTCTCTAAAGAGAACATCGGGCTGATCGCGCCGCTGGCGAGCAAAGGTCTGCGTTGATGATGCAACCTGCGCTGGAACTGATCGGGCTGAACAAATGGTTCGGCCCGGTTCATGCCCTGCGCGATATTCACTTTCAGCTGTTCCCCGGTGAGGTGGTAGCCTTGCTGGGGGATAACGGCGCCGGTAAATCGACCCTGATCCGGGCGATCGCCGGCGCCGAGCGCTTCGATAGCGGCACGCTGAAGGTGGCGGGGCAGGCGGTCGACGGGCGACGTTACGATGTGCTGGGCGCGCGCCGCCAGGGGATCGAGACCGTCTACCAGAATGGCGCGCTGGGACTGGGCCAATCGCTATGGCGTAACCTGTTCCTGGGCCGCCATCTGCGTAATCGCTGGGGCTTTATCGACGAGCGCGAGGAGCGGCGCCGGGCACAGGCGCTGCTACAACAGCTCAACTTTCGCGGCGTCGGCGCTAACGTCGATGCGCTGGTCGGCCAGCTCTCCGGTGGTGAACGCCAAGGGTTAGCCATCGGTCGGGCGATGTTGTTTGATGCGCGTCTGGTGATCCTGGATGAGCCGACCACCGCCCTCTCCCTCGGTGAAGTCGAGAAGGTGCTGCGCTTTATCGAACAGCTGCGCAGCCAAGGGCGTGCCTGCCTACTGATCACCCATAACATGGCCGATGCTTACCGGGTGGCGGACCGTTTTGTGGTGATGGATCGCGGGGCGATCGTCGCCAGCTATCACAAGGCGCAATTGACGCTGGCCAGCCTACAGCAGGCCCTATTGGATGCCGTGAGGTCATGAGTCGATGAAACTGTTTTTTTCCCGTCACCGGGCGCCGTTGCTGACCGGCCTGATCCTGCTGCTGCTGTGGCTGCTGTTCACCGTCATCAGCCCGGTGACTTTTCTGCATGCGCGGATCTATACCTCGCTGCTCTCTACCATTCCGTTGACGGTGCTGTTAGCGCTGGGGATGACGCTGTTGATCATCGCTCGCGAGATCGACCTCAGTTTTCCCTCGGTGGTGGCGTTGGGCGGCTTCGTCTTCGCCTGGCTGTATCAGCATACCGGCTCCGGCCTGTTGGCGTTGGGCGGCGCGCTGCTCAGCGGCCTGCTGTGCGGGCTGTTGAACGGCCTGTTGGTGGTGCGCCTTAACATTCCCTCGATTATTGCCACCATCGGCACTCAGTTCTTTCTCGGCGGGCTGTCGACGGTGTTGGCGAACGGGCTGGCGATCAGCCTGCCGACGCTGCGTGATGATGGCTTGGCCACCCTGCTGGTGGGTCGTCTGGGCGATTGGTTGCCGGCACAGAGCCTGTGGGGGCTACTGGCAACCCTGGTGATGTGGCTCTACCTGGCGCGTCACCGCTTCGGCGATCAGATCAACTTCATTGGCGATAATCCCGAGTCGGCGCGTCTGATGGGGGTGCCGGTCAACGCTACCCGCTTCTGGCTGTTTATGGTGATGGGCATTCTCTCCGCCTTGGTCGGGGTGTTGCTCAGCGTCGAGATGAGCAGCTGGTGGCCGAATCAGGGGCAGGGCTACATGTTGCTGGTGTTCGCTTCGGTGTTTATCGGCGGCACCTCGGTGCTGGGCGGACGCGGCTCGCTGATCGGTAGCCTGTTCGGCGCCTGCATCATCGGCATGCTGGAGGCGGGGATCATCAGCGCCGGTCTCGACGGCTTCTGGACCCGGCTGGTGTATGGGGTGATCATCCTGTTAGCGCTGGTGACACACGGCGCCCTGTTGCAGCGTCGCCCGCGGCGGCGTTAAGGCTGCGCCGTGGCGCAGCGTATTGAGTAAGGCAATTCCATGAGCAAAATTACACTGATCGGCGCGGGCAGCATCATGTTTTCGCGTCAGATCATCTCCGCCCTGTTGGCCAGCCCAGTGCTGGAGGGCAGCGAGATCATCCTGATGGATCTGGATGAGCAGGTCCTGGCGCGTAGCCAGCGGTTGATCAGCATGATGGTGGCCCAGTCCGGGGTGAGGGTGACGGTGCGTCACACCACCGATCGCCGCAGCGCGTTGCGCGGCGCCGACTTCGTCATTAACGCCATCCAGGTGGGCGGTCTGGCGCCTTGGCGGCTGGATATGGCGATCCCGGCCCGCTATGGGGTGATCCAGGAGGTCGGAGACACCCTGGGGCCGGGCGGCATCTTCCGCGCCCTGCGCCATATCCCGCCGATGCTGGCTATCTTGCGTGACATGGAGGCGCTGTGTCCGCAGGCGCTGTTCATCAACTACGCTAACCCGCTGGCACCCTTGACGTGGGCGGCGAAAGAGGCCAGCGCGGTGCGTAGCATCGGCCTGTGCTACGGGGTGCGCTATACCGTGGCGCAGCTGGCTGGTTACCTGGGACTGGGGCCGTGGGTCGACCATCCCTCCACGCCGCAGCGTTGGCAACGTCTGATGTACCATGAGGTTCCGGCAGACATCGAGTACGGCTTCGCCGGTATCAACCACATGACCTGGATCACCCAGTTGTCACGCCAGGGGGAGGATTTGCTGCCGCGGGTTCGCGCCCTGGCGGATGACCCACGGGTGCGCCAGGCGGACGGGGTGCGTTGCGAGGTGCTGCGCTTCTTCGGCCTGTGGTGTACCGAGAACCACTGGCACTGTAGCGACTACTTGCCCTATTTCCGTAAGAACCCGGCGATGATCGACCGTTTCCTGCCGCAGCGCTGGAATCTGTTGGCCCTAGAGGAGCAGGTGCACGCCGCCGGCAAGGCGGAGATCGATGCCCAACTGGCGGGCGAACGCCCCTTCGTCATCGCGCCGAACATGCTTAACGCGCCGAAGCTGATCAGCGCGCAGCTCAGCGGGGAGCGGACGCGTATCAACGGCAATATGGCCAACCGTCAGCCGCAGGGACTGCTGGTGGAGAACCTGCCGGCGGAGTGTGTGGTCGAGGTGCCGATCTGGGTGGATGGCGACGGCCTGCATCCGCAGGCGATGGGGCGCTTGCCGACCCAGTGCGCCAGCCTGTGTAAGAGCAATATCGCCGTGCAAGAGCTGGTGGTACAGGCGGCGCTGAACGGCGATCTGGAGGCGGCGCGTTATGCCCTCTCCCTCGATCCGCTGACCGCCGCGGTCTGTACCTTGGATCAGATCCAACAGATGTTCGACGAGCTGTACGCCGCCCAACGCCAGTGGCTGCCGCAGTTTCACGCCGCAGGGATGCCGGCCTAAGTGACCGGAGTCGCGCGGGGGAAACCCGGCGCGCTCCCGGTAAAGGTTCCTTCTGGCCGTGCGCGGCCACACTACCCGGTGAGGTAGCGACGTGATCAGTGATTTCCTACGGCTGCTGGCCGTGTTCGAGCGGGCGGCATTGATGCTGATGATGCTGTTCTTTCTGACCCGCATTCGCCCCTTTCAATCGTTATTGCAAAAACAAAACCATTCGGCCCTGGAACTGGCTACCGTGTCGGTGCTGTTCTGCGCCTTCGCGGTGTTTAGCACCTATACCGGTCTGCGGGTCGAGGGGGCGCTGATCAATGTGCGTATCATCGCCATCATCGCCGGCGGCATCCTGTTCGGCCCCTGGGTCGGCATCCCCGCCGGCATCGTCTCCGGCGTCCACCGCTATCTGATCGATGTGGACGGGTATACCTCGTTGCCTTGCCTGCTGAGCAGTGTGGTAGCCGGGCTGCTGGCGACGCTGATCTACTACCGTGCGCGCCGCTCGCGCCTCTGGCTGTATGGCATCTTGGCCGGGATGGCGTGCGAGGGGTTGACCATGCTGTTGATCCTGTTGCTGACCCAACCCCATGCCGTGGGGATCGCCATCGTCAGTAAGATCGGACTGCCGATGATTGTCGGGGCGATCTGCATCGGCCTGATCATCCGTCTGGTGCAGGATCTCAACGATGAGAAGGCGTTGATCGCCGCGCGTCAGGCCAAGTTGGCGATGGATGTCGCCAACCAGACTTTGCCCTATTTTCGCCAGATCACCCGTAGCGCCTTCGAGTCGGTGTGCGAGATCATTCGCCGCGAGATCGGCGCCGATGCGGTGGCGATCACCGATACCCAGGATGTGCTGGCCTATGCCGGTGCCGGGCGCGAATGCTACGCGCTGGAGGGGCATCACGCCATCAGCCAACTGACGCGCGAGGCGGTGGAGAGCGGGCAGATCCTGCTGAACAATAACCTGAGTAGCTATAATCTGTCGGACTTCCATTCGGTGATCATCATTCCGCTGCGTGAGCAGCAGGCGGCGGTGACCGGGACGTTGAAGATCTACTATCGCCGCCGTTATCGCATCACCGACGCACTGCGCGAGTTGGCGGTGGGGCTGTCGCAACTGATGTCGACCCAGATGGCGGTGGCGCGCATGGAGCAGCTGCGCGAGGGGGCACGTAAGGCCGAGTTCAGCGCGTTGCAGAGCAAGATCAATCCTCACTTCCTGTTTAATGCCCTGAATGCCATCTCGTCGTTGATCCGTCTCGACCCGCAGAAGGCGCGCCAACTGATCGCCTCGCTGGCCGACTACCTGCGTTACAATCTGGCGCGTGGCGATCGGTTGATCGATCTGGCGGAGGAGCTGATGCAGGTGCGTAACTACGTCGCCATCGAGCAGGCCCGCTTCGGCGATCGGTTACAGGTGATCTTCGCCGTGGATGCGGTATCGATCGCCTTGCCCAGCCTGCTGCTGCAACCGCTGGTGGAGAACGCCATCCTGCACGGCATTCAGCCGCGCAGCGGGCCGGGGCAGGTGACTATCGAGGTGCGTGATGAGCCGGATCGGGTGCGCATTGCGGTGCGCGATACCGGGTATGGCATCAGCCAGGCGGTGATCGATCAGGTGGCGCGCGGCGAGTCGAGCGGCGACAGTATCGGCCTGAGTAATGTGCAGCAGCGCCTGTTGCTGCTCTATGGTGAGGGGCTGGAGATCCGCCGCTTAGAGCCGGGAACCGAAGTCTGTTTCTCTTTGCCGAAATCGGGAGGGGCCCATGCTGACGGCGATCATTGTTGAAGACGAGTATCTGGCACGCGAAGAGTTGGCCTACCTGATCGGGCGTCACAGTCAGATCCGGGTACTGGCGCAGTTTGAGGATGGCCTGGAGGCATTCAAATACTTGCAGGCGCACCGGGTGGATGTGGTGTTCCTCGACATCCAGATCCCCGCCATCGACGGGATGATGCTGGCGCGCAACCTGCTAAGCCAGCCGCGCGGCGAGGAGGGGCCGGCGGTGGTCTTCGTGACCGCCTACAAGGAGTTTGCCGCCGAGGCCTTCGAGCTGGCGGTGTTTAATTACATTCTCAAACCGTATAACGAGGCACGTATCATCCAGGTGTTGCAACAGCTGGAACAACAGGCATGTCGCCCGCGCCTCAACGCGCCGGAGAGTGGCGGCGCGGCGGCGACGGTCAACCTCACCAAGGGCGAGCGCATCATCGTTACCCCCTGTGAGCAGATCTACTATGCCGAGGCCGACGAGAAGCTGACCTACGTATATACCCGAGACGATCGCTTCGTCTTGTCGATGAGCCTCAGCGAATTCATTAGCCGGCTGCCGACGGAGCGCTTCTTTCGCTGTCACCGCTCCTATTGCGTCAACATCGACAAGATCAGTGAGATCGTGCCCTGGTTCAATAGCACTTACCTGATCCATCTGCATGATCTCGATTTCGAGGTGCCGGTCAGCCGCAGCAACATCAAGGCATTTCGCCAATTGATGCGTTTATAGCCTGCATTCCATTCCCCATGGGCTGCATTTCATTCCCCTCATCGTGCATCTCATGCCTTTTTCGCCCGCCTTGCGCGGGCGTGCGCCTATAGTGCCGAGTATTCGGCAGCCATGTCGCTGCCGCCATCCGACATTCACGAGGTAACTATGGAACCGCATTCCCGCCAACGTACCCGCGTACTGACGCTGATCGGTACGGTCATTACCCAGTTTGCCCTCGGCTCGGTGTATACCTGGAGCCTGTTCAACGCCCAACTGTCGCAGCGCCTCGACGAGCCGGTGAGCCAGGTCGCCTTTACCTTTGGCCTGCTCAGTCTGTCGCTGGCTCTGGCGTCGTCATTGGCCGGAAAGTTACAGGAGCGTTTCGGGGTGCGGCGCGTGACACAGGGGGCGGGGATCGCCTTGGGGGTCGGCTTCTTCCTGACCGCTCACGCCCATAACCTGCTGATGCTCTATTTGTGTGCCGGGGTGATGGTCGGCCTGGCCGACGGCGCCGGTTACCTGATGACGCTCTCTAACTGTGTGAAATGGTTCCCGCAGCGCAAGGGGCTGGTCTCCGCCTGCGCCATCGGCGCCTATGGTCTGGGTAGTCTGGGCTTCAAGTTTATCAACGGCGTGCTGTTGAGCCAGGTCGGCCTGGCGCAGGCCTTCGTCTATTGGGGCATCATCGCCATGGTGATGGTGTTGTGTGGCAGCCTGCTGATGCGCGATGCGCCGCAGCGTCAGGTGACCCACGCCCAGGGCACCGAGGCGGACAGCCGGGTCGACTTCACGCTGGCCCAGGCGATGCGTCTGCCGCAGTACTGGATCTTGGCGCTGATCTTCCTCTCCGCCTGCATGAGTGGCTTGTATGTCATCGGGGTAGCTAAGGATATCGGTGAGCATATGGCGCACCTCGCCAGCGGCATCGCCGCCGGGGCGGTCGCGGTGATCGCCGTCGCCAACCTGGCTGGGCGTCTGGTGCTGGGGGTGTTGTCGGATAAGATGGCGCGCATTCGGGTGATCGCGTTAGCGCAAGTGGTGACGCTGCTGGGGATGGCGCTGTTGCTGTTCGTACCGCTGAATGAGACGCTATTTTACCTGGCGGTCGCCTGCATCGCCTTCAGCTTCGGCGGCACCATCACCGTCTATCCTTCGCTGGTCAGCGACTTCTTCGGCCTGAATAACCTGACCAAAAACTACGGTGTGATCTACCTGGGCTTCGGCGTCGGCAGTATCATCGGTTCGCTGGTCGCGGCGTTGTTCGGCGGCTTTATGGCGACCTTCTATCTGATCTTCGCCCTATTGCTGGTCACCCTGTGCTGTTCGCTGCGGGTTTCCCGTCCGCAGCCGATGGCCGCGCCGGCCGGCCGCCTGGCGTTGGAGTCGTAATGTCCCGTGGCTTGCGCCGCAATGACAACGCCGCCCAATGGGCGGCGTTGGGCTATTGGCGTATCGGCTTAGGCGGCCAACAGGCTACGCACGAAGTCGAGGATCGCCGCGTCCTGGCCCTGTTCGAACAGACATTGCTGGAAGTGCTCGCCGCCGACGGCGGTCTTCAGCAGCTCGCCATCGATGGCACGCAGGGTATCTAAATAATCATCCTTGATCACCGCCGCCTTGACCTGGTTGAGGATGGCGGCGTTGCGAACCTGCGGCTCGCGGCGCTCTTGCGGATACCCTTGGCCGCGCTCACCGGCGAAGGCCTTCTCGAAGATGTAGCGCAGGTTCAGCTCGGCACCCCAGCCGAAGCCCTTGGCAAACGGCAGGGAGAGGGCGTTACCGTTGTTGATCTGGGCGAACAGGAAGGCGTCGGCCGGATCGATACAGTAGCCGCATACCACGCCCGGATGGGCGTTGAGAGAGAGTAGCGCGCCCTGGCCGGTGCCGCAGCCGGTGACCACGAAATCGACCGCCTTGGCGTTGAGCAGGAGGCTGGCCATGATCCCCAGGTGAATGTAGGTCAGATGGTGATCCTGTTCGTCGCGCATGCCAACGTTATAGACCTGATGTCCGCCGGCCTGTGCGACGGCATTAAGCTCCTGCAACACCACGGCGTTCTTGGCGGCCTGGCTGTTTTCCATCATTAGTGCAATTTTCACAACATATCCTTACATCGTAACCCAAGAGAAGGGCGGCGATCTCCGCCGCGGGGTCGCCCGCGGGGGCGGAAATCCATCCGCGTGTCTGGTGTAGTCTACTGTCAGCGGTCTACCAATTCAATTAAATTGAAATCACGTTTTATTATTGGTAAGGCGACGCGCTGTCGCGGCGGGGCGAGGTGAAGAACGCGCCAAGGCATCCCTGGCGCGCGGAGTCCGGGGCGAGGGGAGCAGTACGGAGATGCTAGCCGCCGGCGCTGTCGGGCGGCGTGTCGGGAGCGAAGACGGGTGCGGCGTAAGTATGCCGCGCCGATAACCCGTTCTTGCTCTCGGGGCCCGCGTGGGCCGACGCGTCTCCCCCGGAGAGACGCATCGGCCTGGTATCAGGGCGCGTGGCTGTTCTCGCCGTGTTATACCTGCTGCGGGCAGGTGTTGCTGTCGCGCACGAACAAGCCGTAGAAGCTCCAGCCGGCGAAGGTGACCAGCGACCCCATCAGCATGGCGTCGGAGCCGGAGGAGTAGAGGGCGTAGAAGCTGTAGAGCGTGCCGACGAGGGTGGTGAACAGGATCATCACATGGGTCTTATTGGCCATCTTGTAGAGCCGGTGCATCGGGATCAGCGCCGCCATCGACAGGATGTAGGGGATCAGGTTGGTGACCACCGCCAGGTTGACCAGCGAGTTGAACTGATTATTCAGCGATGGACTGATGGTCATCAGCGACAGAATGCTTTGCGCCACCCCGAGGAGGATCATCCCGGCGATCGGCGCATCCTTGGCGGTTACCTTGGCGAAGATCTGCGGGAAGTAGCCGATGTCGGCGGAAGACTTGAATACCTGTGCGACGGTAAACTGCCAGCCGAGCAGCGAGCCGATGCAGGCAATGACCATCAGCGCCATGATGACCTTGCCCACCGTCGGGTCGAACATATAGGAGAAGGCCAGACCAAATGGGGCGGTAGAGCTGGCCAGATCCATATTGGGGACAAAGCCGGCCATCACGTTGGTGGAAAGAATATAGACGATGGCGCAGATCAGCGTGCCGCCGAACACGGCCACCGGGATATTCTTCTCTGGGTTCTCGACGGCGTCAGCGTTGGCGCAGGCGGACTCCAGTCCCAAGAAGGCCCACAGGGTCATGGCGATGGAGGCCCCCAGACCGGAGGTGAAGGGCAGGTGATGCGGATTCCAGGCCTGGATATACATCGTGGGGTTGAACCAGAACCAGCCGATGAGGGAGATGCCGACCACCGGGATGATCACCCCCCAGACGGTGATGGCACCGATGCGGCCGGTGATGCGCGCCCCGCCAAAGTTCGCCACGGTGGTGAGCCAGATGATGGCGATGGTGGCGATGCAGGTCATGATCGGACTGGGATGCCAGTCAAACAGCACCGCGCCGTAGCCGACGGCGGAGATGGCGATGGCGATGTTGGCGATCACCAGGCTGATGGCGTAGGTGAAGTTGGCCATGAAGTTGCCCGATTTACCGAACGCGTATTCGGCGTAACCGCCCATTCCGCCAGACTTGCGGCTGAACATACCGCACTTGGCGAAGCCATAGGCCAGGCACAGACTGCCGAAGGCGGTGACCAGCCAGGAGAGGATCGACAGGGTGCCGACGGAGGCGAGCTTGGTCGGCAGCATGATAATCCCGGAGCCCATCATGTTCACTGCGGTCAGAATGGTGAGCTGTACCACGCCCATTTTGTTGCCACTAGACGTACTCATAGTTTTTCTCTCATCACAGGCGGGGAAGCGAACTGGCCGTTGCGACTCAGCGCGCGGTTTCCCCCGCGAACCTTATCCAATTAATGATTTAATCTATTGATTTAAATTAATTATTTTTAATT